>JAIEQI010000033.1 GCA_019747875.1 Candidatus Obscuribacterales bacterium
GGGTGGCCACAAATATGAGGCCATTATCGGTTCGTTTTGGCTTATTATTTGTGGCCACTTTGCAGGGTGGCCACAAATATGAGGCCATTATCGGTTCGTTTTGGCTTATTATTTGTGGCTACTTTGCAGGGTGGCCACAAATATGAGGCCATTATCTGTTCGCTTTGGCTTATTATTTGTGGACACTTTGCAGGGTGGCCACAAATATGAGGCCATTATCGGTTCGTTTTGGCTTATTATTTGTGGCCACTTTGCAGGGTGGCCACAAACAATAGGCCATTATCGGTTCGTTTTGGCTTATTATTTGTGGCCACTTTACAGGGTGTCCACAAATGCTGCTGGTGTTCGTGGCACGCACCAGCTCTGCGCCATGCTCAATGCGTCGTTTCAGCTTCGTCCTTAGTCTTGCCTGCGCCCTACTGAATGCGTGAGACTTCTACCCATTCATCGCCGATCGGATCACCGTCGTAGTGAACAAAATACTGATCGCGGTGAATGCCTGTGCCTACTTTCATGATCGTGGCGTCACTCCAGTCATGGTTCACCCACACTTTGACACGGGCGCCGACGTTGTGAGTTGCAACGACTCGATTACCGCCGCCCGGACGAACTCGTTCTTTCGTAATGTATAGTCCAAACGGAAGTGTGCCTGCCGACGCGTCCAGCTTCACACGGTACCAGGTGCCGTCTGGTTGGTCGTTAGGCAGGAAATCCATAATGGTGCCTGGCTCCCACGAATTTATTCCAGCTTTATCTGCTTCGACTCTGTCGCCAGTTTTAAATCCACCTCTGCCGGGAGCGTGTCCTGGACCAGCAGCTGGTGGACGCACTGGATTAGGCTGCGCTTGTGGTACCTGGTTAATGGGCTGTGCTGGCGGCGCCGGGTTTGCGGGTTGCCATGGGGCGTCCGGTGCTTGTGCATTTGCCACTGCCGGCAGTGGCTCGTTTGAGGGTTTGACGCGCTTCTTCGGAATCAGCATGCCCTGTGGATAAAGGGTGTAACCGTCGACCTTGACACGAACCATTTCATCTCGAAACGTGTCTCCAGGAAGATACGGCACTATGACGCCGTGCTCCCATGAGTTAATGGCCGCTTTGTCGACTTGCACGCGCTCACCCGGTGCAAAGTTGCCACCGCCAGCTGCTTGGTGATTTACATGTTGAGGTGGATTTGCTCTCTGAACCGGAGCTGGCGGCTGTCCCTGTTGTGCGTTTTGGACGGGATTGGCAGCACCTTGTGGCGCGGGCGCGGCTGCCCGCATGTGCTCGATCTGAACTAGCATGCCATCTGGATAAAGTGTGTAGTGATCAACTTTTACTCTAACTGTATAACCGTCCATTCGATCTCCGGGCCGGAATGGCACCACTACGCCCTTCTCCCAAGCCCCCATACCAGTCGGATCAATTTCAACCGAATCACCAGGGTTAAAATTGTTTTTTTGCCCCTGGGTTGCTTGCGCTGTAAACGTCACGAACAAAATGGGAAGTAAGCAAGCCACAACAATCCTGGTTAGTGCAAACAATGTTGTGTGTCTAAATTTTTGAGTTTTCATGGATCACCTAACAGTTCAGCCTCATAGTGTATCGGGTCAGAGCTTGAGCCGCTAGAGTGGATGTCATCATAAGAGGAACGACCTCTTGAAACGACTTTTCTATTTGCCATGATCGATTTTCGTCTGGGCTATTTCCAAGTTATTGAATTGAAAGCTTGTTTTGCTTTAGCACTGAACTGCTGGAATGTAGTGTGTGGTGCGACAAAGTGAATTTCCTCCACCGCGCTTGCATTTGCATCGGTGCTAACAAAAATCCCGTAGGTGCTCAAGCGGCTCTTTTTCCAGATACCTTCTATGAGCAAGACCATTTTGCCATTAAGCGTCTCTGTACGAATATTACTAAAGCCAAAGTATTCCGGCTCGGACACGTACCTGAGCACCATTTCGATCTCTTCCCGCTCTTGCAATGTCAGCTCATGAGCAGGTTTGCTTAGCAGCTTCGCGAAACTCCGCTGTGAATCTGCATCGAGTGATCTGTCGCGGTAATGAAAAATCAGTTGCACCTTGCTGGCTTCTGGAAGATGAAAATTGAGTGCTCTACCATCAACATGTGTATCAGGGTCTCGTTCCCATCCTGTGAGATCAATACTTTTGATCGCGCTTTGCTCGGGCAGCTTCATCACAACTCCTTCCCGTCACATCAATCCAACAGCGAATCGAAGATAGTTTGTAATGATACTCCTTTGTCCATGAAATCATACTTACTGCCCCATTGGTTACTTAGACGTGCTGTTTTGCTGCGGGGATCGTAACTGTGAATGTTGACAGCATGATTTCCATGACTTTGCCCATCTCTCCATGGCTCTTTGCTGGTGTGCACGGCTAAGACTCCTGGATAGTTTTCGTCCGCACTTAGTTTTAATAACGCTCTTTCGAATTCTTCGACTGACGAAACAAAGATGCCTTTCCACGATTCTCTGAACTGTTTTCCGCGCCTTATCGCATAGGGATTTTTTGCCGGAGAGGTCACTTCTTCCTCAATGCTTCTTAGCTTGAACCCATTAAGACAAGGGCTATCCATGTCTTGAATTTCTTGTCCAAGCTCTTCCTTTAGGTGTATTTTTCTACCTAAGAAGTTAAGAGTGATCTGTTCTTTCTCTCCAGATGTGGCGCCCGTGATGATCTTTTCGTAATTCAGTTCTCCTGGCTGTGTAAAATACAAAATATTTTTTCCGGTCTGGTCGAAGTAGTGCTCTCCTAAGTCAAGGCAGAGTGCCTTGTTTCCAAATTTGTCGTATACAGGAATGAGGTCTATTGTTGGGCGTTCCAAAAAGCCGCTGACTTCTCCATATTCGTTATAGACCAGACTAGATGGATCGATTTCTTGTAAGTAGGGACCCTTACTTGTGAACACAGCGGTATTTGGTGTTGCCGCGTGCAGTGGCTTGCCAGCGGCATCATAAATGGGTTTGACCAGCCCGTATCTTCGAGTTATGCCAATCAACTCGTTGTTGCTATTGTATTGAATTCTTTCCGCCTCGATTGCTACACCGTTAGAAACCAGCTCACTTTTTTTAGTTTGTGGAATCTTTGCCAGGATTGTCTGGACTAACTGGCTTGCCCAGTCTCTGCCTCCATCAACCTTTACTTCTGAAAAGGGATCCTGCTGTTTACGCAGACTAGAACGCGCTTGAAAATCCGGGTGAATGCCTGTAGCTGAAAGAGGTAGTCTGACTTTTATACCACTACGGGTGGTGTATTCTCCTGACGACGCTACGTCTGCAACAATTCGTGCTGCGGCCTCCGGAACTCTTGTGTAGAGTCTATTTTCTAAAGTAGCGACGGTGCATGTCCGGTTGCTACCTTGATCTATGGTGGTAGGTAAGGCGGCATGGTTGAGAACTTGCTCCGCGAGATCAGTTCGTTCCTGTCGCGGCAATATAGGATTCTGCTCTGCAGCTGATAGCAATCTATTTAGTTGTTGGAAAAATAGTGCTTGTTGGTCCAAGTTCTTGCTGGCAACATGTTCATAATCGGATAAAAGTGAGTTCCATCTCTCGAACCGATTTACATTGAGTTGATCCTTTATCCTAGCTGTTAGTCGGCTCCTTTCGGTTTCGAGGTCTGCTGAGCGATATTCAACTCGACCGTTCTTATGATGTATCTCTTTAGACCCATCAAGTCCAAACCTTATGACATGCTCTTCCGATTCAGGAAATACTCTGAAGTCTCCGTTCCCATCTACGATCAATTCTCCTTTGAAAAGGAAGCGCGCTTTTTGACCTGATGGGCCGTCGTCCAATTGTTGGTACCAGTATTTGCCGTGTCTGCAATGCAACTTTCCAAATATTGATGAGCTTATTGACGTCGGTTTACCAGCCTCGTCGTAGAAAAAGAATCGTCTCTCTGTTCGTGTATCCGGCGGATCGGTCTTTGAACTTCGAACATTGTATCGGCTTGCTATCTCGATTTGCTCGTGCGCATTCCTGTGGATATCGATAATATCCTGTTTGTCTTTTATGCTGCAGACGATTTTTTTTCGGTCGTCCCAAAATTCAAATCGTGCTTCGCTAAATTCGTCTCTCCAGATCTTGAGTGGATATTTATCACTTTTTACGAACTTGGACTCCTCTAAACGTTCCCATATCTTTGCCAACGGGTTCTTTGACCATACATCCTGCTGTGCGCGAATGATGCCTTGTTCAGCAATCGATGGCGTTGAATCTTTAATTGAGAGTCTATCGGCAATTGAGATGCTTGGTTTTTTCTGAATTGTTTTTTTGACGGACGCAATTACTTGGTCAATTTTTTGTTCTGTATATCCGAGATGCTCGAGGATGTCGCGAGATGCGTTTAAGACACTTTTTGAATTTTGTTCTTTCGAGAGTGGACCTGGTCCGGCAGCTTTGTTACCTGAAATTTGGGACAGTGTATTTGCCAGGAGTTCTCTTTCCAAAGACTCGCTGTTTGGTTTGATGCCATTTTGGGCTTTTTTAATCACACTGGTAAATGTGTCGGCTAGAGCTGCCTCTATTCTCAGCCATTCTTCGCCCCCGATCTGTTTTGCGAACGCGCCTTGTGATTTGCTCGCTTCTCTCAAGGTACACAGTGTATCCAATATGCGTATTTTCTGGTTGTCTTTGAGCCAGTTCGTATCCATAAGTGCACTGCCCAGATTGAAGCGATTCCCTTCCGTTGTTGAGACCGACACATCCCTCAGCTCTTTAATAACAGAGTTCCGAAACTCCGGCAGTTGTCCAGCAATTAGCAATTCTGCTTTTTTATGATTCGATTCCATCAGCCTTTCGATTGCATCGAAATCGATCACGAGCGCGTTATCATCGGAGGTCGGAGCTTCCGTTTTCGCTAACTTTTTTAACCGTTCTGCAAGTAGCTCTGCTGATGAGTCAATGGGCTCTTCTTGGGTTTTTCCCGGCTCTATGATGCTTGTTTCCAGAGGATCAACTCGCTTATTGTTGTGCTCTCCGGTAAGCTTCTGGTTCGGCTTTTCAACACGCTTCTGATCCAGGTTTTCAACACGCTTCTGATCCAGGTTTTCAACACGCTTCTGATCCAGGTTTTCAACACGCTCCTGATCCGGCTTTTCGGTAGATTTCTCAGCGAGATTTACTTTAGCTCTCTCGTCTAGCTCTTTAGCAAGTTTCTCGTCTAGCGCTTCTTGAGCTACTTGTGGTTTGTTGACGATACATTTTGCTTGCGCACCGTGCCGCAAGAAATGTCCTGCAACACTGCCTCCGCCCTCCATCAAGGCTCCGAACACGGCAAATCCTAATGTGGATGATGTGATTTCTGGCAATGTTGCCTTGCCACCTGTTTTTAGCTCAATGTCCGTGAACCCACCTGCAACTCCGGATAGTGCGCCAATTGACGCTCTGCGAGTAACAGTTGATGATATGTTTACTCCGGAGTCCGGTAGCCACTTTTCCAAACCGAATGATGCGGCTGACATGGAAGCGAACGTGCCTGCGGAGATTGCGCCTTGTTTGATTCTCGCAGAGAAGAGGTTCCCTTCATTTTTTGCTTCTGTTGGAGTAAGCAGTGCACCCATTGTGAATCCGCTAGCTGCCTGCTCTGCAACATGGCGTGAGAATGTCGGCACAAGTTGCTGTCCGAAAATTCGATTGCTGGTGCCTTTGATAACGCATGAAACTGCGATAAAAGGTATGAGGGAACCAACGATTTCACCGACCTGGTAATCAAGCCCAATGCCGTGCTTTTGGAGCTTCTCATTATTCCTTTGCGAACCGTACTCGTTCGATTTTTCCGGAGTCAGTACTTGCTTAAGCGCTTCAACCGGGTGAGTGACCGCGCCAGCCACTAATCCGTCCATTAATGCGTTGGATTTCCTGGGGATGTTAGGATTCAGCAGATCCACAGAATTGAGTTCGTTACTGCCATTATGTTGGGGGTGTTGTTGTTCAGATTTGAACGGGTTTCGAAAGTCAAATTCCATCACATGATCTCGGTTGGTATGAGCTGCAAGGCTCATCTCCGAATGACCTTGCTCGAGTCATTTTGATTTCCAATTCCGAGATTCTTCTGAAACGGTGTTTGTAGAACGCGTATTTCTACGGCTCGCATTTGTCTATTTAATCTTCTCCGCTACGATTGCTCTTCCTCACAGCTTCCTTCCGACTCGGTCGATTGTTTCCATTTTATGCATTCCATTTTTTCGGCGCCTACCCTCGGTCTCGCTTTTAGCTTGTCGACAGCCACTAGATATGGTGCATTCCTAGAATGCAGTGGCAGAACGATGCTGGGCTCGAACTCATTTTGTCCTTTGGGTGGTTCTATTTTTGGAAGTGGCGGTGGCGTTGTTGATTGTTGTTTTTCTAGGACGTTTTCTTGAAATGGTTTCAGTCTTGTGCTGAAAAGAGTTACGAAAGAGGTCCAGCCAGCGTAACAGATGAAAGCAGATATAGCAGCCACTACGAAAGTTTTACCTGCATACAGTGATGTGAAAGTGAAAAACGGAAGCCCCATCACTGCTGAAAGTAAACCGAAGTTGAAACCGATGGAGAATGCTTTCCGCTTAGTGTGGCATGTTAACGCTAACAGCGTGGATAAGATGCATGCCGAAACAATGAAGAAACATGGTCGGGCATTCTGAAGAAGTAAAGTAGTGACTGCCATAAAAACCGTTAAGCCGCCGCTTGCTAGTCCGAGCAACGAAAGTGAAGAATCGTTGAAGTACTTCTTTCGTGAATCTTCGGTCGATACGAATTGAGGTTTCCTGGATTGAGTTTGATCCGATAAGCTAGCTGCAGCGTCACATTTTGCATCGACTAACGTGCAAGGTTCGCCAGTCTGTCTTTCGCACCGATCTCTATGAGATGCATATCTGCGAGCTGCGAAATAACTAAATATAGTGCCTGGTGCAATAAGGTGATGCAAAACTTCGCTTTGGCAAGGAGCGACTGGATACAGGATATGGCTGCTGAAAAAGATCGCACACAAGGCCAATCCCCAGCTTAAGCCATGCCATTCTGAAGACTGCTTGTGCTCGGTCAAACCTCTTACTATTCCAAACATGATTGCAAGACTGAGTGGTAGAAGGTCTTGAATATGCTGAGGAAAAACGAAGGAGAGGAAGAAAATTTGAAATACCAAAATCGCAAGAGCTCCTGCAAAACCGACCCAAGACTTTGATAGTTCGTATAAGTTGATTGTTCGTCTTTGTGTAAACCAGAATGGAAGTCTTAGTGGTGGTGTCTTGAGCTCTTCTAGCGCTTTTAGCCATTGATCTTCTGTGGCATTCGGATCAGACAAAGTGTTTAACGCTCGTTGCTTTTGCGATTGATTCATATGCCTAAATCCTCAATAAGAAGCGGCGCACTTGTCGTGCGCAAAAGAATGCCAAAGCAGGGCTCGAACGCGGGCTCCTAGCCGACAGAGGGCCTAGCTGAGATGCAGATGGCTTTGCCATCGTGAATGTTAATTCAAATTCAACAATAGCAAAGCGGGGTGAAAATACAATAGTGCAGTTGATTGTCTCAATTGGGAAAATCCCCAATTCTTTCCCGAGTTTGAGCCGGTGCAAAGTTATTTTGAGTGCTCATTGTTGGATGCCGCAGAAAAAGATGGTTCAGTTGCTCTCGATGCTGCTGCCGCAATTTCGACAGAAGGAAGCGTCGTCCTGATGCCCGCGCAGACCGCAAGCTGAGCAGCTTCGATCCAATGTTTTTTTCTTTGAGGCTGCCTGTAATTCAACCGAAACTATGCCAGTTGGCACCGCAATGATGCCATAGCCGAGTATCATCACAATACAAGCGATGAACTGACCCACTGGCGTCTTTGGCGCTATGTCACCATATCCAACCGTTGTAAGCGTAACAATTGACCAATAGATGGATCGGGGAATACTTGTAAAACCATTCTCGGGACCTTCGATCAGGTACATAAGAGCTCCAATTACCACAACCAGAGTTAAAACGGTGCCGAGAAAAACGGTTATCTTCGCTCTGCTTGCGGTTAAAGCTTTCATCAATACGTCAGCTTCACTCAAATAGCGGCTGAGTTTGAAAATTCTGAAGATTCTCAACAAACGAAGAATTCTCACTACCATCAGGTAGTGAGCACCGCCGAAGAGCAATCCCAAGTAAGTTGGTAAAACAGAAAGCAGGTCGATTATGCCGAAGAAACCAAAAAAGTAAGCTGGTCTGTTTTTCGCGCAATACACACGTGCGATGTACTCGATGCTAAACAACGCGGTTAAGCCCCATTCGAACGCCGCTAGCTCGGCACTGTAGCGGCTGCGAACAGAGGCGATGCTGTCCAGCATCACCACCACCACGCTGACGATAATAACGATCAACAAACAGACGTCGAATACTCTTCCGGCAAACGTATCGCTCTCAAAAACAATTTGATAAACGCGCTGTCGTAGAGACGCATTGGATCTTGCAGGCAAGGTGGGTGATTGCATAGGAACCGAATGGGAATTACACCGACAGTGGACGGCAAAAGTGCTTGCGAGTTCCAGCGTTTATCCGATTATCGGCTACATGGTTCAGCGACGACGGACGGTAGAAGGCTACTAGTTCAGTTCGATGAACGAAATCCCATTCAGTAGAAGCTAAGCGGTGCGAAAATACATACTGCTGTTATCTTGAACTCCCCGCTCGTGTCGGTCAGGTTATGTACAAAGTTCTTCTTTACACCAACAAGCTCCACGAAACTGATATTTATGCGCGTTTAGTGCAGGAGGTGCAGTTGCCCATCGAACTTAGCGTCTGCCGGAACGAAGGGGACATCGATGCAAATATCGAAGATGCCGATGTGATTTTTGGTGTTCACTTGCCATCGGAGGTCTATAAAAAGGCTAGTAAGCTGAAATGGATTCAGTCGATGTGGGCCGGGGTGGAGAGGCTTTTAGCTTCTCCGGTAGCCGCGGACGTGTTGATCACGAAGCCTTGGGGCGTTTTTGGAAAATATCTCAGTCACTATGTATTCGGGAATTTGTTGGCGCAGAAAATCAAAGCGGAGCTAGCTCGCACAAACCAAGCCGCCAAGAAATGGACACCCTACACAATCGAGATTTTGGCAGGGCAAATCATGGGAATCGCTGGTATGGGCGACACGGCTCAAGATATTGCCCTAGCGGCTAAAGCGTTTGGAATGAGGGTCTGGGGATTGAACAGCGATGGACGTGAGCACCCCTTAGCGGATCGAATGTTTGCTAAGTCCGAATTAGAGGAGTTCGTATCTGGTGTGGACGTTCTTGTATCGACGCTACCTGCATCGCCGAGCACTTATCACATATTCGATTCATCGGCATTGAACAAATTGCAATCGCACGCGATTTTGATCAATGTCGGCAGAGGAACTGTTATACACGATGATTCTTTGGTGCGTCTCCTTAAGGATGGTAGCATCGGTGGTGCTATTCTCGATGTTTTTCATACCGAACCTTTGCCTGCAGAACATCCCTATTGGACTTTGCCAAACTGCGTTGTAACCCCACATGTGGCTGGACCTAGTCTACCGGCTGAAATTACCGATTGTTTCGTGCAAAATTTTCGTCGGTTCGAGCGAGGCGAATCATTATTGGGGCAAATAAATCGCCCTCGAGGGTATTAAAACTACAACTCGTTGGGTTGCTGGGCTCAAACTTTCTTGAATCATTCGAGCTGGGGCGTGCTTATGGCTCGCCAGCTCTTTGGAACGAAGCGCTGTCCAGTCCCGTCTCCAGCAGAGACATAAACCAAGACAAAAGGAGGGCGCTATGACGGCATCAACTTTAAACATAGCACTGCGCCTGAGCTTGTCAGCGTCTTTAATGCTACTACTCAGCGGCTGCGGGCAAACAGCCAACGCACCGGATTTGGATCGCATCTCACGCAATGTTCAAGAAACCTTGAATGAGGCTGGCAAGACAGCCACTGAAGTGAGCAAGGTCGCTTCGGCGATAGCTTTAACCACCAAAGAACTCGTTGTGCTCCGGCGCTCGGTTGACGATGCCGTGGCTAATGGATTCATATCTCCAGACCAGGAGAAAAACCTCCGAACTTCGCTCAAGTATCTTGAAGGTGAAACCCTGAAGTTGCATAACTTCTCGGGGGAATCTTTGAATAGCCGGAAGGCGAAGATTATTAGTGATATCGCTTTGGTCGACAATCGATTGAATGTCTGGCGGAGTATGGCCGCCACCAACATCGATAAGCGGCTAAATGCTTTGGAGCAAAAGATAGCTCTGAACGAAGGCAAGTTAAGTGACGAGAAACGACGGAGTTTGCAGCAGTCTGTCGATCAATTACGGCAATCTTATTTGAGCAAAAAGACGAGCAGTGGCACACTGCAAGAGTCTGAGCGAGTCCAAATACTTGGTGAGATTGGTAAAGTTGAAAGTGATTTGAAAGGCTCTGCAATAGCAGGAAAAGCGAATCCTTGGTTTTGATCGAAGTCAGATCCTCGAGGACTCCTAGCTCGCCTTGCGTTCTATCTTTGACACGCCTTCCCAGATATCGAGACGCAGTTTGAGCCAGAGGCGATAGAGGGTGGTCCATTCTTCCTTATCTAAATTCTGCAATTGTAATTCTTTGAGCAGTGCGCTCGATCGCGCCAGGGCTCCGTCTTTAGGCAGCTGTTTATCCTTCAGTTGTAACCAGAGTTGTCTCAATTTGTCCTCGATACTGTTCGCTTCCTTTGACCATGTCAGATAGGCTTGACCAAAACCAAAATTCGAGATGATAAGCGATACTACTTTGTTTGCAATTTCCTTCTCGCCACGGACAATTAGATCACTCGGTCTAATTTCCAATTCACCGTTCTCGAAAACGAGTTTAGTAAGGTTCTCTGCCACCACGGTTTTTAACATGCCACCGGTTAGCATGCCGAATAACTTGATGGGCAAGCGCATGAATATGTTTTGAGTTTTTGCAGCAGTTCTAATTCCTGCTACACCCAACGTCAACTGCAATTGGCGGGTGACGTCGTTATAGTATTCGCTTTCGATAACCACCGGAATGTGCTCGGACTTCCATCTCTTGATCAATTCAGCGAGTTTCGTAAATGGCGCAATCACGATCATGAAAAGAAGCGTTAGAGCCAGGGCGATTGTCAGGCGCCAACCTTTAGATACGTTTGTTTTCCAATTTGTTGAAATTGTCTTTCGCCAATCGAAGTCAGAGAAGGAATTGCCGCCATGAATGAACGAAAGCGCCAGTCCATTGATAGTCGGAATTAGAAGGGTCAAGCCAAGCATGATCCATCTGATCCAGTTATCGTTAATGAACGCCGGAAGCGGAATGAACGTAAGTAGAAATACCGCGAACTTTGGAAATGCAATTCCAATTACGACGAGAAGCCAGACAAGGCTCATTAAACTCACGATGGACAAAATGATTTGTTTGTCTTGCGGCACTTTTCCAAAAAGCAGGAAGGTTGCCCATGAGAAAGTTGAGTTTAGTACTCTTCCCAGGGATTGGGTCAACCATGCTAGAAGGGCTTGTACAATCGCCATCTCATGTCCTCTCCAAGACTAGGACGGCGCCGGGGTATAGTCAGTTCCATCGGCATGATTCTGAACCAGAGTCTATTTGTCTCCGTTGTGGGCGGGTTAGCTGTTGCCCACTTGCGAATGCGTCTGTCCTATATGGCGTCTATCCTGTACCGCGGAATTGCCGCTCCTTGTTAATGCTCTGTCGACGAGTAAGCGACTGTAGCGGACTGCTTAGCTGGTTCAAGAACTAGATTTCGTGAAACTGTGCCGGGCCGCGTTTGAACCGTCGGTTTCGCTCCCCATCTAAATACGAAAGCAATCAAACTTGTCCAGCGATGTTCTTCTACTTTGTTTCTGAAGTATGCTTCGTGCAATTGCTCAACGCCCGAAAGTATCTCCAACTCACCAATGAGTTGTTCTTCACCGGCTGCTTTTGCATGCTCAGCAGCACGTGCATATTCATCTACGTTTTGATTCTCTAAAAGTCCTGCGAAGTACATTGGAAAGAACCAGCCGCTAATGAAACATGCAAGCAGTACCGCACTGCCAATGGTGCTCATTAAGACTTCACGCCATATCTGTGGGCGCGCACCCAATTCATCGAGCATTTTGCCAACGATTTCACGATGTTCCCATTCGTCGCGTTCTATTTGCTCAATAGAGGAACGTTCTTCTAAATTTCGCGCACTGCGCCAATGCCCTGCGTAAGCCAGCGCTGCTGCCTTTTCTCCCGAATACGCCATCTGAAGAATGTGGATAAGCTCTTGGCGGTGTGCGCTATTTTTCATTGTCGTGCTCTCTCATTTTCAATTATTGCTCAAATAATTGAAGCGATTACACAAATTCGCATAGATACAATGTTTCAATCATAAAGACTTTGGGATCGAACATTAATTCGACAAACGGAATTAACTGTTAAAAGATCAGTTGGCGCTAATCTCACTCTCGTAGAATGGTTGCATTATGAGTTTGGGGGATATTTTCCAATGACCATTACAGTTACAAAGATCGAAACCAAGTGGGATGCTAAGAAGACTCACGAAATTTCTAGCCAAATGTTTGCTTCCATCTGGTTGAGCGCATACGAAGTTCTTTCGAAGTACGGCGATAAGGCCCTCGAAGAGTTCGGCACAGTTGCTCGTCAGCACAAGCTCAACTACTACAAGTCCCTCAACATCAAGACCCCAGTTGATTTGGTTCGTGCAATCGCTGAAACCGAGCACAATGTATTCGGCAGCCAAATCGAAATCCACGGCGATGACAAGAAAGCTTCATTGAAGTATCTCAGCTGCGGAATGTGGGAAGCTTGCGAAAAGATGGGCAAGTTCACCCCTGAGCAAGAAGAGAAGATGGGCAAAGCTTGTGCAGAAAGCTGGACAAAGATTGCCAACGAATTCGGTTTCAACTACGAACCGAAGATGGAAAAAGACAGCTACGAAATGATTTTCTCAATCAAATAAGCTGATCTAACAATCAAGAAATTGGAAACGCGTGGCAGCAATGTCGCGCGTTTTCGCTTGAACGCATTGTACGACCTGTCTTCGTTCAAATTTCGTTCAACTTTAAACCTTAGAGTAACTGTCGACAACGTATGGTTGCTGATGAGGAAATGAGATGGCAGAGAGAATTGAACAGAATGAAGAGAGCCGCGCATCAATTGGCGAGGTGGTGGCAGACGCTGCTGCTCACGCTGCAGCTCTGGGCGGAGCGTTTATCTCAGGATTTAGAAAGCTGCAAGAATCAGACAGAACGGGGGGAGCAGAAGCTCGGCTACCTCAATTGGCTTTGGAAGATCAGAATCGGGAGAGCGCGGAAACTGTGGAACTCAAGTTTGATCTCGGCGGAAAGCGGCAAGATGTGATCATTAGCATCACGCTGCCAGATGGTGGGAAAATTTCCAGGGTTACCGAGGTGCTTCCGGGACCTGATAAAGGATTCTTTGTGTTCAAAGGATATCAACTTCCTGATGGAACGTTGCTTGAGAAGAACATTCATCGAAATACGGATGGCAGTATCAGCGTGTTCAACAAGAACGTGGATAACAGAAACCCTGATCGAAATGAGCAACGCATGACTCCGCGGCAATTTATCGAGTGGGTCAAATCGCAGCAGCGAAAATAGAATTTGGAGCGCACTGGGGTGGAGGTAGTTTGGTCAGCCCTATTGGACGTCAAAGATGTTTTACATCGAGCAAAGTCGACGACACTTTCAGTGGCGCTGCTTGACCCTGTGCGCCAAGCTTTTCTGGCACCGACCTGTTTCTGAGCCCAAGATGTCAATGTCAAAGAAGTTTGGCCTCAACCCTATAGGAGTAAAAACGGCAGTGTCGACTAACATCCAAACGGCCCTGCCGAAGCAGGCTATAGATTCTGTCTTATCACACGTGGCACGGCGCACAGGATTTAACGTGGCGAAAGCCTACCTTGATCGCTCGCAGGGTCCATGGCTTGCACCGGTAGCATGCTGTTCAACTTTCTAGCTTAGGGAAAAGCCGGCTACGCTTGGCTTTTCCCGTTGGTAAAATCTCGAAATGGCGCGCCCGCTTGACAATGCCTTGACTTTGACTTATTATCGGGGCTGGCTTAATGATGTTCGGGTTGTTTTTTACTACACTTTAGTTCGTACGCGCATCTAGGGTATTTGCATATGGCTGGGTCCGAAGGCTTTTTTAGCCCCGGTGATGATTCGCAACGTTCGATGCAGAAGCAATCGGCAGAAGATGCTTCCGAGCGCCTATATTTTGGCGTGGAAGAGCATACTGCTCCGACAGAGCACTTTGAGCACAAAGGCTCACTGCCAACGTTCAATAGCACCAAGGCTGCATTGAAGGGAATGCTCGATGGTCTTGATCGAGGCAAAGATTCTGTTGTTGAGTTGGTTGACCAATCGGTGCTTTCGCCGATGGAAAAGATCTTTCGCGCACAGAATTTGTTGCGAGACTAACTAGTTTCAGCAACATTGAAAACTGGGGTACAAGCTAGGGATCTGTCAATCCTCTTTTCCAACGTTCTTCCAATCCATAATATCGTGCATATTCTCGCGCCTGTTTACGATACTTTTTTGCTAACTGAGGCTCGCCATTCTTTTCGAACCAATTGCAGGCAGAAATGTAGCAATGAACAATGTCGGATGCCGTAGCCTTTTGCTCAGTAGGCCTTTGCTGGGATTCTGGTATGTCTCCGACCTTGTTGAAGAGTTTGATAATTTGCTCAACCTTGCCTATTGCTTGCTCTTTCTTGCCTAACTTCAAAAGACAATCCGCATAGGTTAGGGTGTAACCAATAGATGCATTGGCAGGCTTTGTCTGTGGAAACTGCTTCAGTTCCCTATCGTAAATGACAGGCGCATAGCGAACAGCTTCTTGGAAGTCGCCCAAATTGAAGTAAATGTCGAGCAGCTGTCCATCAAGTTGAGGTGCGTTCCATGGGACTACGGACGTCAGTATTGAACGGCCTGGCAGAAGTGAATATATTTTGACTCCTCGCTTAACGGAGTCCCCGTAATCTCGCCTTAATCTCAGTGCTTCAAGTGCTGTCTTCTTCGCTTCTTCCCAGTTTCCCTGATATCCCAAGTTTAGTGCTTGTAAGCGGAGAATTTCAATTTCGTCCGCATATCGTTTCTTTGTTTGCGAGCTTTGGAAGCGGCAGAGCTCCAGGGATTTTTCAAGACACTTGAGCCGATTTTGATAGTCTTTTATTGCGCCATAAGATTCCCCCTCAAGCCAGAGAATAAGAAAACTCTCGGCAATACCTTTTGCTTTCGGTATTAGGGATTGCAGTTGTTTTATTAACCGGAGAATTGACTCCTTCTCCTCTTTCGGGAGCTCTGTGATTCCGTGGGTTATTTGGAAATTGCGGATTTTCAATCGCTCATTTTCAATACCGATCAACTGTCTTCCGACGGTTTTCAATTCGAAGGATTCGCTTTTCTTTGGCGATAAATTGTTTGTCCATAATTTGTTCGAATGATTCGTTGCAAGTACGGTTAGAATGACTAAAACTAAAATAGCTGCTGAAATCAACTTCGGCCATTTCGCTCGCTTGCTGGAGGGCGTGTAAACGCTCCCCTGCGAGTCTTTGACCGTCTGCAATCGTGAGGATACCTCTGCGACGGTTTGGCAACGGTCCTCTGGTTTCTTCGTCAACATATCGGTGAGCAAATCGATAAGACTTTCAGGAACCTGCTGCGCAATTGTCGTAAACCTTGCCGTTGGGCTCTCATTCGAGTGCATGTACATTGCAGCGATTGCTTCTTCTGCTGGAAATAGATATTCTCCTGAAAGCATTTCGAAAATGATGCAAGCTAGTGAATATACGTCGCTTCTCTCGTCTGCTGCTTGGCGTGCTAGCTCCGGACTCATGTAAAGCGGGCTTCCGAGGAGTTGCCCCGTTCCTGTCAGTTTTTGCGCATTGGCTTGCAAAACTTTTGACAGTCCGAAATCTATCAGCTTCACATAGTTCGGTGAAGGTCTATCGATCAGCATGATGTTTTCTGGTTTGAGGTCTCTATGAATGACACCATTCTTGTGGGCATAACTCAGAGCTTCGCAAATTTGCAGGGCAATCTCGACTGCCTCTTTCCAAGAAAATGGACCTTGAGTAAGTCGTGATCTCAACGATTCGCCTTCAAGAAACTCGCAAATTGCATACGGGTTTGATTCGTGATCGAGGGCCAATCCATAGACGGTCATGATATGTGGGTGCGCGAGTTCGGAGAGAACTTTGAATTCCTGAAAAAATCGCTTTTGATTTTCCTCGTCAGAGGCAGTGACTTTAAGCAGTTTGAGGGCAACTTCGCGATCCGCATCCACTTGTCTTGCGTGGAAAACTTGCCCCATCCCGCCGTGCCCAAGCTCATTAAGGATCAGGTAGCGTTTGTCAAAAATAATTCCTGGTTTCAGCGTAACCACGGCAGAACTCCTATTTCGGGATTATACCCAGCAGGTAGCTACCCCGAAGCTTCCGGGGGGCTGTGATTTCCACCCCTGTGTGCGCTGGAGATGCAGAAGGATTCGTGGTTAAGCGTTGCGATGGCTGTTGCCTTGTTGGAAAGCTTTCAGACAAAATTTGTAAACTAAGGAACAAACCAATGATTCGCCTTTTAGCTCACTTTATGTTTGTATGCCTCATTGTAAGCGTACTCGCCAAACCGTGCTTTGCCCAGGAGGAGAAAACCCAACTCCGCTTTCCATCGTACTCGGTATTGCTTACTAATGGCGTCGTAGAAATAAAGGGTGTTATGTATTCATGCACCAACCAAAAGTCTTCCCGGGAGCTGCCATACTTGGAAGACAGCGAGATCAAAGTTAGAAGCGCCTCGGATATTAAACTATCTCTTGAAGGGAACGGTCTTCATCTGCGAGCATGGCCCAGTACAAAGCTGAAAATTAGTCCTATCGAGAAAAAAGTATTTGTCGATAGCGGCAACGTTGTTGCACGAGTTTACTATGCGACACCGCGTAGAGAACGCTTTGAAAAACTTCGGTCATACGAGATCAGTACAAGGAATCATTTAGTGGTTCTCTCGTGTGGAACCATTTACGCCAGTGCTGATCAATTCACTGACCGGATTACCACGGCGGAACTTCGAAAAGGGATGAATTTTTTTTGTCTGACGCGTTCGACTCCAAAAACGCATCAAGTTTCAGAAATTGTATGCCAACTAAAAAGAAAAGCAACGTTCAGTCCCTTATGCTCGAAAATGGCAGTTTCGGGAGTACATATTCTCAATTTCGGGTATGTCGAAGCATTTATGGGTTGCGCTCGATTTGATGTAATGCCTGCGTGCAAAGCATGGATAAGAGATTTGAAAATTAGGTTTGGTCTACTTGAGGCTTATTCCACAGTACCATTTTCAATACCGTCAGGCACGATATCCTTAGAAGGACTCCCTGATGATTCTGTGGGTACTCAGGATAAAAACGTTTATTTATGCACTCTTCATCGTCAACTAAAGTCGAGTTGGCACCCACGAGAGTCAGCAGTTTCACGGCAGAGTCACTTCCTCATCACTATTTCGAGAGAAGGACGACTCATAAAATACCTTAACGAAGCTCCTTCTGGAGATCCGGTCTACGATCAATCTATCGCAAAAGCAATTCAAACTGCAAAATTCAGCCCTCTTCCAATTGGATGCGAGATGTTGCCGATTGACGTGACCTTTTTCTCGTTCCGGGACCATAGTGCGGACTAGGCGCCTAGGTGCTTCGATCTAGTGATCGGAACTGGAATGTGCCACTATGTGAACTGATTTTCCATTCGATTTGCGGAGCATGCCGATGGTTTTGGTGGGCTTTTAGAGATTCGGATTTGGGCTTTGAGGTTGGCCGTTGCCTGGTCCGTTCCAATTTTTCTTGTGTCTTCTACGCCGACGCTTTCCGCCATTGTTAGCGCCCTGTCCATTTCCGGGGGACGTGCTCCAATTTGGAGTGCCTGGACCCGGTCCACCTTGTCCCATCATTTGTTTTCTGCGCTGCCCTCTCCGTCGTCTGCGTTTCTTTGCGCCTGGCATGACACCAGGCAGGTTGCCTGAGTTGCCCATTCCGTTGCCTGGATTTCCTGCTCCAGGAAACTGACCTGATTGCGGTGGCGGCAATCTGTCGCCATCAGCAAGTGCGATCTCGCACTCACCTAATCCAAATGACATAAGACAAATGCAAACGATAATCGCTTTTCTCAGCATCGACCCTCCAGAGGGCAAACCCATCATCCTTCATATTCCCACTGTGAGCAAAACTGCGCGACAAAGTATATGAGTTTACAGCGCCTGGATTAAGGAAGAAGTTGATTTTTTGAACTTTTTGTTCAGCTAATCAATGCATTCTCGGAGCTACTTCTTTGTGAACGCTTGGATGGCGCGTCCGAAATTAGATACCTTTCGCTCGGCCTAAAAGTGCTTCTGGAATCAGCTGCACTTTCTTGATCTGAGTCGCGCCGGCTTCCGTTATTTCGCGCCAGCTCTGCAGGAATCCCGTGTTGGGTTTGTAGATGAACGTTTCTGGTCTGCCACCAATCAGCTTTTCGGTGTTGACTAGCACGGCTTCACCATTCTTCGAGATTCCGACAGCATTTCCTTTCAATCCTTCAAATGGACCGAACTTCATTGTCGTTGGTACTTCGTAGCGGAGCTGTTGCAGTCCTACCCGATCGAAATGTGCTTCAACCGGCTTGATAATCTTCGATGCGTTTGCTTGTCCATATAACCATGTCGAGTCGCCGCGGAACCACGCTGGAACGCCTTTATCCGCCAGTTGCTCGAATTGACCCTTGAACCAATTTGGCATCGATTTGAAATCGAGTATTGGCTGTGTTTGTCCAAATGTGTTAGTGGCTTTTTCGAAAGCTCGTCCAATCTTGTCTATGCCTTCCGGATTTCCGATCGTGACAGAGCCATCTTTTAGTTGTTTGACAGTGGCTGCGTATTCGCCATATGCGCCGATCTCACCAGTTCCTCGCGTGCCTTGAATACGGAACGGCAGCGGTGCTCCGGGATATTCTGTCAGGACTGAGCCGTCAGCTTGCTTCGTCACGATTTTTCTTTCGTGCGGAAGCTCAAACTGTTTTGTTGGCATTAATGGTTCGCTCGGTTTCTTTATGGCCGGTGCGGCTATTTGCTCAGCCTTGTTTGCACCTACCGCAGCCGCATCTTTTGCTGCTTCAGCGGGATTCAGTCCGCCTTTTTTGGCCGCTTCTTCGGCCAGCGTTGCGGGCTTGGTCTTTGTTACTACATCAATACCTCTGCGTCCTCCCGTCCGGACGATCTCTTCGCCCCACTCATCAAAAGTGGCGGATTTTGTTCGATCCGTCATTACGCGAGTGCCTTTGGCATTGGCTTCGACTATTTTTGCAACTTGTCGTTGGACAGTTCCAGCTGCGGCTTCGTTTGCTGGCCTCTCTCCAAGTAAGAGTGAGCGCAAGTGTCTATTCAGTGCTTCATTGCCGGAATTTCCAGCATTGCCTGAGACCCTTTCGCTTACTTTGTTTGCAAATCTTCCGGTGGCGCCGGTGACAGTCTCTCCGAGCAGCCGCTCAGCTGCATTGTCGGCTGCTCCAACGGCTGCACGACCCACGGTTTCAAGACCTTTTGGACTAGGCATGACGAATCTCCTTGAATATTTGTTGGTGGATTTCTTTCGCCCACTAACAACGATCCGCATGCCTTAGCGTTATCATTACCGGGTATGGGCCAGAAATATATCCGTGGAAACCGTCAATCGATAATTTTTCTTCGTAAGGCTACGCAGCACCTTGTCCAAATTTTGGTCCGAGTTGGATAAGCATCCACCAAATTAGGCTATTCATCGACTTCTCTCCCGTGATGCGATGAAGCAAATCTATTTCGTTCCGCGTGAGATTGGGGTGACTTTGTGATTAAAGAATCTGTTGATAAACGAAAACTGTTGATTCATGCAGGTCTTTGTTGTGAGAATTCGCAGCTACATGGTGATGATTCAGGCACAATAGTTTTTCAAGACTTTCTGCTGTCCCATGCTGCCAGAAATCAATACTCTTACAAATTTCGCTAATAAGCGGGCAGGATGCCCGCTTCCCATACTTATGGGCGGACGGGACGTCCGCGCTCCATACGTCCTGCCTGTTCGATCCGGAGAGTTCGGTTCGATCCGGAGAGTTCGGTTCGATCCGGAGAGTTCGGTTCGATCCGGAGAGTTCGGTTCGATCCCGGAGAGTTCGGTTCGATGCCGGGAGCGCCGGCATCTTGCCGGCTTCGATCTTTAGAGAGCGATTCGTTCTTGTCGTTGGCGATGCTATCCTAAAGCTAGTCCGCCGGTGGATGTTTCTTTGTATTTTTGATTCATGTCTAAACCAGTTTCTTTCATCACTTTCAAAACGCGGTCGAGGCTGATTAAGTGTGAGCCGTCTGATGCAAGTGCTAGCGCTGCAGCATTCAATGCTTTGACCGCGCCCATCGCGTTGCGTTCAATACAGGGGATTTGAACAAGTCCCTTTATAGGATCACATGTCATCCCAAGGTGATGTTCGATTCCCATCTCTGCAGCTTGTTCCATTTGGTGGATGTTGCCGCCAAGCATCGCCACTGCGCCTGCTGCTGCCATTGCACACGAAGTTCCCACCTCACCCTGGCAGCCGACCTCGGCACCACTGATGGAGGCATGCGTTTTCACAAGAGCGCCGATCACTGATGCGACGATCAATCCATTTTGCATTGTGCGCCGATCGAGCTTGTGATTCTCTCGTAATGTGCGAAAGACCGCTGGAATCAAACCGGAGCTTCCGTTAGTCGGTGCCGTCACTACGCGACCACCTGCAGCATTCTCTTCATTCACAGCCATCGCATACACCGACGGTCTCAAGTCGTTGCTTTGCCATGATTGTGGATTCTCTAATTTGAGTTTTGAATAAAGCTCTTTTGCTCTGCGTTTCACATTCAGACCGCCAGGCAGGATTCCATCGGTGGACAACCCTCTCTCGATGCATGCTTCCATCGTGTCGAGAACTGCGTCCATGTGTTCGCGAACCGTCTGCTCACTCAGCCCAAGTGCTTCTTGGTTTGCAATAACTATTTCAAATGGTTCCTTGTTATTCTTGTGGCACTGATCGACGAATTCTACTGCGGTGTTGAATGGAAATGGCAACTGCTTTCTTTCGGCATCATCGTCTTTGCTCTGACGTTTCCCGGTGGACAGATCTACTTGTTCAACGAATCCGCCGCCAACCGAAAGCAGTGATTGTTCTGCGATGATCTGGTCGCCGTCCTTTAACCGGAAGCGCATTGTGTTGGGATGTGGAAGCGAGTTGCCATCAATATTCCATGCCAACCATAATATGTCCTTGTCTGGATCGAACGTCAGTTTGCGCGTGCCAATTTCGAGCGCTGGCTGCGATTTCAATTTCGGCATCGCATCCCAGATTTGGTCAGGGTCTGCAAAACGAGGATGAAGCCCGCTTAGACCTGCGCATACCGCACCGTCTGTCCCGTGCCCTAATCCAGTTGCGGAAAGGCTGCCATAAAGTTCGACGCTTAGTTTCAAGTCTGAGCCATTTTGGGCAGCGGTGTGATTCGCCAGGAGCTGCTCGATGTTCGCTTCCAGGTACTTTCTGAAGTCGAGCGCAGCTACCATCGGTCCAACAGTGTGCGAACTCGAGGGTCCAACACCGATTTTGAAAATGTCCAGGGGGCTTATGTAGTCTGCTTCGAGTCTCAATGTCGTTCCTCTCTGGAGCATCGCAGGGCTGCCGCGCAACTCAACTCCTTCGCTATTTAATAGGCTAGCACGATTATGGCCGGAAGCTCCGCAGATTGCCAGATAGCGGATTTCAGAATTCTTTCCTTTGTTTGCATTTGCTGTCAAGGAGCAGCTTCTGAGGCGGTTTTTCTGGTATAAACATGAGTTCTACTTTGCGCGGAGGACGGACATGAAGCTGATGTTGGTCGCACCTGAGCTCGACGCTTATGCGGTATCCAAGAGCGAGCCCACATCCGATCTGTTGAAGGAATTAGTCGAAGTCACAGAACGTGACACGGCTATGCCGATAATGCTGACCGGTCCTCTAGAGGGGCGTTTCTTGAAAATGATGGCGCAACTCACGAACGCCAAGCGCATCCTGGAAATTGGAATGTTCACGGGCTATTCGGCGCTGTCAATGGCGGAAGGGATGCCGGATGATGGTGAGTTGATCACTTGCGATCTTGACCCGACCTGCATTGCCATCGCGCGCAAGTTCTATGCCCGAAGCCCGCATGGGAAGAAAATCGTATTAATGGAAGGTCCAGCTCTTGAATCATTGAAGAAGATTAAGGGTCCCTTCGATATGGCATTCATCGATGCGGATAAGCCGAACTATACGAACTACTATGAAGCAGTTCTGCCAATGATGCGACAGGGTGGATTGATTTTGATCGATAACGTTCTTTATAGCGGACGTGTTGTTGCACCAGATTGTGAAAACTCGAAAGCGATTGCTGAACTGAACGACCGGATCGCCAAAGATGAGCGCGTTGATAGAGTTCTTCTTCCCCTGAGGGACGGAGTCTTTATGGTTCGTAAGCGCTAGGTCGCAAAGTGAAATTTCCGAAAATTTATTCGTTCGAATTAGTTGAGTTTTTTGTTCATAGAAGTATTGAAGCATTTGATAAAACGGAGAGCTTAGAAATGACCATAGCAACCGGTGACACAATCAAAATGAAAGTGAAGCAAGCGAGGCTTGAAGAAGCCGTTGGTAAGCGAGTTTTGCTTCAGGGTTGGGTACGCAGCCGACGCGATTCTAAGGGTGGATTTTCTTTCATCGATCTCAATGATGGTACGAGTATAAAAGGCGTTCAAGTTATCGCCGAAAAGAATCTGGAGAATTACGAATCTGAAATTCTAAAATGCGGAATTGGCAGCAGCGTTGAAATCGTTGGCGACGTGGTCGCCTCGCCGGCGAAGGGACAAGCCACCGAAGTCAAAGCGCTTTCCGTTAAAGTTTATGGATACGCTGATCCTAACGAATATCCTTTGCAGAAGAAGGAAACCTCATACGAATACTTGCGCTCGATTGCTCACTTACGCCCGCGCACGATGACGTTTGGCGCCGTGTTCAGAATCAGAAACGAAATTTGCAGATCGATCCATAACTTCTTTCAAAATCAAGGTTTCATCTACGTCCACACTCCTGTGATCACCGCATCTGACTGCGAAGGCGCTGGACAGATGTTCAAAGTGACGACCTTGGATTTGTTGAATGCACCGCGTAAAGCTGATAACAATGCAGAGATCGATTTCGAGCAAGACTTCTTCGGACGACCAACAAATCTCACGGTTAGCGGTCAGTTGGAAGGTGAGTGTTTTGCCACTGCGCTGCATAGCATTTATACTTTCGGTCCCACGTTTAGAGCGGAGAACTCCAACACGACTCGCCACCTGGCAGAGTTCTGGATGATCGAGCCCGAGGTCGCTTTCTGCGATCTTGAGGGAGATATGGATCTGGCTGAAAGTTTCCTCAAAACGATCTTTTCCGACGTGATGAATAATTGCGGCGATGATATGGAGTTTCTCAATGAGAAGATTGATAACACCATTTTGAGCACGCTAAAAGGCATTGTTGAAAGCGATTTTGAACGGCTGACATACACCGAAGCCGTGAGCATCCTTGAGAAGTGCGATGAAAAATTTGACTTCCCAGTGAAGTGGGGGATCGATCTTCAAACAGAACACGAGCGCTATCTCACAGAGAAGAAGTTCAAGAAACCCGTGATTCTCACTGATTATCCCGCGGAGATCAAAGCGTTCTATATGAAGATGAACGCTGATGGTAAAACCGTCAGAGCTATGGACGTTTTGGTTCCGAAGATTGGCGAAATTATTGGTGGCAGTCAGCGTGAAGATAATCTCGAAATTCTCGAACGCCGAATGAAGGATTTTGGTTTACACCCAGAAGAATATTGGTGGTATCTGGATCTGCGTAAGTATGGAACTGTGCCGCATGCTGGGTTCGGACTCGGCCTCGAACGGTGCGTGCAATTCACAACCGGTATGGGCAATATTCGCGACGTAATTCCTTTCCCTCGCACACCGAAGAGCGCAGATTTCTAAAATGACTTCTGGACCCAATTCTTATTCCGATCGGTGGTTCGCGAACTTTAATCCGGAGAATTGTGATCTAATCTCGTTTGCTGCTAATTTCGTTCTTTGAGAAGTAAGCTTGGAAATATTGCGAGGTGTTTATGCGTTCTAATTTGTCTCTTCTGATCGTTGTAGGCGTTGCGCTCATTGGACTTTCTGCTTGCAGCCCGCCCGGAACAAACGTCAGTTACAACGGTGATGAGATTGTAGTAAAGGATCCAAACGGAACCGTTACGGCGAAGGCTGGTAAGACGCCGTATCCATCTGACTTGCCAGTGCCGATGTACCCCGGCTCCGAAATGATCGTGACGGCGAGCGATACGGACGCAAAATCAAGCGCTAAGTCGATGGCAATGTTGAAATCAATGGACGCAACAGACAAGATAATGACTTTCTACAAGGATAAATTAACCGCTGCCGGCTGGACTATCGATAACTCGCTGAGCGGACAGATGAGCTTCATATCTGCCAAGAGCGGTAGCCAATCGATTAATATCAGCATCATTGATGGCGGCAAGGACGGCTCCACCATAAGCGTTGGTCTCCAGTAAATAGCTGGGAAATATGCGGTTCGATCCCGGAGCGCCGGCATCTTGCCGGCTTTTGATCTAGATAATCAGTCCAATTGAATATGGAATTTAGAAGCATTCCGAAATATTTGTTCCTCTCTCAGTGATTGACGATTCAACTTTGGGCAATCTAGACTTGCAGAAATAATAGGAAGCAAAAATGGGAAAACGCAAGGGATTTGAATATCAACCGCCTTCCGGTCCAAGTGAAAGAAGGAAATCGATCGAATTCCAAACGGACTTTAAGGTCGAGAGAAACCTGGAAGGCAGCGCAGCGCCGGCTGTATTCGGTTTGATTTTCGTAGCGGCTGGAAGCTTTCCCTTTCTGGTTTCGCTTGGGCTAATTCATGTGAAAGCTTCCAGCGTTCACTGTCCAATGTTCGTTTTGGGCTCCGTTGGTTTAGCCTTCATTAGTGCCGGTCTCATGGTCTTCTTCCAGGGCATTGGATTTGGTCGTTTTGTCAGGTTTATGGGAGTGCTCGGTCTGATTACAATCCTTGCATTTCTGACGCCATTTGCCTGGCTTGCTCTGTCCGCTCCGCACGTAGATTTGTTTCCGAGAATTTTGATTGGATTCTTTGTTGGAGTCATTGGAATTGCAATTGTGGTCGGTTCCATCAAAACCATATTTTTTGGTGTAATGCCCGACGGTACTTCCTACAAACCGATTTCAAACCGCACCGATGATTATCCGCCAGGCTAGGCTTAATCGAGTCCTCAGGGGCGAGTATCTTCAAGTAATCGGGGAATAAAACTGGTGAACTTGCCGGTAGCTATCTTTGATTCACTTTGACACCCGGAAACTTTTTAGTGGCATTTTTGCATCGGCGCTACTGCTGCTGTGTGGTTTAAGTCTTTGGACGCCTGCACTTGCAGAAGATGAATTCTTTATGTTTAATCCCGGCTTCGAGCCTGCCGATCCTGGCGATCCAATCAATCCAGCCAGTTCAGCAAATCCACTCAATCCGCTCAATCGACTGATAAACGGGGTGAATGAAGGCGTGGATGTTTTTGGCACGACAACTGCTATCGACATGACGCAAGTTCTAAACATTCCAGAGATTGATGCGGAATGGTCAATCGAATCCTTTGACGAGCACGAACTCGGTCAGCGTGGCAACGTTGAGCAAGAGGATGACGGCGGTGGTGCACCACGACGCTCCAATCCAAATCGTCAGGGGGCGCAGAATCCAAGAAACCTGAAACGTAGTGCAGATGAGAAGAAGCAGCATGGGATGGTGAGTGCTTATGAATCGTCACGCTTGCTTTTAGGGCGGACTCCTCAGCGAATCACCACCAAGCTTTGCCAAGTTGATATTGCAAGTGGTTCAGCTGCGCTCGTCATCGAACGCGATGACCTAGTCACCATCTTCGACCTGCATGACGAACATCCTGCCGGAGTAACAGTGAGTATTGCTGGAAAATCGCTTGTCTTGCATCCGGGAGACGAACTCGTCTTAAGTTCAAATTCCAACGCGAACTTTGCGGATATTCATGGGGCCAGTATGGCTAGAGTTGGCGTCCGCAACGTGAAGACAATCAGCAAAGGAATTGGCAAAGCGTATCAGGCAGAATTTTCTATCCCAAAATGTTTGGCGTCCAACGCACATTTCCGCAAGGCACTTTTTAGTTCGGATGCATCAGAGAGAGTCTTTGCCAATAAGATCATGAAAACGGCAGTAATAGTGAACATTGTCACAAGCTCGCATGGACAATATAAGCTCGTCCAGCGAAAAGAAGCCCGTCTGCCAACGCGCACGGAATAAGCGTGTCCATGGCTCCCTGGGAGACGTCAAACTTCTTTGACATGTTACGTTCCGTTGACATCCTGATTTCATGCGGGTTTCGGGACAAATCTCAGCGTTGTCAATGTCAAAGATGTTTGGCCATAACCGGGGCACTCAAAATATGGAAACTGGATACTGCCTATTTTTTCAGGCGTTTTTCAGCTGCCGTGTCACATGATCCTAAAACGTGGAATGGTGGAAGATCTTATGAGCGAACTGGCTGAGCGTGTTGAATCTGTGTCTCCGGTAGCTCAAAGCCCGACCGATAGTTTGAATGCGCATCGATTTCTTCAGGATGACAAACTGCTCAATGTCGAAAGTCCTCACTCGAAGTCGGTAAGTCATTATGCGCTTCCGGTCGTAGATTTTATAAGAGAGCATCCCGTTGCAACGACTGCTGTATTGGCTACGGGAGCCGCACTTGTGGTTCGCCGTTTAATTTCTAAATCGGTGGATCGCGCGCTTGCGAACATCGGAGAAAATTCAATAATAAATGCAGAATTGCGGTCCTCTAATTCATTTCTTTCTCAACTGCCAAATGGTTCCTCCCTTACTGAAAAAGCAAGAGAGGGTTACGCTGCCGATTTGATGCGGGCGGCCTGCTTACCAAAATCTGCCGTAGCGCTTGCAGACGAGACTCTAGAAATGTTCGCTGTAAGGTCGATGAAAGAGCGAATAGCTATAACCGGTGAGTCGATTTCGTCGGCGGCGATTGGCAAGGAAGCTCAGCGCATTGCGTCATTGAATCCTGCACTATTTGGAAAAGCTCCTTTAGCTGCTGAGTTCAGTGTCTCTGGCAAAACCCTGAATACCATGAGCCCTGAACATTTTGCGAGTATGGCAAAAGAAATGCAAAGTATGCATATACCGAGTCTGACGCAATTGATGCAAGCGCCTTTTAATGCCGAACTTTCTTTGGCTACTGGAAGTCAGAGAGAATTGGGAGCCATACTTGAGACATTGAGGAAAAGGTTCCTGTCTATCGAAGCAGCGCATGCGGCCAGGCTGAAATAGGTCGACGCCTAAAAAAGTAGTGCTAGTGAGTAGGACCTAGATTCAATTTGGCGAACTAGCTGTTGGATCTTTAAGCATCAAAGTCGGAACAAGCAATAGCAAATAGCAGGCTGATGCCACCAGCATAGTTGCATCGAGTCCCCAGGCAATACTTATTGCTACACCGATGGCGCTTCCCAGTACGCTGGCGGCTCCGTTCAGACCCCAGAACCATGCCGTGAGATTCGTATCGCCGCCTTCCACAATACGCATGCCTGTCGGGAAACCGAATCCGAAGAGCACACCCAAAGGTGTAATTAGCGAAATGCAGAGCATAACTCTTGTGGCAGTTCCGGCTCCCTGAAATTGCAAGAATGCCTGATCAAGCAGCTGTGCTTCGGCGAAAGCTAAACCGGCAGTGATTGCGATCCAGGTGAAAACATTCAAATTGTTCGTTAACGGAAGGCGCCCCGAAAGTAAGCTTCCAAGCCCAGTTGAAAGCACCAGGCTGAACAAGACTACACAGAGCCCGTATGAAGGGTGCCCGAGGAACGTGCTCATGCGCTGAAGAAATGCTATCTCCGCGAACATAAATCCAAGTCCGATCAGAAGGAACCATAGGCTGCCTCCGATAGCCAATCTCTGCGAAGATTTCGAAGCCGGCAAGATGCCGGCGCTCCCGGGATTGAGTAGATCTTGTGTTCCGAGTTTCTTATCCGGCAACTTCCCGGTGCTCCCGGGATCGAGCCGATCTTGTGTTCCGAGTTTCTCATCCGGCAACTTCTCGGCGCTCCCGGGATTGAGCCGATCTTGTGTTCCGAGTTCATCCGGCAATAAATCGACGCGCTTCGTGCGCCTGCCGAAGAGGGAGAGGGACCTCGTTAGTGGATAGAGCAAGACTGCCACCACCATGATTATTGAAAAGACAATGATCAAGTACAGGTGAAAAATGGCGCGGGCGTGTCCAATAATTGCACTATCGGTATTGGATAGAACCAGTTGCATAACTTTGTCCGGATAGGTCAGACGAACTTGATTGAAAAAAAATGGTCGAGCATCGGTCGCTGGACTAAGGTCATATGCTTTGTACTGATCACGGTCATTTAGCTCGTGAAGGCGCTGGTAAAGCTGCTGCTCTGACTTTGCTTGAAGAATCTCACTCAGCGCTGTTCCTGTAGACTCTGTCGTCGAAATCGGCGAAAGTAGAATCGTAAAATCTTCTTCCTTCACACGACTCTCTAATGCATCCAGTTGCTCTTTTGAAAACGGATCTCGCGCAAGCACGAGTGTCGCCAGATGATCCGATTTCGCAAGAAAAATGTGTTTAGCAGGATCTGTTGCACCGGTTCTAAGAAGGCTTGCCGTCGCTAAAGACATCAGGCGCTCGGTCTCGCTATGCGCGTCTTGAAGATACCACCGGCTTACGGTCAATACTCCTTTTGGATTTAAATGAGAAAGGAAGGTCGTCCATGCTTCGAGCGTATAAAGCCCATTTTCGGAAAGGGCAAAAGCGCCCGCCCCAGTCGCTGCCCATGTGTCGATCAGGCTCATCTGAATTATATCGAAGTTGCCCCCATTGCTTGTTATCCAGCTGCGTGCCTCGTTATTGATCAAATTCAAATTGGGAATCGTTTGTAGACCTGCATAAGATACAAACGGTTCTTTCTTGCTTAGCAGATCGATCTGCACATTATTGATATCGAGAGCTGTGATCTCCTTGACACCGCCGTGATATGCGCTGAGCACATCTCGCCCTCCACCAAGACCAATGATGCAGGCGCTATGTAGTGAAGGCAGCGCGTATGCTAATGTGCTGATATCGTAATTCAGAAAGTCGAGATTCATTCCTTTTTTGTATTGATAAATCGGCGACT
Organism: Candidatus Obscuribacterales bacterium; assembly: GCA_019747875.1. Lineage (GTDB taxonomy): Bacteria > Cyanobacteriota > Vampirovibrionia > Obscuribacterales > Obscuribacteraceae > JAIEPM01. The sequence goes on from JAIEQI010000033.1 coordinate 29,261, forward strand.
CTGCACAACCATCGATCTGAAGCGCGTAATAAGGAGTTCTCAGGTCTTTTGGAACCTTGCTGGAAGGACCCCAGAGGTAGGGAAGCGAATTGCGGCGTTCCTTGTAGACCGTCACCCGCGAAATTGCATTCCACTGATCAAGTACAAGGTGTTCCGCTGGAATAACTTTTTTTGATTTCATCCAAAGCGGAAAAATTATGCGGGAAGGAACCAACAAGTTGATCAAAAGCAATGCCAAAACGATGCTTAGTTCGGTGAACCTCTTTTTCTTTGGTTCGGCAAAGCAAAAGCTTGTGAGCACCGCCAGGAGGGAAAGCAATATTACCCCGCTTGGTGCGTCGATTGCATTCATTATTAGTATTGAGAGGAGGCAACCTGCAGCTGCGCCGATCAGGTCCATTCCATAAGTGAAAGGCACTGGATACGGTGACCTGGTTATTGCCAGGCTGAGAACTATTCCTGCATGGTAATAAGGCCAAACTACAAAGTAGCAAACTGTAGGCAGGGTCAATAATGTGAAGAACACATTGTCAAAAATGACCATTGGAATCAAAAGCTGTGCCGCGAGCGCCAACAGCATGCTGAATCCAAATGACTGCGACGATTCAGCCATCAATGTTGCATACTGGGATTTCTGCATTTTAGCGTTCCCTCGGTGCACATGCAGGGCTCCCATCGTCAGCCCGAACATTGCAATGCTGATAACCAGGAACGAGATGTGATACCACGTCGTCACTGAGAATATTCTTGCTTCAAGCAGCTGTAATGCCATTAAAATGGCACTGACAATGAAGATTCCCAGGTAGAACTTTTGCTTAGTGTTCAGGCTCAATTCGCGTGATTACCTGAAGCGCTCAGGTTAGCAGTGCTTGGACGCACGGCTGTTCCAACGCCTGAAGATGTGAGCAGCGATGGAGCCACACTCTCTTTTGGTAAAGCAAGAACCGATGATGCTGGCATTGAGTTCTTTTCAGTTGCAATCTTCGATGCTCTTTGTGGTTTGGCGAAGTGCAAAGCTACATACTCATATAGGCTTATCAAAATGCCCGATGCAATTAATAACGGAAGTTGAATGCTCACATAGAGTACGATCGCGTTGAAGCTGAAGATATCGAGCTGATGCATACTGAAATTGCCATGCAAAACAGATTTGGCAGTGGTGGCTACTGCGTAAACCGCAGGTAGTATTGCAGTGGACAACAAGATGCCAAAGCGCGCTGGAGCTCCGAGATAGTCCTGTTGACGAAGGAATCGTTTGCCATAGGCATAATTCTTGTAAGCCCAAGCTAGAAAGATAAGACCCAACACAGAGCTGGCTTGCTGTAAGCATTGCCACACCGTTATGTTGTAACCATATAGGGTGAACACGGTTGGTGTTAGTGCCGCAAATTCGCGAACGCACCATCCGTTTGCATGCGTGAATCCATCCCAAATGATGTGCGTCCAGGCGCCAATCAGAATTGAAAATGAAGCAAGCAGCAGCGATGATAACGATGGAAGTTTAATTTCCGGACAAATTTGGTTGCAGGCTTCCCGGTGTGGATAAGGTAGCAGCCGGGATATCGGCCTGATCGACAGATAAAATATCGAAAGTAAAATGAGCCCGGCAGGCACGTCGAATGTCAAGCTGCCGTGGAATGAGTGTCCGGAAACACTCCACATCCAATTGTGCATATAGTAGCCAAGGTCTGGCGTAATGCTGCCAGTGATTAACGCCGGCATATTGAGGCGTGGACAGAATTTCTTCAGAGGTAGAACTGCCGCAGGGTGGGCAAATGTGAATGGCATTCAGTTGGTAAGATGCACTTGGAAACCGGATCTCTACGTCTATGTCCTTCAAGGTAACATTATTTTTGGTTGCTGTGTATTAGAACTGAGATCGTCTCAGAGTGTCATTCTTCGATCTCTTTGAAAGTCCTGGATTATTTTGGACACTGGCTGTATTCTGCACTTGCTAAGCCTCCAGCATTAAGCTAGCTCTGCGCGTTTTTCGCCAATCAAGGAAAATAAGATGGCTGTCAAATCTATCTGCGGTGTCATTATTCTGAACTCTGATCCAAAATCACTGGTCGGTTTTTATGAGAAAACTCTTGGACTAAAGTTCGAGGAAGAAAGTCATGACGATTTGGTTTTGCACTATGGGACAGACATCGGAACTGTTCATTTTGCGATTCATCCGCCCGAAAATTTTGATAATAAGATTGCCGGAGGTGGCTCTGCCGTTATTGCTTTTGATGTAGATTCAATCGAAGAGATGGACAGTCTCGCCTTAAGTAATGGTGCTCGTTGTATCCAACCTGTTCATGATGAAGGGTTCGGCAAAGTGGCAAGATATCTTGATCCGGCGGGTAACCCGTTTGAGCTTGTGGAACTCACATACATTTTCTCTGAGACAAAGAGCTAGTCTGCTTTCGTGGATGCATGCTAACTTTTGCCGCAGTGAGCTGATGACCGACCAATAAATGTTAGCTATTAAAGATCAAAGTCTTGATAGCAACTGGGACGGAACTGTTTGTTCCGAGCTGGGTGCCAATGTCGATGTAATCCCCATAGCTGAGATCCACATTATCCAAAACGATTAGTCTTATATTAGGGTTGTTTTTCCGAATCGATTGTCCCAGAGCTAATCCGACATCCATTTCACAAAGGATAATCAACGGTTCATTGGTCTTGCATGATGCATGCTCGCTGGCAAAAACGGCCGCCCATCGGTTCAAAATCTCGTAGCTGGCATGCGATAGATCGTCGATCACTATCGCAACTTTGTTTTGATCCTCCTGATTGCTAGTCACGCCTAGCGCTGAAGCTAGGCGTCGACGGATTTCTGCTTCTGGCGCATGAGCTGAAAGACCGTCGAAAGGACGTATTATTCGAACGTTTTTCAAAGGCAAGTCAGCCGTGGCCCACACCGTGACTGTATGGCCGCTTATTTGAAGTGAGTGCGTGCCAGCTCCAATTACAGTGGCGCGAATGGCATCCGCGCAAATTTTGTATCTCAGTTCACGTTCTGCCAGTGCTTGCAGCAACGCCCGCGCCAGCAAGTTGCCCATGTCTCCATATGGAATGTCGGCTTCTCGGGGCTCCATCATGCAATCGGCAACTCCGCCCGAGAACCAGTATTCATCAACTTCGTACTCTATCTTCAGTGCATCCGTTTGCATTAACCGCTGCACTATTTGTGGTGTCTTCTTCCTTGTGCACGCGTGCATGATTACTTCGGAGAGGAGATTACAAAACAGCTGAGCAGTTTCTTTCTCTAAGGTCCTTCCCACTTTAACGAGCTTCAATTTTGCGACGCCATCAAGGAAATCCTCTGCCGAGTCTGTCATCGATTTCACAAGGAAGTTTTCGTCAAGCTGGATAAATCTTCCTCCGATGCCTAAACAAGCCTGATCTATGCATCTACCATTCTTGAAAACAGAAAAGTTAGTAGTGCCGCCTCCGATATCAATATTGCAAATGGTTTTTGAATTGTCCTTTGAGTAGGCTGCTGCCCCAGCTCCTTTACCTGACAAAAGGCTCTCCAGATGCGGACCAGCGGCGGCAACCACAAAATCGCCTGTCTGATCGGCCAGTTCCTTCGCGAGCTCCTTTGCATTGCGTTTTTTTGCAGATTCTCCGGTAATGATTACCGCCCCTGTTTGAATGTCGCTAGTTGAGAAGTCCGCACTGGCGAGCTCGCTCGTCACCAAAGCTGCAACTGCAGAAGCGTCGATAGCGCCCGTTGTATCTAAGGGCGTCAAATGGATCCGGCTCTGGAAGAGAATCTTTCGTTCCACCACCTGAAGTCTGGGAACCTGGTTTTCCGTTGAAATATTTGCCAACACCAGTTCGGAAACGACCAGGTGCGTGGTCGTTGTACCAATATCTATTCCTATGCTTTTCATGCGGGTCGGAGCAGGCATTAGCGATCTTGCCACATAGCGTTCTTTATTCTACGGCATTTTTTCAAAGCCGCAGTCGTTGAAATGGTTCTTTTAAGCGGCGCTACATGGCGATCCCCTACATCTCCGTCAATTTCAGGCTTTGGGAAATGCCTACAAAAACTTCAGTTCTGACAAATAAAGACTTCGAATTCCTCAGACCTTCAATTCAAATTATCTTTTGCAGTTTTACTCCGCTCATTTTGCGATCGAGAATCTTCTTGCAAAGTTGAACGATGTAAGCACCAGCTTCTAGTGGAGGCGTGCCAGCTGCATGGATATTCGATACTACAGTTCGATCCGAACTAATGGTGTGTGGTCCAGGATTGTAAGTGATGTAAGCGCTGAGGCTGGTCGCAGAACTCAGACCAGGACGTTCGCCAATTAAATTCAAAGCTATCTTTGCACTGACGTGATGAGCTATCTGATCTGCAATTGCAACCCTGCCATAATGCACAATTACTGGGGCGCCGAAACTGATATTCTCCAGTTCAAGACCATCTTTTAGGATTGGCAATAAGTCTGGAATGTTGGCTTCGACAGCGGCGGCGGAAAGTCCATCAGAGACTACTATTTGCACATCCACATTCTTAGTTAGACCGTTCAATTTTTTTAGTTCCGCTTCGCTTGCTTTTTTACCTTTTGGCGGATTCAAAATGAAATCGGTTCGGTCTGTGCAAAGCGTAGTCAAAGTCTGGCTACCTTCCTTTGCGCTAAGATTTCTAATGAACTCTTCTGAAAGTTCACTGTAAACAGCATCGCGTGCCCTTGCATGGTCTGCTCTAAATTGGAGCACTGTTTTTGTGAGTGGACGAGCACCAGATCGCCCGACGGCCAGCCGTGCTGGGCTTATTTCTTTAAGTTCTTTACTATCCATTGTTCTTTCGTGTCGGGCGGTTGCATGAAACTAGTAGCAGGAGATCTTAACATAGCAGCCACTTCTCATGTGTCGGTGCGCTGTCTGTGCTCCCGTCGCTTCGTTCCAGCGGGACTGGATGGCGAATGGTTAGATTGGAAGGTACAATAGGACGGTCACAAGCGCGCGGCTAGCAAGGTCAATCACAATGAATCTTTCAACGACACTAGGGAACGAGAAGTTTTCCTTTGCTTCGATCAAAGAGATTTTGGCGAAAGCCAATGAAAAGAAATCCGGTGATGTCTTAGCGGGAATCGCTGCCCAAACTGAGCTCGAGCGAGTGGCGGCCAAACAAGTTTTGTCTGAGTTGACCTTACAGGAGCTTCGCGAGAATCCCGTTCTGGAGTACGAGAAAGACGAAATTACCCGATTCATCGATGACGGAATCGACCCGAAATCGTTCGACAAAATCAAGAACTGGAGCGTTGCCGAGTTGCGCGAGTTTCTGCTAGATGCAGACACGGACAGCGAAGATATTGAAGAAGTTCGCTATGGATTGACCGGCGAAATGGCTGCTGCTGTTTGCAAAATTATGTCGAATCTTGATTTGATGACGGCGGCGAAAAAGGCCGTTGTGCTATCAAAAGCGAAGACGACATTGGGTCTGCCCGGCGTTCTCGCGGCACGCCTGCAACCAAATCATCCAAGTGATTCCATTGCTGGAATTAACGCCTCGATTTTCGAAGGATTGTCCTATGGCATAGGCGATGCTGTTATCGGTATCAACCCTGTTTGTGATACAGCGGAGTCCGTTGGACGCTTACTTCATGCCACCGATAGGATTATTGAACATCTTTCTTTGCCGACGCAAAATTGCATCTTGAGTCACGTCACAACGCAAATGAAAGCAATTGAAAATGGTGCACCAGCCGGACTGATTTTCCAAAGCATTGCTGGTTCGGAGACAGCTAATTCTGCTTTCGGAATCACGCTCGACATGCTGAGAGAAGCTGATGATCTCGGTAGCAAAAAATGCAAAGTCGATGGCGGCAGTTACATGTATTTTGAAACAGGTCAGGGCAGCGAGTTGTCTTCTCGTTCACATAATGATGCTGATCAAGTTACTCTCGAAGCTCGCTGTTATGCATTTGCGCGAAGGTTCAAGCCCTTCCTCGTAAATGATGTTGTTGGCTTCATTGGCCCCGAGTATCTTGCGGACGGTCGTCAAATGATTCGGGCCGGATTGGAAGATCACTTCATGGGCAAACTCCTCGGGGTGCCTATGGGCATTGATGCTTGCTATACCAACCACATGGATGCCGATCAGAACGATCTCGAAAACCTAACCGTTCTTTTGGTTGCATCTGGAGTGAACTATTTCATGGGCGTGCCGATGGGTGATGATGTTATGTTGAGTTATCAATCCAGCAGCTATCACGATGTGGCTTCCCTGAGGGAACTCATGGGCTGCCGTCCTGCTCCTGAATTTGAGATCTGGCTTGAAGAGAACGGGCTGATGGCCAATGGCAAATTGACAGAACGTGCGGGCAATTCGAAAGTGATCAACGACTTGTGTGTCGCTTTGCGATGATTTAGTTTGCTGTGCAGTTCTAAAAAAACACCCCTATATTGTCCGCAATACACTAGAATAAGGTTCAGCAAGCGTCGCTGACCAAAACGTCTGCAAACTAAGGAATGAACAAGTTTAAGCCCAGCCTTAATCGGACCATCAAAAGCAGTCTTCTCCTTCTTGCTGCTATCTGCACGGTGTTGCCAAGCTCAAGTTTGGCGGCAGAAGGTGACTACCATTTTGGTCGGGCTATGCAATATGAGATGGCCGGAAACGTTGATGCTGCCATCGCTGAGTATCGGCGGGGATTGAAGCAATCGCCTGATTCGGTTGATGGTCACACACGCTTGGGGACATTGCTTCTGGACGAGGAAGGCGATGTTGATGGCGCTATTTCTCAGTTCGTGACAGCCTTAACGATTGATCCAAATTGCAATTTCTGCCAGTCTCGCCTGGATGAAGCTGTCGTCCGCAAGAACGCAAGTGTTCGGGAGGGCATAAATCGTGGCAACGATTTTTACAGAGCTGGACAATTGGCGCGTTCCGCTGCTGCCTACCGCATCGCCATTCAAGCAGATCCAAACGATGCCGAAGCTAGAAACTGTCTGGCCTGGACCTTATATAGGATGGGCAAGCTTGAGGATGCTCTGGCTGAGGTAAAGGAAGCTCTTAGATTAAAACCGGAAGAGCCTGAGTACGTAAACACTTTGGCGTGCGTCCAGTTCGATTCCGGCAATGTAGACCAGGCAATCGCCAGTTTTAAGAAGGCGATCCTGAAAAGCAAAAACCCGAACCCGGCAGACTTTTATGGTTTGGCGATCTCTTTCCTTTCTAAAGGGGACGAAGCCAACTCCATCAAGAATTTCAAAGAGGCGGTTAAGTCAGACCCAAATTACACCAATGCCTCCTATTTGCGGGACAAGATAGGAATGTCGGTGCATACGCTGGCTCTTCATGACAAACTGGTCTCAATCAGTGGCAACCTGGAAGAGCTCCTTAAGCAAAAACCGGAAACCGATGCGCAGAAGCAATCGGGAGTGGGTAAGTAATAGTTAAGGTTCGACTTGGCTGTCCATTTGAACTTTTTTCTTGCAGATTTCGTCATACAAGATAAACGGCCGAAATTATTCTCCTCATGAGGTTGCGTATGAAAAAATTGAGTCGCTACGGCATTGTGCTCGGGCTTATGGCTGGAGTAGGTACGCTTATGCCTGCTTTCACCCAGGAAGGTCCGCCCCCAGGGCCCGAGACTGAACTTATGGAAAGCGTTGATATTGCAATTGAGAATGCCCCACCACCCTTCCCGGGAATGCCAGGGATGGGAGGAGAGATGCCAGGACCAGGCATGCCGATACCATTTACGATGCCTCTTCCGCCTCCACCTGGCGGTGACGGTGCCGGTCCAGAGGATGTGATTGCGTTCCATCATGGTGGCAGTGACGTGATGTTGCTTCGCGCGCTCACCGATAGTTCCTTTTCCGATGAGCAATTGGAAAAGATGTACCAGATCAAGTCTGACTTCCAAGATAAATCTGGACCGAAGTTTGTAGAAGTGATGTCACTCGAGCGTAATTTGAGAGATTTGCTTACGCAACCAGAATTTGACAAATCGAAAGCCCAGTCTTTGCAGAACAAGATCAACTCAGCAAAAGCTGATTTGGCCAATATGCGTTTGGATGAGCGTATGTCACTACTGGCGGTGCTAACCCCGGAACAACGCAAGGAAGTTCGCCACAACTACATCAAGCGAGCAGATTTCGGCATGGCTGGAATGCGCATGATGAAATGGAAGCACAAAGGCATGCGTCGCCATGGCGGACCCGGTGGACCTGGCTGCCCGGCGGGCGGCCCAGGCGCGGACAAGAAGTAATCGCTAATTAGATCAAAGGCGATTTTCAGTTCCGGTTTATCGGCAATTTGTTGCTGTCGGCTGAATCAAGTCTAAAGACTACCCCGAATCAAGCATAAAAGCTTGCGCTCAGATCGTCGAATCGCGAGCGCGAACCAGCTGCTGTGAAATCTTCTAATGCACAAAAGCGTTAGAAAAACGCTAGTGCAATATTTTTGCGGCGCAGGCTCAAGGGTTTCAATGCGCTCGACTTGCGCGCTTGCCTTTTGACACTCTGAAATTAATAATCATTCCTGCCGAGAGTTCAAGTGATTTTGCAAGGTTTTTGCAAGACGAGTGATTCATATTTGCAAAGGACATGGAGAAGTGCGCTTCATTAATGCAAGCATAACTAACATCAATGCCAAAGTGTCTTAGGGAAACGAATAAGGTAAAAGAAATGAGCTATAAGAATCTCGTTATCATTAGCTGTATAGCTATCATAACTGGACTTTCCGGCTGCGGGCAGGCTGACACAGCGTCCAATGATAACGCTGGGAATGAGTCCGGCAGCTCAGAACAAACAACAACTGTTACCACCGAGACGACAACTGAAACGTCGGAAGCGAGCGAACCCGAAAAGGACGAGGCGCCGGCTGAAGCTCCCAAGACTTCAAGTAACCGAAAAAAGAAAAAGCAATGATTTTTTTTCACCGCATGCTCCCTACCAGAATCGTCTCCGGTAGGGAGCTTTTGTATTCTCAAAAATTAGGCTATCAGAATCGCTTCGCAGCAGTCTTGCACACCGTGACAGTCTGACTAAGCAAGGTGTGGCTGATCTAACTTATCCCAAAAAGAAGGGAATGAGCGTCAAAAATGAATGTCTGGCTTCAATTTTTTTTGTGCGCCGGCGCCATCTTCTACGCCGGTAGCAAGCTAACACATATTGCCGATGACATAAGCGAAAGAACCGGTTTAGGAAGAAGCTGGATTGGACTAATATTGCTGGCAACAATCACGTCCTTACCTGAACTAATTACAGGCATCTCTGCTGTGCGGCTAAACGATCTGCCAGACATAAACTGGATCGCATTTCGACCAAGACCTACAGTACAAAGCCACTATCACTCTTTGTGGGCTTTGACCAATATGATTGCAGATTCTGCTAATCTAGAGCGAGTTGGATAAGCGGCTGCGACTTTCTTTCGAGAGTAGTATTACTGCCTCAATACTCGTTGTAGGTGAGCACTAGTGAAAGTACTATTGGCAGAAGATGATGATTACTTGGCATCGGCACTGGTGCTTGCGCTTCAAAGGAAGAGCTATACAGTGGAAACCGTGCGCCATGGTGACCAAATCCTTCCCACAATACAGCTCTCCGCTTTTGACATCGTTTTATTGGATCTTGGCTTACCAGGTCTGGATGGTACTGATGCATTGGAGCAGATTCGAAGCAAAGGTATTGAATTGCCGGTGATCATTATAACGGCGCGTGATCGCGTCGAAGACAGAATCAATGGATTAGACCTTGGTGCCAACGATTACCTCATTAAACCGTTTGATTTCGGAGAGCTTGAAGCTCGAATGCGAGCGGTTCTTCGAAAAAGCAAATGGCGTAATCAGCTAGAACTCGAGTTTGGTTCCTTGAAGCTGAATACTAATAGCGGATGTTTGACTCTAAATAACCAAACGGTAGAACTCACTCCAAAAGAATCAGCGATCTTGAAATGTTTAATGTCCAGAAGTGGTGCTGTTGTGAGCAAGAGAGTCCTGATCGAGCAGGTATCTGATTGGACCGACGAGTCAACTGAGAACGCTGTAGAAATAATTATCCATCGGCTGCGCAAGAAGCTTGAAAAATCAGATGTATCAATCTCGACGGTGCGTGGATTCGGTTACATTTTAGAAGAAGAAAAGTGATGCGAGCTTCGATTAGAAAACAGTTGTTTAGCTTATTCATGCCTATCTTACTGGTATTGCTTGGTACGAGCAGCCTCTTGAGCTATTCATTCATATCGCAATTCTCTAGTGATCTGTTCGATAGAAATTTGCTGAATTCAGCAGACTCAATATCCGGACGGGTTAGATTGCGGTCAGGAAAGATAGTTGCTGATCTGCCGCCTGCAGCGCAGGCAATTTTGAAGAATGACAATTCTGAGAAGTTCTTTTATAGAGTCTTAGATTCGTCTGGAAGAAAGGTCTCCGGCGATAATGGTCTGCCGGTGCCAAGCCCGGATCTGCAACTCGATTCTGCGAAAATTTCCACTACAGCTATCTCGGGAGAACGGGTTAGGCTTACCGAAACAAAAACTCCCGTGGATGGTTCGGAAGGAGAATATGCAATTGTGCAGTTTGCGCAGACCATGAACGGACGAAAGCAATTTCAAGACAAGATATTTCTAAGTGTTTTTTTTCCTCAAGCTTTACTTGTAATTGTCGGACTTTTTGCTGCCTGGTATGGCGTCAGCAAAATTTTGACTCCCCTTAAATCACTGCAAATGCAGTTAGCAAAACGTTCTCCTTCCGACTTAAGTCCTCTTGCCGATGAGCAAACGCCGGCTGAAGTTTATCCACTAGTTACGGCTATTAATCAACTTCTTGAACAGTCAAAGGAAGCAATAAAAACGCATCAACGCTTTATCGCAAATGCAGCCCATCAACTGCGGACGCCATTGGCGGGTCTCAAAACATATTCGAGCATCGGAATTCAAATGATTGATGCAGAGGAACTCCGGCATATTGTAAAAGAGCTGGATTCCGGAATTGATCGCTCTACCAGGATGGTATCACAATTACCAGCTCTTGCACGGACGGAAATCGGGGAGCGACCGATGATAAGGACAAGCACGCCAGTAAACCTGAATGATTTACTGCAAGCGGTGCTTAGTGAAAATGCTCATGAGTCGATGCGGCGAAACCTTGAACTTAATTTCGAGCCCCTTGATCGGCCGGCAATTTTGCACGGAGATCCGACTGGTCTACAACATCTCGTCAGCAATTTGATTGAGAATGCGATGCTCTATACTCCAGAAGAAGGAAAGATTTCGATAACGTTGGACAAGCATGAATCAAACCTGATTTTTGCCGTTACAGATAATGGACCTGGAATACCTGAGCCTGAAAGACAAAAAGTATTCGAGAGATTCTACAGGATAAACGGTACGAAAGGGCAAGGCAGTGGTCTCGGGTTGGCAATTGTTCGGGAAGTAGCGTTGGCACATGGGGCTGTTATAGAAATTGAAAACCCGCCGAGCGGACAAGGAACCACTGTGAGGGTTGTCTTTCCCCTTTCCTCGCATGCTTAAAGGACTCCATGAACCACAGAGGCAGAGGAATGACAAGTGGCACTGAAGGCATTTTGAAGGCTAGCAGGGGCACAATGATTGGAGAGGTTCTCTTGCTCTTATTCGTTCGTCTCCATTACGATCGATATTAGCTCTTAGACCCCAGTCAAGAGAACCTCCGTACTTATTAGGCAAAAAATACATTTCATTCTGAGTGACAGCAAACCTTGTCCGTCAGCAAAAACATTTCACTGAAAGAAAAGTACTTCAGTAACTTGTCCGGCGATATTACTGGCGGTCTCATGGGGGCGATTGTTGCGCTACCTTTGTGCCTCGCATTTGGGGTGACATCAGGTTTGGGTCCTGCAGCCGGGCTGTATGGTGCTATAGCGTGCGGCATTCTAGCTGGGCTCTTCGGTGGTACTCCAGGGCAATGTAGTGGACCAACTGGGCCCATGACAGTAGTTGCGGCAACTATGGCCAGCACTAACCCGAATAGACCTGAGTTGATCTTTGCCTCAGTAATCGTGGCAGGTCTGCTCCAGATTGCCCTGGGCTTTGCAAAAGCAGGAGGCCTGATTGGATACGTACCGTATCCTGTAATCTCCGGTTTCATGACTGGCATTGGTTCAATCATAGTAATTGTTGAACTAGCTCCTCTATTTGGCGTGTCCGGCTCTGGAAATGTGCTTGTTGCGCTTCAAAAGATATTTGAAATAATTCCAAATTTGAACCAACAGGCGCTAATCATTTCAGTGCTGACTATCATGATAATTTATGGTCTTCCTAAGATTTCCCGAAGGCTGCCCGCATCACTAATTGCTTTGATATCAATGACGGTTCTATCAAACATGCTCAAGTTCGAGCTACCCACTATTGGGGAGATTCCCTCCTCCTTACCAATTCCGTCGCTTCCAAACATTTCAGTGGCCGATCTCCACATAGTCTTCGAAAATGGCTTAACTCTGGCATGTCTTGGGGCAATAGACTCATTGCTAACATCACTCGTCATGGACAAGGTCACTGGTCAAAAACATGATAGCGATCAAGAGCTGATTGGGCAGGGCATCGGAAATATGGCTGCAGGACTAATCGGGGGACTTCCGGGCGCCGGAGCCACAATGAGATCGATGGTCAATGTAAAGTCCGGGGGGACAACGCAGCTTTCGGGCGCGCTTCATGGAATATTTCTATTGGCTGTTCTGATTTGCCTTGCACGGATCGCATCTACGATACCGATGGCGGCGCTCGCTGCAATTTTGTTCACCGTCGGATTAAGTATTATGGATTGGAGGGTTCTCAAATCCCTTCGAAAAGCACCGAAGTCCGACAGCTTGGTAATGGCGACAGTACTTGTTCTTACCATTTTTGTAGACCTAATAGTTGCAGTGTTAATCGGTGTAGCATTGGCTTCCGTTCTCTTTGTCAAACAACTTTCGGACGCGAAAGTATCTGCAATGGCAGAGCTAGAAACACTGCAAGAGCTGAATGAGTTAACGGAAGATGTGCCTGAGACAGTCAGAAAAAACACATTTTGTTATGAACTGAATGGACCACTCTTTTTTGGTGAAGCCAAAAATTTGACGGATGCAATCGATAAAGTGAGTAGTAATCCACGCTACATAATTCTTCGATTCTCAAACGTTCCACTGATTGATCAAACCGGCGCGTTTGCTTTAGAGCATGCAATTGAAAAATGGCAAGCTGCTGGAGCTAAGATCCTCTTTGTTGGTATGAAAAAAACAATCTCGCAAATACTTGTAGATTCGGGCGCAAAGATTGATATGGCGAATTCGTTCGATCGTTTTGAGCAAGCTTTGGAAGCTATCCGATTGATGGAAACAAAAATGGATTATCAGTGATCAAAACATTTGCAGCAGGTGTAGAATCTTCCCATGAACATGGAAACAAAAAAATATCAAATAGCTGTCGGGCTTGATGATTCAGAACGGTCTTGGAAAGCCTTTCAAGAAGCTGTGCATCTGGCAAAAAATAAAAATTCGCCATTACACATAGTTTCAATTCAAGAAGCTATTGAAGCTTCGTACAGCGCTAGCGAAGTGTTAGCGGCAGAAAAAACATCTAAAGAACGACTGGAAACGGCTCAAGTAAAAGCACGTCTGATTGCTGAGGACGCCGGGTTGGAAGTTGTAGTGGCTATTGTCAAAGGCAATTCAGCGCACGCTCTTGCCGACTATGCCAAGAAGAATCTTATTGATTTACTCATAACGGGAGACACGGGGCACTCAAGCTTGTGGGGCGTGCTAATCGGTACAACCGCGGAGAAACTTGTTCGTGAGGCACCATGTTCGGTGCTAATCGTTCGCTAAACGCGACGTTTGTGGATTCTTTGCAATGGGATCTTCAATAGAGTCTATTTGAGGTCCCGCAGCTCCAGCACAATTAGTCAGCCCGGGGCCTACACTGACGTTTTTACAACGCCAGTGGCGAAACGATACACAAGAAATCGTTTCCAGGACTAGTACAACTTTCCGCTGGAAGCGACTTGCTGGAATATACCGTGTCCGGCTGTTACCTGATTCAAGCACGCGTGCATCTTCATCATATTACCGATGATGAGCTTATCGAGTTTGTTCTGACTCAGGTACATTTGTTTGAGCAGGTTGCTTGTTTGCATCAAAGCACCGATTGAGTACTCAGCCGTTGTCATTGAGAATTTTTCTTTCTCAAAATCAACAGAGTGCATCTTTCTTCGTCCCAGTAGGTCGGCATGCATTTCGCGAACGACTTCGGCACTGCTTGCGGCAATCACCGCTTCTTGTCCAGCCATCAAGGTTTGATTACGTCCACCGACGTGAAGCTTGACCGACGATAGGGATGGTTCGAAGATATTGCGCACTTTAACGCAATCGCCCTTCACCGATACAACGAGTATCGAACCTTTGCGAGCTTCGATTACACAACGTCCAGCTTGAATAGTAGTTGCTGCGATTGTGTTGACGAGTATTTCGCCGCTTCTCAGTGCAATGTGACCCTCGTTCTCTACTTTCACGCGCGTTCCACTCAGGTATTTGCAAACGAACTTGTCGGATGCTGTATTGAGAACTTGCGGTGCTGTCGAGCTTAGTTTGACTGGATCATTCATCGCAACAGGGATGAAGTAACGCGAATCGCTGGATGCACGGTAGGCGCGTGGTGCTGTGATTTCAACTCCCGCATCGGCTTTTGGTGTGCCGTTGCCGGTGTTGTTAAGCAGCTGGTTCATCAAATTGTGGAATGCGCCTAACATCTGCGGGGTCATGCGATTTTTCTCCGCTGCGTCTAATCCATCACCTGCAGCCGAGTTAAACACATCGGATGTGTGGCTGTTCATCAGCAATCCGGGGACCGGACCTGATTGAGCATTTGGCGGTATCACGAAATCTGACGTGCCAAGCGACGCTACTTTATTGTCGGATAATGTGATTTGTTGTCCAAGAGCAATTTGCAGGGGGGCGGTTTGACCACTGTGGCTGACATTCATAGAAGCTGGCTTGCCCGACAAGGATGAAATTACAACCTGTCCAAAGCGGCTTGCATTTACTGATGCAACCGAATTTGGTGGCACGGTAATTGGTCCCATCTTCGTGATCACTGTGACTGGAACATCAGCAGCGAACACTGTTAGTGAGCCGTCTTTCAATGTCAGTGTGTGCTTGCCGGTAACGGCGAATACACTGCCTGGAGAAGCAAGCATCATTGTTGCGGGATCGCCCAGGAAGCCGAGCGGCTCGCCCGCGTCATGTGAGGTAATCCAATGTTGGAAGCCTGGTTCTTCTGGACGTTGGGCCAGGTATCGTGGCGAATCGTCCCTCTTCTCTTGCACTGGAATTGATCGACGGGTCAAGTCGGTTGGAGGTAGTCCTGTGAACAGAGCCGGGAATTGGAAGCTCTGTGCGTTGTTGTTCTTGTTTTCGAGAACCTTTACACCCAGTGCGCTTACTTCGGCGACGGGCAAGCAGTTTATAGCGTTGCACTTGAATGCGCCATGCACAATCAGAAGGGCGAATGGGTATGGGTTTAGATAACCAGCATTCGCACTTGCCAGATCTAGTGTTTGCAAGTTCAAGTTGCCAACTGATACCCACTCACCAGCAAAGAGTTTGCCCGTGCCAGAGATATTTAGATCGAGATTCGGCCCTGAGTGGAAGCCGATCCGTCCAGATGTATTGCTGTTGTTTGTTGCTTGAACGGTCCCGTCAATAACTGTGTTCAATTTCTGGGTGCCGGGCTTGTTAGTTGTGAATAGAATTCGTCCGCCTTCACCATCCGTGCCGTTCGCATAGATTCCGCAGCATGCGGATACGTGCTGTCCACCGCGATTGAGAAGCTCAATCCTGCCGCCGTTCAATCCATTAGCCAGCAGCATTCCGGCAGTGCCGTTCCTGCCTTCGTTGCCGCCGATTTGCAAGGTACGGTTCGATGAGCTTGTGATTTTGATGCTTCCAGCATTTCCGCCACCATATCTGCCGAGCGGATTGTATCTCCAAGTGCCTTCGCCTTCACCTTCGTACTCGCCTTCACCTTTGTACTCACCAGGGACGTACTCCCAGAAACCTGAGCGATCAACAGTAAGGTAGCTGGATGTGTCCATCGTTACCGAATTGCATGCACCGCATCCAGCTTGCAAGTTGCGGCTGAATGTTGTGATGTTTCCACCATTTGCGCTCAAGCGACCGGATGCATCAAGGTTGCCTACGCGTATGTTGTGTCGCGCATTAAGAGTGATGTTTCCAGCCGAGCGTCCCTCGCCAAAACCATTGGTTGATATGTTCGTGCACTCATTCAACTTAATGGAACCGCGCGTGCTGCTTATGCTGACGTTGCCGCCGTTGCCACCAAGTCCGCTTGCTTCCCTGCCTCTATAACCAGGCATGCCGCCGAGGGCATAGATACTGGTTTCATTGCGATTAAAGATCGTGTCGCGAGCAGTGATGCTAATGTTGCCTGCATCACCACCTGCGCCTCCACGTCCATTGCTCGACGTTCCACCGTCTCCGCCTTTAGAGCCGATCGGTGCTTCGAATCTAATGCCACCACGTTTGGAAGATAGTTTGATGCTGCCACCATTGCCGCCATTTCCTGCAGCGTAGATGCCACAACCGCCGTCACCACCGAAGCTCTGAAGGCTACCATAAACTTTGATGTCGCCAATGGCTTTAACGATAACATTGCCGCCATTACCGCCGTTGCCGCCCTTGAATAGGCCTGAGCCGCCATTGCCACCATAGCTGCCGATGTTACCGGAACTATAAAGACTGCCGCTGCTCTTGAGTTTGACTGTGCCGCCGTTGCCACCGTTGCCGCCGCGAACGAATCCTCGACCGCCATTGCCACCATTGGAATTAATATCTGCGTAGTTTGACAAGTAACAGCTTGCAACTAACTTGACGTTACCGCCGTTGCCGCCGCGACCGCCGAAGATACCACGACCACCATTGCCGCCGCTGGAGCTGATGTCGCCATAATTTCTCAGGTTGGATGCTTTCAGCGTGATGGCACCGCCATTGCCGCCGCGACCACCGAACACGCCACGGCCGCCATTGCCGCCAGCTGAGAGCAAGTCACCGTAGTTTCTCAGGCTGCGTGCACTCAGTTTGATGCTGCCACCATTACCGCCCGATCCAGCAAATAGTCCGCTGCCGCCTTTGCCGCCTTTGCTGGTCAGATCACCGCAGTTTTCCAGGCTTCTGGCTGAGAGCTTGATGGCGCCGCCAGCACCACCCTTGCCGCCAAGGAAGAGTCCGTTGCCACCATTACCGCCCTTGGAATAGATATCGCCTCGGTTCGTCAGTGTGCGTCCGGCGTCCAATGTGATGCGACCGCCGCTTCCTCCGCGTCCTCCGACGAAGAGACCATTGCCACCATTTCCGCCAATTGATTTAAGCGTGCTACGGTTGGAGAGGCTAGCGTCCGAACTCAGCTTGATTCGACCACCGCTACCGCCGCTGCCGCCGATTTTGAGACCATTGCCGCCGTCACCACCTCTGGTGGCGATGCTGCCGCGATTGGTCAAGGAGCAATCGGCGCTCAATACTATGCTTCCGCCGTTACCACCACCGCCGCCGAAGAGACCGTTGCCACCATCGCCGCCTCTGGAGTTAAGGCGTCCGCCGTTGTATACGGAGCCGCTTGTGGAACTGAGTGTAATTCGACCACCTTCTCCACCGCTACCGCCGAGCACGCCGTTGCCGCCATCACCACCATTGGTGCTGATGTATGCGCAGTTCTCTACTTCACCGCGACCGGACGAGAGTGTGACATTAGCGCCGCTACCACCGCGTCCACCCAGCGCAACTCCATTGCCGCCATTGCCGCCGTTGCTACTGATTCGTCCGCTCACAGAAACATTGCCTCGACCTGTCGTCAGCGAGATGCTGCCGCTGTTTCCGCCACGTCCACCGTTCACTAAGCCGTTGCCACCGTCGCCGCCGCTTGATGAAATTCGACCATTTAAGCTGACGTCGCCAGAGCAACTCGTAGCCGAGAAACTGCCAGTATCGCCGCCATGTCCGGCAACTGCTCCTGAGCCGCCGGCGCCGGCTGTAGAGCTCACTCCGCGGAGGCTGATATTACCAGTGCCGGTTGAAATTGAGACTCTGCCGGTATCGCCGCCACGTCCTGCAAGCGCTCCGCTACCGCCATTACCTGCTGTCGTGTTGAGTTGGTTTACTCTGATGTCGCCGCGCTCGCTCGATATAGAGACGCTGCCAGTGTCGCCACCGCGACCGGAAAGCGCTCCGCTTCCGCCGTTACCTGCTGTTGTGTTGAGTTGGTTTACTCTGATGTCGCCGCGCTCGCTCGATATGGAGACTCTGCCAGTATCGCCACCGCGCCCGGAAAGCGCTCCGCTTCCGCCGTTACCTGCCGTTGTGTTGACTTCTTTGAGTCTTACGTCACCACGATCGCTGGATACGGAAATTCTGCCAGTATCACCACCGCGGCCCGATGCCAATCCGCTGCCGCCGTTTCCGGCGCTTGCGCCGATCTGGTTGACTCTTACGTCTGCGCGACGGCTTTCCACGGAGATTCTACCCGTGTCGCCACCACGTCCTGCAAGTGCTCCGTCACCGCCGTTACCGGCACTGGCGAAAATTCCACCTTCGCAGTCTTCTCCGATTTGCACGCTTCCGATTGATTTAACCGTAACTTGTCCGGTGTCTCCACCGCGGGCGGCTGCCGCTCCTGAGCCACCATTTCCGGCAGAGGTATTGATGCTGCCTTCGACTTCAACCTCACATGATCCATATATATAGATTGAATCGGAGTCGGCACCGAGTCCGCCGACCAGGGCTCCTGAGGAACCATGACCGCCTCGCGATATGACATCGCTGTAGAGCTTAACGGAACCATCTTCGGCAACAATGCAAATGGCGCCGCTGCTACCACCGTTTGAGCCTACAAGCGCACTCTTTGCCGCGCCTGCGTTGCCGCCGATGCTGGCTACATTGCCATAGACGCGAATGTTGCCTTCATCTGAGTTTATTCTGATGGCGCCGGCATTACCGCCGTTTCCAGAAACACCCAAGCTTACTCCGGCGTTACCGCCATTGCCGCCTGCTGAAATGGTCGAGCCGAGCTTGACGCTGTCCTTTGCAAGGATCGTAATACAGCTACCGTTGCCGCCATTTCCGCCAAGAAGACTGCCATTACCACCGGTGCCTCCGCTGCTCAGGACGTCGCCCAATTCAAGACCAGAGCGTCGCGATTGTACAGAGATGGAACCGCCGTCGCCGCCACGTCCGCCGAGTCCAGTTGATGCTCCGCCATTTGCTCCAATTGAACTTATGTCGCAAGCTTCGATGCTGTATCTTGCGTCAAGTGTGATGCGTCCGCCAGCTCCGCCGTTTCCTCCGCTGACAAAGCCCGTTCCTGCGCCACCACCGTTGGCTGTAATCGAACCGACGTCGATAGAGCCTCGCGCTGCAACTAAAGTTACATTAGCTGCATCAGCTCCATTGCCACCAGAGCCGAGTGCATTTGCACCAGAGCCACCGGATGTATTTATGTTGCCGGTGCTGATGCCGTATCTACCACCAGCGTAAAGATCTACGTAGCCAGCGTCGCCGCCGCTTCCCTTTGTTGCTGATTTGCCTGCGGTCAGGATGTCTCCTGTTCGGACGCTGCCGCCGGCATGCAATAGCAAGTTGCCGGAATCACCGCCGGACTGCAATGCTTGCAAGTCAATGTTGCCGAAGGTGATGCTACCGCCCGTGGTGATCTTTAGATCGCCGGTCCTGATTCCGCCCCGAGTTGAGTAGCCCTCTATATCGACATCACCGCTCGTCGATACGATGATGTTGCCTCCAACTGAATCTGTTCCTTTTGCTTCCGTATTGATGCTGTTGCCGTTAACATCGCATCCGAGAGTGATAGTTACATGTCCTGCCTTCGCATTGCCTTGCGTGGCAGTTGTCTTAATCGTGTCGAAGTTCATGCCACCGCTGCCGGTGATATTTACATCGCCTCCGAACTGGGCTCCCGTGGTATTGATGTTGCTTACCCTTATCATCCCGCCAGCTTGGATTGTGACCGGTCCACCTTTTGATCCTTGTGCGGCTGCGCCAGCGCCACTTACGCCACCCATTGCGGTGATGTCGTCAGCGCAAATAGTGCTTGTGGAGATTAGTTGAATGCTGCCGGCTTGTCCTCCCGCGCCATAGGAGCCGCTTACCCCAGGTTTCCCGGAAGATCCGGAATTGCCATCAGCTCCTTTAGTGCCAGTCGCGCCGATTAGACCAACCAGACCTGGATTACCATCTTTACCTGTTAGCCCTTGTTGTCCGCTTTGACCTTTGCCGTTGCCTTTGCCATTCTCGCCGATGCCACCATCGCCACCCTTGCCGCCGCTGCCGCCTTCACCGCCCGTGCCACCCTTGCCGCCTTCACCGCCCGTGCCACCTTCGCCGCTCGTGCCGCCTTCTCCGCCTGCACCACCATCACCTATGCCACTGCCGCCTTCGCCACCAGTGCCACCTTTGCCACCAGCACCACCTTCGCCAGCGCTTCCACCCTTACCACCAGCACCACCATCGCCTGTTGTGCCGCCTTTGCCGCCAGCACCACCGTCGCCTGTTGTGCCGCCCTTGCCGCCAGCACCTCCGTCACCACCCGTGCCACCCGTGCCACCAGTGCCACCAGTGCCACCGGTACCACCTGTACCAGCACCGCCGTCGCCGCCTTTTCCGCCAGAACCAGCGCCGCCGTCGCCGCCTTTTCCGCCGGAACCAGCGCCGCCGTCGCCGCCTTTTCCGCCGGAACCGGCACCACCAGCGCCACCATCGCCGCCTTTCCCACCTTCACCGCCCAATCCAGGTGGCACCCAGTCATCACCGCCGCTTCCAGCAGCACCAGGCACCCCTGCAAACCCACCGTATCCAGGTGTTCCGGCTGAACCGCCTGCGCCGCCTAAACCAGCCAAACCGGCTGAACCGCCCTTGCCACCTACTCCAGCCGCGCCAACCTGTCCGCCCGCTCCGCCGTTGGCAGACACGTTGCCCTCGACTTTGATCGTGCCTTTGGCGTCGACAATAATTACACCGCCGCTACCGCCAACTCCACCAAGACCGCCTGCGCCGCCGGTGCCACCAGCGCCTCCGCTACCCGCTTTTCCGCCTTTGCCTCCGGCCCCGCCATTACCTGCGTTACCACCAATGCCGCCGTTTCCAGCATTACCACCATTGCCGCCTTTATAGCCTGGGGCGTTTTCGGAGTTGCCTGGTCCGCCAGTTTCACCGGCTCCGCCATTACCACCGTTACCGCCGTTACCACCATTGCCTCCGCGTGCTCCAGCACCGCCGGCTCCGCCGTTGCCGCCATTTCCGCCACTACCACCAACGCCGCCAATTCCACCAGCGCCACCGGCCCCGCCATCAGCGAGTAGTGCGAGAGCCTCAACGTTGCCGTTCTTCGTTCGGATTGTTATCGAACCAGCATTGCCACCAGCGCCACCGGTTCCACCAACACCACCTGTACCACCGCTGCTGCCGTTCGTTCCATCGCCACCACTGGAACCATTTGCGCCTGTTGATCCATTGCCACCAGCACCGCCATTACCGCCATTGCCAGCGTCGCGGCCTGGTCCACCATTGCCTTTTCCTTGACCGTTATTGCCGCCCTCTACGCCATCAGCGCCGTTTGCCCCCATGCCGCCGTTGCCGCCGTTAGCGCCCGTACCGATCCCGTTTTGCCCGGCGCCGCCATCGGAACCTGGCAGGAAGGCATTTGTTCCTGCGCTTCCTGCCTTACCTGAGTTGACCCCATCGGCACCTTTTCCACCACTCTTGCCATCGCTTCCCGCATTGCCTACCTTGCCGGTGATTCCCGAGCCACCAACACCACCGCCGGCATTGACGAGTCCGACCAGCACGTTTCCGCTGCCCAGATTGCTGACCGTGATCGTTCCACCGATTCCGCCTTTACCGGCATATCCGTCAGCGCCATTGCCACCAAGCGAAATCAGGTTGCCGGTGCGAATGTTGTTGAACCCGTTCAGTGAATTTGTATATATAGTGATCGTGCCGCCGGCGCCGCCTGTCGTTTTAGATGAGTTGCCTGCCGAACCACTTGCGTTTATGTTTCCAGTCGTGATTGAGCCATCAGCTGCGATAGTGACGTTAGCTCCGTTGAGACCGGCGCCAGTTGGGACAGTGCTGATGTTGCCCAAGGAAATTGAGCCGGATGAATTCTTGCCAGCTGATGCGGAGGCATTGAATGTACCTCCGGCTGTGTCAAAGCTGATGTGACCCAGCTTGATGCTTCCGCCGGAGCTGGATACGGAATTGTTCTTCCAGTTGTAGCCCGCGCGTAAGTCAACCAATCCGCCTTCGGTTTTTACCTGAGAGCCGACTGTTGAATCCAAAATTCCTTTTGAATAGATATCGCCTGTAGCATAAGCTACGAATACTCCGCCTTTAGTGTTGAACACGGGCGTCAATACTGTGAAAATTGTTGTTCCTGTGAATGGCCAGATGCCGAAGTTGAGATCACCATTTACCATGAACGTTGGATCGCCAGTCAAATCCATTCTGGAAATGTTCAGGCTGCCATTTTGCACTGCGACACTTAAATCGCCGGCGCTCACACCAACATCGCCATTGAGAGCGTCAACATCAGCTTTCACCATACCAGAAGGGCTGACAAACTCGATTGCGTTAGCTTGGATTATGCCACCATTCAATTCGATGTTTGCTTTTTCGAGGACTGTGCCTGATGAGTCAAATACCGTGCCGAGTGTTTCAAATAGAACCTGGTCTCGTCCAATAATGCTGCCCAGAGTGTTGTTTACGTTCAGTGTGTTCCCGACTGTATTGCGAATGCTGACACTTCCATTCAGCGCTTGCATGATGTTTGAATTCTGAAGAGCAGCGGTTACAGCATTGATATTGCCTGCGTTGGATATGATGCTGCCGCTGTTAACGATTTGCGCTGCAGTCATCGCTGCGGTTTGAGCAGCTTGCATGATGCCAGAATTGTTGATTATGTTTGACGCTGTCAGGTTCAGGTTCTGTGCAGTAAACGAACCCTGGTTAGTTATGTTCGTAGCATTTATCGCTAGACTTCCAGCACTGTTGATTGTGGCACCAGATGCATTCAGGAAGTTATTTACGTTCGTGAAACTGAAATTGAAGTTGCTGACAGTATTGGTCAAGTTGAGCGAATTTAGAACAGAGAGAGGAACGCTCGATGAAATCAAAGAATAGTTGCTGACGTTAGCTCCAGCTAGATTCAGGATGCCGGTCTGAACGTTCGGGTTGCTGGATAGCAGGTAGATGGTGCCATTATTATTGATAGAGCCGCCGGTTATATTCAGCGTGCTGGAATTCATGCCTTCGTTGAGAGTGGTATTCAGCGAACCGCTACCGAAGTCAATAATGAGAACATTGCCATGTGATACATCGAGTCCGGAACCGGGTGTTGCATTCAAAACGGTTGTCGTGCCATTGTTCGTGGCACCGCTTGGCGAGTTGCTTGCCGCAGTGGGATCGACGTCTGCGAAAGCTGAGAGCGGTGTCACAAATGACGACACCAGAAAAGACAGCGAGCTGAGTATCGACACAAATCTAGGAGCGGGTGTCTTGGATATGCGTTGTATCTTTTTCATCGGTTGGATATTCTCTCAACGAAGTGCTGATAATGTTTTCGAACATTTTCTCGGGCGCTGGCATGGTATCACATATGGGGGCTAGTGAACTGTCCGTGGCCGAGAACGCGTAGTGGTTGACCCTACCGCCACGCTAAGCCGTATGATAGGTATGGAGTTCCAAGTTGCATTGGCGGTTTTTACTAATGAGACTGCGACATATTTGACTTTGCGTTCAGCAAGCCTTATGTTTCAAGGCGTTTCGCTCCTGTGTATGATTTTTTAATGTGCCATATAGCCTTCACATTTCGGCACATTCGTTCGTCAAAGTTCAAAGTCTGAAATGGTTTTGGATGTACTCAAGATATGCATATGGCGATTAGTTCAATTTCAGGAGCACGATTAGGGTAAACTGTTGCAGTGTTTTATCACTCAGTCTTGAGTGTCTTAGCATCTTTCAGAACGGACAATCATGGGCGAATCGACCTCCGATATTGCTGATCTCATTTTTCAATCGGCAGATTCTCATCAAACGACAAAGCTTTTGCATGAGCTTCTGCGCAGTTTGGATGAGTCTTCCTCCAATAAAGCTGCCCTAGCCAGCCTTCATAAGCTAGCTCTGCTGCTGGAGAAAGAGGAACACGAGCCTGGCGAATTCGCTAAGCGGCGCAACTTATTCATCAAAACCCTGAGAGTGCCGGGGATTGATGAGCCAATCAAAGTATTGCTGAACTCTGCCGTATTCTCTCCAGAATTCTGGGGGCGGACATTTGCTGAAGGCATTCTGAAAAGCAGCGAGTCTTTCTCAAGCAAAACGGTGGTCGAACTCGGCACAGGGTCGGGATGGATATCGCTTTTGTTGCTAAAGAGAACCGCCGCGATCAAGGTTCTGGGCTTGGACATTAATCCGATTGCCGTCTTACTGGCCAATTTGAACAAATGGTTGAATGGCACCAAATCAGATGGCAGCGTGATTCTGTCTCCCGCTGGAATACCCATTGCCCAAGCATTTCATGCGGAAGTTTCGGATCTCTTGGGCTTCCCGCTTGCTCAAGCGATGCGTTTCGATCGCATCATCGGCTGCATTCCGCAGGTTCTGCATCCGGTTCCAGAGAAAGCAGAGCAGGGCGATGATCTCTCTTATGAAGATCTTTATGACCTCAGCAACTACTGTTTTAATCAGGGGATTTTGGAGGATCGTTTTGGGCTTCCGTTGATAGCGCGCGCACTTGAAGAAGCACAACTTTGCTTGAACCCAAACGGACAGCTTCTGTTCATTCTTGGCGGACGTCCTGGACAACAAGCCATCGAGGAAGTGTTCCGTAGAAGGGGATATAAGCCCAATCTTGCCTGGGTGCGGCGTATCCAACAAGCCGACGATACTGATTTGATTCAGCTTGTTCAACTTGAGAAGGCCTATGGTATCAAGTTCCACTTCTTCTCCTCGCCTACATCGCGCCAATCAATCCCGGCAGCTACTGCAGTTGGCTTGCAGCAGCTCGGCAGGAAGATTTTTCACGACTTGCTTGTCTATCAAGCTGAAACGCAGTTCGAGAAGCCTACTTTAGCTTTTGTACGCAATCTGCATAAGCTTCGACTCGACTCACTGCGAAAGGAACTGGACTTCTCGCGAGCGAGCGACGAGCAGATGAGTTTCCTGGAGCGATTGAGTTCCGAACTTCTGATTCAGAAAAGAATTCCTTATCCGCATGAAAAAGGTGATCATTCTTTTCGCGAAAAGTTGGCGCGCTTCCTGGCTCTCTATTGTCACTACCCGGTTCATCCGGAAGATTTATTCGTTGGGGCAGAACGGCAGCAGCTGTTGGCGATGATACTAAAAATGGTATCGCGCCCCAGTGACAAAGTTTTGCTATCATCGTCACTGGAAGAACTTTATGGGCGAGTGCTCAGCCAGCAGGGGCTGGAAATCATTCAGGGTAACAACGACCTCGATGAGTTGTTGGAACTCGACGCGGTTTTTCAACCAAGAATCTCCGTTTTTTCGCCGCAGCAGCTTAACCAGCTCTCTCCTCTAGTCTTAGATACTTTAATCGAACATGCACATGCTCATCCCGAGCGTTGGTATCTCGTTGATGATTCTGAGAACTTCGACATTGGATCACAGCTTCAATCCAACTTGCTGATGCGTTTGTTAGCACATAAACAAGCGCCGCCGAACTTAATCTTCTTGTATGGCCTAATCAAAAACACGGTATGCCCTGACTTCGAACTCAGTTTTCTAATCAATGCTCCGAAAGAATGGGTGGATGGGTTAGAGTACTGTGCGGAACTGAGCTACTCGCGGATTTCGTACATCATTCAACTGTATTACGAGTGGTTGTTTGACGAGTTGTTGTCCTTTCCGTTTGCTGAAAGCGGTGCGTTGCAACTGAATCCCAAGGATATCTCCGGGTTAAGTCTTTCAGAGCCATTCAAGAAAATTGCAGCGGATCCCGTTTTTGATCCCAAGCCGATTAGTTTGGAAAGCGCTGGCTTGATTAGGCTTGATTATGGTGAGTTCGAGGAAGATGTTCCTGATCTACTGCTTAAGGGCTTGGTAAAAGGCTTCCTCGAGAATAGCTCTGAAGATCTCTCGTCCATAGTCCAACATCGAGTGGCAGCCTATCTAAAGTACACGCGAAAAATTGAGGTAGACCCTCGATCTATTGTGTTGGGTCAAGGAAGTTTTCCGCTGTTTGGAACATTGCTGCAAGTCTTGCGCGATCGCTTGGGACGAGCACCAGTTGTGGCGCTGGCGAATGGCACTTATGGTCCAATTTTTCCGATGGCAAAATATTATGGAGCCGAAATAGACTTGATTGAGACAGACGAATCTAATGGTTTCGCTGTTACGGTTAAGCATTTGGCGTCACTATCGCGTAAACCAGATCTTTTATTGCTAGCCCAACCAGCCAATCCAAGCGGGCTCTTTCTCAGTGCTCGTGATCTTGAGGCGCTCGCGAACTATTGCGCAGAGCACGGCATTTTTGTTTGTTCTGACGAAATATTTTTTCTGCTCAGTGATGTATGGGACGCCGAAACCGTTGCTCACTCCGAGAACGACTCGAATATAAAAACGTCGGTCTCCCCACCTATATCTGACAGCGATTCACACTTCTCACGCACGACGCATGGCGTCGCCCCTACAGACGGAAGTGTCGATAATGCCAGGATGGGAGCGACGAATGGCGTCGCCCCTGCAGACGGAAATGTCGATAATGCCAGGATGGGAGCGACGCCATGCATTGCCCATGATAGTGATTTGCGTCTGCCGCTCGGTTCGATCCCGGTAGCGCCGGCATCCTGCCGGCCTCTAAGTTCTGAAAGCGATACGGGACTAATTCTTCGCCAAGAAGAAGGCGCGCAGACATGCACGTGGACGCCGCCGGATCTCAGTTTCGCGTACTACTTACGTGCCGATGACATTCGAAAACAAGTTTTTGTTGCCGACGGGTTGGCTAAAGCTTTTGCTGCGGGCGGACTGCGTTGTGGTTTCATGCTCTGCCCTGATCGTTCTTGGGCTGACGATATGCGTGCTTATTTGAGTCCGATCCCTCAAGCTATATTACGAGCATGGGATCGCCTTTATTCTGTGTTCCTTGATAGTTCGCCACACCAGCTGATAGACATCGAAAGCGAAAGGCGGGAGGTCGAGCAATACCTTCTACAAGTACGGTCGCGCCTGCGAAAAAATCGGGAAAGTCTTCTTTTGATTCTGCAAAAGTACAAGCTCGACGATGGACTCCCTGATGCAAAACGCGGCGCACTCTTCCTTCTCGCAAAAATGGGAAAACTCTCAGCCGAGCTTGCAAGACAGGAGAAAGTCCTCACCAATCCTGGAGCCTGGGGAAGAACCGGAGATTGGGTTCGCTTTTGTTTTTGTGTCGATCAGGATAAGCTTGAGCAGGCACTGCTTCGGATTGAAAAGTTCTTGAACGAGCAAAATTCTCGAAGCCTGAAGCGTTCGAAAGCCTAAATTTGGAAGTCGATTAATGGATAACAAGAACGGCGAATCTAATGATGTTGAAAGCTCGGACTTGCTCAAGGAGGGTGTCGCTCTCTCAAACAAAAGTGCGTCAGCTGCTGAGCACGACACCGAACTCAGTCGTCTTGGTTATGCGCAAGAACTTTTCCGAACAATGGGCGGCTTCTCCAATTTCGCAATTGGTTTCTCTGTTGTATCGGTTCTAACTGGAGCGATCACACTTTACGATTACGGTCTCAAGATGGGCGGACCAGCCGAGATGACATTCGGTTGGCCGATCGTAACGTTTTTCACTGTGTTCGTCGCCTTGAGCATGGCTGAGTTGGCTTCATCATTGCCAACGTCCGGTGCGACTTATCACTGGTCGTGCGAATTGGGAGGCAAGGCTTGGGGATGGTTCACCGCTTGGTTTGTCATAGTTGGATATGTAACTGCGTTAGCTGCAATTGACTACGGATGTGCGCAGTTCTTGATGCCCATGTTAGGAATTCATTCCAACCCGACAAATTTGATGCTGCTGTTTTCAGCGTTGTTGGTATCACATGCCTTGATCAATCAATATGGAATCAAACTGGTTTCCTTTCTCAACGATTTCAGTGTGACAGTTCATATTGTTGGATTGGCAGTCATCATCGGTGCTCTTCTGATCTTTGCTCCAAAGCAATCACCGGAGTTCCTGTTGATGGCGGTCAATAAATCTGGAGACAAAATACCTTATTGGGGTGCCTTCATATTGGGACTTCTGCAAGCTCAGTGGACTCTTGCCGGTTATGATTCTTGCGCGAGTGTATCTGAGGAGACGGTCGATGCCAGAACGACCGCACCTTGGGGGATTGTTCTTGCTGTTTCTGTTTCAGCCATATTTGGCTACATCATGCTCATTGCATTGACTCTGGCAATTCCCGATATTGACAAAGTTATCACTGCCACTGATGCTGGTGGCAACCCTATACCGGCAGTGGTTGCTATCCTCAGCATGGCACTTGGACCGATTGCCGGGAAGGCAGTTTCCGTGCTGGCTGCTATCGCTATGTGGTTCTGTGGACTGGGCGCTGTGACTGGTTGTTCGAGAGTAATTTATGCCTTCGCTCGTGATGGCGGGATGCCGTTTTCCGAGCACTTGAAGCGAGTCGAAACCCACCACCAGGTACCGGTTGTAGCTATTTGGGCGACTTGTCTTTCCGCATTCTTTGCAGTCTTTCTTGCTTCGTTTGTAAGCGGCGCCTATGCCGTAGTCACATCCATCAGTACGATATGTTTGTACTTCTCCTACACTACTCCTGTTTTTCTTCATTGGCGCGGGCATTACACTACGCCGTTAGTTAAGGGACCCTGGAATCTCGGTGGGTATAGCAAGACAATCAATCTTCTCGCGGTGCTGTGGACCATCTTCATTTGCTCTGTGATCAGCATCGCGAATGACTTTCTCGCTGGAAAAACGATGGCTGCACTTCTGACGATTCTGGCTCTCTGGTACATATTTGTCGAGCAGAAGCGCTATCGCGGTCCCCACTGGCTTGGAACAGGATTAGCGAAGTCTGAACCGGGAACAGAGAAATAGATTGGGTTGAGGTTTAGGTCTTGCAGGGTCCTGACGAGCGCTTGGCAGAAGCAGTCGAGTTACCTTCTAATCACTCCGGGCAAGTAGTTGTCCCGGAGCAAGTTCCTCCTGGTTTTGAATTCGTTGAGATGATCTCTTCGGAAGGAACTAGCCTCGTTTACAAAGCTCGCAACCAGGCACTCGATCAGTTTGTCGCAATCAAGCTCTTGCGTGCTGACTCAGCGGCATCAGAACGTACCGCAGAGATTATGGAGGAAGCGCGCCTGATTGCAAATTTGAATCATCGTTCAATCGTAAAGTTGCTTCAGGTCGGGACTCTGAGCAATGGTGCATCCTATTTGGTGTATGAGTTCTTGCAAGGACGAACGCTACGCACCTTGCTGAATAGCGGTCGCCTCGATTTTGATCGCGTAGACGTAATTTTCCAGCAGCTACTGGACGGACTTTCGTACATGCACACCGCGCAGTTGCTCCATCGTGATATCAAACCTGAGAACATCATGGTTGATGAAAAGGACTCAGTGAAGATTCTTGATTTTGGAATCGCGCGTCAGTTCGATGAAAAAACTGGCGAATATCGAACAGCCGGATTGGACTCGGCCGTTAAAGGTACGCCTTTCTATATGAGTCCTGAGCAATGCGAGCGGAAAGCACTAAGTGCAGCATCTGATATTTACTCTGCTGGATGTGTGTTGTATGAGTGTATTGTGGGCAATCAGCCATTTCGCGGCGAAACAGCGATGGAGACCATTTACAAACACACGACGGAATCAGTCCCAGAACTTCCTGACCTTCGAGCTGGTAAGATTTTTCAAGATCGGATTCAGCAATTGATTCAACAGGTTCTTGCAAAGAATCCTTTTGATAGACCTGATGCTAAAGTCTTTTCCGAGTATTTGCATCAGGCAATTTCTGCGCGTAGTCGGGTGGACAAAACTGGTAAGCCGACCAAAGAGGAGTCTGCCTTCCCTCTTTGGATTGCCATAGGTACAGCTGCTGGAGCGGTAATTATACTTGTCTTTGGCGTAATTGCATGGTTGGAACATTCTCAAAAGACATCCAGGCTGATAAACGACTACAACCTTGCATCGGCTGACAGCAAGATTCATGAGCGCCGCCTCGCGCTTTCTACACCAAAATCGGTAAAGGCTCGGATAATAAGGATCGCAACCGACTATACGACATGGTCACGCACTGGACATGCCATTCGTGCTGCAGAGGTTGCGCACTTCACCGACGAGTTGGATTCGTTGCTTTCAGAGTCAAAGCGTGGAGAGGATCTTTATGCAATTCAAATTTGGTATGGAAGAGTCTTGCGAACTGCTTCTCGCTTTGATGAGGCAATCGAGCATTTTCGGGCTGCTCTGGAGTTTTGCAAAGACAAGGGCGGGAAGAAGTGTCTACAAGCCGCACAATGTTATCTTCAAATAGGTGACAACCTGTTGATGAAAGGTGATTACAAACTGGCCATCGAAAATTTGAAGAGGGCAGAAAAAATACATCGGGAATTCGACGAGGATGAAGAGCGATTCTATCTCCTCGATATTCCGGAAGTGTACAGGGCCCTTGAAGTGAGGGGCTTTATGGTGCGCATCCAAGACAATTTGGGCGCTGCTTACTACTTGTTGAAGGATTGGAAGAATGCTCGACGCCATCTCGAATTGGCACGCGCTCTATGGACCAAGGATGACGAGCCGGTTCAATTCGTTGAAGGCAAAGAGCGCTTGTTGGAAGTCATTTATCAGCTGGAGGGCAGAGCTGGCGCGATCAAATACATTCGCGAATGGGAAGCTGCCACAAATGACTATGCCCGGACTTTCACACACGTCCGCAACCGGTACAACAATCTCTATTACGTGCAGAAAGCTATAGCGCTCTGGTGCGAACAACACCCGGATATGCTGGATGAAGCGGCCGCCGCGAAAGAACGCATGAAAGACACCACGCAAGAGCGCGAATTCGACTCCAGCCTAATATATAAGAACCCAACTTTGCTGCAACGCAGCAGCCGTTAGCCAGGCATCCTAGAATTTGGGTGAGGCATGCGTACCCAGAGTGATACCAAACGCCTAACTTTGCTTCACTAAGGACTGGCGTCGAATGTTCCATCTTTGAATTGTCTTTCCAGATCATCTTCTTGCTCTAGTGACTCTTTCTCAGTTGTATACACCACTGTTCCCTGCGTGATGCGTTGATCCCTCATTCTGTATTCGCGCGATTCCGCGATTTTCTTCTTCAATTCTGGCGAGGGTGAGCGCAAATCCTCGGCGTATTTAGCCCGTTGCGAATTTCGCTTTTCGATCTTCTTATTCTCGCCGTTCAACCAGAGCTTTCTGATAAGCGGGATCACAAGAAATAGAGTTCCATAAATTGCAAGTGCGTTGTATAGGAGAGCAATATTCGGAGCGGAGGATGCATGCAATAGGAACCAGAGAAACCAGGCTCCACCGAAGTTTATAGCTGCGATGATGTAAACCGGAACAAGTCCCCCGCTCTCCACCTCGGTAAATTTCCAAGGGAACTCTTTAAGGAAAGGTGGCGCCATGTCTGTATGCGCACCGCCTGCAGTGCTTGCCAGAGATGGGAATGTGTAAACGATGTTACCTGCTTCTGTCACTTCAGGCTTGCCATTAAAGCGCACTAGCACTGGTAAAACAGCATCTTCATTCTTTGGGTCGGTGCCCAGATAAGGCGCCAGCTGTTCTGATGTCACTACGTTGTTATGTTGCTTGATGACTTTTGCAATAACCTGCCACCGTTTTTCATCAAGACCTTCATTGGGGTCTCCATCTCCGAAAAGGAATGAAAAGCAATTGAGCAGGAAGTTTGATTTACTCTGCCGGCGAACCGTGGGGCGGTTGTAGTCGTACACGACTGTGTGGGGCGAGCGATAAGTGAAGTAATAGAGCAAATCGCGGAATATCAAGTAATCGAAGAAGTTGAAATTCATTCTGAATTCTTCGTCGTCACTCCTTCGATTCCCAGAACTCTTCTGCGAGAAGAAGAGGATCATGATCGTAATGATGATAATAGCCAGCGACAATACAAGCATGATGCCGAACGAAATCTTCACCATGTAGTAGAGGATTTTGAAGAGCTCTTCCAAGAATCTTTCAAAAAAGCGAGCGACCCCACGCGTCAGGTACGTGTTGGAAAATCCGGGGGCAAACGAATAAACTACATCGCCAGTGGTGCTCACGGCTAGATGCCCGCCTGTTTCGGACGCGATTTGATTCAGGGCCTCTGATACCACCAGCACGGGCAGTCCGGTTTTTGTCGCCACATCAGCTGCTGTTACGCGGCGCCCCAGATCGCCGATAGACTTTGTGACCTTTTTTTTCTCATCGACTTGGAGCATTAAGCTCTGTCCTCGCCGCTGTTATCCGTTCCGGGTTCCACAGACTATTTTGTGACCTTCAAGGCTTCCAATGCATTCATGATAGCGATAAAAGCGCAAGCCAGCGACTCACCCGCTATGGCTCCCGAGGCTACTGGGATTGTATAGCTATCAGCAGACTTTGAGTGAATCTTCTTCCATGTCCATGCCAGAATTGCGCCGAGTGCAAATCCAAACGCTGCATTGAAGTACATTACCCAGGATAATCCCAATCCCATTGCCGATGGCGTGAATCGTTTCGATTTCGGAAAGAAATGATCGAGGCAGGCAAGCACACATCCGATACCCATGCCAATGATCAGTCCGTACTGTGCGCTGATGGGGAGCGATTGAATACCGTTAGAAAGTGCTTCAGCAACTGCTTTGTACAGGTTGGTCGCGGGCGGGTTGTAAGACTCGAGAACTTCTTTGTTCGGAATCATTAGATACCACGCTGGAACAATCGCTGCCGTACCAAAGAACACGCCAACGACTTGTGCGAAAAATTGCTTGCGTGCGTTTGCTCCCAGCAGGTAGCCGCTCTTCAAATCAGTTAAAAGGTCAGCTGACGCGATTGCCGTATTTGCTGTGACGCTCGCTGCCATCAAGTTAATAGTGATGTCTTTTGGACTGAGAAACGCGAAGGTGAGCTGGGCGATCTTGCCCATAGCACCAGTTGGTGTAATGTCCGTTTCCCCGGTTGAACGGCTTGCGACAAGCGCCAAGAAGAAGGACATCACAACTGAGAAAATACCGAGCGGGATAGAAATATTGAATGCCACGTATTCGAGAATGGCCAAAATAATGGTGAGTGGTACCATTCCAATGAGAAACCATTTTGTAGGCACTTCGACTGATTCCATATCAGCGGCGGTGTTATCCACCGTGCCATCGCTCTTCAATTTACCGACTGAGCTGAAGGTGCGGACAATTGTTTTCCATTGCAGTGCGAACGCCGTCAATCCCGAGGCAACAAGAATGCCGCTGCCTGTCCAGAGCGCCCATCCGGAAATAATCTTGTTTCCATTTGGGATAATTCCGTTGTTAACCAACCATGGACCGAAGCCCATATAGAGAATGCAAGCGCCGAGGAGCATGGAAAGTGAGACGCGCATCCCGACGATCATTCCTGCTGCCATGAGCAGCAAGCTCGGTTCGTATCCGAAGCCGCGGAAATTTGCCATGCTCATTCCGCCGACTTGAAAGGTGAACGGAATCAGCTCCGGAAGCTTAAAGCCGATTGCCTTCTGCCATGCCCATTCGCCTTTGCTCGCGATCCCCGTGACTGCACCCACTACTAACGCGCCGACAAGTGAATAAGCTTGATAGACTGCTTCCTTCGATCCGCCATACAAACTTTTTAGTGTTTCCGCTGCAGCTAATCCGCTCGGAAATTTCAACTGCTCTTTATTGATCATCTGGCGCTTCATGGGCACAGCTAGAAGCACGCCTACCAGTGCTGTCACCAGTGTCCAGATAGAAACGATTTCCCATCCGATTTGTTTGCCTGTAATCAGAAGGTAGGCACCAAATGCAGTGGCGATTGTGGTACCTGTCGAATATCCTGCAGCAGATGCCGTTGATTGCATGCAATTGTTTTCGAGAATTGTCATTTGCGAAAGTCCTGGTATCACTAGCCGGAAACCGCGCCAGATCACAAATGAAAGAACGCAAGCCGTAATTGCTACGCCGAATGCCCAACCCAGCTTGATAGTCGTATACAGGTTCGAAACAGACATCAGCGAACCCAATATGCCGCCCATGATCACAGCTCGCAATGTCAGCTGTGGGACCTTGTCACCCTGATAGACTTCGCGATACCACTTACCCTGGATCTCTTCGTAGCTCAGTTCGCGGTCAGGATCTTCGTTCTCGTCTGTAGCTCGATCAGCTTCATCAACAGAGCCGGTGATTTGCGAAATAGCCTCGTCCTTGTGGATATCCTGGTCAGTCATTTTGGATTTGCTCACCTTTCACTGTTGCTTTATCAGCGTGTTTGTCAGCTATGGATACCTGTTGTTCTTCTATCTTCTTTTTAAGGGCGGCTAGCAGTTTGTCCGTCTCGTTTTCGCCTGACTTGATTGCTTTTCGCGCGTCCTTAAGTTTTCTGGACAATAGATCGATGCCCGTTACGTCGGGATGAATTACAAAGTCTGCCTTCTGCAGCTGTACTGCATCGATGGTGGAAAGGTGCATATTCAAGGCTCGCGTGGCAACACTGCCAATCTTGCGGAAGTCTTTCTTTTGCATATTTACCAGATCGTCATCAACATCAACAGCGATGACAAAATCAGCTCCAAGATTACGGGTCTCTTCAACCGGTAGATTCAAGACGATGCCACCATCAATAAATAACTTGTCACCGATATCCACCGGTCGTCGCAGAAAAGGGATAGCCGAGCTGGCTTGAAGCGCCTTTCCGATACACCCTTCCTTAATAGGATAAGCTTTGCCATCAAGGATGTTCGATGCGATGGCCGCGAAAGGTATTCGGAAGTTCTCGATTTCGCGGTGTCCTTCCGGGGCCGATTTCCGAATGAAACTAGCGAACACGCCACCACGATATAAACCGTCGTACGGGTGATATCCAAAGAGGTGCGGAAGGAAAAAGATTGGAACTAGAGCCACCCGTACTGGGATGGGCACGGTGTCGTAACCGTGCACCAGTTTCTTAGAAAGGATCAATTCTTGAATGTCGTCGGTACTGCGGCCTGAAGCATAGAGTCCACCGACAATAGCTCCCATGCTTGTGCCTGCTATACAATCGATGGGAATTCCTGCTTTTTCCAGCGCCCGGATAACACCTATATGAGCGCATCCGCGTGTTCCGCCTCCAGCCAGGGCTAGCCCGACGCGCAAATGAGGTTTGCCGGAATTGTTTTGAGTTGACGTGCTGCCTTGACCGGAAAAAGCGCTGGAACCCGAGGTCGACTTTTGTGCAAGTTGCGCTGCCGCTTGCATGGATTTCCGAGATTCCGTGCTTGCGGGAGCCTTTTGGGCAGACGGTTCCTGTCCCGTTGCCTCTGAAGACCTGGCTAACGGTTCTGCCACTATTAGCAGTGTCAACGAAAAAATGAATGGTCGCAGGATCACTTTATGAAGTGTTGATAAGCTCTGCACAAGATTCATTGTCTTCGTCGTATTTCGGTCCATCCCGAACGTTGCTAAATAAAGAGCAGCTAATGTTTAAGTCCCAAAACCCTCGGTAGTCCGCTTCCTCCGAGCTTTCATTTCAGAGACAGATGCACAAATTGAAGGCGACAATAGTCCCTTCCAGCGCCTACCGAAGCGACAATCATAGCAGACGGACTTAATTACAACGATAAGAGATATTACTTAAAGGGATTAAAGTCATGAACAAAAGAGCAAAAGTTTGTGATAGTATTGAACTCTTGGCAACGTGCGAGCCACGCTGGGGCAGCATTTCGGACCACCGCTTATTCGGATGAATCACGCTTAAGCGACGGTTGTCGAGATTATCTATTTGATCAGCCTGAGGGCTGAGGCGCCTGGGGCCTGACGTGCTAACATGGCAAGATGTACCTGTTGGAGTAAGTCTTTTGGATACCTCTATTTTTACAAACACCGCGCTGATTTCAGGTGTTGTCTCATTCTTTCTGACGTACTACTACGTCGGTGTAGGAATCACTCTCGGCTATCACCGAATTCTTACGCACAGATCGCTGCAAGTTCCGAAATGGCTTGAATATTTGATCGTATCTGGTGGCTACATGTGTTTAATGGGCTCGCCTATCGTTTGGGTCGCCGTGCATCGCCTGCACCATTTGAAATCAGACCAACCAGGCGATCCGCATTCTCCAAGAGATGGTTTTACGCACGCGCTTTATCAGTGGATGTTCGAAATGAACAAGTACCAATCTGATGATGAAGTGAAAAGTGTTTGTTCAGATCTGATGAAAGATCCGGTTTATCGAATGCTAGGTTCTGACCACAAGGCAGGGCAAGCAATGCTTTGTCTTTCGATGGTAGTGGCTACTCGCATCATTATTCTTGCTCTGTTTGGTTGGCCTGCATTGCTCGGAAACGTACTTGCAACAGTCACTGTCTTCTGGAGCACACAGTTCGTCAACACTTTCTGCCACATGGACAATCATGGCTATCGCACATTTAAGACACGCGAAGACAGCCGGAATGTATGGTGGGTAGCGGCTCTAGCTATGGGTGAAGGTTGGCACAATAATCACCATGCGATGCCGAAGTCTGCACAACATGGTATGGCTAAACACGAATTCGACATTACCTGGGCAACAGTTGTTATTCTCGAGAAGTTGGGTTTGGCGAAGAATGTTATTCGCCCCAATCCGCAAGTCGCACTATCCAAGCGTCTTCAGCCAGTACCGCACAATGTCACTCTGTACCACACCACGAACGAAGCAAAAGCGAAGTTCACACCTGGCGACATCGAGGAAGCCTACAATGCTTCCATGCTGGTAACTGATAAGGACGAAGAGTACGCAACTGCAGGCAAAAAGTAAATCTGCGTCTTCAAGATTCCAAACAGCGTATAAAAATGGGAGGGAACGTCAGTGACGTTCCCTCTTCTTGTGTCGTGCACTTTTGAACGCGAATGTTCCGTCCGCCCATAGCCTAATTGATTGAGTAGTTCGCTCTTTTCGATCCTGGAGATGCCAGGAGCAAAGCTCGAAGCTTTTGCAATAAAGAGCGGACAAGATGTCCGCTTCCCATACTTATGGGCGGACGGGACCTCAGCGCTCCATACTTCGAATCTTCGAAGCTACTCTCTATCAATATTTGCAGATGTAGGGGCGCCTAATGGCGACGCCTCTGCGCAGAAGCAGGTCTCGATATTCAGGCTATGAACGATTCTTGCCGATTTGGTGAAGCGAACTACTTGGTTGTGTTCTTGCTCTTCCAGATCGGATCTTGGAATTTGCCGCTCGACTTGCTGCTGTCGAACCAGCGTGTCATCGTCATCTTTTGCTGGGTGTAGAACTGAATTCCTTCCCTACCTTGTATATGTAAATCGCCGTAAAAA
Organism: Candidatus Obscuribacterales bacterium; assembly: GCA_019747875.1. Lineage (GTDB taxonomy): Bacteria > Cyanobacteriota > Vampirovibrionia > Obscuribacterales > Obscuribacteraceae > JAIEPM01. The sequence continues at coordinate 66,743 of JAIEQI010000033.1, forward strand.
GAGGAGTTCCATCCGGTGAATGGGAACCAAGCCATCGGCGCAGGGACGCCGACGTTGATACCGATCATGCCGGCATTGAAGTAGCGCTTGAACTGACGAGCTGCTTTGCCGCTGTTTGTGTAAATGACGGCGCCATTACCATAGGGGCACTCTTGTCCAAGTTTCAATGCGTCTTCGATCGTTTCGACGCGCACCACACTTAGTACTGGTCCAAAAATCTCTTCTTTGACGACGGTCATGTCTGACTTCGCTTTGTCCAAAATTGTTGGTCCAAGGAAGTATCCGTTTGGCGCATCAGCTACCTTGAGTTCGCGTCCATCAAGCGCTAGCTCTGCTCCTTCTTTGACACCAATGTCGATGAGCGAGCGCACTTTCTTCAAATGATCCGCCGAAATTACCGGACCCATATCTGGCGCTACTTCGCCGTCGGTGCGGCCGACTTTCATTTTTGCGGTGGATTCCACCAGTCGTGGCATCAATTCTTCAGCAGCTTCACCGACGGGCACGGCAAGGCTTCCCGCCATACAACGCTCACCGGCACAACCAAATGCTGAGGACTGCAATGCCTGCACGGTGAGATCCATGTCGGCGTCCGGCATAATGATGATGTGATTTTTTGCTCCGCCGGCAGCTTGCACTCTCTTGCCGTGCTTGCTGCCAACTTCGTAGATGTATTTGGCGATGCCTGTTGAGCCGACGAAGGAAACAGCTTTCACCAACGGGTGTGTAAGCAAGCCGTCGACTGCATCCTTGCCGCCGTGCACGATATTGAACACGCCTGGTGGCAAGCCTGATTCTTCTAAAAGCTCTGCAATCAGCATGCTGGTCAGCGGTACTTTCTCAGAGGGCTTCAGTACGAATGTATTGCCGCAAGTAATGGCAATCGGGTACATCCAGAGTGGTACCATCGCTGGGAAGTTGAATGGTGTGATTCCAGCGCATACGCCTAGCGGGTGGCGCATCGTTTCGCAATCTACATTTGTTGCGATGTTCTCCATGCACTCGCCCATAATCAAGCTTGGAATGCCGAGGGCGAATTCGACTACTTCAATGCCTCTCGATGCCGATGCTTTTGCTTCTGCAAACGTTTTTCCGTGTTCACGCGAGACTGATTTTGCAATGTCATCAAAGTTTTTCTCGAGTAACCCTTTGAAGCGATACATTACTCTCGCGCGTTCAACAATCGGTGTGTCGTTCCATGCTGGAAACGCTTTTTGTGCTTCCTGAACGACCATATCGACTTCGTCAGCTTTGCACATCGGCACTTTGGCGATCAGGTCGCCTGTGGAGGGATTATAGACGTGGCTAAATTCGGTCGCCTTCGAGCTGACCCATTTGCCGCCCGACAATAATTCGCAGGTCTTTACGGCACTGCTTTGCGAAACTACCATTTCAATTCCTCCACGAGAATTCGGGACTTTGTGTTATATGTTTCCTGATGACTTCGCCTGTCAATTTGACCTGGTTCAGGCCCTAAGAAGCATATACCGAGCGCTCCCGAATGACAACGTCAAACGAGCCGCCAGAGCCGAAAACTAGCCACTTTTTGATTAGACCTTGCTCATTGCTTTCAAGGACAAAGGCTAAGCGCACCAAAATGGTCGGTTTTGTTAACCGGCGTCTAGTTAGCGGTCTCCTTGATCCAACTAGTAAGCAGCTGAAGGACAGTTGGCGAAATTGTCTCTTCAATAGTGGAGTATTCGTTCGGCTGACCTGTTTTGCTCGATTGCATAAGGTGGTTGATGTTGGCTAGCTTCTCTATTCTGATATTTTTATTGCCGCCGGATTCAAGAGCGGCTTTGATAACTGGCAAGTTTTCATCTGCAGCAACTTGAACATCTTTGTCGCCGTTGATCGCAAGTACTGGGCATTTGACCATGCGAAGATCTGCCTCAGGCTCATATGTGAGAAAAAATCGATACCACGGACCAGTCAAAATCTCGATGCTGAGTTTGACGTTATTGTCTCGTTCAATTCTGTCAGCTTCGTCGGCAATGTCTTTGTCGATGCCCATGTCCTTGCGCATCTGCAGGATTTCCTTGATTGCTTTTTCGTTGTCTGGCTGACCTTTCACGATGGCATAGGTCTTGCTTGACAGTTCGAGCTCTTTCTTCGTCGATTCAGGCGTGCTGACACCTCTCCCAAGGTCTCTGATTTGCGAAAGCAGAATCTTCTCCCCATTAAGAGCAGATGCTGCAAGAAGGACCATAAATCGGACGTCTTCGGGAGCTTTCGCCCCCATCATCGGAGCCAGAACTCCTCCTTCGCTGTGACCAATCAGACCAATTTTATGCGGGTCTATTTCCGGACAAGTCTTCAAATAATTGATAGCTGCAATCCCATCGGAAGCGAAGTCAGCACTGGTTGAGGACTTATAAGCACCGGTAGATTTCGCGCAACCACGCTTGTCGTAGCGCAGCACGGCAATGCCATTTCTGGTTAAGTAATCTGCGATTACTAGAAAAGGTTTGTGATTGAAGATGGTTTCGTCGCGATCGTGTGGACCCGAACCATGCAGAAGAATGACACAGGGAAAGCCCTTGCCTGAACTGGCTTTCTCTGGAGTCGTCAGTGTTCCCGCCAGCGTGACATCGCCGTTCTTGAAAGTTATATTCTGGCTCTTGTACGGAAACGGAGGCTTCGGCTCTTGCGGGCGCAGTGGAGCAGCGTATGCACCGCGCGTCAACTGCAGGGGGAGGGTCGCGCCACCTTGCGTCCAGGTGCCCTCAAGCTTGCCTGTTTCCTTGTTCAATTTACCTTTGAATTCTGCTGTTAGCTTTGCGATTTTAGCAGTAACTTGTCCCTCTTTCGAAAGCACCACCTCATCAAATTCAATCAGCTTTGAACTTTGCGCCGGACTCTCCATCGATCCCTTATATGCAGATTCTGCCTGCTGAAAATGGAAAACTATTGGCAAACTCATTCCAGAGCCAATCTCAATCTTGCCATTCCAGTCACCGACGATGGAATTCATATTCTCGGATTCCACCGCTGCAGTTGAGCATGAATCACTCGTTGAACTCACGATGATTACCATACCTCCTATAAGAAGACCTAACAATATCTTCTGGATCACGGACTTATCACTTGCCTTTCGCACGATCTTTTCGTTGTCTCTCTTCCTTAACTGCCAATGGGATTGATTCCTGGGGATATGTTCTTTTCTCGAGATACTGTAAAAGAGTTTTGTTTTGTGCTTCCAAATTTTTTAGTGCTGCTTCCATAGAAGATAATCGATCTTCTAGGAGTTGTTCAGACTGCTGCTCCGCAGCCAACTTCTCCAGTGTCCACTGCCTTGCGAGAACGCCGTACCCTAATCCTCTACGATCAGCCTCCTTCAGTAGGCGGTTCATATTTTCAGCATCTAAACGAAATTGAACGGTTCCACGATCAACAACGTTGTTGTGCGCTTCACTTTTGAGATCTTCGATCTGTCGCTCCAGTCCCTTAGGACGTTTCTTCTCTGTCATGTTCTTCTCTTTCTCTCATTCCACATCTGCTGGTATAAAGGCGTTGCTTTATTAGCATGGACGATTTCACGATCTCCGGTACACTCATCTGTGAGTGCATTTACTTCAAAAGCCACTTTGATCTCGCGCAAGTGTCCATCATAATTTAGTCCAACGAACATAACGCAAAACCGGCCAAACTCATCCCAATCATCGTCGAACTCCTCGGTCGATGGAGAACGCAAGACAGAGTCAATTTCCGCTTCATCCATGCCATGTTTGAAAGCTGAGCGATTATATTTTGTTGTGGGCATCTGTATTACACTGTAACACGCAATCGAAAAACCGGCAAGCTACACGTTGCTGGTTTCTTTCTTTGCTTGGCGTTCGATGCGGCTGAGGGCTGCCTGCGCTGAGTCCATGATGGTTTCGGACAGCGTTGGGTGGGTGTGGATGGTGACTGCCAGGTCTTCGAGAACTGCACCCATTTCGATCGCCAGTGCGGCTTCGGCAATGAGTTCGCCTGCACGCGCACCTACAAGTCCGACGCCCAGTACTTGTGTCGTCGCGGGATCGTAGATGATCTTCGTTTGTCCGGCTGGATCTGCAAGTGTGTGTGCACGCCCATTGGCTGACCATGGCATTTTTGCTGATGCAACTTCAATGCCTTGATTCTTCGCCTCGGTATCAGTCAATCCGACATAGGCGATTTCTGGTTGTGTAAACACAACAGCAGGAATGCAGCGATTATCGAATGATGACTTCTTGCCTGCAATAACCTCGGCTGCGACGAATCCCTGGCGGATGGCTCTGTGAGCCAGCATTGGCTGACCTGAAACATCGCCGATCGCGAAGATGCGTTTTTCGTTCGTGCGGCATTCGTGGTCAACTGGAATGAAGCCGTGCTCGTCGGTTTTAACTCCGCATGCTTGAAGATCTAAGTTGTCGCTGTTTGGTCTGCGTCCGACCGATACCAGAACGCGATCGAAAGTCATTTCCTTCGGTGCATCCTTCCCTTCAAGAGTGGCTTTGATGCCCTTGCCGGTGTCTTCGATCTTCGCGACCTTGGTGCTGAGATAGATGTTCTTTAGCGTGGTGCTCAGGTGTTGTTGAAGTGGGCGAACGAGATCGCGATCAACTCCAGGAAGCAGTCCATCTGTCATTTCTACAACAGTTACTTCGCTGCCTAACTCGGCATAAACAGTTGCCATTTCAAGTCCGATGTAGCCACCACCTACGATGAGCAATGACTTCGGAATATCTTGAATCTTCAACGCGCCAGTTGAATCCATAACGCGATCTGATCCGATATCGAACATCTTTGGCATAACTGGACGCGAGCCTGTCGCGATGATGCACTGCTTGAACTTAATGCGGACTGCCGATTCGCCATCGGATTCGACGCGGATGCTGCGACCATCTTTAAAGATCGCGTTTCCATGAATCACTTCGATGCCTGCGCTCTTGCACTTACCGGCGATGCCGCCTGCAAGTTTGTCGAGGATGCTTTCTTTCCATGCGCGCAATTTATCGACTTCGATCTTTGGCGCTGCGAAATTCAAACCGAATTCGGAAGCGTGTTTGGTTTCAGAGATCAACTCTGCTGCGTGCAACAAAGCTTTCGACGGAATGCAGCCGACGTGCAAGCATGTTCCGCCCAGCTTAGGGCTGCCATCGACGAGAATCGTTTTGATGCCCAGCTCAGCTGCGCGCAAGGCAGCTGTGTATCCGCCAGGTCCTCCGCCAACGACAACCAAATGGATGTCCTGGACCATTTCTCCAACTACCATGGCTTAGACCTCCAGCAAGAGTTTGAAGGGATCTTCGAGGCACTCGGATACGTGCCTGACGAACAACGCGGCTTCCGCACCATCGGCGACGCGATGGTCGAATGACAGAGTTACATTCAATATATTGCGAACAACAATCTCGCCATCACGAACGACCGGGGTCAAGCGCGACTTCGCCATTCCAAAGATGCCGACTTCGGGATAGTTCACCATCGGCATCATGCCGGTGCCGCCAATGGCACCGATATTGGTGATTGTGAATGTTCCGCCCTGGAGTTTGTCCAGTTCGATTTTGCCGTCGCGCGTTTTTTGTGCGATGTCGGCAAGCTCTATGGAGATATCGACAATGCTCTTTTGGTCCACATCTTTGATGACCGGAACAATCAGTCCGCGCTCGGTTGCAACGGCGACACCTACGTTGTAATAGCGCTTGTAGACGATTTCGCTTGTGCTTTCGTCGAGGCTGGAATTGAACTGCGGATATTTCTTCAGCGCAGAAACAATTGCCTTAAGAGTAAGCACTGTCAACGTCAGTTTGCCGCCTTTTTGCGCAACTGATTTTTCATGCTTGGCACGGTAGTGTTCCAGATCTGTGATATCGATTTGATCGAAGTGCGCAACGTGAGGAACGTGCGTCCACGATTGCGTCATGTTGATTGCAATTCTGCGGCGCAAGGAGCGCAGCGGAACTCGCTCTACTGGACCGAATTTGCTGAAGTCGGGTAATTCGACAGGGCTGACCGTGAGTGGTTCGCGCTTGAGCGATTCGGTTGATTCTTTTTGAGCCGCAGCTCCACCGGCTGCCGCTCCGCTTCGCGCTGGAGCATGGCGATGAGTAGATGGTGTCGGCGCCGCTGGTGCGGCGGAAGCATTGCTGCGAACGCTAGCTGGAACGCCTTCAGCAAAGGCCCGGATATCTTCCTTGAGGACGCGGCCGGCCGGACCTGATCCTTTTACAAGGCGAAGATCGACACCCATTTCGCGAGCCAGGCGGCGCGTTGCTGGTGCTGCCGGAACTGGTCCACTCAAATTCTTTGGTGCTTCAGCAACAGCTGCGTTTGCGCGCCCGTTGCTTCCGGCGCCGACGGCAGATCCTGCACCGGCTTCCTTCGTCGCTTTGCCGGCACCAGTTGCGGTGCTGGAGGTCGACGCCTTCTGTTGCTGCGTCCCGTACTCTTCTTTTTCTGCCCTTCCTTGCTTAGGAGCTGCGCCGGAAGTATTGAATGTGATCATCACATTGCCGACCTTCGCCATCTCGCCCACATTGACGAGAATCTTCTCGACGACGCCCGATACAGGCGATGTGATTTCCACAACAGCTTTGTCAGTCTCAACGTCAAAAATCGGCTGGTACTCTTTGACCGAGTCGCCTTCTTTTATTTTGATTGCCAGGACTTCAGCTTCGTGGATACCCTCTCCAACGTCTGGCAGTTTGAATTCAAAAACCATTTTATGCTCCTAAAAATGTCTCGGGCTTAAGCAGAGGGGCGCATTTCTGCGCCCCGAGTGAACTAAAAGGAGAGAACTTCCCTGACGGCTGCGACAATCTTGTCGGCGTCAGGAATGTAGGCACGCTCACGCGCAAAGTATGGGATTGGCGTGTCGTAGCCTGTGATGCGCTTGATCGGCGCTTCCAGATACTCAATCGCATGCTCGTTGATTCGTGCGATTACTTCTGAACCGATACCGCAGGTTCTCGGTCCCTCATGGATGACGACTGCCCGTCCGGTCTTGCGAACCGAATTGACGATCGTATCGGTGTCTAGCGGAGCAATGCTGAGCAAGTCGATGATTTCCGGCTTGAGACTATCTTCATCTTCGAGGATTTCAGCGGCGTCGATTGCGGCGCGAACGGTGGCACCATATGAGATGAGCGTAATTTCTTTGCCTTCTTGAACGACCTGAGCTCTACCGATAGGGTAGGTCTCGATCGCTTCCGGCACGTCTTCACGGAACAATCTATATAATGCTTTCGGTTCGTAGTAGATAACCGGATCCGGATCTTGAATCGCAGCATGCAGCAAGGCGCGTGCACTGCGCGGTCCCGACGGCATTACTACTTTCAAGCCGGGCGAGTGAGCATAGATTGCTTCGCGGCTTTCGCTGTGGTGTTCGATAGCTCTAATACCGCCACCTGATGGGCAACGAAGCACCATCGGAACGCTCAATCTGCCGCGTGTACGATTGCGGAAGCGAGCGGCGTGCATTTCGATTTGGTGGTATGCGTAGTATTCGAAGCTGGAGAATTGGATTTCGGCGACTGGACGCAGTCCATAGATTGCCATGCCGATAGCGGTGCCGACGATACCGGACTCAGCTAGCGGGGTGTCGATAACGCGCTTGTCGCCGTACTTCGCGTGCAGTCCTTCGGTCACCCGGAAGACGCCTTCGTCTGGTCCGACGTCTTCGCCCATAACTACTACACGATTGTCTCTCTCCATTGCTTCGTTGAGAGCCATGTTGATGGCTTTAGCCATATTGATATCAGGCATTTTTACTTACCCCTCCCAACTGCACCAGCTTCGTCTCTGGTTTCTTTCTCTGTAACTTCGATGCCCAGGTGTTTTGCCAATTCTTCCTTTTGCTCTACCAAGTTTGATGGCAATTCAGAATAGAGGTAATCGAACATCTTGAGCGGGTCTGATAGCGGTGGATGCTTGCAAGCTTCTTCCGCGTTTGTGATTGCTTCATCGATGCGGGCTTCGATTTCTGCTTCCATTGTTTTTAGATCTGCATCGGTCACAACTTTCTTTGCTTTCAAATATTTCTCGAAGCGGATAAGCGGTTCCTTTGCCATCCACGTGTTGCACTCATCAGTTGAGCGATAACGAGTCGGATCGTCAGCTGTCGTGTGCGGCGTGTATCTGTAGGTGAGGGCTTCGATCAATGTCGGACCACCACCATTGCGCGCTTTATCGACGGCTTCTTTTGCAGCAACATAAACAGCCAGGACATCGTTGCCGTCGACCCGAATTCCATCCATTCCATAAGACAAGGCTCGTTGTGCGATTGTCTGGTTGCGCATTTGTTTTGTTAGCGGAACTGAAATCGCATATTGATTGTTCAAGCAAACAAAGACAACCGGTGCTTGATAGACGGCGGCGAAGTTCATTGCTTCGTGACAGTCACCTTCAGATGACGCACCGTCTCCGAAGTAAGTCATCACGACGTTCTTGTCGCCTTTGAGATTGTTTGCCATTCCGATGCCCGCAGCATGCAGCAATTGGCTGGCGATCGGTACTGAGATCGGCAGATCGTTTGTGCCTTCCGGTGGAACTGCACCTTCTTCGTAACCCATCCAGTAAATGAGAATTTGTTCTAGTGTCCAGCCGCGATAGAGGAATCCAGCTAGTTCGCGGTAAGCCGGAACGTGCCAGTCAGACTTTTGCAAGTTGACCACCGAGCCGAGACTTATAGCTTCGTGACCTGAAGCTTGCGGGAAGGTTCCAATTCTTCCCTGGCGTTGAAGCTTTAACAAGCGTTCATCAACGCGTCGTGCAAAAAGCATCCAGCGATACATTTCTTTGAGCTGTTTTGCTTCGATTTTGGGTTCTAGCTTAGAGTCGACTTCGCCATTCTCATTGAGGATCGAGAGATACTCAAGTTTGTGGGGAACGTCAATCGGTGTTCTTGGCATTTTTTTGTGTCCTGTTTATTAGCTGAAGAAAACCTGTGTGTTTATGTTTGGATGGCATTCATTGTGTCATATTTACGTTGATCAAAAACGAAAATTTTGTCGAATGAATCGAGCGCCCAAGCTGTTGTAGAGCGGAAATCTGAATGAACAATAAAGAAATTGCTGACATCTCTGAAGCTGTGGATCGCGACAGCGATCACGGTCATGAGTCGGAATGTGGCTCCAGCTGCGGCGATCAGGCTAGCAGCTGTGGCAGCGAAATCAAAGCGGTCGCTGTCGAGTTGAAGACCTCTGCAAGACCTGAACGCCCGCGCAAGCCAGAATGGCTAAAAGTTAGTCTTCCTACAGGTGAAGGATATAAACGAATTAAGGGTTTGATTACCGACAATCGTTTGAATACTGTTTGCGAATCAGCGGCCTGTCCCAATCGCGGAGAGTGCTGGTCGCGCAAGACTGCGACCTTGATGATTCTCGGCAACGTCTGCACTCGTAGCTGTGGTTTTTGTAATGTAATTACCGGCAAGCCGACCGAACTTGATCTCGACGAGCCGCGTCGCGTGGCTGAAGCTGTTGAGATTATGGATTTGAAATATACGGTGATTACGTCGGTCAATCGTGACGAATTGAAGGACGGTGGTGCCGGCGTCTGGGCTGAAACTATCCGTTGCGTGCGTGAGCGCTCACCGCAGACTCGAATTGAAGTGCTTATTCCAGACTTCTGTGGCAATTGGGATGCACTTGATACGGTGCTTGCCGCCAAGCCCGATGTTCTCAACCACAATATGGAAACTGTCGAACGCCTTTATTTGAAGGTGCGCCCTCAAGCGAAGTATTGGCGCAGTCTAGAACTCTTATCGCGCGCTAAGGATGCGGGCTTTGTAACTAAGTCCGGTTTCATGGTTGGTCTTGGCGAAGAAGAAAATGAAGTCGTCAAACTTTTGAAAGATTTGCGCGAAGCGAAGGTGGACCTTGTCACCATCGGGCAGTACATGCAGCCGACGCTCGATCATTTGCCTGTTGAGGATTGGATTCCGCCAGCTACATTTGCTCGTTATCATCAAATCGGAATGGAGATGGGATTCACCAACGTCTTCTCCGGCCCGCTTGTGCGCAGCAGCTATCACGCCGAAGAACAGGCAGAAACAGCCAAGGCCATGATATCGAATTCATGACATAGAGGGCGATAGCATCGCCCCTACCAGAATCTTCGAAGCGCGTATTTTGGGCATCTTTAAAAGCATGCCGATGGTGGCGCCCGCAAAACTAAGGCTTCGATGATTTCCGGTTCATGATAAAGCGCTTATATCTGTCTCTTGGAAGCCTCGTCCCTGCTCGTTTTCGGCTATCAAGAATGTGGTAATCACGTAGGAAGACGTAGGGAAGGGACACTTGGAAATCCACCCCAGCGCGTATTTTTGCGATCGCAGTTCGGCGTGAAGCTAGATTAGGCGCAGCGGAAGCGCTTTCTTACGCCGTTCTCAGCATCGAAATCTCGAAAGGCAGATGAGAAAAGTCTTTGTAGACGCGGTAACGCCGATGTTTCATTATCTTGACATTGACCACTGATTTTACGGCTTCCACGGTTTGCGTTCTGGCGGGGATGTTTGTGTGAGCGCTTCTCAACAGTTTGTTAGTTCCATTTTCGATTTCAAGGACCGGCACCGGGCTCCTGATGAATGGCGTTTCGATGAAGAACTCCATTGGCTTGTCGAAAATTTCCAGGGTTTGACCTGTGAGTTGGACAATGAATCTGTTGAGTTAGCCGCCGAAGAAAGCGACGAAATCAATGGCGAGGGGCTCTGGTATTTGGCGATGCATGAGAGCTCCAGTGTGAGGCAGTTCGTTGCCGGTCATCTCGGTACTCCGGAAGACTGTCTCAAGCTTTTGGCAAGGGATCGCGAATCCACCGTAAGGCAATTGGTGGCAGCGAACCCCAACACACCAGGTCGTGCTTGCGATGAGCTTGCAGGCGATCAGAATTTGCTCGTGCGCCGAAGCGTTGCGGCAAATAGGAATACGTCGGCTACGTTATTACATATATTGAGTGCCGAAAAAGATTCAGCAGTGCGGATGGCTGTGAGTTCCAATCCGGACGTTGACGCTGATACCTTGGGCATTTTGGCGAATGATCCTGAATTGGAAGTACGCTTCCATGTTGCAACACATCCACGTTTGCCTGAGCAGGCACAAATGAAGTTGGCTCAGGATGACGCTTTGTTTGTGCGTCAGGCTATCGCACGAAATCTTGCTGTTACTCAAGTTGTACTCGTTCGTTTGTCTGAAGATGCGGAGCCTTCTGTGCGACGCATCGTGGCGGAAAATAAAAATACGCCAGAGCCTGTCCTCAGGAGGATGGCGCAAGACGATGATGTCTACGTACGAAGAGCCGTTGCCGAAAACACTAATGCAGGAGCTGAAGCTTTTAAACTGCTGGCTGGCGATGGCGATATTCTGACAAGATTGATTGTGGCGATCAATGAGGCCCGTCCACGCGAAGTTGCCTTTTCTCTGGCTAGTGATTCCGAGGAATCTGTGCGAGTAGCACTTGCTCGCGGCGAATCGATTTCTGCCGATGCAGCTATGAAGCTCGCTCTAGATGATTCTGTCACTGTTCGCACCTGGTTGGCACGTAACGAAAGTATTCTTCCTGATTTGCTGGTCATGCTCTCTCATGATTTAGATAAGTCAGTTCGCCAGTCTGTCGCTGACAATCCAAAGACACCGGATGCGGCACTGGAAATTTTGCACAAAGACACCAATATATTCATTCGCCGCCAGAAGGTGGATGAGAGCTCGATTGATGACGAGACTCTGCGTGAGTTCGCCAGCAGCACGAGCAGTTTTGTCCGCGGCTACGTAGCGTCATGCATGTCGGCGCCGTCGGATCTACTCAAAAAGCTTTCCTCCGATGAGTCACCTGAAGTCAGGATGAGGGTTGCCGCGAATCCCAATACACATCCGGCAACCCTCCACCTGATGTCTTCTGACCCATGTGATGAAGTGAAAATTTCGATAATCGGAAATACGCATGCGCCTTTTGTGGCTCTTACCTCTATGGCTAAAGATCCCAATCCTCGCATTCGAATGCTGCTTGCGGCGACGCCGTGGATTTTGCCTTCCACAATGGAAGTCTTGTCCCGTGACGAAGATTTGTTCGTCAGGCGCAAAATCGCAAAACGCATGCAAGAAAGAAGAATGCGGGAAGAACTGATCGACCAGGAGAAGAACGCAAATGTCGCAGTCACGTCAGATTCGAGTATCTAAGATTCAGCTATCTAAGTTCGAGTTGGTGGGAGTGGTTGGAATGGAAAACAAAGACGAAATAAACTCGGGCACCGAGGGTGGTGCGATGCGTTCCCCGATTTGCATGAGCATGTTGGCTGGTGCTAACTCTCATCGTCAAACTCGCCGACGTCGTTCGCCGAGAAATCGTCGCTTGTTCCTCACAGCTATAGATGGAAAAGAGAAAGATAGCGAGATAGCGGGCAGCTACTGGATGTGCAGCCGCTTCATGATGCCATAGTGTATTTCAAGTTTGACGCAGCTAGGTCTAGATCCTTGCATATATAAGGAAGGCGCCCTCGTTGTAAAGTTGTTGTCCCGCAACACCTCCCGGTCCCGCACCCCGGTCCCGCCCTTCGACCCTCCCGACCGAGCAATCTCCGGTCGAGCCTCTGCTGTTGCGCCTTTCCGGTCGAGCATTTTTGCGAGCCTGTGGTAAAACTCCTGATTCTCGGAGTGCAGACTTTAATTGACCGTCCGTAAATGGTATAGTCAACCCGCTTACTCAGATTGTTTTCAGATCGGTATGCTATTCCTTTACCGATTGCGGCCTGGTATCGTGAATGATGAATCAAGGATGTTCAGTTAGGATAAGTCTTTCGATACTTATCGCTTTTGCCTGGTTTGTGAGTCAACCAGCAATTTCCGAAGTGAACAATGTTGGAAATTCTGGAGACGCTGTTCCCGCCGGAGGGACTATCGATCCTCATGATTGGCAGCATTTCAACCCTTACAAATTCCAACCTAGCATGCGATTGGTTCCAAGTCCTTCAGCAGTCGATAAGGACTCGAACGTATTTCAACGCACTCCGTTATTTCCGCACGATCCCACCAGGTCCAGCATTATTTTTGGGCGTGGAACTAAGAGCTTGCCGACAGAAATTTACGCAAAGGCTTTTGATGTCTTGCTAATTGGTGGCAAATACTTTCAAGCACCGGCTGCGGGGGTGAGTAAACAGGTCTTTGTGAACAGCGAGGCTATTACCATATATGGAACTACTGTTTATACGCCTTTGCTCGATAACCGTTACGTTGGAAACCCTGGGCAAGTTTCTCCATTTGATCCGACAAAGATCTTCTATAAAGATCAAAGTATGTGGCCTTCAGTTATTTATGGCGAGCCGGGAAAGGAAATCACGATCGCCGGGAAGACCGTTACGGTTCCAGCTGCAGGTCAGGTCACTATTCTCATTGTGACCAAGGATGGCAAGCTAAAAGTTCCAGGGGAATCGTCTTCGAATAGCGAAGCAGCAAATTCTGCAAATGATCGTTCTGGTGGCAAGTCATCATCATCAACTTCTTCAACTTCAACTTCTTCTTCTTCTTCTTCTTCTTCTTCTTCTTCTTCTTCTTCAGGCTCATCGTCTGCTGCGACGTCCGGCACCATTAGTCAAGCAAGCGGCTCTGCCAGCGGCAAATCTGCTGGTGGCTCTTCCACTGCTAGCTCAAATATGAGCTTGGAAAAAGCAGCAGCAGAGAAAGCCTCTGGCGAGAAAGTTGCAGCGGAAAAAGCGGCGGCGGAAAAAGCAGCGGCTGAAAAATCAGCGGCGGAAAAAGCGGACGCAGAGAGAGTGGCGGCGGAAAAGGCAGCAGCGGAAAAAGCGGCCACAGAAAGAGTGGCAGCAGAGAAAGCCGCCGCAGAAAGAGTGGCAGCGGAGAAAGCTGCCGCGGAGAAAGCCGCAGCGGAGAAAGCAGCTGCCGAACAAGCGGCGGCGGAACAGGCTGCATCTGCGGAAGTTGCTGCCTATGCTGCAAGCCTGAAGCTCGACATGAGTCTGGAAAGAGTTGCGCAGGCTTTAGTTGGTGACTGGGGACTCGTCAATACTTCAACAACATTGAGTGCCAAACTCAAGATTCAGGCAAATGGAACATCTGTTGAAGGGATTATCACAGATCAAGGGAGTGGCTATATTCCTGCCGGAAAAACCAGATTCAGCGGTAATATTTCCGGCAATCCGTTTCAAGTGACCGTACTTCGCGCCTATCCCGGGTTCACAGATCCTTATACTGAACCTGGTTCGCTAGCGCTTGAATCTCCAACCGACATAAAGATAACCGCAAAGACAGGCAATCTTGTATTGAAACGTTTATCTGCTTTTACTCCATTGGATGCTAGAGCGCAATCGCAGCAGGGTTCTTCCAGTTCTTCTGCAGCCACGCAATCCGCCCAGGGATCTGCCAATAGCGGTTCCGCCCTTTCCGGCTCGAATAGCAGTCAGGGAACGCAATCCGATGTGAGCTGTCAATAACGAAGGAGACCGTACAACTAATATGGCGACTGTAAACAGATCATTCGTTTCGGTTATGGCTATAACGGTAGCCGTGTTCTTTTCATGTTCAGCGGGATGTTTTGGGTCTGATAGTGATCCGTCCAATGTTAAGCAAATCAACGATCGCAGTGACCTAAGCTTTTGTACACAGTTCGAAGAAACGAATAGTCTGGCGACTCCGCCCAAAGGTGGTATGGCTGGATTTCAGTTCTTTACCAGACAGGCTTCGTTGAACGTTTTCGACAACATTCTTGGATACTCAATCCCCGTAGGACCGGAGATCAACTTCCGGATAAACTACAATTATTTAGAGGCGCTCGACAAGGGAAAAAAGAGTACACCCAACCTCGGCGCCGGCTGGACCTTGAATTGGGTTGCTTATCTTGATGTAGATTCGATGGGCAATGTGACTGTCACCGTACCTGGTGGCGGGTCGGAGCACTATCCAATTAACAAGGATAAAAAGGATTCACTATATAAAAATAACCTGGTATCTCATGCGCACTTAATAGCCTTGCCGGATGCTGGGTACCAACGCCATTTGGCTGATGGCTCTATAGAACTCTATTCACTCTCTGATGAAAATGGGCGCCATTATTTGACAGAGGTTCGTAGCCCTTCTGGAAATGCTGCGAAAGTTGGATACGACAAAAACTTTCGCGTAGAATCAGTTGCTGACGCGGTTGGACAGCAAAGCAAAATTCGTTATGTCTCGGATATACCTTCGGACTTGGGCTTCTACAAAATATCTGAGATAGAGGACCCATTCGGACGTAAGGCGAAATTTGGCTATGACAAAAGCAGGTCGCGATTGGAATCGACAACCGACGCTATTGGTTTGACCTCCACATTTACTTACGCTGAAGGTAGCAACCAGATCTCAAAATTGAATACACCGTATGGAGAGACTGAGTTTCTGCAATATAGACCGGAGGGAAGTCCTGACGGTTCACTCGGATTGAAAATCCGTTATGCCGATGGTTCTCAGTCCGTGGCCGAACATTGGGCGGGCAATCGGCATGCTACATATCAGTGGAATAAGCTTGCTATGCAACTGTATCCTGCTGATCCACAAAATCATGTTTACGATCATTGCAAGGTCACAAAATGGCTGACCCGACCAAACGGTGAAGAGCTCTCAGTCAAAGCTTCCGTGAAAGAGCCGTTGGAATCTGAGCTTGTCTATTCATATGTGGGTCAAACCGGAAAGGGGTTTTTAGGCGATGTCAATTTGCCGGCGTCGGTCAGTCGCAGGGTGTCGGTCAAAAATGAGGATGGTACTACAGGGAGTGCGATACAGTCTTCAAGCTTTCAGTACAACAGATTTGGGCATGTCACAAGATTGGAAGATCCGCTCCGGCGCATAGTGACTTTTGAGTACGCACCTAATGGAATAGACCTACTGGAGGTGCGGCAGCAAACCCCTCGTGGCAGTCTGCTTAAGGCAAGATTTGTATACGACAAAAACCACCATCCTGTTCAGATCGAGGATGCGTCAGGTAATAAAGTCCATTTTGAATTTAATAAGTTCGGTGAACTTATAAAAGCCACTGATTCTTCGAACAATGTGATTCGTTATGAATTTGATGACAAAGGATTCTTGCTAGCAGTAACCGGCCCTCTCGGACCCAAGAATGTTGTGGCGAAATACTCTTATGATCGGGTTGGTCGAGTGCGTACAGCGACTGATCAAGATGGACGGACAACAAGCTTGGACTATGACGCGGCAGACCGAATAATCAAGAAATCCTATGAAGATGGAAGCAGTGAGTTGATTCGCTACGACAAGCTTGATCCAGTTTCCTTCCAGGATCGATTGGGGCGCACCACCAAACGAGTTTATGACAGTCAGGGACGGATGATTGCTTTGGTGGATCCCCTTGCTCGTAAGTCGCAATATGAATGGTGTTTATGTGGTTCGTTGCGTAAGCTAATAGATCCGGCAGGCAATACCACCGAATGGCACCATGATATTCAAGGACGCACGCTCCTAAAGAAATATGCCAATGGAAGCGAAATGCATTTTGAATATGAAAAGAGTGGACATCGGTTGCTATCGCGGATTGATGCGCTGAAGCAAAAGACCAGCTATTCCTACAATGTCGATGACACGGTTTCTACTGTAAGTTACTACAATACCGTTAATCCGACATCAGACGTAAAATTTAGTTATTTTGAGGACTTAGCGGCCATCAAGACTGCTTCAAATAAGTTTGGCACAATAAGCTATCAATATTACCCTTTTGCAGATAGTAAATCTGCTGGTTTGTTGCAGTCAGTTTCCAACTCTGGCATTCCTGATTCAGCGATTAACTATGATTATGATTCTCTCGGTCGTGTGACGAAAGTGGTTATAGGACGGAACAATACTATTTCTAGATCTTATGATCAGCTCGACAGGCTTCTTGCGGAAGAGAATTCCTTGGGCAAATTCTCCTTCGAATATGGCGAAGGCGCTAACAATCTGACGAAGATAACATATCCAAATGGAGTGCTTGCAAAATTTCAGTACGAGAGCAAAGCGGCTGAAAGTCGCTTGAAGTCCATCATTAACTCCACACCTGCTTCGATTGTGAGCCAGTATGATTATGCGTACGACAAGGAAGGTCAGATAAGTGAGTGGCTGGAGGCTGTTGATGGTAAACCACGTTTTAAGTGCGCCTTCGCTTACGATGCTGCAGGTCAATTGACCGATGCCGTCAGTCAAACTTCAGATCCTTCTCAAGCTCGTAGTTATCACTACGAATATGACGCCGCTTCTAATTTGAAATTGTCAAAATGCAATGACAAGATCTGTAAAGCAGCCTTCAATAACGTGAACGAGTTAATCAGTTTGGCTAATGGATCAAGCTCAGAGGATGCTGCGAAGAATCCCTCTAGGCAGATGAATTACGATGCGAACGGAAACCTACTTTCCGATGGCGAGAAGAGCTACAAGTGGGACGCCGAGAATCGTCTTATTCGAATAGAGTATAAGGATGGCGCGGCTACGGACTTCGAGTACGACGCCTTGGGTCGGAGATCCAAAATTGTTGACCATGATTCCAAATCTTCGACAGTAAAGTATTTGATTTGGTCCGACAACAGGATCTGTGAAGAGAGAAATGAAGACGGCTCAGTAAGCAAGAAGATCTATTTGCTAGGTTCTCTTTCTGACGGGAAGAGCATTTTCTTCTCTCGGGATCACCTGGGTTCTACGCGCATGACTACAGACGGATCTGGTAATGTTGTTTCTCGATTGGATTATGACCCACATGGAGTTAAAACTATCGCTCAAGGTACTGAGCTTCCAGTTATTCAATATGCTGGCTACTACGCTCACGAACCAAGCGGTTTGAACTTCACCAATTACCGCTCCTATGACAGTACAATAGGCCGGTGGCTCAGCCGTGATCCTTTGGGCGAGTTCGGCATTGCCGGACTACCCGGCTGGTCTTCATCTTTGGCTAAAGACGAGCTGAAATCGTTGAATTTATATGCGTACGTGGGAAACAACGCTATTAAATTCATTGATCCTCTTGGACTGCAGCAGCAATATAACTCCAACGTGGGAAGTAATTTCGGATACGGAGATCACACGGGCGGTGCCGGATATGGCGGAGGAACCGCAAATGCCGGTCAAGCAACCAATGGTTTTGGCGGGTCAACAGGATCGTGGTCACCAAACTCTGATCAAATGCAGTCCGGCGGTACCGTGCAGGGCGGTACAGTCATGGGGGCAAATACCTATGGAAATGGAGTAAACGGTGCCCTAGCTGACGGCGGTGTACGTTTGAACACTCCTCAACAAACGCAGAACCAGAGCACTAATGTGTCTCCTCTTTTAACGCGCCAATGGGAAGCGAAATGGCGGGCCTATAACACATCCTATAAAGAATGGAAGGATAGTCCATTTGCACAGTTTTTTCACCTTCCTCCGCCTGAAGCACCGTCGTGCCCCCGGCCGGTGTATAAGTAAGAGTTGGGTTAGAGATGAGTGCACATAACCGATACTCTGCGTTTTCATTTGTGCTCTGTTGTACGGTCTTCATCAGCTCCTCTATGAGCATGGCATTTGCCGGTGCATATGAAGACGAGATTCTAAAAGCTGAACAGGCTGCCGTTAATGCCGATGTGGGAGCGGCACGTGATCACTTTCTCAAAGCAAAGACTTTGGATGCCCTAGCAGTGGAGGCCCAGGGAGGATTGGCATTCTATTCATTCGCTGCTGGTGGTCGAAAGGAAGACTCTGCCAAATTGCTGGACGAACTCGTCAGCAAAAATCCCCGGTCGCCGGAAGCTTTGATGTATCGAGGAATGTTTTATTCGGAAACGGGCAAAATTGATGATTCCTTGAATGACTTAAATGCTGCTCTCAAGCTCAAGCCCAACCTAACGAATGCACTACGCTATCGCGCCTTTGTTTACGAAAAAAAGAACCAACCGCTGCATGCAATCGATGACTTTTCCAGTGTTTTGAAAATGTCGTCCAAAACTAGGTTGGAAAACGGAATGGACTACTTTCTTCGAGGCAGGCTTTTCTTTTCTTTGAATAATATTCCAGCAGCCATCGCCGACTTTGATGCGGCCGAAAAACTGAGTGTCTATGTTCCCGAGCTGTACAAATCTAGAGGTATGGCCAAAGTAGACGTGAAATTGTATTCAGAGGCCGAAGCGGACCTTACAAAAGCCTTGGAGTTTGATAAGAGCGATGTCAGCGCTCTGTTCAGTCGTTCGGAAGCACTTTTCCAGCAGCGAAAATTTGACAAAGCGATTGAGGATCTATCAGTCGCGATCAAGCTGTCTCCTCTCAGTCCGGAAATTTATGCAAAGAGAGCTCATGCGCTGAGGGCATCAGGAAAGCTCAAAGAAGCAGTTTCTGATTTTGAAAAGGTAATAGAATTGCGTGGTACCGCGTCTGACTATACAAACGTTGGAATGGTATATGCTCTGCTAGGAAATAACACTGAAGCGATTGCTGCATATGATAAGTCAATTGCAAAAGATCCAAAAATCGCGATGACATACAATAACAGGGGGACGTCTTTATCTGCGTTGAATCAGATGGATCGGGCATTGGCTGACTATACCAGGGCTATTGAGCTTGATTCGGCATATTCCAGAAAAAAGGCGGGCGGAGTTGGATCGGAGTTCGCCTTTGCAAATAGGGCGCGCTTATACTCTCGTTTGAATAGACATGAGGAAGCAATCGCCGATATAAGCAACGTTATTGCGTGCCGCCCAGTTGTCTCCGATATTTCGAGTTGGTTCTACTTCCGCGCTAGCGAATATTGGAAAAAGGGAGAACCCATAAACGCCTTTCAGGATTTCTTGCGAGCGGCCTGGCTATTGCCGAAGTGGATTCTTGTAACGTTGATAGTTGCTCCAGTTGCGTTAATCGCGATACTGTTTTCCGCGCGGAAGTTCAAAAGATCTCCGCCTGGTCAACAGGCGATTGAAGTTCCGGTCTCGTCATCCTGACGGTTGTTCTTTTCTTCGGAGTCTACTTGATGTGCAGCAAATTCTTGATGCCAAATCCAATCATATTAGGATTGGCTTTAAGTCTGCGCTTGCAATAAGGTCCTGCTACGTTGTCTGTTCCGAAAGGAAGATACATGCGTATGAGAACGCCGCTTCGTGCCAAATCTGCAAGATGCTCTCTACGTGCTCCGGTTTGCGTTTCGGACATTGTCACAAAGTGCTTGCCGCTAGCATAAGCTTGTTGAATTTCTCTGCGCGGTACGCCAAGCAAATGCTGAATTTCAAATCGATCAGATTGCGCGCGATTAGGGAGAACAGCGTTTTCTATGAAACTCTGCATACAATCTGTATCGTGTGATGCGAGCTCCACATAGGTTCCGCGACCAAGAAGTTCGGCAGCATACCCTACTGCGACTTTCTTCATGTCGGGTTTCTGCGTGAGAGCAATTGCCGCAGGCTCGTTATAAATTCCAATCACCATTCGAACACGCATGCGTTCGTCGAATTTCCGAATGTCATTCTTTGTTCTGAACAAGCGTGATTGCACAACCGTTCCGCAATTCAAATAGCCTGCATTGATCAAACCAAAGTACGTATCTAAATGGAAGTCTGTCCAGTTGTGGTCTTCCGCTTCCAGTGTGACTCGAATGTTTTTCGCCTTTGCGTGTGCCACAATCGATTCGATTCTGCTATAAGCTTTGTCTAGTTCACTCTGCTTATTGCTTGCATCCGACGCTGGTGAGACGATGCTGAACATCGACGGCTTGAATGACACTGTCACTTGTGCAAGAGGATTTGTTACCGGAACAGGATTTCCTGCTATGAGATCGATCAGCCCTTTGTAATTTTCAACTGAGCGATCGCAATCTTCAGAGCTGGTCGCATCCTCACCAAGAATATCAACTGTTGAAGCGAATCTATTCTCGCGATAAACCTGGTGTGCTTTTTGCAGAGCATCGGAAGCATTGCGCCCGGCCAAGTAAGGCGCGGCTAACATCATTACCAACTTCAACGGCATCGTATCCACTATAGAAAACGGCGCGCTGCTAGGTTGCTGGCTGTAGTTTGTAGGGCTGCTTGTTTCTTTCACTGGCGACTGAACTGTCATGTAAGGCTCACCTTAATTATAGAAAGTCATTGGCATTTGAATCGGAAATCAGGTTGGGAAATTTCTCAGAGCTCTGAGCTGGCTCTGTGGGAGTTTCGCATCCTTTCCCTAGTTGCTAATAGCTGGAATCGTAGCCAAATTGGACCTAAAAAGGATTAGAGTTTAGCTTCTTTTTTTCTCATTTCTGTGTATTGCAGTCGAGCTGAGAGCCAAGAGTCAAATACTTGCCGGATTTCAACAATCAATTGACGCATTTCTGGAAAGCTGAAATCTAAGACATATGTAGGCATATGACAAAGAAAAGCGATTCGCTCTTATGGGGGTTCGGTTTGATCCGGGGAGCGCCGGCATCTTGCCCGCTTCGACCTATTGAGAGTGATTCGCTCTTTGATGTTTCGGTTCGATCCCGGGAGCGCCGGCATCTTGCCGGCTTCGATCTATTGAGAGCGATTCCAGCGGACAAGATGTCCGCTGCCCATACTTATGGGCGGACGGGACGTCCGCGCT
>JAIEQI010000056.1 GCA_019747875.1 Candidatus Obscuribacterales bacterium
ACGGCGATGGAGAAACTGCTGAATTTTCGATTGCCGCCGCAAAGAAATCTGCTGATTTTTAATTTGCGAAAAACAATAAAGTCGATTGACCAAATCGACCAAAAGTTTGTGAGTGATCTCGCTTCTCACATCAAAGCGAGAAGCGATTCGGATCTGAGAGCAAAACACACATCTGAGATTGTTGATCGATTGAAGGATCTTGCTGATGCTGGTGCGCAGATTCGACTTGCTTGGGGTAATGATGATGTGGTCGTCGTGAATCGGTTGCTCGCACAAGTTCATCCCAACATAAAAGCAGTTGGCGCGCTGGATTCGAAAGGGCGAGTAGCTGCGTACAATGAGAGGACTGCGCATCTAACTGCAGAGCAGCAACCAGGCACGATTCTTTTCATGCCCGCAGAACAAATGAATAAGATTGACAAGAAATCGATTTCCCCGAATGTCACTCTTGTAGAGAAACCAAGCAATTTGAAGAATGATTTTAGTGGCGAAGATCTGGCTAGTCGCTGGATGAAGTCTTCCGATTTCAGGCAACTGAAACAAATGCAGCCTTTTGCAAAAGAGATTTTTGAGGTGGAAAGCACCTTGCTTCGAACGCAGGCGGGATACCATGCCGCAGTGGAGCCTAAGGACCATTCGGAACTTTACGACAAACTTAGCAAAATAAACTCAGCGGAAACTGAGAAACTCTTGGGACGACGCGAACAGTTTGTGGACAGAATGCAAGCCATTGGTAGCGTTGATACTACTCAACTATCAGATAAAGAATTGGAAGCTCATTTGTCGAAGCATGATGAACTTTTCGACAAAGTGCATGCAATTCTTTATTCGGGAATGTCCGCCGAATTAAACAAACTTGGATATCCTCAAAAGGAGAATCAATCTCCAGTGGAGGTTCTGCAAGCTTTTTATAAGGGCTATGAGAATATTGCGGGCTCCGGGGTTTTGAACAAACGAGAATTGCGAGAACTTTATGGCGCGGATGCTGGAACATTTTTAGATCAACAAAAAGAACGCGCGTATCTTTTCAGATTGACGGGTCCGCATATTCTTAAGACACAACCTGATGGGTACGTAACAGTACGAGATAAGAATGGTGGCAAAATCTTAGCTCAGGAATGGTCTGGAACTTCTTTTGCATCACCAGTTGCTGCTGCGCTCGCAAGAAGGCAAGACAGCCGGACTTAGCGTAGCTTGGGAGTTCGGTTTGATCCCGCTAGCGCCGGCATCTTGCCGCTTCGATCTTAGAGAGAAATTCGCTCATGATCACTTGCCGGTATCTATAAGACAGCGAACCGTGGATTGACCTACAATCTGGTGGGCGCCTCTGCTTCCTTCTCGGTGTTCTCATTTCCTAAGCAATTGGTGAGCGCCATTAGGGCATCCGCAGCTGAGGCGTATCGATTCTTGAATTCGATACTGGTACAGGTGCTCACGATTAGATCTAATTCGCTTGATACATCTGGCGATAATTCACGGGGATGAGAAACGCTCAGCGGCTCGGGATCTATTGCAGTCAAAAGAAAGTGCAACGTGCAGCCCAGTGCGTAAATGTCGCTCTCGGGTCGCGCCTTTCCTCGGAACTGCTCTGGTGGCAAATACGCATGTTTTCCAACCACCGTCGCCGTGACAGTATCCTCGCTGACTTTTGCCACGTTGAAATCGATCAGCTTCAGCGTCTTGTTCTCATCGAGAATCAAGTTCTCCGGGGTGAAGTCTCGATGCACAACTGCAGGTTGCTGTTTGTGGAGATAGATCAAGATATCGCACATCTGAAGACCAATTTGGATCGCTTCCTGCATTGAACATTTTCCATTCTCTTCCACATGCCTTCGCAACGATGGTCCTTTGATGTGCTCCATGACCAGATATCCGCGATAATCTTCCACAAAAAAATCGAGAAGTTTCACCACGCGTGGATGGTCAAGATTCTGAAGGATGCGGGCTTCCTTTTGCAGCTCCTCCACACTTCGCATTTTTTCGCTGCGAATGACCTTCACCGGAAGGACATACTCTTTCAAAACAACAGTGTCCCTATCTTGCAACTGCGGAAAATTGATGTCGTCACGGATTTCAACCGAGCAGACGTATGCTGTTCCTTGTCCACCTGACGCCAGTTTTGAACTCACCTTATACTTACCTTGACGTAGCACTGTTTGCGGTGGCAGTGGTGCTTGTCTTTCGCGACTTGGCGGACCGGATAGCGCTGCCAACCACATTTCCGTATAGCTGTGTCCTTCCGCTGGACTAAGGGCTTGCACAAGCTCGGGATCGCGAGGAATATCGGGAACCCATTTTGATAGGGCACGCATTAATTTGTCTCTTCCATCGACTTCGGTCAAACCATTTATGTTAATAAAGGAACTCTTGGTAGCAGAGCCATCTGCATTCTTATTTCTATCGCTTACAAGCACGATCTTTTGTTTGTCTTTCGATGTTACTTTCTGGTCTTGTTTGATTTCAATACGCTTCAGTGATGTCCAATCACAAAGCAAACGACGTTTCTTTCCAATGAGCTGCTGCCAATAAAGCCAAACTCCTGTGTCGTCACATATGACGTGAGTTGGCTGAAACATAATCCTTGCTAGCTGTCCACCGAAGATCACTGTTATTGGGAGTAGAAATGCTACAAATCCTGGATCTAAAAGAAAGATAATTGCGATTCTGATCCCTGGAGCAAATGTTCCTTCTGCAGCAGCAAGCATGGCGATTCCGAGAGGGCATATAAACAATAGCGTACTCCAGAGTAGTATCTGATAGATTCTGTCGTGCGAGATTAGATATTTGACCCAGCGAGCACTGTCACCTTCTGGACGATAGGCGATGACAATGCTGTTGTCCGCCAATCCCTTTACTTTTGCTGGTGTCAAACTATTTTGTTTCGATTGCTGATCTTTTTTCGTTTTGCTCTTTGATGTCCACAAGTTTTTGTTTCACCTCCTTCGCGGTTTTCAGCCGGTCTTCAACAGCAAAGGCCGTGCATTCCTGAATCAATTTATCTATTCCTTCTGAGATTTCTGTTCCTTGCTGATCTTTCTGCTCCGCGAAAAATTCGCGAGGACTCGAGCAAGTTAGAGGCTCAGGGTCATGTCCTGTGACCAAAAAGAACATGGTGCAACCAAGCGCATAAATATCACTTGCAAGGGACGCTCTTCCGCGAAATTGCTCCGGCGAAATATAGGCTTGTTTTCCCACTAAAGTTCCTGTCGCTGTTCCGAGATATTCATTAGCAGCTCCAAAGTCGATAAGCGTAAGTATGTCATCGTGGCAGATCAAATTGTCCGGTGTAAGATCTCGATGAATAATCGGTGGGTCTGCTGAATGTATGTAGGAAAGTAAGTCTGTGATCTGCAATGCCCAGTCGACCATCTTTGACTCACTCAATGGACCATCATTCTTGACGATGTGTCGCAGATCGCGACCCCGTCGGTATTCTAAAACGAGATATGAGCGGCCGTTCTCCACGAAGTAATCCATTACTCTTGCAATTCGATCGTGGTTTAGTTTCATCAGGAGCCGCGCTTCACGTTCGAAGAATCTGTGAGCTTCGTCCGCTTTTTCACCTGCCAGATCTGCTATTACCGATTCTTTCAAGATGACTAATTCGGTTTCACGATTTTGCGCGAGATAAATTGCAGAGAGACCACCGAACGCCATTTGTTGAGTTACTGTTAGCCGATTGCCTTGCAGTTTGTGTCCTGGGTCTAAAGGAACAAAAGCGGTGGACGAGAATCGCCTGTTCACTTCATTCTCCCAGATGGTTGTGAAGCTCGTTTCGCCTTGACTAATACGATCGTTATGTAATTCTTCTAGTCTGGTTAGAAAAATTGGATCTTGAATGTGTGGCTTTGCCCAAACCTCCAGCGCCAGCAGAAGTTGCTCTAATTCAGCTGCGTTTTTAGATTTTATTTTCAAGGTTGCCTTAGTGTTGGAGTTGAAAGACAAGACTAACTTCGTTTCGGATGCAGTGCTTAGAAGTTGAATACTTGTCAGATTCTCCCATCTTTGTTCGCGGCGAAAGCCGAGAGTAAAGAGAAAAATTCCAGGAAAAATAATGCCTTTGTCATTCAATGTGATCTTGTTTTCGCCAAATACGAAGAACGATACCATTCCGAAATAAACAATGGTGAGAAAGAGTAAGATATATGCCAACATACTGCCGCCAGCTAGTCCCATACCTAGCAAGAATTCAGAAAACGAGAAGTTGCTTGAGAGAAGTCCTGAAAGAACTCCTATCGACCCTCCCAAAGCCAAAGTGACAACGCATAAACAAGTGGCGATGGGAGCCAAAACTGCCCAAATCGGACTGAAGAGGCAAGTGACGATGAAGAGAGCCTTCTGAAGGTTACTATTGTAGGGAATTGCTATTTCTTGGTGTGACATATTCTCGGGTCCTGAGATATATTACCCAAGTTGCTAAGTTCTGTAGCTTCTCATTTTTTGCGGACTTATGCTGACTGGGCAAACTGACAGTCCGGCTGTGCATTTATGCACCTTCTTGCTGGGGAATCTTCCGGACTTAAGGCTGTCGGACAGATTAAGCAATTGGCTATCTGGAAGCGAAAAGGACAGAAGAATGGCGAAAAGCAGAACGAAATTAACGAATCGGCTGTCAAGACACAGGTTCTGGGGCAGGCGCATGTCCCGCCCTGCTAGCTACCAGTTGTTCGCTCACTTATAGCATCCGCATACACTTCAATAGTCATTTCAAATTTCTTTCAGGTCTCACCAATAAAGTTGGGACGAATTCCCAACGGATGGTAATTCGTATTCGTTGTCTTTGATAGATTGCGAACGCGGATGCTGAGGTTTGTTCAAGCTATGTCCGATTTTCTGAAACGCATTAACGAGATTATTAAAGCAACCGAGCAAGAAATGCTGGCAGCAAAACAGAACAATAGAGATTGCCAGCGCAATTTGAGTTCGGGCGAGCGTACCGGGAGCGTGGGCGAGACATTCTTGTATAGCTTCAATTGTGATAAAAGCTTACCGGAAGCTGAAGAGATCATTGCCGATATTCGCATAGAGGGAAAGAGAACCAGTTGCGACATTGTTAGAGCAACTGAAAAGACGATTGAGATTTCCGTCGGTCATGACTTGGGTGAAAAAATCGAGAAGGCAAAACTCTGCTGGGAGACGATTTCACTCTTGGAAAAATTAAAGGGCGAGCTATCTCTACTAACTGACGATGACGCATTGAGATTCAAGATTAGCGAAGAAGTGTTTCGCGGGATCTCGCGCACTCTCAAATGCAATAGCCAGCAGCCGAGCTTTAGAAAAGATGAGCATGCACCCAATTCCTCGCAATTGAACGCAATCTGTAAGTCGTTCCAAAACTCGTTAGCGATAATTTGGGGACCACCAGGTTCTGGAAAGACGAGGACGATTGCTCGTGCGGTTGAGGCACATTTAAAAGAAGGTCGGCGGGTACTTCTGGTTAGCCATGCAAATAGTGCGGTTGACCAGCTTCTGCGGGGAGTCGCTGAACAACTCAGCGACAATTACTATGCGCGTGGCGAAGTTATACGCTTAGGACAAACTCAAGATATAGAGCTGATTCGCGACTTTCCACTAATCGATCCGGAAGCGATTGCAAATGAGCAGCAGCGATTGATAGACGAAGAAGTCTCCGTCTTGGAAAGGAATAAGGAGGAATTGCTTAAGTATTTTGAGACCCTTGAGAATTGCAAGGGACTAGAGAAAGAAATTGCTTCCGAATTTGAACTGATGCAGCAAATATCTGATAGGGCATCGCTTATTGAGAAGCGAGCGAGAGAGCTCCTAAAGGAAATGTGCCAATTGAATGAAACATTATCTTTGCTCGACGTCTCTCCAAGTTCTGGCGTTTCAACCAGTTGTCCGCCAGATCCGCGAGCAATGCAACTATGTAAGGAGCTTTCAGACGAAATCGCAACTAGGAATTATTCACTGGATCAACTGCGTGGCGAACATAATTTATTGAGTGCAGTCTATCTTAAGGCAGAGGATAAGTGCACTGAGCTGGCTCGACAAATTAACGAAGCAACGAAAAAAAATTCCAGCAAGAAATTCTCGATTGACGCATCAATTGAGCTAACGAAGAAAGAAATTGGAACCATCGACACTTCAATTTCAAGGCTGAGGTCAAAAAACAATAGCCACAATAGTCGCGAAATCATCAGCAAGGCAAGAGTAGTGGCATGCACGCTGTTTAAAACTGTCAGTGCTGCGAAGTCCATTGGAGATTTCGACATAGTAATTTTAGACGAAGCAAGCATGGCACCTCAACCCTATCTATACTGGGCGTGTAGTCTGGCAAAGTTGGGTGTGACTGTATGCGGAGACTTCAAGCAACTGCCACCGGTAGCACAATCAACTTCTCAACCGGGAATCGCCTGGTACGTCCAAAGTATCTTTGATCGGCTTGGTGTTCTCAGCGTTAAAGATGCACTTGCCGATTCGCGGGTCGCTCTCCTGGACACTCAGTACCGCATGACTCCGCAAATTGGTGACCTCAGCAACAACCTTTTTTATGATGGAAAGCTGAAAAATGCCCCCTCAACCGCTTCTTTAAAATTCGAGGACTCGTTGAGTGGTCCCTATCCACTCATTCTCGTTGATACTTCGGAAGTGGGCGCGTTTTGTCAACGAATTGACGGCGAAGGACGATTCAACATGTATGAGTCCATATTGTCTCAATACATTCTTTCCAAGATTGCGCAAGATGATAGGAGTGTTTCTGTAGGAGTTTGTTCGCCATACAAACTGCAGGCGCGCATTGTTGGAGAGCTTTGCCGACAGCTCCAGTGTAAAGACTTCTGTTCTGACACTGTTCATAAATATCAGGGTCGAGAAAGGGATGTGATGATCTTCACCTGCGCAGACAGCCAAGGTGTTAGTAATGCGGCGATGCTCGAAAAGGATCGTGACGCCGAGATTTTGCTCAATGTCGCACTGACTAGAGCAAGAAAGAAAGTCTATTTTATAGCGAACGTTCAATTCTATAGGAAACTAGGTGCTGATAAGATCATTAACCAGGTAATCGATTATGTGTTCGCAAATGGACTCGTTATCTGTGCGTCCAAATTGGACCTGAAGCCGCGCGAGGCACATGTTGAAGGATTACTCGACAACATCGAAGATAGGAAGTTGGCCGTAAGACTCGAAAAGACTGGAGTCAAGCTTTACTGCCCGATCCCCGACCATTCATTCAAAGATCAGATTGCAGTCAGGTCCTCAGATAGCTGGACCAAGGTCGACCACAGATCCGCCACGCTTGCCGAGTATAGTAGGGGACAAGGTATGTGAGGAGCGGTGATGGACGGCAATCTTGAGAAAACCAAGGACGTTCGAGCAAATACCGAATCGAACTTGTCCTTAGTCCTTGAGTCCATTAAAGTGTATGACCCAACTCACCAAGAGAGCAGGCGCAGTCACAGCACGGACATCATGAAGTTTGTGCAGCTAGATCAAATTCAACAAAAAGCAGAGCAGATAGTCCTTGAGTCAATGACTGAGAGCGAAGCGAAGGTTTACCGAGCGGAACGAGCTGAATACACGGAGAAACTAGATCAGTACTATCTGGATTATGCAAAAGCAATCTCTGGGACAGCTCTGTCTTTGCCGAAGTATCCAGTCAAGCCCGGAAGCGTGGTCGCTTTTGAGGCTAAAGTGGCCAGAACCAGACGTCATCTTATGGAGAACATAGAGAAATAACGCTAGCGGCGTCCTCACAATGTCCCCACAGTGATTTGTTACCTTACCTTCATCGAAGGAAATCGAAATGAGGTAATGGTATGAATCTCGGAAAGGGTTTACTCGCGCTCTCGCTATTTGCGCTTTTGTCTGGCAGCAACGTCACCATTCCGGCCCATGCTGCAGCTGTTTCGGGTGTCGCCCCCGCGAAGATAGGTGTGCAAGTTATTGCTGCTCCTAAGGAAATCAGTCTGGAAACGGATCTCGGCTATAAAGTCAAATCCGGAGAATACTCGCAATACAAGGACGACTTTGATGGTCTTGGAAAAGCCCTGCAAAAGGCTATTGTTGTCGAACTCAAGGACCGAATGGGCAATCAAGCTGTCGTAGCCCTTCCCGCACAAACAGATGGCGACAATTCAAATGCAGCCAACCCAAACTATGTTATTGACGGAAGAATAGATAAAATCAGATTTGAAGGCAACACCCTAATTCCCAACTACTACGAACTGACTCTCACCGCCAAAATGGTTTCTACAAAAACGGGCGAAGTGGTTTGGAGACTCCATCATAAGCTGTTCGCACATATGTACAGCACGCATAGTGAAGGCGCTGCCGAAGTGTTCAATCAGCGCATGGCGCAACATGTGGCATCGAAAGTCGCTGACAGTATTGCTCACTCCGCCGAGTAATTCTATCGCTCTGCCCGTAACTCCATTTATTGGCAGTGCACTTCTAATTCCGTTCTTCGTTTTGTCTGATCAAAACAGGAGCAAGGTGCTCGAAGTACTCACGAAAGGTGCCATCCAGAATAGCCTGCCTGGCTCTGGATGCTTCTTTTATGAGGTAACGGATATTGTGAATCGCGGCCAATGTAGCTCCGGCATATTCCTTAGCGCGAATTAAGTGGTTCAGGTAGGCTCGGCTGTGGTGAACACACGCATAGCAATCGCAGTCCTTGTCTATAGGTCCGAGATCTGTTCTGGCTCCACTTGTGCGAACTGATATGCGACCTTTAGAAGTAAACACGCTGCCATGCCTTGCCATTTTCGTCGGCGCCACGCAATCGAACATGTCGATACCACATTTGATGGCATATAGAATATCCCAAGGTGTTCCTACGCCCATTAGATATCTCGGTTTATGGACCGGCATCAGTTTTGTGGTGAATTCCACAACTCGCTCTATTTCTGCTCGTGCTTCTCCGACTGCCACTCCACCGATTGCGTAGCCTGGGAGATCGAAGGACGTAACAAGTTCCGCTGACCGGCGCCTCAAATCTTCGTACATGCTGCCTTGAATGATCCCAAAAAGAGCTTGTCGGTCTTTTCTTACGTGAGTGGCTTCACAAATTTGAAGCCAGCGATGTGTTCTTTCCATTGCCGCTTCTGCTTCGGAATGCGTTGCTGGATTTTTTACGCATTCGTCAAACGCCATGATAATGTCGGCGCCGATTGCGTTCTGAATTTCCATTGAAATCGCGGGGCTTAGAAAATGCGATTTACCATTCATGTGATCTCTAAAGTGTACGCCGTCGTCAGCTACGCGGCGGTATTGATCAAGGCTGAATACCTGAAATCCACCAGAGTCTGTGAGTATCGGTAGATCCCACGCCATAAACTTATGCAAACCACCGGCGCTTGCAATGAATTCGTGTCCTGGGCGCAAGTATAGGTGGTAGGCGTTCGAAAGAATGATTTCTGCACCGCAACCAATCACATCTGTAAACGTCATTGATCGCAAAGCTGCGTTCGTTGCAACTGGCATGAAAACTGGCGTTTTAATCACCCCGTGGGCTGTGGTCAAGCGACCAGCTCTCGCTCCTGACCAGGGGCACACGGCTTCTGTTTCAAATCTAATTGCGCTGGACAATGTGTCAACTCTTTGTACTTATTGTTGGCCCAGTCTACACTATCCAGACCAGCTTGTGCAGCCAATTTCGCTATTTTGTTTTTCTTGCACGCAATTCAAACGTTGCTTGAGCTAACTTTCATTTTGTCCAAATTGCAGTTCGTTTGCTTACTAATAGAATCAAATGTTCCAGTCCTACTGAGCATCTCTGTCGTGTCAGATGCGTCTGTAGCGCGTTACTCACCCTACGAAGCGGGGATAGATCCATGCCATTTGAAGGCGACAATCAACAATCTCAATCAGATAGTCCGGCACAAGTAACGGACAATCAGTCCGAGTCAAATCTTCAAGTCTCAAATCAAGAGTCTTCTGATTTCAATTCTCAGCAACGCGATGATATCAAAGCAAGTACATCGCAAATGGTGGAGAATGGCACACTTCCTGAGTTGTCGCTCCACAATACAGCCAACAATGGTAGCATCGGAGTTGAGGGAGGCAATCAATCCTCTGCTCCATCTGAACTCAAAGATGGTATGCAAGATAAATCAGCCGTGCGTGCTGGTGAAGGACCCCATCAGGTGGCGGATCGGCTTCTTGGTGAGGACGCTCGGAATTCTGATGTGAAGGCTTTGACAGGCGCACTCCGCGAGCAATACAGAGACGAGACAAACAACAAAGACTTCATGATGAACAACTTGAAGCAAGGGCGCGAGTTGTTGACAGATAAGAACGTAGATCAAGTTCTTAGTAAAATTGATGATCCAGAACAGAGACAACGCATTGCCGCTCAGCTCACAGAAAACCCGAAAAACGATCAATCGGGTGAAGCGGCTGAGAAGCCGGATGCTTCTAATCCGAAAGACCGAAGTAAGGAGTCCGACTCACCGCAATCTAAAGATGAATCCAAGCCAGATTCGAATGATGGATCCAATCCAAATTCAAAAGATGAATCCAAACCGGATTCAAAGGATGAGCCTAAGCCAGACTCAAAAGATGAAACAAAACAGGAAGGAAAGGGTGATTCTAAACCCGAATTGAAGGATGAATCCAAGCCGGACGCAAAGGACGGATCTAACCCTCAATCGAAAGAAGAAGCTAAGCCAGAAGCAACTGCCGATGAGAAAGCTAAGGAAACAGCTGACGCTGAATCACCGGAAGCAAAGGAAGGCTC
Organism: Candidatus Obscuribacterales bacterium; assembly: GCA_019747875.1. Classification (GTDB taxonomy): domain Bacteria; phylum Cyanobacteriota; class Vampirovibrionia; order Obscuribacterales; family Obscuribacteraceae; genus JAIEPM01. Next base: position 10,697 of record JAIEQI010000056.1, read on the forward strand.
AATAGATCGTTCGCAATTCGATAAGGAGTTGAGTGATCCACATGTAATGGCCGCATTTGCCGGGCGAATGAAATCTGAGGTCGGAAGCCAGGGAGCAGATGCTCACGTCGCGTTCGCTGAGGAGGTCATGAATAGAGCTGCAGCTAGGGATCAAACTATTATGGAAGCTCTAAAGGGCAGTTATTACCCCACGCATAACCCAGGAAGGTCAAGTAACCCAGAATATCACGAGGCTATCACCAAAGCTTGGAAGGAAGGCACGGACACCATTGAAGGCGCTACGGGCAACGCTTCGGGCAGAGTCGGTTTCGGCGCAGGAAGAGCGCGTCGCAACGCCGAAGGAGAAATGGTTGCGCCGAACCAAACAGTCAACATTGGTGGCGAGAGATTTGGTTACGAGCAAGTCGATCTCAACCGTGGCTGGATGGATGAATATAAGCGCCTGAAGAGAGGCGACTAAGGAAGTTTGTTCGAAAAGAAGGATTTGATAAGCAGCCACCGCGACAGTTGTATTGCTGATTTGTATCAATTATTGGGACTTTGTGGCGAATCACCGAAAGAACATTTTTCGATGTTGAAGAAGGCTGCGATGAGTGATTGAACTTCTTACTGCTGGCAAGCTAATTATCATATTCGGCTGTTCGTTTTTGGGCGGTTTGCTCGCGTTGGAGCGCAGCATGATAAGATGATAGCCACGAAAATGAAGAAGTCGCGCCGAACCAAATCTAGTACAAAAAAGACACTGGCTGATTACATGGAAGCCTGTGTCGATGTGCTTGATTTCTCTGGTTCGGTTTTGGTTCATAGAAAAGAGAAGATCTATCTGAGCGACGGTTTTGGCAAAGCCGACCGCGAAAACAATGCCAGAAATAAGGCTGATACTGTGTTTCGTCTCGCTTCAATATCGAAGCAATTCACCGCCATGATGACGATGATGATGGTGGATGAGGGGATGATCAAACTAAATGACAAGATTGGAAAATATCTGAATAAGGTCCCCGAAAAATGGAAGGGGATTACGATTACGAACCTGCTTACACACACTGCTGGCTTGCCGAATTACACTGAAATTCCTGAGTTCGTCGAGGGGCAGCGAGACCCCATAACACCGGGCGAAATATACGAGCGGCTCAAAAAGTTCCCGCTCAAGTTCACTCCAGGCACGGCCGCTGAGTACAACGATTCAGGCTTCACTATCCTTGGCCACATACTTGAAATGGTCGGAGACAAGCTGTACGGCGATCTGCTGACGGAACATATATTTGAACCGCTTTCCATGCATCGCACCGGCTACGACATTTGGCAGATGATTATTCCGAACCGGGCTCGAGGCTATGTTCGACCTGACAAAAATACAATAATGAACGCGCCATATATTGATATGAGCCTCCCGCATGCGGCTGGCGCTCTCTGCTCTACTGTGGAAGACATGTATTTGTGGGATCGAGCTTTGAAGAATAACACGCTCATTCCCAAAAAACTGAGCGAAATCATGTTCAAGCCACACCGAGATATTTATGCGTGTGGGTGGATGATTGATGAACAGCTTGGGCTAAAGAGAATACAACACATGGGTGGGATTGACGGCTTCCAAACGGCGATCTTGCGATTCCCGGAGGCCGACGCGTGCGTGATTGTGCTCAGCAATGTGGAAACGAGCATCTTCTCCTCTTTTGGAATAGCTGAAGCCCTGGCGACTATCCTCTTCCACGAGGAAGTAGAGTTTCCGCGGGCTAAGAAATGAGCGCAGAGTGTACCTGAGATACAGCCGGCTCGACTCTTTGTAAGGAAGCGCCACACAATCGATATGCGGCGCCTCCTAGTCCTATCTATGATGTTCCGTGATGCAACTTAGCGCATCGCGATCTTGAGATCAGTTCAGATTTATTCGAACCGACGAGCGAGTGAACCGTTTCAATACAAACTCGGGATCGGTGAAGCACGCATTACCAGCTGGATTGCCGCCGGTTACGTGAAAATCGGAGAAGCCTGCATGTTGATTGACGTAAATGCCGCCCGTGAGATTGAACGAAACAGGAGTGCCGGCGTAAGCCATTCTCTCCGCTATCATCTTCATTTTGTTCTCATCCGTTGTGTAAGCTCCGCAGCTGATCGAGCCATGTTCTTGTGCGATTGAGGCTGCCAGTTTGACACTCTCTTCAGTGTTTTCGGTGGCGACGATGAAAACGATTGGTCCAAATAACTCTCGCGCGTAAATTTTATGGTCGCTTGCAGGCAGTTCGATAATAACTGGTCCCGCAGTACGTGCCTCTGGGAACTCCGAATTCGGAAGCGGTTTTGTTTCGAGCAAAACTTTTCCGCCGAGTAGGTTAGCTTCCATCACGCGTTTGTGTGTCATTTCGCTTTGCAGAGCGGCTAACACTGCAGGACCCATTTTTGGATGATTGATGATGCCTTCAAAGGCTTCAACGATTGCTTTTTTAACATCCTCAAACGAGATCTTTTCACTGCCAACAGTTATTCCGTCTTTAGGTACAAAAATATTCTGCGGAGCCGTGCACATTTGCCCGCTATACAAACAGGCGCTGAATGCCACATTTTGAGCCATTGCCTGCAGGTTTGCGACGCTGTCGATAATTACGCTATTGACGCCCGCTTTCTCTGTGAACGTGCATTTTCCAGGAAGGTTTTCAATGTAATGACCGAAACTACTGCTGCCTGTGAAATCTATTATTTTCACGTTCGGATTTTCTGCCAATTCTTTGGTGAGCAACTTTTCGTCAGTGTCCACTGCAAGCAGTGCAAGGTTGGGACTAAAGCCGTTTTCAGCAAGCACCTCTTGTATGTGCGCGATAACAAGAGCGATCGGATATACCGCTTTTGGGTGTGGTTTTGAAATAACCGGATTACCTGTGATGAGACTGGCGTAAATGCCGGGTACCGAGTTCCATGTTGGGAATGTGGCGCAGCCAATTGCGAGACTGACGCCTTTCGGAACGGAGGTGATGTATTTCTCCAATTTCAAGGTCACTTTTCCGGCTGGCTTTTCCCAAGTGAATTTTGCCGGGAAACGCTTAAGCTCCTGGTAACCGAGAGCGATTGCTTCAAGTGCTCGATCCCCTGCATGAGGGCCACTTGCCTGGAAGCTCATCATGTAAGACTGACCAGTTGTGTGCATGGTCGCAAACGCTAATTCATAAAAACTAGATTTTAAGCGGTCCAAGCTTTCGACAAGAATACCTGCACGAGTTTCGGCGTCGGTTTGCTTCCATTCATCCCACGCTGCTTGCGAGCATTTTACATATTCAGCTGCATCGTTAAATACTGGATAGCTGATGCCTAGCGGCTTAAGAGTATAGGGGCTTTGTTCGCTGCTGACTTGCCAGCGATCGCTGTTTTGTTTCAGTCGGCTGAATTGATTGCCCAGTTGGGCCTCAAACTTCTGTTTTTGGTCCGCTTCCGCATTCTCTCCATACACCGCCGGTGATGGCATCTCTGGAAATGCTGCGTAATAAATGCGTTGATGAACCGCATTTATGGCGGTCTCAATTGTGCCGCGGTGCTTTTCAAAAAGTGTAAGGTTTTGTTTGTGTGGGACGAAGATAGTCATCAGTGAAAGCTCCTTTTGCAGCATTCATTTTACTACCAGGGATGCAGGACTCCTCTTGAGAGACCCGAAATGTTATAAAACTTGTGAGCCTTCAAGGTACGAGCTGTCCTACCAATCTGTCGAGCGTCTATGGATTGAATCTTGTTGCTCCATGTAGCTATTTGGAGGGCGATTGGCTTGGCTGGTGGTATTCGGTAGCAGGCACAGGCAGGTCAAGAGGGTGATCGTGTTGTAGTAGCATCCGGCGGGAACCAACAGATGCAGGAAGATGGCAAGCTGTAGCTTTCGTGCTCTCGCTGCTGACATCAGGATGTTCTCTCCGCGGAGGGTCGGAGACAACCACCTTTCGGCAAACTCCAACTTAAAAACGCGCCGCAGTCTTAATACATGCGGCGCGTTTTTTTGAGTTTAGTCATGAGCCAGTTCTGGTTCCCAGTCTTTGACTAGGGAACTTTCCTGTTTCTATTTCTTGCGTGTTTCAAGTTGCTTAATCATGCTACTGCCAGCCTTGCCGGCGTTGAATGTCGTGGTGGAACCTTTCGCGGTGTATCCCTCAAGGGTCAAATCATTCAGCGGGTATGGATTCTTTTGCGAACTATCTCTGGGAGCCTTCCCCCAACTTCCCATACTACCGCCATTCTCTCCTTGGGACCAGGTTGTTTTTCCGACAACCTTGCCGTTTTCTACGCGCTCAGTTGATCCATGCGAGAGCGCCATTCTGTCACTCTGTCCGTGCTCGCCATTTACTGTGAACTCACCATGTGAAGAGCTGCTGCGAGTGCTCGTGCGGACACCGTTGACGACGCGATCTGCGCTTCCGCTGCCGCCGCCGGCGATGTTCTCCTGAACCGAATATTTCGAGCCGGCTGCTGCTAGTTCTTTATTGATTTCTGCAACGACTTCTTTTGCTTTTCCGTCTTTCATGGCTTTGCTCAAAGTCATTTCGGTGTCGAAACGCTCGTCACCTTTGCCAAATGTGCCGTTTTTGGCGATGTTCTCTGCGATTTGTTTGGGGCTCGCGTCTGATTTCTCAATGGCCTTGCCGCTATTAAAGTCGAGGCTTTTTACGCTGTCTTCGGCTGGTTTCTTTTCGGGTCCTTGGCTTTTGAGAACTTCAGGCTTGCTATCTTCTAAAAGGCGCGTATCTACTGGATTTTCGTCCTTTATAGCCGGTTTCTCTGAGCGCTCGTTCTGTTCCATTCCCATGATCAATCACCTCGATGTCTTTGGTGAATCAATGACTCACCTTCCCCTAATTCAAAGCATAGATTGGATGGGATGATTGGGCAGCGTTGAATTCTGCGGGATTTACGGCATGCATGTGCACAATTGCACAGTGGGGCGCATCGGTGGATCCTCATGCTTTATCAATGCGTGCATGCACATGCTTGCACTCGGGTGCCGGAGCCCTGTCCGATCTCAGAGCCACCTGAACACAGCCCTGCGCCTCTGCGTCCCCGTGCTGGCAAAAGAATTCCTTATTCAGTTCGCGACTTTGGGATTGGCTCTCCGACACTACATAGATAGCGTTACTTCAGGTGTTTTTCCATCTCAGGTGAGAACGAGCTGGTGTTCTCCAGGTAATCGTTCACCTTGTCCATGTTCATTCTGGTAAAGGGCGATGTTCTTATTGCAAGCAGATCTTTGACCTTCGCTTGCAAATCGTTTTGAATGTCACTGACGATTTCCTCAACCAAACCTTCATCGCCGGCTGACGCTGGCGGATATTTCAGTTTATAGGGACGCCAAACACAGATCATGATTTTTATTGGCAGGGGCATGACACCGAAGGGAAAAGGTAGCCACGGGAAAAATGGAGTCACTGGAAAATAGGGTGCTTTGATCAACTTCGCAAGCGGCTTTATGTTCGCAAGTAGAGGATAAATCTCCTCACCACCTATGGTGACAACCGGTATTAGTGGCGAGCCCGTTTCTATGGCAGCTCTGACGAAACCTGCATGGAAACTTACCAACTTGTACCGGTTCTTGAATAATTTCCCTGTCCCTTTTTCGGCTTCCGGATAGAAATACACAAGATCTTGCTTGTGCAACAACTCTGTTGCAGTTTCGTAGTCCGGCGGAATTGAGCCGAATCCGCGCAACATTTTACCTATCAGTGGAGTATCCATCAAAAACTTCGTCACTAAAAAACGAACTCGCCGCGGCTCCGGATGATTATTGATAATGCCGTCGTAAAGGAGGCAGCCATCAATCGGCAAAACACCCGAGTGATTTCCGAAAAGCACCGCGCTTCCGGTCGCTGGGACGCTTTTGAGTCCTGCAATTTGGACGCCGAACCATTTCGTATAAAGTAAGCGGACGAATTTCTCCACAAAAGCGTACTTTGTGGGATTAAAGCCATGTTCATCGACGTTGTTTTTGTAACGCTCAAAGAAGCGGGTCCTTGAAGAGCCCTTACTTGCCTCAACTGTCGCTACCTTTGCCATTCTATAGTCCGCAAGTCCAGAAACATAAGCCCCATGGGAGACTTTGCTTGCTTCAAATTAGTTCCCACGGGCCGGGCCCATCTAAAGTCTTGGAACTTAACGACCGATGCCACGTCCACTCCGTGGGCTCTCCCACCGCACGGACCTTATTAGCTAGGTGATCTTTTCGCAGCGAGTGATTCACATGAAAAATCAAGCAGTTCAACAACATGGACAATTCGCAAGTACATCCTTTAGTTCGCAAAATAAAAGGCTCTCACAAGACGACGTCATCCGGCGATTATTTCTGCCAGCAAGCAATTTGCCTGAATCAAGAAATGGTTCGGCAATTGTGCTCGTTTCAAATGGAACTGAGCGCAGTGTTACGCATAGACAGATTGAGAATTTGCTTGCTCATGGCATTGAGAATCTGAAGGAACGCGGCATCAAGAAAGGTGACAAGGTTGTTTTCTACTGCGACAATTCGCCCGAATTCAGTACGACCATATTGGCTTGTTGGGCGCTCAACGCGATGGTTGCGCTTATCGATTATCGTGCTGAACGTGCCGGTGTTTTGGAAATATCAAAAAAGCTCGGCGCCAAGCTGCTGGTTACATCAAAGACCATGTACACAGACAATACGTCCGAAACAAAGTTCTTTACCGAATCAGGGTTAACTGTGTTGGATGTTTCGCATTTCGCGGATTTCAAGGATGCAACCAAGAGAGCGCCGTTCGACGTTAAATCACTTGATCTGGACTACCCTGCTCTAGCGCTTCTCACTTCAGGGACCACGGGTACTCCTAAAACGTCCGTTCATACTCTTCGGTCCTTGCTGCAAAATATTATCGATCTTGCGGAGTCCACAGATCTACAACCGAATATGACGGCACTAACACCGCTTCCAATTAGTCACGTTTTCGGATTGTCGGTGTTTCTTGTGACTCAGATTCTAGGGATGAAGACAGTACTGACTAAACTAAGTCCAGTAGCGTTCGTCAAAGCGGTTTATCGGCACAAGCCCGAACTGATTGCTGCCCTGCCCCAGTTCTATGGCGCCCTGCTGGTCGCTCCGCCTGGACTTATAGACCTTAGTAACTCAAGACTTCTGCTGTGTGGAGGGTCACCTCTGACGGTATCATTGTCTGAAAAGTTTGAAAAAACGTTTGGGAAGCGTTTGAACAACGGATATGGTTCGACTGAGTGCAAGATTGTTGCGTACAACACAAACGGCGCCGTTCTGTCTGTTGGCAAACCCGTTGGTGCCGTCAAGATCGACATCGTCAATGAACAAGACGAAGTGCTAGCTGAGGGTAAGAATGGCGAGGTGCGAATCACCAGTTCCACATTGATGGAAGGATACCTCAATAATGATGCTGAGACCAAGAAAGTCCTGCGAAATGGGCGCTATTATACCGGCGACATTGGGCGTTTTGTTGACGGCAACCTATTTATTTCTGGGCGCAAAGGTGATGTCGTTATCGTGGGTGGTGTTGTCGTTCTGGCCGGGGAAGTCGAAGAAGCGCTTCGAAATAATCCAGAGGTAAAAGATGTGGCAGTGACAGCACTTCCAAACAAGCGCTTGGGGCAGATTATCAAAGCGTCTGTAGTAGTCATGGACGATAGAATTGGTGACAAACTGAAATCGAGAGATCCCAATGAAGTCCTTGAAGCACAGCGACAACTGCAGCATCAGTTCAAAGCATTTTGCAAAGAAAACCTATCACGCTACAAGCGCCCGATGAAATGGGAGTTCCTGGGACCTCACGACAATCTGCCAAAAACGCTAGCAGGTAAGACAGATAAGAAGAACATGTCCGGCTAGTATTCGAGCATAGCCCGAGTTACCAACCAGTGACTTCGTCGAATTTGAGGATGCCAACTCTTTCCTCGTGCTTCTCCCATTTCGCTCTCCCGTCTAATATTTCATAATTAGGGGCTGCTGCTCGTGGGACTAATGTAATGGACAATTTCCTTCGTGAACAAAGTGAGTCCAAATTGCAAAATGACGCTTCGAAGTTTGAAGCTGAGGCGGAGACTGCCTCTAGGAAACTGTTGCTCGATGCATCTGAAGATCTTTTACAGGACAAGAATATAGTCAAAAGAGATGCGCGATCTGCGAAGTATTGTCCCGATCTAAAAGATGGTGAAGTGTGCAAAATGACTCAGGAAGATGCCGCAAGATTCTGCAAAGAGCAAGGAGGTCATTTGCCTAGTACAAGGGAATTTGCAATGGCGATGAATCCGCAAGCAATTCTCGAACACGACTATGTTGAAAAGGAACTAAATGGAGTGGCTCCTCCCGGCTTTTATAAGGTGGCTTCGCAGGATGAGAACGGTAAGATCGACTCATTTTATTTCAATAATGATCTGCTCACCCGTAAATTGACGGGGGAGCTTTCTAAGCTCTCCTTTTGGACATCATCAATTGTGCTCGGTAAACCTGATTACGCCCACGTTTTCTATGGTCCCCTCGGAGGCGGTGGCGGTACTCCAGAAGATCATGAACGATCGGTAAAACACGCCGTTCTGTTTATTGGTGATAAATCGAAGTAGCGGCGCTAAGGTGGGCGCTGCACCTCTGCCGGGAAGCATCGCGACGACGGATGGTCGGTGGTACTGGCGTTTTATCAGATGGAGTGAGATCTTTGCTTCGCTATCGCTTTGGTGCGGTACCGATCTTTGTAAGTGCCATGGATTCAGCCGTTGAGAGATCCTTCCCTTGCCTCAAATATTCTTTCAACCAGGCGTAGGCGCGATTATGCCACACTATTTTCTCTTCACCACCATAAAAACCTGGATCACTATCGTGTGCCATACAGGCTGCCGATCTGGCTTCCTGGTAGCCTTTTCCTTCGCGAAGTGCCTGATTATACTTTGCTGATGTTCGAGCTTCCTCTTCATCTCCGGGATGATATGGACCTTTCATTCCAGCCGCGTTACGCGCTGCTTCATATGAATCCCCTTGCAAAAGGCGATGCTCTAGTATTGCCTCACTGCGGAAACGTTCACGAATCTTCTCGCGACCCCCATAAAATCCGGGATCCATTTCGAAATCAAAAGGCTCAATTCTCTGCCGGTTTGTCGGCCCGAATTTCAGATCAGATGCACCCTTGGCAGAATGCGAATTCTTCCAGTTCTTGTACATATCGTCTAGCAATTTAGAATTTCCGTCATTGAAGTTCGCATGACTCCCGTCACTGAAGTTCGTTTGATCCGCTTTATTGATCTTGAGTACCGCATCTCTAAGAAATTCTGAACTCATTTATCTTGCATCCTCTTTGGTTTCGCTATGAGCTTATTCCTTGATTTTGAAAATGAGTTGAAAGGAGGCAAGCCTGTTTAATCGTACTTCTGTACCCCATTTACTAATTCTTTGTAGGCTGTAAAATGAACCTGAAAGGTTAGGATTTACTGCTTGTACTCTTCTCGGAAGCCAAGACCATCCACTGGAAACAATTTCTCGTGTCAGTTAGCGCCTTTTGTTGCGGCACTTGTGATTGCCTTTCCTAGTTGTGGTCAAGCGGCGGAGCTTCTTGATCGATATTTTTTCACCGACGACAATCAGGGTCTAGTTGCTGGAAGTAATGCCCGAATCTCAGGACTAGCTGGTTCAATTCTCGAGTTGGGGGCTAACGGTTCAGCTAACTTACTTTCAGGCACTTTTACGGTGAGGACAAGCTCTCAATCGGCGAATCTGCGTGCAGGAGCGTATGAAATTTCTATCCCGCCGTCGTCGTGCGTGACTGTTCGCAATAACAACGGAGTTGTCGTTAGTTCAAATGAGAGTAGTACCGATACTGGCATTATCAGCAGTGGTTCAGTGATCGGTAGACTTCGATCAGGTGAAACTTATCCCTCTGCTGAAGCGCAGCTTAAGCCTGTTTTGGCTCACGGCGGAATGAAAGATCCGCTGTTCGCCGTAGGTGATGGTGAGCTCCACCTCCGCGGCAATTCGGAAGCTTCGCTTGCCTTAATGTCGGGCGAGTTATTCTTTTGCCCGTCGCGTAGTTTGAAGATTGAAACTCCTCTTGGGCAAGTAGTTGCTGGACCTCGGACATCCTTTCTTGTCTCCGTGGCGCCAGGTGCCGTCAGAGTCTTCAATTGCCGCAGCGGCTCCCTGAAGTTCCATTCGGAAAGCAAGTTTCGAAACATATCGCACGCTGAAGAATTTTGTGTTTTCGATCATCGTCCGACAAAGGAGGAAGTATTACCTTCGGACGGCATAGGGCGGAAAGAAGTAACCTTGCATGACCTAGACAAACAGAAGGTAACAGCATCTACTAACGCTTTCTCTGTAGTGTCGTTGCTGACGAGTCCAAATTTTCTTGGAGATTGGAAACGGACCAGTGCATTCGCCAAGAAGTTGGAGACCAATTTGATCAAATCCGCAGCTGCATACGGCGGCGCAAATCCAGGTTCTGAATCGTTTTACAGAACTCCCGCCGAAGCAAGCCGGCAGTGAAAATGTTCGAGGAATCCCAAGTGCAACAACTGAAATTAGCGCTGCCATTCATCATATTGGGAGCATTATTCTCTCCCTGCGGCCGAAACGCATGGATTCCTTATTCAAGTCCACCAATTGCGATTGTCGCTCCTTTGCTTCAGTCAGCGATTCGCGAACCACGCTGACTCCCGAACAGGCGAAATCGATGAACTGCGAGCTGATGAATCTGAAGATCGGTGATTGCACCGCAGCTCAACTATTGGCAGAACTTGATGCCAAATTTCAAGTCGATTTGGAATTGTTAGGGCGCTCCACACGGTTCTACTTTTCAATGCCGTTGGAGCGGGGAAAAGTTGATATTGCTGAGCCTCCACTTCCTAAGGATTTGCGAGACTTGAAAGTTTTTCTTGTTGCAAATGATCCAGCTCCCAATCGTATAATTCCTCACTATTGCAGGCATGCGGGTTTCGACATAGATGGTGCACCAACTGCTGCTGAAACGATTATCGAGTTGGGTCGCGGCGGAGCGGTCGATATTCTGGCGGTGGCTCCTCCGATTGAAGATCTTTCAGCAATTCAGCTGGCGCAGACCATCAGGTCCTCAGCGTTGGCTGGAACTAAGCTCTTGTGGCTGTCGAAGCGCTGGAAGCTGGAGAATATGTGGCTGTTCTGATGGACTTGCAAATGCCTGTCATGGATGGGCTGGAAGCAACTAGGCTGATTCGTGCGAGCGAAGAAGCGAAAAGAAAAAAACATATTCCAATTATTGTATTAACCGCGAATGCCGATATGAGGGACCTGGCAGAGTCCGCCGGCTGCGATTTGTTTTTGACCAAACCCACACGTATTGGCGAGTTGCAATCGGCTCTAACAAGGTGTTTGGCATCGTTCGAACAACCGTCTATGGGACAATTTACCTAACGCTAGAGTTTGACAAAGGACGATTTATCCGTTTCGAGATCGAGCGAAGTGTCATGTCAGCGCGAGGATCTTGTTCGCCTCTGAGCATGCGCATTGAAAGCGCCGTTGGTTCTCGTCGCTGAAGACAATCCCATTAACGCTCAGATTGCCTCGTTTCAATTGCGAAAAATTGGATATGATGCCGATCTGGTGACCAATGGGAAGGACTTTCTTGAAATGCGTCCGGCCAAGCGCTCAATGCTATCAAACAATTCTTTCTTCGTGAAAGGCTTTGTAATAATCTCATCGAATCCAGCATTCTTATGAGCAAGCACATCTTCGGCATCATGCCAGGGAGCAATATTATCGAACAGGAGTTCGGTTTAGTGGTTTATGTGGGAGGACCGCCTCGCTCTGGCATTTTGATATCACGATTTTCTGGTGCCTTTGTTGGCAGTGTGAATAGAGCCTTTTCCTTTTGCAGCAATGAGTTGATCTGCGCTTCATCCCGTATAACGTCAAATGTTTCTCCATTTTTGACCTTTATTTGAGGTGTGCCATCAGAACCTTCCCTGTCGATAATTACTGCATTTCCATTGTCGTCCTTAAAACGTGACCTGATGCTACCGATTGATTTGTCTGCATTCAGGTATTGAGACTGGCTTGCTTGCTCTTTTCCAAAGTCATCATAGCTTTTGAGAACGGTCTCATTAGGTTTTGTTGTCTCTGAGAAAACTTTGTTGCCGCCCAACATATAGCTCTTTTCCGGAAATCCTTGTGCATCCACATCAGGAACGACTCGCTGGTAGAGTCTGACTCTTGCTGTTGGATTGTCTTCCGCAATCATCATTGACGGTAAGTGAGCCTCTGCCGTATTTTGGATCTGAGGAATCTGATCACTTATGGACTTATTCGGATCTAGCTGACCTGCAAGCGATAATCCGGATTTGTCAAAGGCTTCTGAACTTGCATCCGTCCGACCTTCAAACTGTGATTCGTAGTTATTAGCAGCCATAACTTCATTCCCTCATTCGCATGATTGAAGAATAGAGCTGGGATCAAACTAGATCGGGTCTTGTCCGGGTCTGAATTGGGTCTTTGACTTAAATTCTACAAATGCACCCGTCCCGTACAGCTCCGGGAGCTAGTGTCGCCAGCATGTAGGCCCTCAGGCTCGTCCCCGGGGCTAGTAGTCATCCTTTGAGAATGTCCGAGCAATTTTGGGTATAAAGGTTACGGACCTATGCAGCACAGGGCTTGGCGGACATTTTTAGTTGACAAATTCGCCCTTCGGGCAGGCTGGAATTTGGAGGAAACATGGGGCGGGATTTACCAAACGATGACCAGAAGCCGAAATCTGGTGAAAAGAGCTTGGGTGGTCCTTTTGAACCTCCTCAGGAGCAGAATGCGATTGGCAAATTTGCACAAGCGATAAACAGTCCAGGAATCCCGGATTGTGCGACAGTGTATAAGAGCAACAAAACCGCAGCGGACCTCGATGCGGTCACTTTTGATTCTTGCTATCACGGAAAGACGGGGCGCAATGGACGGTCGTTGGAACTAAAGACGCCTGTTATGCAGCCTGGTAAAGATGGCATTCCGCGTCCTCAGATCGAGAAACTTACGACTGAGGGCATTACTATGGACAGCCGTCGCCTTGATGTTTTTGTGCATGCACTACCTGCGGTGCGTCCTGTCTTTTTCGAGAACGGTGCCTTGAAATCAGCTGGAACCGCAGCGATGGTTTCTAGCGATGGATTGATGGTGACTAACAAGCATGTTGTTGATGGTTCGACAGGCGTGCTCAAGGTCAAGATGTTAAATAGCGATGGCACTGAGGAGCTGCGTAACGCACATGTCGTGAAGCTGAATCCCAAACAAGATTTGGCATTGTTGCAAGTCGAGCGGAAGCCTGGAGAAACGTTTGCTGCATTACCGTTGAGCAAGCGAACTGATTGGCGTGAACGTGAGCCTCTTGTTGAAATGGGCAATGCCAATGGTGAAGGTAAGATCAGTATGGCTAAGGCCCGCTATGGCAAGATGGTCAATCAGGATGAAATTCCATTTCAGCAGCAGCCCCCGGATGTATTGCAAGGGCGCACTATGTTTCAGATGGATGCAACCGTTCCGCAAGGTTATTCTGGCGGGGTAGTGTTGAGCATTCCCGGATCGCAACGCACCGCCAATGGTGTCGAGCGTACAGGAACATCTGCGATTCGTGGAATCACTGACTACAGCAATTTGACGAACTCCTCTTATATTATTCCTGCTGCTCGAGTGCAGTTCATGCTGGATGAATACAGAAAAGAGCAATCCGCAAAGGCGCAGAAAAAGTAGATAGTGACCGATGGTCCATACCAGTCGTCGTTCGTTGACGCTCTAGCTCGCTTTTCTGATCCGCCGCGTTGTATTCGGACGCACTGGCGTCTCCGTATCCTTCGCTGTCGCAGATGGAGTCACTCCCACGTCAGCCCAAGCTTTCTCTAGTTCCGGTACAAGCTGCGTGTGTCCCTGCTTCTTCGCTTCTTCAATAGTGTGGTGCGCAAACTGGGCGAAGCTCGGGTTGCTGCCCGCGGCTTTACGTGCTGCAAACCAGATTTGTCCTGGCTTTTCCCATGCATAACCACCTGCTGCAATCGAGAAAAGCGCAAAAGCACGATTCGGAATTCCAGAGTTATAGTGCACGCCACCATTATCGCCAGACATCTTCTTGTAGTCTTTCATGTGGCCGGGTTGCGGATCCTTACCTACTTTTGGATCATCGTAGGCAGTGCCCGGATTCAGCATATCGCGCAATCCACGACCGTTGATACCGTCCTTCCAGATTCCGTTGCCTACTACCCAATCAGCGTCTTTTGCGAGCGTATTGTTGGCGCGCTGCTGAATGAGTTCGCCGAATACATCTGAGTAACTTTCATTCAGTGCGCCGGATTGTCCATAATATTTCGTTTTTGATTCTTTCTCAGTGACACCGTGTGTGATCTCATGTCCGCATACGTCTAACAGAACGAATGTTCTGAACGGACTGTCAGGACCAGGCTTTCCATAGGTCATCTGTTTGCCGTTCCAAAATGCATTCTCGTAATTTTTGCCGTAATTCACGGTAGAAATAAACTTCATGCCGTTGTTATCGATCGAATCTCGATTGAAAACGTTTTTGTAGAAGTCTCTTATTTGGCCCGTATATTCGTATGCTTTGTCTGCCTCATCCACGCCGCTGGCTGGGTCGCCCTCAAAGCGTGCCTTGTTGCCCGGCAGGCTGTACTTCTCGTTGGCATCATATACTTCGCGTTCACCGTTTGATTTCTGTCCCCATGGCCATGGAAATGGCCACCAGGAGAGATTCTTCATCTGGTTCAAGGTTTCTTGGTGCTCTCTTACGCCGGGATTGCGCTTAGCGAGCTCTTGGAGAAGATGTGGCGGCACAAGACCCGTTGGGATGCCGTCGTTGATTTGATTTATCGTGATGTCCCGTTGATTGACGGCGGCCGCTTGCTGCTGTCGTTTGCCGCCGGCTACAGCTACCAAATTTAGCTCAGGAGATTCTGGAGTGCTGTTGGACTGTCTATCTTTTTCAACAGCTGCCTCTGTGGCAGATTGATTCTTATCCATGAAAGAAACCTCGCGCATTGATCTTGCAGCAGCCCCATCCGAATCTAATTTAGAGTTTGCGTGACATTGCCACAATCGTGTTGCTCCCACTCCCCGCGGCGATCTGGCTAAGCTGTGTTTAATTTGGCTCGCATTAAACGAAACTTCTCTTGGCGAGTGACTGCGCCAGCTTCTTCGGTGCCTAGTAATCTGCTTAGTTGCCGATTCTGAATATTCAGGACATTTTCAGGTGGGCGAAAGCAAAATCCTCAAAAGGAGGAGATCTCTATGCCTGACGTGCTTAGACCGCTTTTGAAGCAAACCGTTAGACTCGCCGAGCATTTGAATGTTGTTTCGGCTGCCGATGATCTTGCCACGGTTGTTGCAAAGGCAGATTCCAGGATGCTTGCGGAATGTCTTGAGAAACCTTCGCTCTTGCAGCTTGCTACAGCGGCTGGTGCGAAAGAGAAGCTGTGTTCTGAAGCGCTAGAAGTCTTTGCGCATGGCACGACAAAGACAGAAGCAAATTCATTCGTGCGAATGCAGGGGCGAAACCTTTCTGAACACGGAGGCAATTTCGGCGGGCGTTTCTTTACTGCTCTCGATGTGGATGTAGCGAATGAATTTGCGTTGAGAACAGTAAGCAAAGTAGGCGGCGAACCTTCTATCGTTGGACTCGCGATTCCGAGAGCGCTCGCACAAAGCATGGAACGAAATAAGTGGCTCGTTACGCGCCGAATCGATGACAGGCTCGGACTGCAATGTGTGTTCGAATCGCAAGCAATAAAGACACTTCAATCCAAAGGTTTCTTCTTCGAGATCCCTAAGACTCAAATTCCAGCCTGGCCTGGGATTCGGTAGATCTTGTGAACTTATGTCGAGTAAACAAGGGCAAACTTTGGCATTAGTTGCCAATATATGAGATACTCCGAACTTGGACGGCTTCCAGGCGCGGTCTTCGCGCGGCTCAGATGAGAGCATGCTTAGAAAAGCCATCAGAGAGAAGGGTATTTTGATTACATTTGAACAGCTTGGGCTTTCCCAAGAAGCATTGGCTTCACTTGCAAAAGTGGGCTTCACTGAACCTACTGAAATACAAGGCAAGACGATCGGTATTGTTGCCGAACGGAAAGACCTGATTGCGTCCGCTCAAACAGGATCTGGCAAGACAGCGGCATATGCGCTGCCGATCTTAGATATTTTGCGTTCTGAAGATAGAGCCGCCAAGCCAAAAACGAAGGCGTTGGTTATCGTTCCCACGCGTGAACTGGCTTTGCAAGTTTGTGGTGAGTTTGAGCGCTTTGGCTCGCAGTCAGGGATTAGAGCTGTTGCTTTGTATGGTGGAACTGGTTACAGAAAGCAAGTTCAGTCGCTTCATCGCGGTGCAGACATCATTGTTGCTACGCCAGGCAGGCTGATGGATTGTTTGAATCGTAACTTCGCAAGTTTGGCCAAATTGCAAGTCGTCGTTCTTGACGAAGCGGATCGTTTGCTCGACATGGGCTTTATGCCGCAGGTTCGTGCAGTGATTGCGCGCGCGCCGGAGCAGAGACAAACGTTGATGTTTTCAGCAACAATTGATGCTCGCATGAAGAAAATTGCTGAAGAATTTCTGCGTGAACCAGTTGTGGTGGCAGCTAATCAACAAAAGATTGAACCAACTTCCATCGAACAACAGTTCCATTATATAAAGGAAGCAGAGAAGGAAGAGAAGTTACTTGAATTGCTTCTGACCGTAGAAAATGGCGGATCTTGTTTGGTTTTCACTAAAACAAGAATCAAAGCAAGCAAGCTGACGAGCCGTATGAAAACACTGGATATTCTCGCAGAAGAGATTCATGGCGATATCAGCCAAGCGCAACGTGTTCGCACGCTCACACGCTTTAGAAATGGCGAATTTAACGTGTTGATTGCAACAGATGTTGCTGCGCGTGGGCTCGATATTCCAGCCATCAGCCACGTGATCAATTACGATCTGCCGATGCTTGCCGAAGATTACGTGCATAGAATCGGCCGCACGGGGCGTGCAGGTAAATCTGGAATCGCGCACTCATTCGTTTCTAATGATCAAAGACATTTGGTGCGCGCAATTCATCAAGTATTGAAGAATGCAGGAAATGAAGAAGGTGTCGACGTGAACGCGACTGTTCCGACGGTACGCGGATCTCGTGAGGCTTTGGATTATGCTGAACGACTTATTGCCGGAGCGCAAGGAGCACGCAAACCTTCAGGGTACGGCCGACAAGGTCGAGGTGGTGGTGCAAATTATCGCGGCGGATCAAGTAACCGCGCTTGGCAGAACCGGCACGGTGTATCGAGTGGTCGTAGCGGGCAGGAGCGACAAGGAGCATCGCATCGGCGCCACGAAAATTCTCGTGGCGGATATAACACTCAAGAATCAATCGATTCGCGCGGTGCTGAAGGACGCTATGGCACGTCGCGTGATTTTCGCTCGGATGCACGAGTGTCTGGCGAAATGAAGCAGTCCGAAGGGCGCCGACCACAAAACCCGAAGACGTCGGATAACATGCGCATGCAAGGTGAAAAGCCAATACAGAAACCGAATGGTCAAAGTCAAAAACACCAGCGCCCAGAAAGTCAGAAGAAAACCGACACAAAACAGAAGAAAGATCCCAAAGAGCTTTTGAAAGAGATTTTGAATGATGCAGAGTTGGCGATGTTTCACGCTAATGATCGGAAATTCTCCCGAGGTAAGGCGGGGCAAAAACCGCACGGTGCAAAGGCTAAGTCCGGTAATAAATCCACAAGCGCATGGGGCGGAAAACCCCACAAACCAGCTGACTTCAAAAGATCGTCGAAATTCGGAGCAAAGAAACCGGTTGCTTCGAGAGCGCGCTAAAGTCATCCATGCTGTCTTAGATAATTTCCGCTTCTGTTGTGAATTTGGCAACCAGGTACGAAAGCTGGCGTCCTTTGATAAGCCTCTGGCGTTTCGCACTGTATTTGCACAGCTCCCTTTATATCTTTGAACAAAGGGTATAAGGGGCAAATCAATGGAACGAGCTGAAGAACCTTGGAATGAGATGGCAACCCTCAATTCGGCAAAGGAGCATGTTGGTACACAGCTACTTTTTGGTCTTGACGCGGATAATGCGCAGATCAAAGGTAGCATGACTCCTAACAGGGAGAACGAGTCCGTTCAAATCAAGGCGGAAGTTTCTTCCGGCGACAACGAAGAGCCGAACAAAATTTTGGAGGGAACCATCAACGACAAGGGTGGGAACATCAAAGTCTTTGATCCAAGCAGGAAGTTCCTCGAGGAAATCAATTGCGACGAAAAAAGTTGCAAGCGAACAGGACCGTCTGGTGAACTTCTTGGTGCCAGAGAGATCACCGCTCGTTATAAGGAAAAACTGACGGACAAATCCCTAAATGGCCAAATTCAATTTGACGACGAGATGTTCTTCGAAGGAAAAATAGGTAAAGTACTCAACGATTCTAATCAGGTTGTTGGTAGCGCATCCTTGCAAAATAGAGGTGAATTATCGAACCTCGGAAAAATGTTTTTGGGAATGGATCGAACATTCCATCAAACAGGCACATATGAGAACAAAGAGAGCCAAGAGAGTCGCTCTCTAAATATCACGTACACTCAGAATTGGCGGAATGAAGTAACATTCGAAGGTGACTTCGAGCGTAAGAATCTTGGGCGTTAGAAAACAAGATTCTAAACCAGTAGCATTCGAAATTGTAACCTTTAGGAGCAGAATCAGATTATTCGAAGTTGAAAAGCCACAGCCTTCGAAGTAAACTCTGCTTGGCGTATAATTTTTGAAAGCAAGAAAGCGCACTGGTCAATAATGTCAGTACAACTCAATTTAGAGAATCAAAAGCCAGTCCCTGATGGAGTGAAGGGATGGAATTGGGGTGCATTTATGCTCACCTGGATTTGGGGTATTTGCAATGGAACTTTGATTTCTTTGCTCGCGCTCATTCCCGGCGTGCATTTCATCATGATGTTCGTTTTGGGAATCAAGGGAAATGAGTGGGCTTGGGCGAACAAAAACTGGGACAGTGTCGAACAGTTTCATCGAGCTCAGAGAAAGTGGGCGACCTGGGCAGTTTGTTTGTGGTTAGCAGCAGTTTTTCTTTTTATCTGCGTTCCATTCGGTTTGCTCGGTTGGGGCGCTTGGACAGAGTGGCCGCAGATACGAGCGATGATGGGTGATTTCGATCCTCATCGGAGGTACTGCAATTATGCACTTGGAACTGCAGAGCGTGACCAACGTTGTAACGCATATTTTGGTTCACCTCTGCAAATGAGGGGGCCTGCCGAGATTGCATTTCACAGGGACGGATATGGAGAAGTTTCACTTCCGATTCGCGGTCCACGCGGTGAAGGAACCCTTTATCTCAGGACTCAGAGGATGGCAAATGAGTGGCGATTGCATCGCGCTGAAATCGAAACCGCTGCGAAAGAGCGGTTTAAGTTAGCGACGGAGGGAGCGCAAGAGCGGATGCGAGAGAGCGAGGAGCGTGTTGCAAATCTCGTTGCTGCGACTAGAGCCGAGAAGACCTGGAGCCAGCGCGAACCGAATGGGCGGGAGGAAGCCGAGGAGTTCTACCAGGAAGCACTCGCCCGCATCAAGCAAGATCCAAATGTGCGCGAATTTCTAGGCGATAACATTTCCGCCCGCGTTGAAAACGCGCATATGAACTTTCGAGGACCCATGGGTGAAGCTGATTTTCGAGTAGCACTGCAAGGCAACGGGCAATCCGGTCTACTTTCCATGCAAGGCTACCGCTCAATGGGACGATGGTTTCTCAATGGCGCCGAGGTACAGCTCCAACATCGCACATTCCAGTTTCCGCGCCAGGAAATTGACTAACTTTCTTTTGGAGTAGTTTGACCCCCCCAAAAACAACGTTGTGAAATCCGATAGGGTAAAGAAGGGGAGTAAATATCGAGTGATTTGTACCTACGTTGTACTCTAGTAACGGTAGTCGCTAGATAATTACGGTCGAAGGAAGCTCAAACCAGAATATCGCTCCAGCGCTTTTGTCGTCAATTAGAACTCCGATTTTTCCTGAATGGCTTTCGATAAGGGCTTTACACAGGGAAAGCCTAAAGCTTAATCCGCCGGTATATTCTGAATTGAAATCGGGGATTTCGTTTCTGCTGCCTTCATCATAGATTTGGAACAACATGGTTCCTTCCTTTGTGAGTTCTATCATGAGCTCGACGTCTGTCTGATTCGAAGGTGAGCGTTCCAGTCCATTCAAAAGCATATTGGTCAGAACCCGACAGATAAGATCGGCATCAACATTCAATTCCACTCGATCGGGTTTCTTTACTGTTTTTATTCTGTTTCTCTGGCTGGTCCGCACAATGCCGTTGACAGACTCATTGATAATTCTATCCAAACTGATTTTCCTTGTGCGCACAGTCATCATTCCTGCTTTTACTCTTTCAAGATCGAGCAGATCGTTGATAAGCCCAAGCATGTTATCGATGTCTCTATTCGCATTTTCAAAACGCTTCTTACCATCAGGCGTTAATGTTGGGACAGCGTTATCTTCAAGTGTTTCTTGCGAATTCATGAGCGTGGTTAAAGGTGTGCGCAGGTCATGGCTAACCATTTGAACAATCTCCTTACGCCTACGCTCAACATTTTTTCTTGCCGTTATGTCGTGTACAACGCAGAAATACTGGTCTGAGTTCTCTGCGAAACGGGCTGTCCAGAGGAGGTCGACGTTGCTTTCGTCATGCTTGAGCAATGATGTTTCAAATGAATGAGACGGCACTCTTCGGCATGGTATTAGATTCTCCAAAAACTGATTCGCTTTGAGTTCGGAGCTATTTTCCTCTTCTGAATTCTTGGCGTCGGTTCGATTCGCTCCCGACATGGAGGCAGCTATCGGTTTATCTAGCATCTCGTCGGGGCTGAGTCCAAACACCTTGAGCGCCGAAGGAGAGACTTTGATACATCGCCCATCCACATCTAAGGAGAGAAGCACATCCATGCTATTTCGAATCAATGCGTCATTCTTGCGAGAGTTTTCTTTCAATGATTGTGCCATAGAGTAAAAACTGTCATCTAGCAGATCAAGTTCATCTCCGTGTCGTTCTATCGGCAAAAGCGATTCACCCAGTTTAAGCCGATTGCTGTTATCTATGACCTTTGCTAGCCGTGCAATTGTGTTCCTGTAAAAATACCAGGACAAAGCAAGTCCCAAGAGAACATTGCACGCCATGGAAATATAAATGAGTGACTCCATCCGGTTGTCACTTTTGCGTTCGTCTTTGTGGTGATTGGCAATGGTAGTCAAACTGTTTTTCTTGACTTGATCCAATCGCTCAACAATGTCATGTTCCAGTGACAGCATTCTCAATTCTATCTGCACAAACTGATCGCGACTTGCAGGCAGGGGGATCTGCCCTGGATCAAGATAAGGTAAGGCTCTCCGTCCCATGAAGCCTGGCCACCTGATGAGTTCTGGCAATCGAGCATCATAGAGGCTAACTAACGACCGAATTTCCTTTTTCTCTTCCTCTGTGCTATTGCTGAGCAGTACTTCTATGTTCTTAAGCTCAGCAGGAATATCTTTGATAAGGTAGTTGTATTCCTTCTTTGATCTTTGGAAAAGCGCTGGATTTTCAAACATATGATTCGGCGCATTCATGTCGGACAACTTCATGGCGTGATACATGAAGTTGATTCTGTTTATGGAGTGAACGATATTGCGTGCGCGAATCCAGTTTTTGAGCTCCGATTCCGCCTCGCTTTGCAAGAATAGCAGTGCACTAACACAAACGAACTCCAGAAAGAGAGGTAATCCAGCAAGTAGAATGCATTGTTGTTTGAGGTTCAAGCTTTGCACAAGCTTTTTTCACCTCCTAATGCTTTGGTTTCGGAATCGAATTGTGGTTGCTTTTCGGGAAGAATGAACCAGAATGTGCTTCCTTTGTTAACTTCGCTCTCAACACTAATCTTGCCGCGGTGCAGCTCAACTAATGTTTTACAAATGCTTAGTCCAATTCCTGTGCCAATTTTGCGATCTTGAATCTTTGATTGTTGAAATCGTGCGAACATTCTTGTGAGTTGATCTGGCGCGATGCCACGTCCTTGATCGCTTACTTTGACATGAAGCGAATCGTTCGCCGTTTCTGCCGACACAGTTATCGCGGTGTTTTTCGAAGAATATTTGATTGCGTTAGAAATTAGATTGAGCAATATCTGTTTGAATCGCACAGGATCGGCTTCAATTCTAGATGCTGTGGACAGAACGTTAATTTCGATCATCTTCCGTTCGGCAAGCGGCTGTAAGAGTGCTACTGTTTCAGAAATTAGATCCGATACTGATACCGATTCAATATTCAACTTGAGCATACCTGCATTAGCCATGTTAAGGTCGAGCAGATCGTCAACGAGCCACAACATCTGCTGAATTTGCCTCGACGCGCTTTTGGTGCTTTGGCTGGCGTCTGAGCTGATTTGGTTAAACTGTCCGCTTTCTAGTTGCTTATAGAATTCGGCAAGGGACAACAGCGGAGCTCTAAATTCGTCGGCAAGTAATGCGATTAATCGCAATTGCATTTGTTCCTCAAGCTTTTGCTCGCTGAAATTCGTTGCCACGCAAAATATTGATTGCTCCGCTTGACTCCATCGAGCTGTCCATAAAGTTTCGACTTGTGATGAGTCTTTTCGTGTTAACAGCAATTCGAAGGATTCCAAATCCTTTTCTCGAATTTGCTCCAACGTGGGTACTTTGTCTGCGCCATACGCGATGAGGCTCTTAAGATCGGCTCCTACCAATTCCTTTTGGGGAAAACCGAGCAGTTGCAGGGAGGCCGGATTAACAGATTGGAAGCGAAAGGATGTATCAATTGAACAGACAAGGTCCACTGCTTCCTCGATCAGTTCGCGCTCTTTACGCACGTTACTGCTAACAACACTTGCCATTAATCTGAAATTGTGATCCACTAAAGACAGTTCATCAGTACCACTCAATGGTTCACCTAATGGCATTTCCTTTGCTAACAGCTCGGTGTTTTGGACTAATATTGCTAATCGCGCTACGACATACTTGTAAAAGCGGCGTGCTAAGTAAGCCGAAAGCAGCACGTGAAAGAATAACGCGACCCATAGAACTATGCGTTGAAGGTCTTGCCACGCTAATAGCTTTGCATCAAGTTTATTTAGTTCTTTGATTTCTGCTGTGATATCTTCATCAAAGTCATGGTTTGTCGCCCGAACCAAGTCCTCAGCTTTTGCTCCGATTGTTGGTCCGAGCCGTCTTGTGAGTTCTCCTACCTCTGTCTCCCCTGAAAAAACACTTCGGAGAGCTTCCTTGTATTCTTTGCGAAGAAGCATAAATTCACGCCAACGATTTCTGCTTCTCGCGACCATTTGTTTATCGAGATCAGAAACTGAGAGTCTTTCCAGTCTGTCGAGTAAGTCTGGCATTGATTCGATGGTTTTGTTTGCTTGTGATAGATCAAGCGGGTTTGACTGCCAGTCGGGACGAGGGCGGACAGCCCAGGCAATCGTATTAATTCCTAATTGGATTTTGTTGACCGTTGAAATGAACTGTTCTGAATGCTTGTTCTTTCTTTGTTGTATCCGTGATTCGTTCAGCAAAAACCAAAATGAAATTCCGAAGATAAGTTCGAAAACAAGGGCGACGAAAATTAATAGCAATCCTTGTTGTGCAAGTGACATCGACTTTTCATTCATAAATGATGGTCACCTTTAGCCGAACGCTTGAGATCAGTGGTTGGCCGATTTCTAAAGCTTCGGTTTTTTCCCGCATACAGTATAAAGCCGATCTACCAGGGCTCTACAAATACTTCACATTACTTCGACGATCACTTCAAGAGACACCCCTATCTTATAGAGCGGTTTACTAGTCAGGGACGTGAATTTATGAAATTTGAAAATTTTGAATCGCAAAAGAAACAAGAATCAGATGATGCAATCAAGAACTTACTTTTTACTGCAGCTTATGAAACAGTGCCAAAGTCACAGGATGCATCGAATAGGAGCATAGCTTCTGATCTAAACAAGAGCCTTCCAACAATTTTACTAACTGATTTCGACAACGGGCATAGACTGAGGAAACTGAATAATGGAGGCTTGGAAAGCAAACTGATTGGGTTAGCTGTTGACCCAACTCAATTAGGAGTTGATGCAAACGGTGAGACAACAGTTGATAGTTTAGTTGAGAACCTTCTAGGCGGCGTTTCAGGAGATGCCATTGGTAATGGCGTAGGTGATAAGCAAGCTCTTTCTCCAATTGACTCCCGGCAAAAAGGTGTTGGACTGGATTCTCTCGATGCGACATTGCTGCCTCCGGACATTTTTGGATCGCCTGATCGACCTGGTGCGAACCTATCGGAGCGTCTTAGGGAACATAAAGGAAGCAATTTGCAGGAAAAGCGAGGACCTGATCCTCGAGCTGCAAATGGCTCTCCTGGCTGGAATCGACCTGATCAAGCTCCGCCGCCGGCGACTCCATTCGGAGAGGGAAGTTTGATGAATTGGCTATCAGAGAAAGCCAAGGAAACACAAGATGCTGGACTAGTAAACAACAAGGTCACTGCGATTAATGACGCTCTTCCTGCACGTGCTCCGACTGAGGATCGTGGCGGAGCGGAGCAACAGAGTCCGGCAGGTGTAGGAGGGACATTGATACCGCTATCAGACATTGTTGAGGCCGTTGATAAAGCAATCACTGATGAAACAAACACCGAAGAGACTCCAGAAGCGCCTGTTCAAACCGATGTGCCCAAGTCAAACAGCGACGTTATGCTTGCATCAGCCGATCCTGATTCGGAAACACCTTATCTCGACTACTCAGAGTTGCAGGCGGAAATGGGTCGAATCATGGAGCGCATTCGCCAGTCTCTTACAAATCCAATGACCCTAGGTAGAAATAGGGACAGGTCCGAAAGTTTAGGACGAGCCAAAATCATGGGCAGAGTATCGAATCCAAATCCTGAAGCAGAGGGTGCAAGTGACATGACTCCAGGCTCTTGGCGTGGCTCTCTCTCAGGTATCGGCGGTGGCGACCCCGCTTTTCAATCTAAGTAACCCCGAGAATATATGAACAGAACCACGATTACATACGAATTTGAAAGGTAAATATCTCATGAACTCATCAGAAACTTCCAATTTATTTAAATCAATTGCGGGCTCGATTTTACTTGCGGCGACTTTTCTTGCCCAGTTTAATTGCTCAGTTAGTGCTCAGCTCGCAACTCGTCCACAAGATCCACTGTTTATCAGCGGTCAACAATGGAGTCCTGGAATAATGCAATTGCCAAACGCATGGAATACAGCCAGCGGGAAAGGCATTCGCATTGCCATTTTTGCAGATGGAATTGACAGCAATAATCCTGATTTGTCTGGCAATAGTACCGGTGCTCTTAATCGAAGTAAGGTTGAAGTGTTAGGAAGACCACGACCAGCAAATCCCTCTCTCGAAGTTAATTCAAAGGGAACCTTCATGGCGTTGTTGGCGGCGGGCAAGAGCAATAATTTCGGTGGACTCGGAATGGCTCCTGATGCTGACATAGTTGATGTGAAGATTGCAGAGCAGGCCAACCTGGATAATCCACTGAGTTCGACTCAGGCACAAGCCATGGTTGACGCTATCAATCAGTTCGGTAATTCGGGCGGACAGATCATTGTGCTTCCATTCAATCGATTGTTTCGTGATTCGTTTCAGACTCGCGCCGATTTCCTGATGGTTAATAATGCTCTGATCAACTTCCACGACAATCACAATGGTTTAGTGTTCATGCCCTCGGGCGATAACCGCACCCGTGATAATGGGCAAGCTGCATATAATCACATTATTGTAGTTTCCGGATTTAATCGCACATTGAACTTGGAGCAATCCAACACGGGTCCGGCGATAAAGATTTCAGGAAACCAAATCGGACCGCAGTGGAACGCACAGGGGGCTGTGTTTGGACTGAGTGCTACTAAATATGCAGCCGCAGAAGCCGCTGGTGTGGCTGCACTCATTTGGTCTTTCAATAAAAGGTTAAGCAATACCGAGGTCGAACGAATTCTGATTTCAACCGCTTCAAACAACGCCTCTCCCAATCTGAATTATGGAAGCGGCTTTCCAAATGCGACTGCGGCTCTTTCCATCACACCGGCGCCAGTTCCGAATTATCAACCCTACAGAGCAGCTAAACAAAGGTATGACATAGAGTTTCCGCCACTAATGCAACGCGTGCCAATTTACACCTTCGGGCATTAAGGAAGCTCCTCGGCTAGGAGTTTGCCAGGCTTAAGCACCTTCTTAACCAGGCGTCCCAAAATAGACCCGAATCGAACCCAAACTAGCCCTCTTGCATTTGTAAGCTGGTTTCATCGGGTGGATGAGGGAATTCGAAATGTCGATTAAGAGTTTGGTCGCTAAAGCAGCTTTATTCTTTTCAGCTCCATTGTTGATCGCGCCGGCTGCAATCGCCCAAGATCATGCATGGGCTGACTTCAGCCCGGCAACCGGACATGTCCAGTTTGGATTTCAATCCGGTTCCGCCGGTGGCAACATGCAGTTTCAACCCGGTCCGAATATCGTTCCCGAGCCATATTTTTATCCGCAAGGACCCCAAATGCCTTATATACAGGGACCTGGAATGGCTGGCGGCATGTCTGGCGTGCCAGGCATGGTAGGCATGGGAGGCCAACAAAGTGGGCGTTATCCAAAACCGAAACTGCCCGACTGCCGTTATGCAACCATGGCTAACTCTGTGAATATTGGAGCCGAGGCTAACCCAAATGCTCCGTACTTTTCCGGAGGGTCGATTGAAGATGAAGTTAGTGGGTCTTTGAGTGACGGTGGGCGCCCTGTGTCTATTGAAGACGGTGTGATGAACGGGGGGCAATATGATAATCTCCCCGATCAGCGAATGATGTAACCTTGTTGTAAGCACGCAAGAGAAGGGGAAGTCTGCCGATCGGCAAGCTTCCCTTTCTCTTATCTGGGAATCCTACGCACCCACGTGCACGTTTGCACATATTTTGCACGCCCAAATACTGAGAATATTGAAATCGCTGGAGTAGCACCGGTTTCGCCGTATTCCGTGCTAGTAATAACGGGTGAACAATGGACAAGAACTTATTGCATAAGGACTTGCTTGACACGAGCAAGTACGATGACTCGCTTGGGCAGAAGTTGAGTCGAGAAGCTGATCTCCTCAATGGACTCGGCGGAAAAATGTATATAGCTGCGGAAAAAACCGTTAAGGAAGAACCTGGAACACTTGCGACCGGTTTTGGTGTAGGTGTTGTGCTTGCCGCAGCGCTCGCGGCCGCTAATAAGAATCCGGCTTTGCTTGGCGAGAGAGCAATGCCATATGTTCAAAAGGCAGTTGAGAAAGCACCCACTGCATTTGGGTGGTTGATGGCTCTGGACCTGGGTGCGCGTGTCGGTATGCCGATGGCGTCCACCTGGAAAGATGCGGGCAATCACGAGAAAGCAAAGGACGATTTAGGGAAAAATCTAGGTAGTGCTGTCGTTGAATACGCAGCCGGTCTTGTTGGAGCGTATCCAGGAATCAAAATAGGTACCAGGATGGTTTCCGCTTACGAAGTGAAAGCACCTGCGTTTGAAGCGCAGCCGTCTTTGAGGCTCGCACAGTCTCCACGTGAGGTCAACAAGCCTGAGCAGTTTGTCAGTGCTAAAGAAGACAAAGTAGCCGACGACGTTGTGACGCTGTACGAGAAATCCTTCCCGAAGGAAGAGCGTCAGCCAACAGAAGAAGTTAAAGAGCTGATTAGCAGTGGACGAATTGTGTTACACACAACACGCGATGCTGAAGGAAAGCTTCATGCATTCTCTTTCACTTCAATGCATGACGAGACTGCCTTTAAGTTTGCGAATCTGGACTTTATTGCGACCGAGCCTGGATTGCAATCCCAGGGAATTGGCTCTCTACATGCTAAACGACTGAACGAGATCGTAAAAACGGAACGTCCTGATCTGCTAGGCATGACTCTTGAGATGGAAGCCGTCGCGGAGAAAGGTTTGGACCCAGCGGTATTCGCAATGCGTCAACGCCGAGCTACGTTCTACGATCGACTTGATGCGCCGAACACGAATGTGAACTACCGCATTCTGGATTTCGAAGATCCTTCATATAGAGGACCGGCTGAGTGGCGTGCCTGGATTTACAATCGCGACAAGTTCAATTCAGTGAAAGCTGCCAGGTTAATGCTCACAGATGAGGGCGGTTACGGTTTGCCGGCGTCGAACAAAGCTGTAAAGGAATTCGATAAGATAAATGGTTTCTGGGCACCGCTGGATGCGAAAGGTCAAATTGGACTTGCCGCGACGATGCCATCGATGTATGAGCGAACGAGGGAGCTTCTTAAACTAAAGGGACACTGAAGTAGTCTGTTCGTTCGAATACTAGGGTCTTCCCTAGGTGAGTTTTGTGGCTCCGCCGATAACTTGCTTGCGATTCTGTGAAAGAATCGAAATTGAACTTGCAAGGTATGTCAGCGTTGGATGAACAAGACAATTGGGTTTTTGTTGAACCTGTCGTTGCCGCTCCTTTTAGGGAAGGCGTGCGGACGTCCACATTGTATGCCGTTGAGCAGTTGCCCTCGCGGCTCCGTCTTATTGAAGAGGAGCGACGGAGGGTAGCCAAGGAATTGCATGATGAGATCTTGCCACTTATTGCCCGGCTAAGTAGATATGTTCAAGCGTGCAAAGACGAGTCGCTCTGCACCCTGCTAAACATTTTGCATAAGACAATCGCTGACTTTCGCGATTTATTGAGCGAGTTGCATCCCGTTGATTTAGAGGAGTTGGGACTCTTATCCGCATTGCAAACGATTTGTACTCGATATGCAAGACAGAAAGGATTTTGCATAATTTTCGTTCCTCTTGGCGATGAGGAAAATGTAGATGTATTGAATGCGCTATGTTTGTTTCGTGCGGTTCAGTGTATTTTGAAAAACTTTTGCAGTTCGCAAAACGACATTCTCGTGGTTACGTGTGATTTGGCGGAGTCCCAGTCAATCACGTTCCGTTGTGTTGACAAAAGAGTAGAGTCGGTTGATTGGTTGAAACCATCGGATGAGAGTGAAGACAGCAGCTTTAGAGCTTGGTGTCATGCAATCGAAGCTGACGTGCTTAGTTTCGACGAATCCCTTCAAATTCCAGTTGATTTGAGTATCCAATTCGACCCTGCTCCCCACGCCTCAGTTGACGCCTACTTCTTCGGTGGTTCCTCCTTTCCCCGTGCTCACTTTTCCGAATTTACTTTCGCCCCCTCTGACAATTTTAATACGCCATCGCCTCTGGATGCGGCGCTCATTGTAGAACTAGAACGAGAGCGAATCACCAACCAAATTTCGGATATGGTGTTGCCAGACTTTGAGTCATTGCAGAATGAGTTGTGCAATCTACCTATGAATTCTCTTTGCTCAAATATTTCTCAGCAGCTTTTCGCTATAGAAAAGGGCTTGCAACAGCTTATTATGGGAGCCTATCCCGGTTTCATTTTTGAGCTTTGTCTTGCTGATTGCATTAGAAATCTAGTTGATAATTTTGCCAAAACAACGGGCATCAAGATATCTTTTGAGAATCAAGAGGATTTCAGTGAATTAAGTATGCCATTAGAATCGAAGTTCGCTCTTTATCGCATTACCCAAGAGGCCCTTAATAACATAGAAAAACATTCCTTCGCATCGCACGCAAAGGTGCTTTTGAGATTTGCAGAGGATCGCATCACCTTGCTTGTTGAAGACAACGGCAAAGGTATGAATAGTGAAAGGAACTCGAATGGCAGAGGCTTGCGGTACCTTCAGGATCGAGCAAGTTCGATTCATGCGACTATTGCTATGAGTGCGGCGAAAACATATGAATCAGGCACCGCGGTGTTAGTATCTATATCGTGTGGCTAAGACCCAGATAGGGTCCACCCTAGTTCAGTTCTGGTTGAGCGCTGAGTACTGTAGAAAGCGCTCTTTGGCATAATTTATTAAGAGCCTGGCTTCTAGTTTCAACAATGGATACTTCATTCTATTCGTCTTGGTGCGCACGCACACAGGAGACATCATGGCGCTTATCAACATACCCGATCGTGAAATTACATGCAAAATTGTTTACTATGGAACCGGACTCGGAGGGAAAACAGCTAATCTTCGCTATATCTATAAACAACTGTCTCCTAGTTGTAGAACTGAGATGGTAAGCTTGGCTACAGAGACTGAGCGCACACTGTTCTTTGACTATTTGGGGCTAGATCTCGGACAAGTGAAAGGATTCACAACCCGCTTTTCACTTTATACAGTTCCTGGGCAAGTCGAATACAACGCAAGTAGGAAGCTGGTTCTCAATGGAGCAGATGGTGTGATCTTCGTTGCTGATTCCGATGAACTCAGGCGGCGCGAGAACATATCTGCATTGCATAATTTGGTTGAGAACATGCAATGTTACAAGATGACTTTTGATTCAGTTCCAGTCGTCCTTCAATACAACAAGAGGGATCTTGCCAACGCCATGAACATCAACTGGCTGGAGGAAGATCTCAATTCGCAGCAAGTGCCTAGTTTCGAAGCCATCGCGTCGGAGGGCATAGGTGTTTTCGCGACCCTGAAGTGCATGAGCAAACAAATTTTGAACAGGCTACAATAGTTTTATTGCGGTGGAGGTTCGCCGTGGGAATAGTTATTGCTGACGACCATCAGAGAGAGCGCACATGGCTGCGCGATTTGTTGCAGAAGCATTTGTCCGATCTCTCTCCGATTTACGAAGCGGAAGATGGCAAACAAGCTTACGAGCTGAGCGTTGCACATCAACCTGTGTTGGCGTTTCTCGATGTAGAGATGCCGATATTATCAGGAATAAAATCGGCGGAGAGCATAATCAGAGAGCTACCGCATACAGGCATCATCATTCTTTCCAATCATTCAGACGAGGTGTTCATTCGCAAACTCTGGAAGATCGTTCCGCCAGATAGTGCATTTGCCTATGTGCTAAAGGATTCAACTGATCAACAGGTAGTTGATGCTGCTCGCTCTGTACTCAGCGGAGATTGTTGGATACATCCTAGAGTTCAAAGAATCGCCCGGCGGGTTGAGAATGGAAGTACTGGATTGACAGATGCTGAGTTCCAAGTCCTGGTGCATATCGCAATGGGGCTGACAGATAAAGCCATTGCGAAGAGGCTGTACATCACAGAAAAAGCGGTCCAAGCACGTCTCAAGTGTCTCTATACGAAAATGAATATCCCAACTAAGGGGTTGACTGAAGAGGACGAATTCAACCACCGATGTAGAGCGCTGAATATTGGATATCGTAGAGGATTGATCAATCGTGGAGAGTTGGAAGACTGGGAAGAGAATCTTTTATAGTCGCCGAAGAGACGGATCTCTGTCGGCATCGGTTCAAATATGACTGCTCCCGAACAGCAGCCTGTTCGGGAGCAGATCGTTATGCGTATTGACTCAGTTCTATTTCAATGAAGCAATGTCGATTACAAATCTGTAGCGAACATCACTCTTTAGCAGGCGCTCGTAAGCTTCGTTCACCTGATCAATCGAAATAACTTCGATGTCTGCTGCGATATTGTGTTTACCGCAGAAGTCCAGCATCTCTTGGGTTTCTTTCATGCCACCGATTGTGGATCCAGCGAACGATTTTCGCTTCGGAATTACGCTAAATGGATTAACCGGAAGGTCTTCCCCTGGAGCTCCGACTAGAACCATCGTTCCATCACGCTTCAACATTGCCAGATAGCTGTTCATATCCGCTGCCGATGAGACTGTATTGATGATCAAATCGAATTTGTTGAGGGCTCCTTGGAGGGAGGCATCATCTGATGAAGCAACATAGCCGGTTGCGCCCATCCTTTCGGCATCTGCTTTTTTGTTGAAGCTTCTGCTGATGACTGTGACTTCGGCTCCCATCGCCTTAGCGATCTTCACTGCCATATGCCCAAGTCCGCCAAGTCCGACGACTGCGACAGATCTTCCCGGACCTGCTTTCCAATGGGCAAGAGGCGAGTAAGTCGTTATTCCTGCACAGAGAAGTGGTGCCGCTTTCTCAAGTGGAATGTTGTCGGGTATCTTCGCAACGAAACGATCTAAAACCGTGATGCGGTCAGAGTATCCACCATATGTTGGTGTCACGCCATCAAGTTCTACATCGTTGTATGTAAGCGCCAATTTCTTCTCGCAGTATTGCTCCAGCCCTTCATTGCATGACTCGCATTCTTTGCAAGAATCCACCATGCAGCCGACACCGACGCGATCGCCTGCCTTAAAGCGAGTCACATTCGATCCCACCTTTTCCACAACACCTGCGATTTCGTGACCGGGCACCATAGGGAACCTTGAGTTGCCCCATTCATCCCGCGCCTGGTGTACATCAGAGTGGCAGATGCCACAATATTTGATTTGGATCAGAACATCGTTCGGTCCGGGCTCTCGGCGCTGAATTTCGAAGGGCTTTAGTTCTTTTCCAACTGCAGCTGCTGCGTATGCTTTTGTTTTTATACCTGTTTTGATCATTGTTTCGCTCCTGACTTTTCTTTCGGTTCAATCATTTAGAGATTTGTCATTTTTTCCATTTCTTCGGGGTACCGTTCGCCTTTTACTTCAATCTTTGATGCTGCGTCCTCGATTTGACGAAGATCCTCAGCCGTCAAATGAACGGAAGTGGCGCCTATGTTTTCTTCCAGTCGATGCAACTTTGTTGTCCCCGGTATCGGTGCTATCCACGGTCTTTGCGCTAAGATCCATGCCAGAGCGATTTGAGCTGGAGTCGCATTTTTTCTCGCCGCGATCTGTGTTAACAACTCAACCATGGCTAAATTGTTTTTGCGATTGTCCGCTGCGAATCGTGGAAGTCTACTGCGAAAATCATTCTCGCTAAAGGTCGTATTCTCATCAATCTTGCCTGTTAGGAAGCCACGTCCCAAGGGACTGTATGGAACGAATCCGATTTCTAGCTCTTCCAACATTGGAAAGATTTCGCGCTCTGGTCTGCGCCACCAGATCGAATATTCGCTTTGAACAGCAGTCACCGGCTGAACAGAATGCGCTCTCCTAATTGTGTTGGCGTTGGCTTCCGACATGCCAAAGTGGCGAACTTTCCCCTGCTGAATCAGTTCTTTCACGGCGCCCGCAACTTCTTCTATTGGTACGTTTGGGTCAACGCGATGTTGATAATATAGGTCGATTACATCGACGCGAAGGCGCTTGAGTGACTCCTCGGCGACAACCTTTATATGCTCCGGACGACTATTTACTTTCATCTTTCCGGGAGTACTATGCGCATTGTCTTTTAGATCGAATCCGAATTTGGTCGCGATCACGACTTGATCTCGAATTGGCGCTAATGCTTCGCCAACTAGTTCTTCATTTATAAAAGGTCCATAGACCTCGGCGGTATCAAAGAAAGTAACCCCTTTCTCTACGGCTGCGCGGATCAGCGATATCATTTCTTGCCTGTCGTGAGCCTCTCCGAAACCGTGGCTCATGCCCATGCAGCCGAGACCGATTGCCGATACTTCTAAGCTCTTTCCGAGTTTACGTTTTTCCATTTCTTCTCCTTCGAGTGGAGCGAGTTCAAGAACGAACCACCCTTCGGTCGCAAACTTAGGCACCTCCGCAGTTGCGAGGGCTGTCGCCCTCTTGCTTCCGTTGCTGCTAGCTTGACCTGAATTGGTGGTGAATGCGTTGCATTCTACTTATATTGATTGCTTGGCTAAAACTACAACCTTCACAATCGATAGTTCAATGATATGCTTTATAAGGGGGCGGATTCTATAACAAAATTCCAAAATGATTGGATAATCCTCCGAACTTTCCCGGGAGCAGGATTGATGGCTATAAGAGACAATCGCGACGAAGAGAACAGGGATGAGCTTGTTGAACGTTTGGCTCAGAAGTGTGCGAAGGACGGGCCGAATCCTGTAGCCCAAGATCTTCATTTTTTTAGGCACTCAAACCCTAGCCAGCCGGTCCATGGAGTTTATTCGCCATCTATTTGCGTGATTGCTCAGGGAGCAAAAGAAGTGCTTTTGGGCGAAGAACGCTTTCGTTACGATCCAGCAAATTACCTTCTTTGTTCATTGGATGTCCCGGTTGTTTCGCAGGTTGTCGATGCGACACCGGAGAAGCCGTACCTGGGAATGAAGTTTGATCTCGATCCAGCGCTAATCGCATCGGTTAGTGTAGAGGCGGGAATTTCGGCGTTGCGTGCGGAATCCAGTGTCAAGTCAATCGCAGTGAGCAAACTTCAAGGTGATCTGCTGGATGCATTCGTTCGGCTCATAAGGTTATTGGATACACCGGCTGATTATCGTGTAGTATCGCCACTGGTGACAAGGGAGATTATCTATCGCCTGTTGAATAGTGATCAGGGCGCGCGACTTCGTCAAATTGCAGTGTTTGGAGGCAATACTCACCGAATAACAAGAGCGGTGCAGACCCTGCGAACACGCTATAACGAATCACTGAACATCGAGGATCTCGCAAGCGATCTCGGAATGAGTGTTTCAAGCTTCCATCAACATTTCAAAACTGCAACGTCGATGAGTCCTTTGCAATTTCAAAAACTGCTGCGCTTACAAGAAGCCAGACGCCTTCTCCTCACCGAAGACATGGACGCAAGCAGCGCTGCAGTGAGGGTCGGCTACGACGACGCATCCCAATTCACCCGCGAATACAAACGCCTATTCGGCGATCCGCCAATGCGCGATGTCCAACGCTTCAAACGAGTTGCAGAAGTTAGTTAGGAGGTAGCGACATTAGTAGTATTTGCTAGAGAAAATACTGGCTCGGATCTCCATTTCGACCACCATCGAGAACTTCTTCCATGTAGGTCCAAATGTCTGGGCGCGAGCCGTCTAAATCTGTGAACCCATATTCTTTTGATAATTGGGCCGAGGTGACTGTTTGTTGGTGCCAGCGTTTTTTGTTTGGATCAGCCGCCAGTGACGCAACTGCGCGGCCAACGAATCGTGGAGTTTCCGAAAGAATAAAATCAGGAGGAGCGACTGCTTGCGATTTATCTGGACTCTCTTCCATAGCTTCACGCCAGTTCTCTTCTGCAACACCAAAATTCTCTAGCATTATTTCGGATCTCATCCAGCCAGGAGTAATCCCGACTGCGGTGGTACCGTGCTCTCCTAGTTCTTTTCCTAAAGAGAAAGCTAATCGATTCACCGACACCTTGGCTAAGTCGTAAAAAACGGAAATGCGATAGTGCGAATCGTTGTAAGCTTTGTTTCCGTCCGATACTTCGATATGCAATCCGTCGGGCTTTTTGATCAGCAGAGGTAGTAGATAACGAGCGGTGATTATGTGAGTGTCGATCGCAAGGCGCAAAATGCGAAACCCTTTGTCGAGATCATGCTCCCAAACAGGTTTGTCCCATTCAGATGGACCACCTTTGATTATTTCTGCGCCCCAAATGTCATTGACTAGAAGATCAATGTGTCCATATTCGCTGGCGATCATTTCGGCTAGCTTTTCGACTTGTTCTGCGTCGAGGTGATCCGCCTGATACGCAATTCCGGT
Source organism: Candidatus Obscuribacterales bacterium (assembly GCA_019747875.1). Taxonomy (GTDB): domain Bacteria; phylum Cyanobacteriota; class Vampirovibrionia; order Obscuribacterales; family Obscuribacteraceae; genus JAIEPM01. Next base: position 46,151 of record JAIEQI010000056.1, read on the forward strand.
GCCACCAAGTTTGGTAACCAACTCAGCTGTTTCTTCGATTGTTTCATCACGGTTGTACTCGGATTTAGCATGCCGTGTTGTCCGTCCGGTGCATATGACCGTGGCGCCACATTCGCCAAGTGCCGCAGCGATGCCTCTGCCAGCGCCGCGCGTTGCTCCTGCAACAACTGCGATCTTTCCGCTCAGAGCATTATTGTCAGGTTGCCACTTAGCCATGTCTGCCCGCCACTAACAGCAGTCAAATATACCAAACCAGCCGCCGATAAATGTAGAAGAACTTGGCCCTAATTTGCACTGTGTTCGCACGACAACGGCTATTTAATTGAACCGTTGTTAGTGGAATCTCAAATGAGCTATTATCTATCCAGAACTGAGCAAGATGACGTTGCCAATGCCCTAAGAAATGGCGACGGCAATGCTTTAAGAGAAGAGTTCTGCAAAATAGGACTCCTGAACAGTCCGAAGCAGCAAGAGATAATGCTTAAGGCACTGAACGGCTGCGCTGAGGATGCGAAGTGTCGAAAAGATGAGGGGCTTGTGCCTTTGGAGTTGTATTCGAAAGGGCAGCTAGTAACCGATCCCGAACTCACCGGCGATACCCTTAAATGGAAGAACAGCAAAGGGCAGTCTAACGAATACACTGTGAAACCATGTGATGCACCAACTAGTTGATCTTCGTGCGATGCTTCTTACTCTGATGCAAAGGATTTATAGCAACTTAAGTAAAATGCATTTGAGATTTTTGTAGACTAGTAGTAATATCATAGCCCCCACTTCCGACAAGGTCCAGCGTACAGATTCCGTTAGGCGACCTAGTAGCCTGAACAGGGATCTAAGGAGTGAGCTATGAAGTCGAAAGTTATTCCTGATATTTCGTCGCGCCCAACCGAGATGAAACTTGAGCGGCAGATGAATGCTAGTGCTGATCAGATTTATGATGCATGGACGCAGCATTTTGATTGTTGGTTTGCAGAACCTGGCGAATGTATGATGACGCCCGAAGTGGACAAGCCTTATTTTTTCAGAACGCGAAAAGATTGGGGTAGTCATCCTCACCACGGCCGCTTTGTGGAACTAGAAAAGAACAAGCTCGTTGTTATGACATGGCAAACCCAGGGCGGCACCAACGGCTATGAAACTGTAATTCGAATCGAACTGACTCCGAATGACCAGGGCACATTGATGCGAATGACTCATTCTGGATTTGCTGATGAAAAATCCTGCCAGGGGCACAAGGATAATTGGCCGGCAGCGTTCGATTTTCTCGAAGAAGGCGTCAAGAAGCTCATCCGCTCCTAGACCTATTGGAAGTCTTCATTGGAACAAGCCTGCGACCAGGTTTCTGGCTCGCTGTATAGTCTTCGCATCGAGAGCAAACTCGACATAGAGCTGTTCGACTAGATACGCACTTTTCCCATCCTGTAAGAGTCTAGATTTTTTTGCGCGAGGAAGAATTTGAAGTCGTAGATACGAACGCGATTGAAATCGATAGAAATTTGGAGAATTCTGGGAGATCTTAGACAGGACCCTGGGAGATCGTTTTGATATCTTATTCATCACAAGGGTGGTTTACGGATACTGATTCCAGCGCCGATCCCAGTGGTGGTACAAGCACCTAAGAAGTCGAATACGGTAACACAACAAGTTTAAGTCCCAGTGTATCTAGCGGTCAAAAAAGCATTGGGCATAGTCCTGCCGAGCCCGTCGTTCCTTTCCTGAGGAACTGGCTCGGTTGTGGACGTCTTAAATCCTGTTCGCATCTCAAAAAGTTGTACGGGCTGATATAATGGCGGACCTTCCGATTTGGGTTTGACTTGATATGCTCGTTCTCAGAAATATTTCCAAGCTTTACGATGGCTCTTCTTCTGATAGCTCCAGTGTTCATCAGAACATTGATATGTACATCGATAAAGGAAAAATCGACAAACTAATTCCGCATCAGCCTGATGCTAGTTTCGGGTCCGAACCCACGGTAATTGATTGTTCAGATTTTACGATTACGCCTGGAATGATCGATTGCCATGGACACATTACCATTCTTGGTTTTAGCACAGCTGAAATTGACCGAATGAATTCGGCGCCTTCCTTGCTTTATGTGGAGAAGATTCTCTATACAACGCTTGTTAATGGTGGCGTCACAACAATGAGAGACATCGGTGGCGCGACGCATCAGATGAAGCGCTTGATCGATGAGGGTGTGATGATCGGTCCTCGCTTGAAGATAGCAATTTGTATGTTGTCCACAACCGGTGGACATGCTGATTTCCGCGGTCCCGATCGATGCCACGCTCAGTTATCCAAGTTGTTCATAGAGGGACCAGGAAGACCGTCTAGTGTTGTTGACGGACCATGGGAATGCAGGAAGCGTGTTCGTGAGATTGCAGCCTGTGGTGCAGACCTGATCAAGCTTTGCACCAGTCCCGGTGTTGCGTCGCCGTCGGACAAGTTGGAACATCAAGATTTCACCGCGGATGAAATCAGAGCGATTTGCGATGAAGCTGCAGCACGCGGTTTGAAGGTGGCGGCGCATGCTCATAGTCAATCCGGAATCGCACTTGCGATTAATAATGGTGTACACGACATCCAACACATTTCATACATGGACGAACGATTGGTTGAGGCAGCGTTTGAAAAGGGCTGCACGGTAACTCCAACATCGTGGATCATCAATGCACTTTTGAAAGAAGATAACCTCTCCGATTTCGTAAAGGAGAAAGTTAAGAAGGTTGGTGAAGTGCATGCTCAAGCGGTGCAATTTGCTGCCAAAGGTGGTTTGAAAATTCTCGCCGGTACAGATGCCGTTTTGCCGGGAATGCATGGACAAAATTACATGGAGATAGCAAGCCTCATTGCAGATGGATTATCGCCGCTACAGGCATGGCACGGGGCAACAGGTCTTGCAGCCGAGGAGATCGGTCAAACTGACACGGGCGAATTAAAGCCAGGCAAACGCGCTGATCTGCTAATTTGCAAAGGCAATGTATTCGATAAACCCGAATTGCTAGGACAAGGCGGATTAATCGAAGTCATCAAAGACGGCGAAGCCTACCGCGGTGGCATCCCACAAATTAAACAAAGAACCTTCAGCACGTCAGTCGATCAATTCTGCCCTGTGAAGTAGAAAATTACTTGCCGGATTCGTCGATTGGCATTTCGAAATTGAGGCGCCGGGCTGTCCAGCCTGCCAGGTCTTTTTCTAGTTCGTTGATGTCTTCAGGATCCACGAAACCCTGGCGAAATACTTCCAGCATTATGCGCATGCGGGTGTTGAAGACTTCGACGCCGGCTGTTTCTTTTGCGTGGATGTCTAATCCTTTGACGAGTTTGTCCGAAAGTGCTGAGATGCGATTTTGAACGCCGCGCACACTAATGTGCTGGCGCATGGCGATAGCTTTGTCTGTCAATCCCATAATCAAATCGACGAGAATCGCTTGTTCGCTTTCGTTCAGTAAACCTTCGCGCGCATTGATAGCTGATTGAACGCCGCGCACGATTGGATCGATGTAGGAGTTGTCGTGCAACAACACAGTGCGAATCGCATGTGCAAGTTTTTCATCACTTTCAGTTTTTAGCGCATACCCGTGAATCGCTTCGTCCGGAACAATTTTTGCAATTTCGCGCAAATAGCTTTCTTTATGGAACTGCGACCAAAAGAGAATCTTGGTTGCTGGACTGACCGACCAGATCTGCTGTGCGGCTTTTGTGCCCGTGAGTTCAGGCATCAAAATGTCCATGATAACCATGTCTGGTTTCTCGCGGCGGAATGTTTCGACACCTTCCTGTCCATTTTGAGCTTCTTTTACAGTCACATCAGTAATGGTGTTTTTCAGAATGCCGATTGCATGCTGGCGTAAGGCAGCGAGATCTTCAACTACTAGGACTTTGTACATTTACGCGAATCTCCACGGTGGTGCCCTTGTTATCCGGTCCAGGCATCCAGCTAACTTTAGCACCAATTAGCGCTGCGCGTAGGCGCATATATAAAGTTCCGCGCGAACTTGATGACAACGAACTTGGGTCAATACCTTTGCCGTCGTCGCTTACGCGAAAAGCCAGAGCGCCATCATCCTCCACAATTGCTATGCGAACTAAGGTCGCGCCCGCATGTTTGACGACGTTTGTTAGAGATTCTTGGACCAATCTAAAAACAAGTTGTTTCTCTACAGGTGATAACTTGTCGAGTAGCTCTTCGTTTGCGGTGCACGAAAAACGTGCTTTGAAGTTACCTACCTTGCTGCTTTTGTCCAGCCTATCTTCGATTGCTGCAGGCAGCCCGAATTCTTCCAACATCGCCGGACAAAGATCGTCCATGATTTCGCGAATGTTGACCATGCTTTGTTTTAGCATTGCATTGATCTCGTCCTTTTGTGCAGGATTCGGATTCTCCGCAAACTGCTCAAATCGCTTCTGAATTGTTCTCATATCATTCAAGACTTGATCATGCAAATCGGCGGCGAGCAGCCTTCGTTCGCTCTCATCTTGTTTCACCAAAGCGATTCTCGATTCTTTGAGTTCGTCATTGCGCAGCTTGAGTTCTATTTGTTGCGTTTCGAATTTTTGCTTTTCTTGATCATTCTTTTTGAGCACGCTTCCGGCTATAGCTGAGATGATAATAGTGAGTACCATGCTGGCAGGATGCCCTTCGGCATGGAATATTTGCCAGACGGCTATCTGATAAAACAGGCTGAGAACCATCATCTGGATCACGATCGGAATCCGTGATGCAGCAAAATTGTAGGAGCACACTAGACTGGCCGTAGAAAAAATTGCCAACCCGACAAAGTGACACGCAATCTGAATCGCCTGATTCGAATTTGGAATCAGCTGTGCCGAAATCAGCGCCGGCACCAGTTCAGAAAAACCATGAAGCATCTCGGTGAACGCACCATGCTCCAGTCGCCCAATTAGTTGATCGAGGCTTAAACAGAAGAGAGCTAGTAGGAACGAGAGACCAATAATGCGAAGCTTCATGTCGGAGTCTGTTTCCAGATTCAAGGGCATTAAACTGCTCCTCTCTGGCAGCCGAATACGATACTCAATTGATCGTCGATGAATGCACGGTCAAATGATTGTTCGATTAGGATTGTCACCAGATGGGTTGCTGGCACATTATAATCTTTGCGCTCGTGGAATTGGCGAATTTCTTTTGCTGTTGGCAATGCAAGTTTTTCGCCAACCATCACTTCTATAACTCGGCGGTTTTCGACTTTGCTTTCTTTGATCTTGTTGGCATTTAGGTCCGCGATGAGCCAACCAAGCTTCTCGTCTCCGAAGTGTTTTTCTGCAATGCTGAGGAGCGTCTCGCCACTTACAACTTTGTGTGTCGCTCTTTCGTCTTGCAAAGATGCGTTTTGGTTGCTGTTCTCGTCGATTTCAGCTTCTTCTTCGCCTTCGGTTTCTTCCGACTTCTTGCGAGCGCGTGTTGCAATGCTGACGGTTGGGAGCAGTTGCATCAAGTCGAGGCTGTCGTATTTTTGTTTTTTATTCTTGCTGTCAACTTCAGAAATCTGGCTGAAGGGAAGGTTGCTCGGAAGAGCTGATGTTTGGGGCTGCTTAGCTTCTGTCTTTTCCTGGCGGAAGGTAGAGCCCAATGTTCTCTCGATTTGAGTTGATACCAAATGGTTGGCTGCTACAGCTTGCTGATAGTCAACGTCCTTGCCCTTGCTCACGCCGGTGAAAGCGATCATGGCGGAGACTGTGAGTTCTTTTCCTGGGAAGCGCTTGATGATGTCGAGTTCTTTGCTCTCTGTTTCTGTCAATTTGCGCTCATCAAGCTTCTTGAGTGGTTCTGCTTTCTTTTCGACTTCGCTGTTGTTCTTTTGGCAGTTTTCAGCTTTTGCGGAAACATCGTCGGAACGTTTCTTTGCGATACCAGCCAAAGCGATCAAAAGACCGATTTCAGCCCCAGTAAGATAGCGTCTGCCGGTTTCTGCATTGATGCTGCGAATTGTGCCTTCGCGATCGCCAGCTTGCGCGCTGATTGGTGAGAAACCGGCGATGCGTCCGCCTCGAACAATCAGGTCGCCGCTTGGGCTGTTGTTTGCACCCTCGTTACCTTTAACGGATATTTGACCGATTCGTCCGCCGATTGTCAGATCCTTCCCGCCTGCAACGGTGAAATCTTTTGCGGTCAGCAGTCCATCCTTGCCGCTTGCGACGACAGCGCCATCTTTTGTAGCTACTTTGCCCGGCTCAATTGCGCGCTGTTCATCATTCCGTCGAGCTTCAGTTCTCTGTGCATCGCTCTTGGCGATCGCTTCGTTTCTTACAGCTGCATCGTTTGTGACGGCTTTAGCGTTAGCTTGGGTGCGCTCTGCTGCTGCTGTGTTGAGTGCTTGAATCTTGTTGAGATCGAGCTTCGCATTGACATCAACGGTGCTTCTGGCAAGTTGGTTTTCCTTTGCTGCTACCGATTGATTGTTTTCGCGGACTGCGGAAGTGGTTTCAGCATTTTTGCTGCCTGAATAACCAGCATGCATAGGGAAATGAACCTGGTCCATTTCGTTCTTCTTTTTGCCCTTTTCGGTTGATTCAAGTTCAGAAGTTCTTTGAAGCGAGATTGCAGGCAATGTTTTTTGCTCGTTGAGCATTTTGCTTGCCCCGTCAACTGAGAGCTGCGTGCGGTTGGAAATTTGTGCAGCTAGATCGATACGAGCTGTTTGATCTTTAGCTGTGTTAACTGTTTGCTCTTGAGCCACTGCAGGCTTCGCGAGTTTTTCATTATGCGGAGCCAGGGCCGTTGATTGAACTTCATTAGCTTTGCGCTCAGTAGCGCTGATCACTTCAGCTTTCTTGGTTGAATCGGCAGTAATTTGATCCGGGGAAACTTTTGTGGAGCGATCGTCGTTCAGTTTAGCTTTGGCATTTTGATCTAGTTCTGGCTTATTGCGATCGGCTGTTGCTGCTTGGGGCTGATCAGCTTTTGCATTCGGTTGCTGTTTAATCTCCAGTTCGGGCAGATTTCCTTTGGTTGAAGGATTTTGCTCGAATGCCTTGTTGGAAGGGTTTTGATCAAGTGTTTTTGCAGGATTCTGTTCCGCTTTCGGGTTAGCTGCAGTGCTGAGATTGGGATCACCCACTGTTCTTGCTTTTTCTACTTGTGGGTTAGCTGCTGCGTCATTGCGAGCAAGGGTTCCGCCGCCGCCCAATTTGTCGCCACTTTTGTCTGCCGGTTGTTGTCCATCGCGGCTGGCGACGCTCGTTTGTTTGTCTGCGGGTTCTTGCGTTTGCTTTCCAGTTGCTGGGGCTTCTACTTTGCCCCCTCTTTCGGAACCACCACCGGCTCTGCCGGTTTCACTGCCGACGCGTGCACCGTCAGAGCCCATTACGGCTGCTTTGGAGACTTCGCCTGCGCTTGGTTTTCCAACTTGCTCTGTGCTGGTTCTGCCGGCCTGCCCACCGCCACCTGCTGTTTTGATTGCTTCGCTTTCAAATCTCTTTGGCTCGGTGCCGGCTGCCCCCCTGCTTGTTGGAGCTTCAGATCCGCCGCCACTCTTTGCTGTGGTTAGTTCCAATTTCGGAACATCGGCACCCTGTCCAGCGCGTCCGCGTCTGTTGTTGGGATCGGAGAGATCTGAGTCGGATTGGAATTTAGTAATTGTTGACGCTGGATTTGAACCGCGATCGGAAAAGTCTTTGCGGTCGCCTGTTTCTTCGAAGCGATCTGACTTTGCCACGACTTTGTCAGCCTTGGGTTCTGTCGATTCAGATTCAAATCTTTCAGTGGAGCTCATTGCTTACCCTGACCCGCCCATTACACCAGACCATACCTGAAAAGAACACTCCGAGCCAATACCTAAAACATCACCACCGTCCAGCGTCCTCTGCATAAATATGCAGCGCCCTTGGGGGACGGGTGTTTGCACACCGTGCCGGGAGCGAACACCCTGGTGTGACTCCCTAGCGGTCTTGTCCCGAGGGATCCGGTCGCGGCACTGATCCCTGAACCCCAAACGGGCTCCGGTTCTGCTTCCCGGAGCCGCTTAGGATTTGGTCCCATTCAGAAGGCTGGTGGTGGGTAGGGACCGTTCTGGACAACTTTTGAAGTTGGGGGCAATTGCTTGCCCCCTTACTCCATCCGCCAAACTTCGCTCACACAAAATCACCGCATCCGAATCTTATTTGGTCTTTTGCTCAATTACTGGCTTTTTGACCTTATCGGCAGGCACCATTTTTACACCCTCTCTGTAAGGTCCGATATCCTTTGGTTCAGCCTTGGGAAGGTCTTTGCCCGTGCCTGATTGGAAGGTGACTTCTTCGGACTTGCCCCCTCTAAATCCGCCGCCGCCAGCGGTTCCCTTCGGCATTTGCTCACCCTTCTCTAAGCGATTAACAGCGTTGCCACCAGCTGGACCACCTTTTTGTAACTCATCGAGATCGATCTTTCCGCCTCCAGCGCGTCCGCCTCCGCCAACGCCTCTCATCTCAATCTTTCCGCCGCCACCTTTGCCATTAGGATCCTTCTGGAGTTCCTCTAGCTGCTTCATGGCTTCCTTGTCGTTGCGCGCGCCTTTCATGCTGTTTTCATTGTTGCGGTCGATTTTGCCACCGCCGCCTTGTCCGTTGGGATCTTTGCGCAGCTCCTCAAGCTTTTTCATTGCTTCTTTATTGCCCTTGGCGCCTTGCATGCTCATCTCACCATTGGCGTCGTTAGTAATTTCGAGATCGGGCAAGGCCTTCTTGGCACTTTCGTCAGTTGCTTTGCTATTTGAATCGTTCTTGAATGACCCTTCCTTTCCACCCTTACCAAATGCATCATGCACTGCTTCTTGGGTCAGATTTTCAGCTCCCTTTTCTGTTACGGCTGGTTGCTTTTCGTGATTTTCTTGATTTTCCAAATGATGTGACATGTGAATATCCTCCTGAACCTTCCTGTTTTGAATATCACCAACTGCACTCAAGAGTTCGAGATTTGCGCATACCAAGCCAGGTTCCGCATTAGCTAACCTTGCAATTCGATTCTCATTGTGTTACGGGATACAGCTGCGAAGAGTGTTTTGACTGGCGGTCGTGCTCTTCGTTTGTTGATGTTTTCATTATGCCGATTCAACGAGCTCTAAACAATTTGACTTTCCGCACACGTCTTGCGGAATTCCGCAAATGCTGATTTCGTCGTGCCAGTGACTTTTTCGGGATTTATCTCAATCGGGTCTTTGACATTTCCCTTAGCACATGCCGTTTGGATAAATACTCTGCTCAGGGGCTCGCCGTTGTGGAGCGCTCACATCGGTAGGAGCGCTCCAACCAGGGAACCAGCTACGTGTCGTCCATATGTGATTGCGGCGTGTTCGGCAAGACAACGCAAAAATAACTAAGAGGCCTCGGGTCGCAGGTCCGAAGCCTCTTAGTATTGATCCCTTTCTTTCACTGGGTTTTTGGGTAGGCCGGGATCAAAAAACTCTTGCGGTTCTTTTGAAGGCTGGGGGCAATTCCTTGCCCCCTCGCTTTCATCCGCCAAACTTATGATTGATCTAGGACTTAGTCAGATCCTAATTTGTTTGTCTCCAATGTTTGTTGATAACTTTCTCTTGGGTTTTATGTGCTTTAGGAGCGGTTTCTTTGGGCGCATCTACTGGGTTTGATGTCGTTACTGGCGGCTTCGCTTTTTCTTGCCAGCTCTGTGTAGTCTTGTCCGTAACGCCTGACTGGCTCGTTCCCTCTTCAAATTTCCCGCCCTTCTGACCGAACGCGCCTGGAAGTCGCGTGTGCGCTTCAGATTCTGGCTGGTTTTTCTTGAGGTCGCTGGACCCGGAATTCTCTAGACCTTTGCCTCCGCCGCTCTGTCCGCGTCCTGTCTGCTTCGTTCCTTCCTCATACTTTCCGCCATTCATGCTGCCACCAGCAGGGAGGCGATCTTGCATTTCAGGAGTTTGCGATCCACCACGGCTGCCTTTTCCTGCGTTATCTCCATTTGTTGGAGCCGGTTCGTGCAATTCTGCGCCGGGGTCTGCTGCGCTGCCTATTTCGAGACCAGGAAGTGCTTTGTTCGCGGTGTCGTTTTGTGCTCCGCTGCTTTGTGGGCGGAATGTTCCCTCATTGCCTGGCTTGCTGAACGCATCCTTTACCGCTTCCTGTGAGAGTTGTTCGCTGGCTTGTTCGGATGTTGCTGGTTGCTTTTCTGCTTGTTCTTCGAAATGTGGCATCTGATAAATCCTTCTTAACTGAGCAAGTTCAATGTTCTTGGTAAGGGTGATTGAAGAGTTTCATTGACTAGCGGTCGTGCTCTTCGTTTGTTGATGCTTTCATTATGCTCATGCGACCCAACCAGAACAATTTGACTTTCCGCATTGCTCTTGCGTAAATCCGCAAAGGTCACAATGTATGGCTCCGTGATGATTTCGAGCATTTTGTTCTGGTGTGGCATATACTTATTGGGTTGTCTTGGTCCATCGGCATGAATGAACTGGTAGTTGGGCAGCTAATCGATGGGAAGTATGAAATTCAAGCGCTGCTTGGTAGTGGCGCTTTTGGTGCTGTGTACAGGGCGTACCACGAGGAACTGCGCCGCGTGGTGGCTATAAAAGTTCTGGGCGCGCGTGGTGACCTTACTGAAGACATGCGTTCGCGATTCAGCAGAGAGGCTCGCTTACTTAGCGCTTTGGACCACCCAAATGTGATTAGCGTTTACAGTTATGGACTGTTGGAAAATTCCATTCCGTTCATAGTAATGGAGTTTCTTGATGGTAGGACTCTGGCGGAGCGCCTTCAAGATGACGAGCCCCTGCCGCAGAATCTTCTGCTTGAGATATTCATGCAAGTGTGCAAAGGAGTTGCGGCGGCGCACGAGGCCGGAATAATTCACCGAGACTTGAAGCCTGAGAATATTTTTCTTGCTCATTCAGAGGGGTCCGGACCTGGGTTCGTAACTAAGATTTTGGATTTCGGCTTATCTCGGCATAGTGCCGATGGAATGAGTACTAGCCAGCGGCTGACGCAGACGGGCGCGCTACTCGGAAGTGTGCAATATATGAGCCCTGAGGCAGCAGCTGGTCAGGCTGTGGATCAGCGGTCTGATATTTATTCTATTGCCTGCATACTCTATCAGTGTGTTGCAGGTGTAGTGCCTTACGATGCTGAAACACCAATTGGAATTTTGTACAAACAACAGAATGAGAAATTGCCTCCGATTCCTCGTAATCGATTGGAGCAAGCTCCGAAAGGTATTGAGTTAGTTATTGAGAAAGCGTTAGAGAAGGATCCTTCCTTGAGATTTCAGACTGCGGCGGAGTTTGTTGATGCTCTCAAAGCAGTCAAAGCGCAAGATATGCAACTCCTAAGTTCTCTATGTGATCGTGAGCTAGGTTCTTCTAAGGTTAGAAACAAATCCATCGTAATTGCCATTATCGCTGCCGCGGCAGCTGGGCTGATTGGTTTCTTAGTGATGATGCATTTTCAATATCAAAATGAGCTATCTAGAAAATCGAAGGCAACCATTCCTGGCACAAGCAAACGAAATGCAAAGATTCGATCTGGTGATCTTTTGACATTGTCCAGTAGGTTTAGCAAAGCACATTCCGATCGTTTTAATCTCGAGATTGAGGACAAGGACGCTGAACTCAGGGCGATCGAAAGGGATTTGGAAGAAATTCAACCTCATCTTAGAATAAAGGCTAAGCTTGTTGACTGTCTCATTTTGCGTTCGAGATGCTTCCGAGATCTTGATGATATGCCATCGGCTGAGAGAGTTTTGGAGCAAGCTCTAAAAGAATCAATACTGCCATCCGGAAAACCAGCAACAGAGGCGATCGGAATACGAACATCATTGGCTGAGATCAAGCAAGCTCTTGGCAAGGCGGCCGAAGCGGAGAAATTGGCAAGAGAGAATCTTCCTGAAATCGAAAAAGTGGAAGCCTCGTATCAGAAAGAGGAAGAAACGCTTGAGTTAAAGAGTAATGCGGCTGTCGAGATAGGACTAGCTGCTGCCCTAAGTCGAGGCCTTCTCGCGAATTTCGAGCTTGGTAGGAAAAATTACCAAAAAGCATTGGAGTACGCTGATCGATCTGCGTACTTTATGGAGGGGCGGGGGATTTTAGACGGTGCCAACAGCATGAGGTTCCTGATGGGCAACTGTTACTTGGCGATGAAACAGCCAGAAAAAGCAGTACAGGTTGTTGAAACATTCGCCAGTAAATTGGATAGCTTTGACGAATTCAAAAGAGACTACTATTCAGGTAAGGCAGACAAATCGGAGATTCTCAATCAGGTCCACGTAATTGAGAGTGTGTACTATTGGTATTCCTCTAATGGATTTACAAAGTATGCGCAGAAGTATGCCAAGTTCGCGAAGGACCTGCGCACACTAGTTGGAGCACCCATACCGAGATAAGATTCTACTGCTACGTGCTAGCGAGAGTCCGATCCCGGGAGCGCCGGCATCTTGCCGGCTTCAAATCTCTCTTCCGGGCGACGCATGGCATCGCCCGTTATGAGCGCGATTCGCTGCATTATTTCTTCTCGCGTGGTTCAGGTTTCTCTAGCGGGTTTGTTGGCCACGCATGCTTGGGATATCGCCCTTTCAATTCTTTTCTAACTTCCGCATAGGTGTTTTTCCAGAAACTGGATAGATCCGGAGTGATTTGTTGAATGCGGTAATTCGGTGCTAACAAATGCAATAGAACCGAGACCTGATTCCTCGCGATTTTTGGCGTTTCATGCATGCCAAAAAACTCTTGGATGCGAGCTGAGAGAATCGGCTGCTTCCCAATTTCATAAACCAGTTTTGCGCGTCTGCCATTGGGCATTAGTATTGTTGGTGGTGCTTCGCTTTCAAGGAGCGCTAATTGTTCTCTACTTAAATGCATTTGTAGATATGGCAGTAGTGACCTGTCACGAAGCTCCTGAACGCTAGTACATCCGGCTGTCCATTCGGGAAGGAGTTTTTTCCAGGGGGCATCTCCGAAGTTCGGAAGCTCTTCATTGGGCAGCCATTCTTGCAGACAGTGCAAACGTGTGAGAAATTGTTTTGATTCTTCGTCTACGAGAGTCTCAAGATCACAATGGATCTGCACCGCTTCAGCAAGAACACTTCCCAAGTCAAGGTTCGCTGGTGGCGCGGTCGGTGACTCATCCAGAGTCAGATCGCAAAAACGTTTTCTTTTGAATGCAATTACTCGTTCCCGAGATGGATCATATTGAACTTCGATATCAGTGGACAAATGTGATGACGGTAGCCAATCTTCTTCGATCACTGAGGCTTGTTTTACTAATGAATCCGATTGCCCGGAATCGATTAGCTCTACTGCGACAAAAAGATTCGCGTCCAATACACCAGATTCCTCAGCAATTCGCACTCCTCGGCCGCCAACCATGACCGCGCGGTTTCCTTTTGCTTCGCGTCTTCTGCAAACACGATCCGGAAATGAGACAAGGATCGATTTGAGCAAAGGAGTATCGTCTTGTTGTGCTTGCACTGGATGCTTCGCTTTTGATTTAGATTTGATTAGTTTGGCAAGCTGATCTCTTGCACGCAAGATTTGTTTGGAGGCACCGGTGATAAGCTCCATACCAAAGTGTTCGCGGATCCCACTTTCTTCATAGTCTTCCAAGGCTGCAACACGATTCAAGAGATCGGAGTTCGTGTGGTGTGTCGCTTTGAAATTTTGCTGACGCTTGAATGGATCTCTTTCGGACAAAACTGCGGCACAAAGCGCTGCGCGTTCGCTACAGCCCAGTCGTTCGCCTTCAACTAACAAACGCGCCATTCTTGGCTGCAATGGAAGTTGCGCCATGCTCTTTCCCAAGTCGGTGATCATGCCGTTTGAGCTTGCGTCCAGCTTATCCAGAAGAGATAATGCTTGGTCGAGCGCTGCTTGTGGTGGCGCTTCAAACCATGGGAAATTGGCGAGGTCTCGCTCACCCCAGAGCATCAATTGGAGCAAACATTCGGATAATTCGACCCGCGCGATTTCGGGTAAATTGAAATCAGGAAGAGAAAGATGCTCTCGTTCAGTCCATAAACGCAAGCAGTAGCCCGGTGCGCTGCGTCCTGCTCGACCTGCCCGTTGGATTGCCGATGCTTTTGAGATTCGAGACAAGTGAAGGCTGTTCATGCCTAGTCGGGGATCGAACTTATTGACTCGAGCATAACCAGAGTCTACCACGGCTGTGACACCATCAATGGTGAGCGAGGTCTCCGCCACGTTCGTAGAGAGGATAATTTTGCGTCTTGTGCTTGGATCCAAAACTCGTCGCTGCTCATCCAGAGACATCTCGCCGTATAGAGGCAAAATAACGTTCTTTTCGTCAAGGCGAAGTTGCTCCTCTAGCAGAAATGCAGTTTGTCGAATCTCTGCTTGTCCGGGAAGGAATACGAGAATGTCGCGTTCTGTGCGATCAAGGGTGCGTTTGATACCGTCGACGGCAGTTCTCTCGATGCTTTCTTTCGAGGAAACCGCTTGTTGCAAGTATTCTGTTTCTACTGGAAATGTGCGCCCTGGGCTTTCAACGATTGGGCAATTCCACAAGTATTGCGAAATAGGCTCACTGCTCAAAGTCGCAGACATTACCACGATTTTTAGATCTGGACGCAGTTGCTCTTTTACCTGTTTACAAAGAGCGAGCGCCAGATCACTATCAATGCTTCTTTCATGAAATTCATCAAAAACCACTGCAGCAATATTTTCCATGAGTGGATCATTTTGCAGTCTCCGCAGAAAAACACCTTCAGTGCACACCAGAATTCGAGTCGCTTTCGAACTGCGATTCTCGTAGCGAACCTGATAGCCTATTTCTTGTCCAAGTTCACAATTGCGTTCCTGCGCGATACGTGTCGCTGCTGCGCGCGCTGCTATCCGACGTGACTGCAACACGACGATTTGCGCTTCTGTGCCATTCTGTAATAGCGCCATTTCTGCGTCCAGGAGCGCGGGGGGAACTCGCGTCGTCTTGCCCGCCCCGGGCTCAGCTTTCAGCACTACAGCCCCCGCATCTTTCAATGAGTTGACTATTCGCGGCAAAACATCATCGATTGGTAGGACTGGTTTTGTCATTTGTTCACGGGGCGTCTCTCTAAGATTATGAGCGATTTGTTCTTGGATCAGCAATCGCTATGCAACACAAATATCGAATATTAAATCGCAGCTCAGAATCAAAAGAGAAAGTTAACATCGGACTAAGGAAAGCGGCATGTGTATTGGTATCATGCAGACATATTGTATATCGCGATCATATCTGGACAGTGCGTTGAAATCGATGCAATGTGCATGTTTTTGTTCATTTGGACCAGGCTTAAAGCGGTGTTATTATCCTGACTTCGGGCTTGGGGGAAAGAACGATGCAAACGGCCGAGAAGTGCTTGATTGAGATCAGTCACAAAGTTTTGCTTGGAACAGTTCGCTATGATTTGCTGTGTCCAAATGAAGAAGAAAGCGCCAACAACCTGCAAAAAATTCTTGCTAGTGCATATAAAAATGCCGTTGCAGCGCTGCATCCAAATGCAGATTTGAAAATCAAAGTAGAAGTGAAGACCGCTGGTGGAAAGTACTCTCCAATTCAGGCTGAGTGCTCTAGTCCCGCGATCGATGTTTATAAGCTTGGGCAAGCTCTGAAAGAAGCCTATGAGCGGGTTAAATACAGCCACAGAACTTGGGTTGTGTAAGATGAAGTGCCTGCTATAGATTGATCGAACACGAAAAGGCACAAGGGCATGGAAAAGCTGTAGAATATTGTCATTCCTGGCAGGTATTCTATGAAATCCGGTCCTCAATTCTCTACTCTGTTCCAAAAGTTTTCTTTTGGCTTCAGTTTGTTCATGATTATCTTTTGCGGTGGACTTATAGTCACGTATATTGCTGAGCTGCTTGTTCATGAGAACAAACATCCAGTTTCTTCTCAGGTCGGACTGATGTTTTTTCTAGCTGGGCTAATTGTCGTTTGCCTGCGCATTGTCAGAATTCATTTAAGCGATAGTAAGGCTGTTCGCGAATTGAAGGAAGAGCAGTCGATTCTCAATAGAGCAAGACAGAGGAAGCGCCCACTAACGATCACCGAAACAGCATTGGATTGCCAGATGCGAATTTCTGACACGAAGAAAGCCTTTGAAAGGTTATCGCTCACAGGCGTATGTCAGATCGATGTTACAGAGGAAGGCGAACTCTGTTACATATTTCCCAGCTTTGAATCAGACAGTCGCAAGATAACACTGGATGAGTCGCCCATTTCAATCAAAAAAGAACAGCCAGAACTTTCTTAATTGAATGGACCGGCGCACGCAACTGTAGGGGCTTCCCCCAGGGTCGCCCGCCGAGTTTTGGATTCTGCTTCCGAAAATACAATTCGTTTTACGGGCGAGGCATGGCCTCGCCCCTACTTTATTCCGTGATTGGCGCGGTCGATGCTGGCTTTGTTCCGCCACCATTATCTTTTAGAGGCACCATACCTGGAACTCCGAGTACAACGGTTGGCGCGGTGCCGCCGCTCTGGCTTGCAAGTGATTGCAAAATGCGCAAATTCATCAGTGCCGGATTGTCGTCGAGCAATCTTGCTGCATTTGCCAGGCTCCGTAATGCGGCTTGCTCAGATCGCGCGCGCTCCAGTGCTGCTTGCCCTTCCTTCTGGGCACGTACAATGTCGCCGTAAATTTTGCGAATTTCAGCAGGCATGATTATGTCTTTAAGCTGAACCATGCTTAGTTCGATCCCGATCTTAGCAACTTTTGGTTTTGCATCTTCAAGAAGTTTATCTCCGAGCGACGACCTGGCTTGAAGAATCTCATCGAGTTTCATTGTTGAAAGCTGATCGCGCACGGCTATTTGTACGTGCGCGTATAATTCCTGATACCACCCTTGACTCTCGTTGATCGCTTTGGCCGGATCGACAACTTTGTACATAAGCAAGCAAGATAATTTGACACCGATATTGTCGGCTGTTACCACTTCCTGACCGCTCACCGTTAAAGTAGCGTTCCTTCTATCTACAACGGTAATTGATTGCGTTGGCGTCCAGATCCAATAGGCGCCGGCTGGCAGAACCTCAATGAACTTGCCTTCCTTATATAAGAGGCCGGACTGATACTCGTTGACGATGATGCGAGCAAAGCGCTTCTTGATTGCCAAATAGAGTAGGAGGAAGAATAGGATGATTGGAGTGATGATGATCGCAATGTCGCGCTCTCTCATGGCTTCGCCTCTAAAAAAGGAGTCTCTCTTCCGCAAACCACAACCGAAAGGCGGGAATTTGATTCACATGGCCGTTCAACTGTCGTGCCGAAGCACCGGCTTACGAAAGAGAGACATGATGGTGGATTCGAACCACAATGGTTAACCATTGTATGGAAGCCCAACTCGCAGAACGGTTAGGACTACGTCCAATCCGCTGCTGGCATCTTCCCACTGGCCCTATTCCACTTTCAATTTCAGTGCTAACAAGCTGCTTTACAAATATTAAATCGAGGTTTCGTGTTTTTTTTTGAATGCAATGGCAACTTGGTATGTAGTATTGAACGCCGAAGTACTCATACACTCAAAATCTCATGGCTGATTATCGCTGCTAATGGAAAATAGCAAAGACTTGCTTTGGTTGAATGAAAAGTATCCGGCTAAACGCGCCTTCATTACGGGCGCAGGTAGTGGGCTTGGTCTGGCATTCGCTAGCTTGTTAGCACATCTTGGTTGGCAGATTGGAATATCTGATCTCAACGAAGACCGAATACAGGCGGCTGCAAAACAGATCGTGGCGTTGGGCGGAAAGGCAGCTCCATATATTTTCGATGTCTCGAATTACGAAGACTTCAAGGTGAGTATTGATGCGTTCGTGAGCTTGTTTGGCGGAATCGATCTTGCAATTAACAATGCAGGCGTCGGATGCGCGGGTCATATCGATGAGCTGTCTATTGAAACTTTTCGCAGAGTTATTGAAGTGAATCTTATGGGCGTGGCCAATGGCTGTCATATTTTTGTTCCGATAATGAAGCAGAATCAATCGGGTCATATTTTGAATATTGCAAGCGCTGCTGCTTTCGTTTCCGCGCCAAGAATGAGTGCGTATAACGCGTCAAAAGCAGCTGTTGTGTCGTTAACTGAAACACTGCGTTCTGAACTAGCAAATGAGGGTATTCTTGTTTCGGTACTCATGCCTACTTATGTGCGCACGAACATCGGGCGGGATTGTTTAGGTACCGATGAAGGACGGGGACAAGCGATCATGATGGTCAATGAGTCGCAACTGAATCCAGATAAGGTTGCACATGAAAGTTTCGTTCGTATGAGGAGGGCACCACTTTATATAGTGCTGCCAGAGGAATCGCGATTCTTGTGGAGATTTAAACGGCTATTTCCTGACCTCTTCTGGAAGTTCATTTTGGGCGAGGTCAAGAAAAAACTGGCGAGACTGGAATCGGAACTTAAGTGACCAAACGCAAGAACTCGCTATGCTAATTACTTTCGGAACGCATATTTGTCTATGAACGGTATTAGCCACATTACTCTTCTCGCAGAGCGAACTTGTTTCAGCGCGTCCATTGGATTCAACAGATGATCGTCCGCTAGTGGTTGTTTCATCTTTTCTAGAATTCGGCCTAACGGATTCGAAAGTGAACGTTGCAATATGATCAGATCTGCGATCAGATCAGAGGCTGGAGTCAAAAGAGGTCCGAATCCATAACGAGCTTGAGCCCAACCATAAATATATAACTGCTTGTGTCGAGGCGCGACCACACCCCAACGCACTCGCACAACTGATCCATCTACTTCTACAATTGTTGGATCCAAAAAAGGTAGGGTCACGTGATATCCAGTCGCGCAAACGATTAGATCTATGTCCGTCTTCTTTCCGTCTACAAATTCAACAGTATTACCATCAAAGCGCTTCACGTCTGGGTGTGGTTGAATCTTCCCGTGTTTCAGATAGTGTAGAACCTCTGTATTAATAGTCGGATGATGTTCGAACAGCTTGTGGTCAGGTTTTGGTAATCCATAGTCTCCATAATCACCGACTGCCACTTTGAGCAAGAATGCAAGATAGATGCGTTGCATCCAGACCGGCATCCAGGTATCGAGCATTTCTGCGGTTGGTATGCCGTAGAAGGTTTTTGGCAAAAACCAATATCCGCGTCGTAAACTCAAATGCGCTTCCGCAGCAACCCGGGCTGATTCCGCAACGATATCGCATGCGGAGTTTCCGCCTCCTATAACTAGTACCCGTTTGCCTTTAAGCTGTGAAGGATCGCGATAGTCTTTTGAGTGGATGAACTCACCGGTATACTTGCCTTCGTAAGCCGGCCATCGGCGATCCCAATGATGTCCGTTACATGCGATCACGCCCTCGTAAAGACGGGTCTCGCCATTCTCCAATTGTACCTGCCAGAGCGAGTCATCGGTTGGTTGAACCTTTTCTACTTTTGTATTGAACAAAATGTTCTTTTTCAACTCGTAATGATCAACATATTGCTCAAGGTAACTGAGCATTTGATCCGCGCTCGGAAAGTCAGGGTAATCAGATGGCATTGGAAAGTCTGGATACTCGGTCGTCCGTTTTGAGGAGATTATGTGGGCGCTGCGGTAGACGCCATGTCGCCAGTTGCCGCCCACTTTGTCTGTCGCCTCGAATTGATCGTATGCAATGCCCTTTGCCTTCAGTGCCCGTGCTGCGCTAATCCCCACTGGACCCGCACCAATCAGGCAGAGTTTTTTCTGCGTAGATGTGGAACTAGCAAGTGCTGTTGAGCTGTTAAATGCGCTCATTCGCTGCTGCCTTGAGTCCAGGTAACCGCATGTTCGCTGCTTACAGACTGAATGAGTTCTGGACCTGCCAACATCGATGGACTGAGGGCACCGCTCGGTATGGTTTTAGCCAGTTTGATTTGCTGTTGGATAAAGATTGCCGCAGCCGAAACAATAGCAGCGGTAAGTCCATAAGGATCCTTGCCCCTGATTGACATGCTCCGATTTTCGCTGCCACCGCTAGCAGTGACTGATATGTCGAATTGGGTTTGTTCTCTGCTTTCATTGCTTGGGGACTTTGTGCCTGCGTTTTTCACGAGAAAGTCGCCAAAATTTTTCACGAGACTTTGGCCAAACAAATGGACAAGCCTGATGGCAGCTGGCGCAATTTCCACAGCCATGAATGTCGTCACGTTTCGGATCGCTGTATGTTTTGTTAGCATCAGCACTTCGCCGCCAGGAAATGATACGGCTGTTTTCCGTGAGGTGGTGACACGCTTATGGATGGACGCCGGCGCGGACTCTATCAATTTTCCGTCTTGCAGTTGATAGCCATTTGCTGCGATCGCCCGAACTATACTCTTTCTGGTGCCCGCGCTCGTGTTGTTCTTTCCCTCCATGGAATATGTGAATTCGATGGACGTGCAGTCCGGAATTTGTTTGTACAGAATTGCTCCAGCCGCGTCACCCAACGCATATTCGAAGGCGCATGCTGGAATCAGGCACACATTTGCTGATTTTGCATCAGCATCATATCTGTCATAGACCAACTTGATAAAAGCCTGTTCGCCAGTCAGATCGAGATAGTGGCAGCTGCGTTTGATTGCTTCTTTTACGATTGCTTCGCCGTAATCCAAGAATGGACCGGCGCAGTTGATGATTACCTCGCAGCCGTTTATCGCGTCGTAAGTCTTTGAATCTTGAACGTCGAGAAGCCGCCATTCTACATTTCCGGTTTCTTCTGAAAGAGCACGTAGTGCAGATTCATTTCTTCCCGCGATAAAAAACTCGGCGCCGCGTTTGTGCAATTCGCTGGCGACGAGCTTTCCTGTAAATCCGGTAGCACCGACAATTCCGATCATGGCGTCATTATCGCTGATTAAGCTCGCTTTTGCGATAAATCCATGAACGGAATTTCATGGAGAACAGGCTGTCAAAGTGGTGATTCCACCATGCAGGAACTCAACAAAACAGTGCAAAAATTTCCAGGCTGAGTATCCTCTACAGCAGGCTAAGCTATTAACGGGTTGGTTTTAGTCACCGCGCTTGCAAATGTACCCACGGGCATAGGTAAAAGATATGTTGATCGCCGCTCTGTTTGCTATTTCAAAATATCTTCTAGGGGAAGGAACAAGTTTCTCATCGACTGGAGCTTGGATGAGTTAGGCTTGGGCAGGTCTCCTGACGGCGTCTGCTTAGGGACTTGTTGCTCTCCGTGAGGGGTGAGACGGGGCTTGGACTTTTCCAGCTCCTGCTGCGCTTTCTTGCCTGTTTTGTCCTCTATCAGGTTTTCGATAGAGTCAATGCTCAAATTGCTGCGCTCAATCAACTCATCCATTGTGAATGGTCGCGGGCGAGGATGCGGAATCGGCAGTGGAAATGGGAGGTTTCGATCTCGCGGTCGGGCGGCTCCATATTCTTCCTGGAATGCATCTGCTGTTTTATGCTCCGTTAGCCGCCGGGCGGTTTCCGGCGAGACCTTTATACCATCATCGAATCGTTCAACCATAATCTCAACCTCAACTTGCCTTCCTAGAAATGGGATTCTAGAGACCAAGTTTGAGGAAGTTTTGAACGAGGCTATTTTGCCTTCAATTTTCTTTCTGATACGGGCCATTTCTCTCGCTAGTGCTATGCGTGATGGACCCAATTATGGAGATGCCGCCGGCGTGCTGTTGACATGTGCTCAAAGGCGGGCACTCCCAGCGGACTACATATGCCCTCTGGAAGATCCTCATGGGCAGTGGTTCTAAAGATATTAGGGACGATCTCGTTCTTGACAATGCGATACGAACTGCCTCTCTTGGTGTGCTTTTCGTGACTTTTGCGGACTCCAAGAGAGGCTAAAAAGTGCTCATATTGCTTTTATGTTGGGGGTATAGGGGCTCGGGCGTGATAAATTTTTACGTTGGCAATATGGTCCCCGCACATGACATCCGTTAAGCCACAAAAAATCAGCATACTTGAAGTAGAAGATTTGCGTCTCGTCGACAAGGACGGCTCGATGTTGGCGCGCCTATCTCGTAATGAGGTCGGTGCGTTCGGATTAAGCATCGGGGAGAGCGCCACCGGCTTGCCGATGATTTCGCTGTCAATCGCTCCTACTGGTGAGCCTGTTGTCGAGATTCGCGACCGCCAGGGTCACAGGCGCGCTGGACTTCTGATGTGTCACCGCACTGGTGTCATTGACTTGGGCTTGCGAGACGAGAACGACCAGGTGCGCGCCCGCCTAACTGTCACCGCCGCTGGTGATGGGTTGATTGGTGTGTATGATCCATCCGACGCACCAAAAGCGGTGATCAAGAACATCCATTCTTCGACTAATCATCCAGGTATTATCAGCACCTATGGTGGAGAAGCTCGACCTCTATGGCAGACCCCCTCTAAAAAGGTTGATTCTCCTAAAGCAAAAACAGTGCCGGCACCAGTTTCTCAAGTAAGTATTTCTTTTGGAAAACCAGCCACCACACCCGCGCAGCCAGCAAATAATCTAGTCAGAAATTTTTGAGCGTTAATCGATTTGCTTTCGAGTTTTTAGTCTGATCGAAGTCCTTGGTCTGATCTGATATAGATTAGGTGCTCTTGCTCTGAAGTCTGCTTCATTGCCTCGTTGCTTATTCTGATTTCGTATTGTGCTCTTGGCTTGTTCCTTTTAGCCTGGCATCGCACGCGAATTGGTTTAGTTTTGAACGGATCCTCCACCAATTTACGTTATCGTAGGAGAGATCGCCATCAGCAAAATGTGGAGAGCGTTTGTCCAACACTTCCACGGACATTTTGTAGTACTTTGAGGCAGTCTTGTAATCACGTAGTTTATGCTCGAGTTTCTGTGCAAATTTCCATAACAGGTAACCGTGGAATTGAATTACGTAGGTGTTCCCGTCATCAATTTGAACCTTCGGTGGCATCTTTGCCAGAATATTTTCCAAATCCTGCTGACTTTGTGCCTTTTCGATTTCTGGCTGGATTCTGTTAACTGCCTCCGCTGCCATGAAGTTAGACCAGAGCGGTTGGTCATCCCACATGATGGGGTCGTTCAAGACTTCCTTCGAAGTAGACGAAAATGGATTTATCAATGCCAAATAGACTCGTTCATTTACCTTATGTTCAATCTGTGCCTTCTTCGACTTAATAAAGTTCTCCACAACACTGTGTAAGCCTCTGTGGTGTGCTTTCGCTTCGTCGGACACGCTTAAGAGAAAACAGTAATTGCGCTTTGGAATAGTACCATTATCCCTCTGCACTGCTTTTAGCAAATATTCGACTGGAGTTGCAGCGGCCAGATTATTAGTGCTTATGAACTGAATACTCAATTTTTCAAGCGCATAGGCTATCATCAGCTCGCCTGCATTGTGATTATCCGCTTCAAAGCTGCTGGTCGCATAGATAAATGCGCGTTGCATATCTCCACGTTCATCTGCAGATCCCCAAATTATGTACCATGGGATCCAATCCTTATTGATGCTCTTTCTGAGCAGACTAGCGAAGTTATCCAGTGCGGTGACTTTATCAGGTTCGAAAAGAACAAGTCTTCGAAGAATGTGCGCTTCTAGGACATTCGCTTCTTCATTACGAGCACGTAATCGGTCATTTATTTTTCGGGCTCGTCTGTAGTTACGCTCAGCTTCCTTTGCATTACTTTCTAGCGCATTGAGGTCACCAAGTTGAAGACATAGCTGCGCTAACTGTTTGTGCGACGTAGTTGCAAATTCAATCTCGTCAACATATGCGCTGATCGCTTTTATCATTTCCTTTCGGTGAACGGAACGAGTCGCAAGTCTTGCTATGTTGACATGGAAGTCTGTCAACTGTCCAAAGTCTTTTCTAAAGCACAAGGTTGCGTCTTTTAGTGCTTCATTGATCTGCTCAACCTTATCGTAGGGAGTGTTAGCGATGATCATTGCTTCGACTACTCGGTTCAGTCCACGTCTTGCTTCCGCTGATGATCTAATATGTTTTTTGAAGTAGTCTTTTGCTTTGCTTAGCCAGCTATTTCTTTTATCAATGTCTGGAGCAGCGGTTCCTGCCGTAAGCCATGCATAGGCCAGCGTAATATCATTAGCATCGTGATGGTGATTAATCCATTTTTTCATCAGGTCATAAGCTTTACTGGGAGACCCTGACTGAGTGAACTCATTTGCCTTGCCCATCGTCACCCGCAAGGAGGGATCAATAGCGAGATCCTCTTTTGTTCGGTGAGTTTGGGATGAAATCAGGCTTATGCTGACCAGAGCAGCTATCAGCAGCGCTAGAGCAATAAGCAGTGGCGTTTTCAGGTCTCGCTTGCGGGGCGCTGTGAGCTGTAAGTACTTGTTATCATTCAACTCATTTAAAAGCTCTTGCATCGATTGATATCGATCATCAGGAGATTTCTCCAACATTGTTTTCAGCACGGAAATGAACTGTTCAGGACAATGTAAGCGAAGTTTGTGCAAAGAGTTGTGGGAGGATTCATTCAAATGCTTATGCAAAACTCCTAACGGTGTATCGGCATTGAATAGCGGATGTCCAGAAACACACTCGTAGGCAATGCATCCAAGGCTGTAGATATCAGAGCGTTGATCGAGCGTCTTGCCAGTGCATTGTTCGGGGCTCATGTAATTTACCGTACCTACTAATGCCCCCGTTTGTGTGAGCTTTTGTTGTGCTGAAGCGTCACTCTGCTTGCTAAATTTCGACAGCCCGAAATCCAGTACTTTAACCCAATCTTTCTCAGGAACATCAAGCAACATAATATTTTCCGGTTTGAGGTCTCGGTGGATTATGTTGTGCTCGTGCGCTACAGTCATCGCCCGCGCGATTTGCTTGATAATTTTCAAGGTCCGCAGCCAATCCAGGCGCTCCTCATCTGAGATTATTTGCCTGAGTGATCTCCCCTCGATGTATTCGCAAACAGCGTAAGGAATCCCTTCGTCGGATATGCTGGCGCTATAAAATGTGACAATGTGATCGTTTGATATGGAAGAAAGCATTTTGAATTCTTGGAGGAATCTTTGCCGATCTTCCTCTAGCGAAATGAGTTCACTATGAAGAAGTTTTAGCGCAACAGGACGGTTCGCATCAGTTTGTTGAGCGAGGTACACGGCACCCATGCCACCGCCCCCGATCTTCTTTTTGATCAGGTAACGCTTGTGGAATACTGACCCTTCTTTGAGAAAATCATCCATGGATTGGTAAATAACCCCCAATCCATTATATACGTTGTGGAACCTCGGTCCTAATTGTAGTTTGTATGATGATGTCGCAGTTTAAGGAGGAGATTTAGCGAAATCCACCGGTGATCGTCCAGTGCTCGCCTGTGATCCATTTTGAATCGGACGAAGCCAAGAATACCGCTGTAGGGCTGACATCATCGGGCAGACCGATGCGACCCAATGGAGTTTCCGACTGAATCCATTCGCGAAAGCCATCCGGGAAACCGGCTTCATGAACACCTTCTGTTTCTATTAAACCTGGATTGATTGCGTTAACGCGGATCTTTCGAGGACCGAGTTCTTTAGATAACGATCGCGTGATTGCGTCCACTGCTGCTTTTGTCGCCGAGTAGACTGATAAGTTTGCTGGTGCGGCTGTACTCGCCACCGAGCTGATGTTGATGATACTGCCGCCATCCTCTCCGAAATACTTCAAAGACTCCTTCGTGCACAATAGGAGCCCAAGAACATTGAGATCGAAATGACGGTGATAGATTTCTGCTGTAACGCTCTCAATGGGACCGGCTCGGTAAACACCGGCATTATTTACCAGGATGTCGAGTCGTCCAAATGCATTTTGTGTTTCTTTGAACAGCAATTCGATATCAGAGGATTTTGAAATATCTGCCTTGACGGCTAGAGCTCGCGCTCCTGTTTTTTCGATTTCTTTGACGACAGTATCGGCAGCGCTTTTGCTCGATGAGTAGTTGACTACTACTGATGCGCCTTCGCGAGCAAAGTGCCTTGCAATCTCAGCTCCAATTCCTTTTGACGCTCCAGTTACAATTGCAACTTTGTCTTTAAGCTTAGCCATGTTGAATCCTCTGCATCTGTCGAGTCTAAAGAATATCGACAGGCGGCTATTGATTCAAGTATTCGTTGCGATTATTTCTGCTTTTCGATACTGGTTCGACGCATCAGAAAATATTTGTTTTCTTGAGACTTGTCGGAGAAAGGCATGCGCGTCCTGATCATACTTCCCAAATGTTCAAATGGCACATAATGACCAATTCCGCGCGGCATCGCGATTTGTTCGTAATCAATAAAGTCAATGCCCGGTGCTTTGACGTTTGCTTTTCCCAATTTCTTTGCAGAACTCAGCTCAAATAGACTATTGAGAGATGAAGCGCCTAGCACACGATCTCTGCGGTTCATGTAAACTGCAATATTTTTGGACTTGGCGCTTATGTCGGGTAAGGCAGAAAGAAACATTTTTGCTGCCAGATCCGGTGCAATAAAATAGACTGAGTCGAGTTTGTCGTTTGAATCACCATCCAAATATTTGTTCATCAATCTATTTCCGAGGCTGTGTGCGATGAGATTGATTCTTGTGTCTGCAGGAAGTTCCGTTTTGAGGCGATGAATGAGCTTGTCCAGATCTTGCATTACTTCTGGTGAATCGATGATTTTACGATCGCGCCTGAATAATGCTCTTGGTGAATTGCTGCCGAACAATTGAGAGCCGATTTTGCCGGCGGATGGCCAGGTGAAGGACACAACCGGAGCTTCTAATTGCGATGCGAGAACTCCGGTGGAGTAAAGCGCATTCTCACCGCTGGAAGCGAATCCATGAATGTAGATGTAAACTCTATGTTCCTTGTCGTGCTTAACTTGATCTGATAGATGCTTAAAGAACTCTTTGTCGGTTCGAACATCTTTTAAAACGGCCGCGGTGTTCTTTTCCGCTACATATCCGCGTAATTCGATGTATGGTTTCAAGGTTGGTTCGCTGTTGTTTGATCTCCATCCGAGTTCAACTAAGTGTCTTGATAAATTGTTTTGTTCATCGAACCAGCGATCATCTCTGGGTACTCTAATTGTTGCTGTGCCAAACTGCGCTGGTCCTAATGTCTTTCCGTCTTCGCTCTTGTTCGAGCTTATGGTTTTTCTGTCTGAGCAGAAAAATATGGGTATTTCGATTGCAGGCAAAGATGCTTCATCTGACTTATCGGCCGCCATTAATGCGGTCACCGGCTCCGGCTGTCTGATTCTCGGATTGAAGGCAAGCAGCTGTTCGATCCTGGGATCGCCCGCATCCTGCCCGATTTTAATTTCAGAAAGCTCTGTCCTTGATGCCCACATGTCTGTTACCTGTTTTACGCCCGCTCGCATTTTATTGGCAGCGGTTGAAAAGATTTTGAAACGACGGTCTACGTGTTTTCTACAAAGACTTCACAAGTCCTCCATGCTCGTTTCAGTTGGCCGAGCTAATTTAGTAGAGAGCTTGAACATTAGTCGCGGAACTTACTTTGATTCGCATACGCCAAAAGCTATTCGAGCAAATGGAATTTTATGAAAAGCTGACAAATGTCATCCTCCGGAAATGGGCGGAGTGAAACTCCGAAACGAAACAAGGAGACACCATGCGGAAGTCACTATTCAATACTCTTGTTTTGTTTTCCTGTTTCTCGTTCATGCTGAGCCCTGTGCTATCGCAAGAAAGCAGCATTGACTCTGCAACGTTTCCGGACTCTGCGGCTAAACTTGTAGCGCCCGCAACTGCTGTCTCGATTCAGGAACCAGCAAAACGACCCAGAGTGCTAAAGTTCTACGCAAACTGGTGCCATCCTTGCCAGATGATGAAGCCGATAATTGAAAAGGTTGCGAAGCGATTTCGCAATAAAGTCGAGATCGTCGAAATTGATGTGGACGTTCCTGAAAATCGCAAGCTGATGAAATCCTATGGTGTCACTCAGTTGCCTTCTATGATTTTCCAAACCGGTAACGGTGTGCAATTCATGACCAGCGGCACCCTAAGCGAGGAAGATGTTAGCTCAGACATGAGACAAATTGTCAGAGAGTACCAGTCCGGTGAACATCACGGATAGTTATTCAGTTCGCTTGCCATTGCCTTTCTGCGATAGCTTTTTGCCATCTTCTTTCTGCGATAGTTCATTGCGATCAACTTTTTGCTCTGAAAATGCTGGAATCTGTTTGAACATGTTTGCGAAGCTTGCATCCTTCGGCCACACACCGATCAAGAATCCACCGGCCACTGCCGCAGATAGAAAGACCGGCAGCACGAATTTTGACAACGGAATTCTCCCAATCATGGATAGTGTGACCCCTTTGAAAAGTAGGTTTGCCAGCGCGCCCAGTAGAATCACCTGCCATGCAATATGCGTATCGAGTCGACCAGATTGAGCCATTTGAGCGGTGGATATCGTCAAGGCATCTACGTCGGTCAAGCCGGATATTGCACCGACAACATACAGTCCTCTATCGCCGGCAAGATCTTTTGTTACTGCAACGGCGAAACTGATTGCGGTATACAATGCCCCGAATATTATTGCTGATTTCAATTCAGCTGGGTTCTCTTGTTCTGGCAGTTCGGTATCATCTTTTTCCTTCGTGCCAAGGAAAAATAGCACGGCGGAGCCGAGCACCATAGGAATCAGCGTTATAAACAGAGGGGTTGCAATTTCAATTGCCACCTTTGGTGCCATGACGAAAATTTCGACAATAATGCGCACGAAGGCAATGGTCGACGCTATTGCGATTACAGTTGCCGCCGAGCGAGCTAGGGACTTGCTATCTCGTGCCTTGTGCGCATAGCTGAAAGTAGTTGCGGTGCTACTTATCAAACCACCAAGAATGCCCCCTACTATCGTGCCTATCTTTGCTCCAAAGACCCGGTAAACAATGTATGCACTAAGGCTGATTGCCACTATGAGAACTACTACCATCCAGGTTTGGAATGGATTGAATACATCGTAAGGACCAAAGCTTTCGTTGGGTAATACCGGTAAAATTACAAGGGCAATCAGAACGAATTGCATGATCGCGTGAATGTCCTTATCGCCAACTTTTCGGATGAGCGCATGCAACGGATGTTTGAAATGAACAAGCAGAGTCGCAGTGGCACCGACGAAAACGGCGACCGCGAGGTTGCCGAGCATAGTATAAGCACCGAGAACGAACATCAGCAGGATAGATATTTCTGTCGTCAATCCTGGGTTTTGATCATCCTCGTTGCCGTTTGCTTTTATTTTGTGCAAGTTAGCGATGACGAGCATTATTGCAAGCGTAAGCAATCCGACTGCGGCGAGCCATGCCCCCAGCTTCGCCGTGAGCAAAGCGCAGATGCAACCGAAAATAGTAATCAAAGGATAGGTGCGCACGCCGGCAATATCGTTGCGCGCTTTCTGTCTTACAGAGCCGATCAGTAATCCGAGCCCTAAAGCGACGGCCAGTCTTTGAAAGATTTCAGCACCTTCAATCAAGCTGCGTTTTCCCATTCAGATGCTATGCGACGACGGGTAGACGGCAGGCAACTCTTATTGGTTCCGTTGTGCTTCCCAGAAATAGTGTCGATAAATTTCGTCCAGCTCGAAGCCTTCGCGCTCGTACAGCTTTTGTCCGCTCAAATTTGTGTGTTCGGTCGCCAGTGCGAGCCCCTTGGCGCCAAATTGCACGACAAATTGCTTTGCACGTTGAATTAATTCTGCTCCGATTCTCTTTCCCCGCATTTCCGGAGCGATATAGAGATCGTTCAATATCCAGAGGCGCTCTAAAGTTTCACTGGAAAATGATGGAAAAAGCTGCGTGAAGCCAACCGCTCGTGAATTAACATAGGCCATGAAGATGACAGTGTCTCTCAGATGCATGCGTTCGGAAAGAAATTTTTTCGTATTTTCCGCATCGCTAGCCTGCCTATAAAAAACACGATAGGCGTCGAACAGCGGTGTCAGGTCGTCTAATTGGTCCACTGTCGCTATGATGATTTGAGCTTCGGATTTCAAGACTGGCGGGGCTTTCCCGGTTTCAGGTTGTGTGGACATTATTATCAGGTGAGGCTGCTGGGAATGAAATCGAAAGTCTAGCAGATTTTGTGCTCGTGGTTGTAAACCATTACTGCTCTTCGTTTTTGGCGTTTTGCTGTTAGATTAAACCGCTCGGGACAGAATTAATCAGCATGCCCCGAATTTGCCAAAACTTGGTCACTAGAATGTCAGGAGATTCTGTTAATGTGTCACAGTGGAGTCAC
This sequence comes from Candidatus Obscuribacterales bacterium, assembly GCA_019747875.1. Taxonomy (GTDB): domain Bacteria; phylum Cyanobacteriota; class Vampirovibrionia; order Obscuribacterales; family Obscuribacteraceae; genus JAIEPM01. The sequence goes on from JAIEQI010000056.1 coordinate 76,207, forward strand.
AACCACAAAATTAGACTGCGATTGAGTTTGGCAACACTAGCAGTTGAAGAAGGCGGTTCAAAAGATGTCGGATAAATTGGAATATGCAAAGCTCCTGGATACACCGAAGCAGGAAAATGTATTTGAGGATTTCGGACGTGCACTGGCACATAGTGCGCAGTCACCTCTGGTCGGCGTAGCCCAATTGATCGACAAAAAGGCCGATGGTCCGGCGAGTAAGGCTGTCACCTTTGTCGATGCTCCGGAGAAAGCAGATTTTGGCAGCGCCAGGTGGTTTGCTCAGCAAGCTGGAAACACGGTCGGAAGCATATCGGCGATTTTGCCGCTTCTCGCGATAAACAAGGGTGTGTCTGGAGCGATGGGGCGTAATTACTCTATGCGCGCCGGCTTAGCCATGAGCGAGAGCATGAGTGTACTTTCCACGGAACAAGCGCTCAAAGTAAGTGGTTTGAAAATGGGCGAAGGTGCTATAACCGGTGCCATCTTCTCAGGCGTTTTTTCACCCGTTGATTCAAAAACCAAGAATGAAGATTTCTGGGCAGCTCGTGCTCACAACGTTGGCGTCGGCAGTTTCACCTTTGGCGCCTTCAATGGTCTTGGGCTGGCTTCCAAATCTATCGCCGATCGAACTGCGACCAGTATGCCGCTCCTTTCACGAACGCTCAGCTCGGAAGTTGGGGTTGGTGTAAGTTCCGGTATTGTTGCCGGAGGTTTGAGCACCCAATTCGATTCTTTGCTCTCCGGCAAGGGTCCTGCAAGTTTGGGGCAAACCCTAGAAGGATCCGCCAGCTTCGCACTGATGGGCGGCGGCTTTGCCTGGGCGAAAGGAAAACTGACAGAAGGAAAGGCAGTTCAAAGAATTTCAGAGCCTAGCGAAAACTTCAAGAATGCTGGTCTGGATGCCGATGGACGAGTGCTGACTGATAGCAAACGTGCTCAGGTGGGCGCTAACCTTCCTGATTACTCTGTTGCCGATATGAACAGAGCTCGCACTCAAACCTTGAAGGATCTCTCCGAGATTAAGGCGCTCGAGCCAGGAAAGAGTGTTCTCGATCAGTTTAGAGATTCCAATCTCTCTATCTCGCAGAAGTATCGTGTTCTCAGTTCTTTAGCCGAAGTACGTGAGCATTTCGTCAAACAACAAGTTAATGGAAAGCTCGATGCGGATCAAAAAGGTAACTGGATTCATACGCAAGGGGAATTTGGGCGAGTAATCGATGCCGCTCAAGCGAGCAGGCTTTCCCCGCTGCATACTGAAGACGCTTTGCTTTCCTCTATGTTTGCAGATGCTGTGAAAAGCAAAGCTAATTTCTTCACCCATCACATGGAAGGCGCGTTGGCTGCCGATCATTCATTGCAAAAACAGATGGGCGCTGGATTCAATCGTGAGCGCTTAGATGGAATAGTGCACAGTGTGCGTGAACACCAAATAGGACCGCCCGAGTTCATGGCCACTCTTTATGAGACTCGAATCAAGGGTGCTCTCAACTTCAAGCTGACCGAGCAGCAAACAAAGGATCTAGCAACGCTCAAGCAGAAGATGGCCGATCCTCTCAATCCGAATGTTGAAAAGGTAAAGATGGCGGACGGAGCTACGGTTCTGAAGCTCACCGCAGAAGAAAGATCGTTATTGCGTCTTAGTGGAGCGCAGGAATGGTACGTTCCAGAAAACACCAATTCGTGGAACAAGTCTTCCCGAGCAGTGATTGATGGCGATTCAATGGATAACTATTACACGCCTGGTGGCATCGGCAAGATCACAAGTTTAGGCGGACCAGAAACTGATGTGTTCTTTATTACCGATCGGCTCGATAACAATACTCGTGCTGCTGGTCGCGAAACAAACGTCGGATCAGCGCGAAAGAGTGGACTCGATGCATATAAGGTAATCAGTGAAGCAAGCAAACCTCTTGCAGATCGCGGACTAGCGCTTACAGAACAAGCTATTGAAAATGCGAAAGCTGATCTTGCGCGCAACCTGGCCAAACAAGGAAAGGATCCCTCTAAAGGCGAGGTGCCATTCTTTAATTCCAATTTGAAGTATCCTGAGTTCAACGAGCATGCCAACCAGTGGTGGAGTATTCATAGAACTCCGGCTGATAAGCGCACTCCAGAGCAAGTGAAGTTCTACGAAGCCCATCGCTATGATGGACTGTCCGCTAAGCAGATCGAAGATTTCAAACTGGCTGCGCAGATGCGCGAGCAAGTGGTCGATTCGCTGCGAGCAGCACAACGTATGGACGGAAAACAGCCTCCTGAATACAAACCGGCTACTAAGGATACGAAGTAAGTCGATCCATCGAATCTCACTTGTCGGGTTCATCGAATCGCTGTTAGAAGATCAGAAGCCGACAAGATGCCGGCGCTCCCGGGAGCGAAGCGAACTTGCATTAGCGAATCGATCGAGCGTCGAGCAGAAGGAAAACCATAGAACGCAGACCTTCTTTTTGGGGACTGCGTTTTTCTTCCTCTATATTAAAGTGTTGGGCGAACCTATTCTGTGTTGAATGCTTGTGTGATATCATCGATTTATTATGAGAAAGAACCTACCACTACGACTTAGCCTTTCATTGCGCCTCTACCTTTATTTAGGTTAGGCAGCCGGCTTCGTCGTGTCTTGGTGGACAGGTGTTTTTAGAATTCTAATTCACTTCCTTTGCATGACGGAGCCACTATGTAGTGGTTCTTTTTGCATGGGGGTGATTTTATTCTTTTAGACTATTTATCCAGCTCTGAGTGATTTATTCAGTATAAAAACTCGCTAGCCGGTGTGATGCAATTGGCAGACATCGATGCCTTAAAAGCATTGTTTTGACGGTTCAAATCCGCCCACCGGCATAGCTGCCGACGTGATGCAACTGGCAGACATCGTTGTTTCAGATACAACGTTCTGGTGGTTCGAATCCACTCGTCGGCACCATCGCCGGTGTGATGCAATTGGCAGACATCGCTACCTCAAAAGTAGTGTTCTGGCGGTTCGAGTCCGCCTGCCGGCACAATATTTGCCGATGTGATGCAACTGGCAGACATCATTGCCCGAGATGCAATGTTCTGGTGGTTCGAATCCACTCATCGGCACCACTGCCGGTGTGATGCAATTGGCAGACATCAACGCCTTAGAAGCGTTGTCTTGGTGGTTCAAATCCACTCACCGGCATTTACTTTCATTACATTCAAAGAGAGGTTCCAATCACACATTCTCAAAGTGTTTCAAAAACAACGTTCACACAATTTATTATCGGCGGGTGGCAGAGTGGCGATTGCAATTGCCTGTAGAGCAATTCTCTAACGAGTTAACACCGTAGGTTCGAGTCCTACCTCGCCGAATTCTCTTTATCAAAGGAGTTGAGAAGAGCGATGTTGCTTACAAAAGGAATAGGAGCCGGCAAGATGCCGGCGCTCCCGGGATCAAACCGATCTCCAAGGTGCGAATCCTTAGCTCTATGCCTCAGGCTGCTTGGCAGTTCTGCCGTTTCCTTTGCATTGCCTTAGACTAACTGCTGGGCTAAAATGACTTTGGCAGATTGCGGACTGACATGAGCGTTTGGCAGGATAGTAATGAACTTCAAGGTCCACTGAAAAGTGGCGAGGTTTTTGATGAACGATATCTCGTCACTGAAGAAATCGGCCGCGGTGCTTACGCGATCGTTTATCGTGCCAAGCAACTAGATTTAGAGCGCGATGTTGCTCTAAAGGTCTTGAGCCGAGAGAAATTCCATGATTCCGTCGCCGTTGAGCGCTTTATGCGCGAGTTTCGCATTCTTTCCGATTTCAGGCACAAAGGCATCATGCTTGTCTATCACGTGTCACGCAGCCAAGACGGAGTTCCTTATGCAGCATGTGAATATGTCAATGGACGTTCCCTGCGTGAACTCATTTCGAAGGATTCGATTAGCTGGAGGCGAGCTCTTTCTATTATTTCTGACATTGCTGAAGCATGTATTTATGCTCATCAACGCGGCATCGTGCATCGGGATTTGAAACCTGAGAATGTGTTGCTCACTCAAGATGGAAATGGTGAATCAATTAAGTTGCTCGATTTTGGTTTGTCGAGAGTCATTGATGAGGATAAGCAAGAGTTTCAGCGACTTACGGCAACGGGACAAGTGATAGGCACATTGAGCTATTTGAGCCCTGAGAGTTTTCACGGGAGGGTCGATGAAAGAGCTGATGTTTACTCGCTAGCCTGCATTCTTTACGAATTGCTTGCAGGGCAATCTTTATTCTCAGTAGAAAGCTTTTCTGCAAACATTGTTACTAACCTGAGAGATGATCCGGCTCAGCGCTTTCCGGCTATCAAAGAACGCGTGCCTGAAAGGTTGCTTTTGCTTCTGGTGGAGATGCTGGCAAAAATTCCGGAAGAGAGAATTCCAAATATGGATCGAGTTTTACAAGAGGCTAAATCTATTCAAGTCTCGCCCGGGAAATTGGTGGCGGCAACACAATGGCGAGCAAGGTTGACAGGTCAAAAATCCATTCCCGGGATTATTGGAATAGCGCTGGTTGCAGTCCTGCTACTCGTATTGATCGTCAATACCATTATTCCGAAACGAGTCCTATATACTATTTCGCTAACAAAGGAACAGAAGCAAGCGCAAAGGTCTTTAGATACAAGAACGCGCTTTAGTGAAATCCAACGCAGTTACAGGACAGAACTAAGTCGCATAAATGGAAGGGTGGAATTGTTTGACCGGGCGAAGCTTGAAAGATACATAGCTGAGCTGAACGAGCTGATTGCGATCACCAATCCTAAAGAACATGGTTTGCAGTATTCTCTCTGGCAACTGAAGGGTTGGCTCGAGTATGATGTGCTCCACTCTGCGGAGGCGCAGGCTAGTTTCGCCAAAGCAGCTGAGCACGCCATTGCTGTATCACCTGACTCTGTAGAAGCTGCGCAGAGTTATTTTTTAATTGCATTGAGTCTTGCAGCTGATTCTAAGCCTGCTGCTTTCGATAGGGCTTTGGAGCTAATGAAAAAGAGCATTGCTATCTTTGAAAAATACGATGCCTCCGATTCTTATGTGAGCATTGAGGGTGGCAATAGGATCTCCTGGGAAGACAACTACAGGCGGCGCATTCCGCTCAACCGCACTCCTTTGACCGTATACTTTGGAGCGGATTCACTGGACCCTTATATGAAATATGCTGATCTTCTAGCATATAAGGGTGATTGCGACAATGCGAGCAAATACTATCTAAAAGCGAGCAAGAATCAAAAGAAGATAGGTTATTACGAGGGAGTCGACAGCGAGATTAAGGCTATTCTTATGATGCACAAATGCGGACGAAATGAGGACGTTCGAGCTCGTTTAGAGAAAGTGGAAAAGTTCTTGTTGAAGAAAAGCAATGATAACCTTACTGATACCATGGGAATGTTTTCGAGCTTGCACCAAGCTTGTCGAGAAACAGGCAACTTCGACCTGGAAAAAAGAGTGAACAACGAACTTCGGCAGATTATTCGTGACTCACCGGATCCGGATGAATTGAATGAACTCCTTAATGAAGCAGACTCTCAACACGGTTATGTATGGAAAGGAAACTGAATGCTACCTGATCGATCGTCTTTCACCGCAGCTGAATGGCGTGTTATTGAGAAGTACAGAACACCTCGTCAGGTGCAGAAGTTTTTGCGAGAGCTTTCATATAATCGTGAGGAAGAAGGCGATTCCCAGTATTCATTTCGCCAGGTTTTGCAGAGGCGTAAAGCTCACTGCTTAGAGGCAGCACTTGTAGCCGCTGTAATTTTGGAACAGCACGGCTACCCGCCTCTTCTACTCAGCTTTGAATCCGTCGATGAACTTGATCATGTCATTTTTGTCTTCCAAGAAAACGGGCTTTGGGGATCTGTTGCGCGTTCTAGAGATGCCGGACTTCATGGTCGTAAACCTGTTTTTAGAACCGCCCGAGACTTGGCGTGGAGTTACTATGATCCCTACGTGGATATGACTGGACGCATCACTGGCTACGCTGTTGTCGATCTCAATGAAATGGGAAATTATGATTGGCGATTTTCAAAACGAAACCTCTGGAAATTGGAGAAGTTTCTGATTGACTATCCTCATCGAAAAATGGTGTCGTCAGACAAGCGTTACCAGAAGCTTTTGTCCAGATATAAAGAGTTCCGAGAAAGGTATCCGAAAAAACAAGCTACTTACTACGATGACAAGCACTTGTGGATGTAGTGATTTCGGTCCGCTTGATTAGTGTTTTGGCTGCTCCTTGAATTAAAAAGAGATCTAATCTCGGATTTTTCTTAGCAGAAATAAAGAATCGCTGATCTTGGGCGCCTGCTTCCCCTACAATAGGCGTGATGCCATTGTCGGCGTTGATTTCTGCTCTTCGTGAGCGCGGAGTTCAGGTCCTAATGTTTCAGCAATATCAAATCGAAGACGTTTTTGACGAGATGTTCTTAGAGCCAGGTGTCACCAGGCCTCATTATGAGGCTGTGTTTGGCCAACTTACCAATCTTACAACAGACGCTATTGATAGACGGCGCCGCATGGCAGATCTGTCATTTCGTAATCAGGGGATCACTTTCACTGTCTATAACGATGCTACCGGCGTTGAACGAATCTTTCCGTTCGATCTAGTTCCCCGCATCGTGCCGGCTGCTGAGTGGAAAACCATTGAAGAAGGTCTTGAGCAACGGATAACCGCTCTCAATATGTTCTGTCACGACATCTATCACGAGCAGAAAATTTTGCGTGAGAAGGTGATACCTGCCGATCTAATTTATAGTGCGCGCATGTTCCGCCGGGAAATGATCCACGTGAATGTGCCGAATAATACGTACATTCACGTGTGCGGAACCGACCTCATTCGAGACAAATGGGGCGGATACATGGTTCTTGAAGATAATGGACGCACCCCCAGTGGTGTTAGCTACGTGCTTGAGAATCGTGCCGTTATGAAGCGAATATTTCCATCGCTTTTTGAGAGCTATCGTATTCGCGCTGTAGAAGATTATCCGTTCAACCTGCTTCAGTGCTTGAAGGAGCTGGCAAAGTCCACGGTAGAAGAGCCGAACATAGTTGTTTTGACTCCCGGAATTTTTAACTCCGCATATTTCGAGCACAGTTTCCTTGCTCGCCAAATGGGTGTTGAGCTTGTCGAAGGACGCGACTTGATTGTGGAGAACAATCGCGTTTACATGCGAACAACTGCAGGTCTGCAGAAAGTTGATGTTATTTATCGCAGAATCGACGATGATTTCTTAGACCCGCTCTGCTTCCGCGGCGACAGCATTCTTGGCGTGCCTGGTTTGATGAACGCTTATCGCTGCGGCAATGTTGCGCTTGCTAATGCCGTGGGAACTGGTGTCGCTGATGATAAAGCCGTTTATCCATACGTTCCGGCGATGATCAAGTTCTATTTGGATCAGGAGCCGATTCTTCCAAATGTCAAAACTTATGTCTGTGCAGAGGACGACGATCGCAAGTTCGTTTTGGAGAATCTGCACGAATTGGTTGTTAAGGCAACAAATGAATCCGGCGGCTATGGAATGTTGATGGGGCACCAGGCTTCGAAAGCTGAGCGAGATGATTTCGCTGATAAGATCAAGCAAGATCCGCGGAACTTCATTGCTCAACCGGTCATTCAGCTTAGCCAACATCCCAGTCTGGTGGACGATCATTTTGAAGGACGAAGAATTGACCTGCGTCCTTACATTTTGTACGGCAAGAAAACTTATGTGATACCTGGTGGACTGACTCGGGTCGCCTTGCGCGAGGGCAGTCTGGTCGTAAACAGTTCACAGGGCGGTGGCAGCAAAGACACTTGGGTGCTGGAGGATTCGCAATGACACATGAGTCTGAGCATCGCGAGCACATGACCAAAGACTATGGCGAAGTAGCCATGCAGGCAGCAGCCAATGCCGAGCACGCGCGTTCATTTTTCTTTAGTCGAGTTCAGCGTCGTCCAACAAGTAAGCCTATGTTGGCTCGTGTTGCTGAAGCCATGTTCTGGATGAGTCGGTACGTTGAGCGCGCTGAACATATAGCCCGTCTTGTCCTCGTGAACTCGAATATGTTGATGGACCTTGGGGAACTCGCTCCACGTATGCAGGATGAGCAGTGGATGGCGATCTTCCGTATCCTCCGCCTAGATCACTATATTGAGAATCTCGATATCTTCGGTAATCACGTGGGGCAGCGCGTCTTTCGCTTAATGAGTTTTGACAGTACCAATAAGAACAGCTTATTGAGTTGTCTGACGCGAGCCAGAGAAAACGCACGAAGCATCCGAGAAAACATCTCAGTGGAGATGTGGGAAACACTCAACACGCTTTACTGGTCTCTGCTGAGTGAAGATGCGCAGCTGCGTCTCGATGAAAATCCTCAGCAGATCTTCCAGTCGGTGATCATGGGTTCGCTGCTCTTTCAGGGCGTGTCGGATCAGACGCTCCCGCATGGTCAAGGCTGGGAATTCATTCAGTTGGCGAAGTATCTCGAACGAATTGACATGACCTGCCGGATTATTGACGTGAAGTTCGATGTTTTGCATTCTGCGGAGCATCACTGGGAAGGTACTTTGCGTAATATTCAGTGGATGGCTGTACTGCGTAGTTGTGCCTCGATTGAAGCTTACCGGCGCAGGCACGTTGGAGATCTCGATCCGACAATTCTCGCCGCGTTTTTGATTCTCGACGACGAATCTCCACGGACTATCCGATATTCTGTTCGCAAAGCTCAAGAAGCGATCGCTGGTATTGCGGCAAAAATCCACCCGCAAGAAATTGACGCTGCCGAACGAATCCTCGGGCGCTTGAATGCGCAGTTGGAATATGCGGAAATGAAGTCTCTATCCGGACCGCATTTGAAAGATTTCCTTGAGTCCATCAAGGATAACGTCGCAGAGGCGGCGGCAGCAGTTCAAAAAGCTTACTTCTTGCATTGATTTACACGACCAGGGCGATCACGATATGTTGCTTAGCATTACACACCAGACAGATCTCGACTACACAGACTATATCAGTGAGTCCGTTATGGAGTTGCGAATGGCTCCTCGGCAGGAGGCGTCGCAGCACCGTCTATCATTTGGTTTAGCAATTGGTCCTGCGGCTCCCGTGCGGAGTTACTTCGATTGGCTTGGAAATACTGTCCATGCGCTTTCGATTAATTCACTACACAATCAAATTCGAATCATTGCTACAAGCGTAGTGGAAACTCCATCAAAGCCGTCAAATTTCGATAACTTACCAGATGTCTGGTTTCCAAAAACAGATTATGACTATACGTTGTACGACTTCCTGCAATTTGGCGGTTCCGTTGTGGATACGCCTTTACTTCGCAACCTTGCTCATGGAATTGTCGATGAAATCCGAGGCGATAATGCCGAGCGTGAAATAAGCATGTACGAGCTTATCAGTGCAATGATGAAAGTCATTGACGAGAAGTTTGTATACGAGAAAGGAATAACAACCGCCACAAGTCCAATCACTGAAATCTTGGAGCATGGCCGTGGAGTGTGTCAGGACTTTACTCACTTGATGATTGGATTGGCGCGCGCGCTCAATATTCCAGCCCGTTATGTAAGTGGTTACATCCACCCAGATCGCCATCGCTTTCGTGGCTATACTCAGACACATGCGTGGGTTGAAATCTATGTGCCATCGGTTGGATGGATTGGAGTCGATCCCACAAACAACTGCCCCGTTGGCCAGAATTTTGTCAAAATAGCAGTTGGTAGAAACTTCCAAGACGTTCCGCCAAATCGTGGTGTGTACAAGGGTCAGGGAAAAGAAACGATCAGAGTCGTAGTTCATACTGACGAACTATTCGAGATGCCTCAGGAGCTTGCAGTTGAAAAAACAGAAGCTCTCAATATTCCCGTCTTTGCAGGAACAATTGATGAGCAACGCGAGCAAATAAAGCAGCAACAGGAGCAGCAACAGCAATAATGATCAGTATTAGCTGATCTGACGCATTCTCTGGCGAAACTTTATGGCAATGATAAACACTGTTTTGGGACCTGTTGATGCTAGTTCCCTTGGTGTTGTTCTGGCTCATGAGCATATTCTTGTTGATCTATCGTGCCTCTGGCATCAGCCTGCCGATCCCAGTCGTGCCCATCTTGTTGATGCTTCGATCGATTTAAGCAATCGAGCACTACTACAATGCGATCCCTACAATTCAAAATCGAATCTGATTTTAGATGATGTCTCACTGGCTATCGAGGAAATTAAGGAGTTCAGGAAATATGGTGGTGGCACTATCGTTGATCTCTCTGCAGCCAGCATAGGTCCTTATCCTGAAGAGCTAAGGCAGATAGCCGAGGCAACTGGCGTGAATCTGATAGCCGGATCTGGCTACTATACGCGAAGAGCCCACCCTGATTGGATTGCCTCATCTTCTGTGGAAGAGATTGCTTCGCGGATTATTCGCGATCTTTCTGAGGGGTTTGAAGGCACCAATGTGAAAGCTGGCATTATTGGCGAGATTGGAACCAGCAACCCTATTCATCCAGATGAGGAAAAGGTTCTTGCTGCCTCCGCGCTAGCTCAGAAGGAGACGGGCGCGGCGATCAATGTTCACTTGCCAATTTTTGGCAGACAAGGACATAAAGTTATTGATATTCTTGAACGAGAGAAAGCAGATCTATCGCGAGTGGCGCTCAGTCACCTAGATGAAGTGTTGGATTACGAATACCATCTGGAGCTTGCCAAACGCGGGGTTTTTGTAGAATTTGATTGTTTTGGCTCAGAGTTCTATTTTGATGAGGATGGCGAACGTGAGCCTTCTGATTACGAACGAATTAACTTTCTGCCGAAGCTAATTAACGCTGGTCTGACTTCCCAAATTCTGATATCGCAAGATGTCTGTACGAAGTTGCATTTGCTTAGGTATGGTGGTTATGGATATGCGCATATTTTGCGTTCAATTATTCCTCGTCTGAAGGCTGGTGGATTAGATGACGGAGTGATTGATACCATTCTCAGGAAGAATCCTGTAAGACTGCTTGTAGGTTAGGTGCAAATATTGGAATCGTCTCTTAGTGCACGTAAAGAGAGTCGGCATCTATTTGTATTTGTGGAATTTGTTTGGACAAGAACGCCGCATCTTTCTTTGATACATCGCTACCTCCGAAGTGGATAATTCTCAGTTGTTGCATTTTTGCCAACTTCTCAATCGCATGGCGGGAAATACCGCGCGAGTTGTAGAACGTCAGATATTTAATCGAATTGTTTTCTCCGAGCTTATCAAACACGCCTTCTGGCAATGGAATGTCATCTAGCTTCAAAGTTTGCAAATGCTGCATTTTATTGATGAATGCGATATCTTCTGGGGTTATCGGATTTGCGGAAAGATTTAGATAACTGACATTAAGCTGCTCGAAAGATTCCAGACGCTTGCTTGACGTAAATGCGAGGCATCTTCTAAGGGATAAATACTGCAATTGGGAGAGCCTCGATATTTCAAATAAGCCCTTTTCGGTCAATGGGTTGTCGTCGAGCACAAGCTTCTTTAGTTTGAGCGCTTGTGGTATAGATGAAAATGTCTCGCCTGACAGATTGCATTTCACCGCCTGCAACTCCGTCAAGTTTGGCATCTGGTTCATCGACACCAGGCAAGCATCTGTGAGATCGTTGTGGGAGATTGTCAGAATCTTCGTCGGTAGTGCGCGATTGACAGAGCTAAGCGTGTCATCGGTGATCTTCCATGAATCGAGATCTAAATTGACTATGTCCGTTCCAGGCAATTGCTTAAGCGCCGGCTGTCGAATCAAAGTGTAAAACCAGCCGTGGGGATCGAATTTGATGTTTACCTCAACTTCTTCGAGCTCTGGAAAAATTCCCAACATATAGAATGCCTTCGCACTACAATTCGTATGGGCGATGCCGAGATTTTGCAAGTTCCGAAATCTCCCAAGGCTCTTAATTCCTTTATCGCTTAAGGCCGTGCGATTGAGATTCAGGTTCTTCAAAATAAGTGGCTGCGGAAGCGCGGATAGTGACTGACCAGTAATTGGAACGCCTTCCAGGTTTAGTGTCTCCAGAAATTGTAGTTTCGTCAGTATTTTGAGATCGTAATCTGTCAGGTAGCTATGTGATAGATTCAATTCTTTGAGTGAAGGTGGTGTTTCCCATTCTTGATATTCTGATTCGCAGAAACGACAGGTGGAGAGTTCCAGCGACTCCAGGTCAGGAATTTCTTTAAAAAGCATAGCGATGGCGCCGGACTCAAAGGTGCAATTTCGAAAAGCGGCAGTCGTCGGGAGCTCGCTTTGGGATGCCGTGCCCCGAACAAGATCTTCCATGCTTTTCGCTGTAATGTGCTTTTGGATTATGGGCTCAAGAAGAGTTGATTCTTCTTCAGTGTGTGACGGCTTTTGCACAAGCAGTATTATGCAGAACAAGAAGATGAATCTTAGGATGTGGTTTCGCATATTTATGGATTCCTTTTGAATAAGCTGGCGAGACGCCGACGAGCAGCCCTCGCGCTTCGAGCGGCTAAGTATGGAGATTTCCTGTTGTCTGTCAATGGGTTCAAGAAATTTTCCATTTTTTATTCCATGGAAAAAATGGCAGGC
>JAIEQI010000017.1 GCA_019747875.1 Candidatus Obscuribacterales bacterium
CGGCTTCTAATTGCAGCGATTCCGCAAGCTCCGGCGTCCTGCCGGCTTCTAATTGCAGCGATTCCGCAAGCTCCGGCATACTGCCGGCTTCTAATTGCAGCGATTCCACAAGCTCCGGCGTCCTGCCGGCTTCTAATTGCAGCGATCCCGGGAGCGCCGGCATCCTGCCGGCTTCTAATTGCAGCGATCCCGGGAGCGCCGGCATCCTGCCGGCTTCTGAATCAACAAATTGCACAAAAAGAAACAAGGAGGTCCCGGTAAAATGAACCTGGCAGAAAACGCGGCGCCAAGCAAAACAACCAGCCGGGACGAATCCAGCCAGGTGATCTGCCTTGCGGTCGTGCCAAAGGCCGGTTTTCGAATCGACGCCGAGGTTGTGCAGTTCCCCATCTACTGGGTGCAGACTAACCAGAAAATCGAAAAGACCGACTTTCCAAATTCACCGCTATCGGCCGCACTAAAGGACATTTTGATCGACCCTCTTCTCGAAGAAATGTGGTTCTCCGTCGGTGGAACCAGAAAGAGCTGGATCGAAAACTGGCAGCAAAACGGCTTTCACTGGTTCGCCGAGCGCCAATTCCTTCCAGGCGTGACCGACAACCTTGCACGCACCGTGGAAGAGGCCTTGGTCATTGAACACGCTAACAAGATTCGTGTCGCATCAGGAACAGGCTACCTATTCACTTACACAAGCGAAGAAGATCGAGAAGAAATCGAAGATTTTGGCAAGTATCGACTCTTCCATCCCCTCACAGATCGCTTCGTCGTTCACGACCTCAGTGCTCTCTACAATCGCTATCTCAGTTTCCCCGATGTGCATCTGCCCGAGGTAACCCCACCACAAGAGATCGAACTGAATCTTGACGATGACGGCTTGATGAAGCTAAGTCGAGATCGTCTTCTCGCGTTGAACATCGCAGAAATGAAAGCGATAAAAGCACATTTCGAAGATAGCGCAATACAAGCGCAACGCAGTGAACAGGGACTACCCAAGTGGCCAACAGATGTAGAACTCGAAGTAATCGCACAAACGTGGTCCGAGCACTGCAAGCACAAAATATTCGGTGCCAAGATTTCGCATAAGGACAGATCGAAATCAGGCAAGAATCTAGAAATCGACAGCTTGTATAAAACATACATTCAGGGGCCCACATATGAACTGATGAAGCAGAGAGATGATTTGCTCTCTGTCTTTGAGGACAACTCCGGCGTTGTGAGATGGAATGATCAACAAGCAGTTTGCTTCAAAGTAGAAACGCACAACTCGCCTTCAGCGCTTGAGCCATATGGTGGAGCGCTTACCGGAATACTCGGTGTGAATCGAGACGTACTTGGCACCGGACTCGGTGCCAAACCAATCTTCAACACCGATATTTTCTGTTTCGCCTATCCCTCTGTCCTCCTGGCTGACCGACCTAAGCTGTTACCAGCAGAGACTATCATTCAGGGCGTCCGACGCGGTGTCCAAGACGGCGGTAACAAGAGCGGCATACCGACAGTCAATGGAGCCATCTACTTTCACCCCGGCTATCGCGCAAAACCATTAGTGTTCTGCGGAACAGGGGGCATACTTCCGATCGAGGTTGCCGGTAAATCCGGAATAGACAAACATACGAAAGTCGGCGACACGATTGTTGTTGTCGGTGGAAAAGTCGGCAAAGATGGAATACACGGAGCAACATTCTCTTCCGAAGCATTGCACGAAGGCTCGCCTGTCACGGCAGTACAAATAGGAGATCCCTTCACGCAGAAACGTGTTCTGGACTTTGTGCTCGAAGCTCGCGATCGCGGATTGATCACCGGCATTACGGACAACGGCGCTGGTGGACTTTCCTCATCCGTGGGCGAGATGGGACGCATCACAGACGGTGCGCTGCTTGAGATCGACAACATTCCTCTGAAGTACCCAGGGCTTGCTGACTATGAGATAGTAATATCCGAATCACAAGAGCGCATGACGATCTCAACCGATAAACTAGCTGAGCTAGAAGCTCTGGCAGCGAAGTTCAACGTTGAGGCGACCGCAATTGGCACATTCACAAACGACGGACATTTTAAAATCACGCGCAAAGGCAAAGCAGTCGCTTACCTCAACCTCACATGGTTGCATAAAGGCGTGCCTCGGCTAGAACTTGAATCCGAGTGGAATCCGACAAAGCGAAAAGAGCTAGTTGGTCCTGAGGTAACAGATCTCACATTCCTTTTCAAAAAGCTACTTTCCCATCAAAACGTTTGTAGTCGCGAGCACGTAATTCGCCAGTACGATCACGAAGTGCAAGGCGCAAGCGTGATCAAACCACTGATGGGCGCAAAGCAGAAAGCACCATGCGACGCAGCAGTTATTAAACCAATTCTTTCCGAGAACGCGGGACTTGCTGTTTCTAATGGCATATGCCCGCAACTAAGCGAGTTCGATGCTTATGTCATGGCTCAATGCGCAGTCGACGAAGCTGTTCGCAATGCAGTTTGCGTTGGCGCAGATCCAACGTCGATTGTTCTACTGGATAACTTCTGCTGGCCAGATCCAGTTGTTTCAGACAAAAACAATGATGGCAAATTCAAGCTTGCCCAGCTTGTCCGCACCTGCCAGGGACTGAGCGACGCTGTACTAGCCTACGGCACGCCGCTTATCTCCGGCAAGGACAGTATGAAAAATGATTTTGACGACGGCACAGTTCGTCTTTCGATTCCGCCCACTTTACTGGTATCCGCAATGGGAAAAGTTCCTGACATAGACAAAGCAATCACGATGGAATTCAAATCTGAAGGCGACCTTGTTTATGTCGTCTGCGCTGCCACACTTGGGTTAGCAGGCTCGCTCCTTGCAGAGGTGCTGGAGTGGCAAGCAGCAAGCTTGCCGCACATCGAGCCAATGAAAGCGGCGCATATGTACAAACATTTGCATGAGGCGATCAATAAAGATCTTGTCAAATCAACGCATGATCTATCTGAAGGCGGACTCGGCGTCGCACTTGCAGAGTGCTGCTTAGGTAGCGGTATGGGAGCGAGGCTCCTGACGCACAGAATCGCAACAGCGGCGATGGCATGCATCGATGACACAAATCCACTAACTCGCGAACTCTTAACGCGCATCGACTTTGCACTTTTTGCCGAAGGTCCTGCACGAATTCTGGTCACGGTGGCACCAGAGAACCAGAATGCCTGGGAGGAGCTAATGGCTAACTTCTCTTGTGTAGAACTGGGTAAAGTGACGAAGAACCCGATATTGAGCTTTCACAACGCAAATCAACAAGAAGTGTTTTCTGTTCCAGTCGAAGATCTCAGCGCGGCATGGGAGGAAATGCTTCCTTTCGGTCAAAGTGAGGAGGAAGCATAATGGCAAGCAACGCAACACCACAAGCTTTGATCATCTGCGGAGACGGCATAAACTGCGAGTTCGAAACAGAATACGGTTTCGACCTGGCAGGATTCAGCAGCAAAAGAATCCACTGTACCGACTTGCTTGCAAATCCAGCAGCACTCAACGACGCAAAGGCGCTCATCTTCCCTGGAGGATTTTCCTTTGGAGACGAAATTGCCAGCGGCAAAGTCCTGGCAATTAAATTACGCGAGAAATTGCAAGATCTCTTGCATGACTTTATAGATCGCGGAAATTTAGTAATCGGAATTTGCAATGGATTCCAGATACTCGTCCAGCTTGGCATTCTCCCTAATTCAGATCGAGGAGCTGAACGAACCGTTTCCCTCTGCCACAACAGCAGCGGACGCTTCATCAATCGCTGGGTAAGCATGGAAGTGAGAGATGAATCAAAGTCACAGTTCTTCAAAGGCTTGAAGACGATTCATTTGCCGATGAGACATGGCGAAGGCAAGCTAACGATGGCGGGCGAGGTAGAAGACCAAATCAGAGATATGATCAAGAACCGCGCGCCCCTGCGATATCAAACGGATGTGAACGGTTCATTCGAACAGATTGCAGCGCTCGTCAATGAAAAGGGTAATGTTCTGGGATTGATGCCCCACCCGGAAGCCTTCGTTAACTGGAGCCAACATCCAGCATGGGCGCAACTCCGTTACAACGATGTTGATTCGACAGACGCCATTGGCATGCGATTTGTACTTTCCAAATCGGATACACAGACAACTCCTCATGGACTGCAGATTCTACAGAACGCCGCAGCAATGCTGAACTAAGGAAACACGCATGAAAAAGGAAACCTATTCAAAAGCAGGCGTGCAGATAGAAAAAGCAGAGGGCTTTGTCGATCGCATAAAGTTACGAGCTAAGCGCCCCGGTCACGAGAAGATGTGGAAAGGCGCAGGAGGATATGCAGCCATCCAAGAGGTAGCTCCGGACCTGGGAATTGCAGTCACAACAGATGGTGTCGGCACGAAGCTCCTCGTAGCAAACGAACTAAAGCGTCACGACACTATCGGAATCGATCTCGTTGCTATGGTAGCAAACGATCTCATATGCGTGGGCGCGACTCCGACAATGTTTCTGGACTATTACGCCGTCGGACATCTTGAGGACGAGCTTTCAGATGCAATAATCGCTGGCATTCTGGAAGGGTGCGACCAGGCCGGTATGATACTGGCTGGAGGCGAAACCGCCGAGATGCCCGGACTTTACTCCAAAGGGCATTATGACCTGGCGGGCTTTGCAATTGGCACCGTGCAAAAATCGCGTTTAATTACAGGAGACAAAATCAAGCCTGGACAAAAATTGATTGGAGTCGCGTCGAATGGTATTCACTCCAACGGTCTGTCGCTGGCTCGAAAGGTAGTTCCAAAGCCAAGCTGGGACAAGTTGTTAGAGCCTACGGCCATTTATGTAAAAGCAGCAGTTTCCGCACTCAATAAATACCACCGAGACATCTGCGGAATTGCAAATATCACCGGTGGTGGATGGCGAAACATGTTGCGGCTAAACGAAAAGGTTGGCTTCCATATCGATCATCCATTACCGGTGCCGAAGATATTTCAAATGATTGGTGAATCTGTAGATACGGAAGAAATGTACAAAACTTTCAATATGGGTCTGGGTCTGGCGATCATCGCAAAAGCTAACGACGATGCGATTGTCAGCGAGTTCGCATCCAAGGGGCATTTTGCGCAGGTGATCGGCACCGTTACAGGCAAGTCCGGAGAAATCGAAATAGACGGATTCAAATTCACATTAAAGAGTAAGTAAACTTCCCGCTCACCAAAACTTTATGGAACATCAACTGGAAACTAGAAATCTGGAAAGGAAAAGAGGAGAAAATCAATGCCATCAGTGCTCATTAGCGTTTCGGACAAAACAGGATTGGAGAATTTCGTAAGGCGCTTAGAACGTTTTGACGAATTTCGTTTGATTGCGACAAGCAGCACGGCAAAGTTCCTCGCTGACCAGGGCTTCAAAGTTACGAAGGTAGAAGACCTAACAAAATTTCCCGAAATCCTAGCAGGACGTGTCAAGACATTGCATCCGAAAGTCCTTGCCGGAATCTTGTCCCGCCCTTCAAAAGAAGATCGCGACTGCCTGGCAGAGCATGAGATTGAAGAAATCGATCTCGTAATTGTCAATCTATATCCATTCGAGAAGAAGCTGAAAGAGAATTTGCCGGAAGCTGAAATGGTAGAGCAAATCGATGTCGGCGGCGTGACATTACTTCGCGCCGCAGCAAAGAATTTTGCCCGCGTCGCGGTCGTCTCGGATCCTTCACAATACGATCTGCTCATTGAAGATCTCGATTCCAACGGTGGAAAAATCAGCGACGGAATGAAGAAGGATTTGGCGCAAGCAGCCTTTTTGCGGACAGCGCAATACGATGCCAGCATCGCCTCTTACATGACCAGAACTTTGCAAGCTGACGGACTGCAAGGCTACATGCCAGACACAATGTTCGTTCGCCTCGAAAAACTGCAAGATCTCCGCTACGGTGAGAATCCGCACCACGCAGCCGCTTGGTACGGATCGGCAGATAATTCAGCGCAATACAAAACAAACATGCCACCGTTCGAGCAGGTGCAAGGCAAAGATCTTTCCTCTAACAACATCACTGATGTTTATGCCTTGTTGAACATCATGCGCTCGCTCAAGAAGACCGGAGCTTGCATTATCAAACACAACAATCCATGCGGCGTCGCGATGGACGATGATATCCACAAAGCATTCCAGAAAGCCTACGATTGCGATCCGATTTCAGCATTTGGTGGCATCTATGGATTCAACGCTGCTGTTGATGAGAAGCTAGCAACACGCATAACCGAAAACTTCGTCGAAATAGTTCTCGCTCCGGCCTACGAGAAGAAAGCGCTAGATGTATTTTCGAAGAAAAAGAATCTTCGCGTTCTATCAGTTTCCGAAGAGCTTTTGAAAGAGACCTTCGTAAGTACACACTTCCTGAAGGACCTCAAATACATGGGATTCATCGTCGAGAAGGAACTGGAAGCTCCCGTTTCACCAGATGTCTTCCGCGTGGCTGGTAACGTCGAACTCGATCCCAAAATGAAAGACGACGTAGCTTTTGCCTGGGGCGTTGTTCGCCATCTCACCTCTAACGCGATCTTCGTTGCTAAAGATGGACGCTCACTCGGTTTTGGCTTAGGTCAAACGAATCGCGTTCAATCTGTCCGCCATTCGCTAGAACAGGCAGGCGCCGAAGCTAAAGGCGCAGTGCTGGCCAGCGACGCATTCTTCCCGGCGACAGACAACATTGAAGTTGCCGCAAAAGCGGGCATCAAAGTAATTGTCCAACCCGGTGGCAGCATTAAAGATCCCGACGTCATCAAAGCCGCCGACGACGCTGGAATCTGCATGCTATTCACAGGTCAACGCTGCTTCAGGCACTAGAACTGTTCATACAGGTCTTGGCTGATAGAACTTCGGATTTCGAATTGAAATCTGGCTTCTGCATCCTTTGATTTTCCTCTGCTGAACGAAGTAGGAGGAGCTTGTTAACTCGCGGTGATCTTCAGCTGAGGACGTCGCCAAATTCAAAGAAGTAATCTGTTATAGCAGCTCGACCTACCACAGGGATAAAAAAATGGCCGACAGAATCGAAGAGTCACCAAAAATATCCACCGAGGGAAATTGTGGCGCGGATCTAACTTGCTCCTTAATCGACGAAATAATGGCCAATGCATCCAGGCAAAGGTCGTTGTCCAACAGCGACACAAGCGATTCACATAATCAACCGGATCCAGATCATAAGATAAACCTTCCACACATCGAGCTCGATCCTGAGGATGGCGTAGTAAGCATTGGGCGAACGGGCGATTCGGAGGTTCTTGAGATGCTAAATCGCGCCGGAGCGTCCGTAGTTACAGTGATGCATAGAATTCACGGTGCAATACCTTCAATTTTGCCAACATTCGAGCTAAACAACGAAACGCTTCCAGCGCTGACATCTGAACGCCCACACGCAATTCAAAAACCAAATGAGTAATGCTTCTCTAACACTGAGCCGGCGGGATGCCGGTCCCAGCCTAATCTGATTAGAACTTCCTACGCGTCCGCTCTGACCAATCTGACAAGTTCATGCCTTTTGAGCAATTACTTCAGACTCCTCAAACGTTCCATACGCGGGTTAGTACATCTTGCGCGCGGGGATTAGCTTTCTTGATCATGAGCGCACTTAGGCGAGACAATTCTTCGTCAATACCAGAGTAATTCGGATCTACCTTCAATACCATTTTCAGATCCGAAATTGCTTCGTTGTACATGCCTAGTCGCTCATAGATTTGAGCACGACCGCTGTACACATCTGGGCTAGCATCTGGATCCTTCAATATGGATGAATTGAAATCAGCCAGTGCATTATCGAACTTGTATTGCGAATTCCAGACCCAGGCTCGAAGTTCGTGACCGCGGCAGCACAAAGCACCGCGGACAGCACAGCTATAAGAAGATGCTTGGAACGGCGCTTCCATCCTTTCAGCAATAACGCGGCTGCATAAGTCCGAATATACGTTGGCAATGTTGGCGTTCATTATGGAAAGTGCTAAATGCTCGTAAGAAATCCGAGTCAAAATATTAAAAGGAACAGTCCGAACCTGAACAAGCTACTCTGCGCGCGTTCGACGGCTCAGGCAGGGCGAAATCCTCGAACGACGATTCCTCACAAATCCCATACGCCAGAGCGGTACAGTAACAACATTGAAAGGGGATCCAGGGAGGGTCCGAAAATGAACAAGAAACTTACAAAAAATCTTTTCCGCTCCGCAGCTCTGGCAATGATCGCCGGACTAGTCATCATCCCAGCTGCATACTGCGACCCAACGCAAGCATCACTCTCGGCTAGCACCGAAGCTAGCCTGCAAGCCAGCTCTGAAGCCACATCGGCTGCCTCTAGCGAAGCTAGTTACTCCGCAAGTTCTGAAGCCGGTCTTGAAGCCGGAGGTCCTTTAATCTTCACCGGCGCTAACGGATCCTGGCAAATGCCAGCTCCGACCGCAGCTCCAGTCAACAACTACCATCCAATCATCAATGCACCAGCTGCAGTTCCCGAAATCCAAGTAAAGAACTACTACTGGCCAAAGACACAAGGAACAACATCGGTAGCACATGTGAACGGACTGCACGCGCATTATGCGATTAAGCACGTTGCTCTTGTACACCACAACGGACATCACACATAGGGAATCTGTGGGGGCGGCGTTTGGCGCCGCCCGGCCATGGTTAAAGATGGGAATTCAAGTTAAAGAAAAGGATGCCGGCGCGAACCGCCGGCATTTCCATATTTGCCGCTGTTTCAGGCACTAAAGCCGGCTCAAGGACCGGTCCGAACAGCCAGAAAAAAATCTGGTTTTTCATTGGATCAGTCCATTCTGCCAAGTTCAAGCCAACTCAAAAATCTGAGAGTTTCGCCTAGCAGCTGACAACTAACATGCGTAGGATTGTCATTACTGGGTGCACTTTTTGCACATGCATCAGTAACAGGGACTGATTGCACAAAACCAGCTTACTAGTTCGCTTCTTTATTTGAGGCCAGGGCAATTATGGCAGAGAAAGACACGGAGGTCGAAAGACCGTTAGATTCTGGCGCAGAGAAAAACGCCGTAAGTCGAAGTACGGATGATGCTTTTCAGAATGAACGAACTGAAGAACTCTTTCGCGCGCGAGACTCAAAGTCTTCCAGAAGTGATACCGCTCCTGATGGCGCACGCGCCGAGCGCAGCTTAAGTTCTGGAGAATCAGCTGCTAGAGACAAAGCCGCTGAAGATACCGCCTCATCTGCGCGCAAGGGTGATGCAGCGAAGCTGGAAAGCAACGTCAAGAATGCCTTCGAGGAGGCAAAGGGCGACCCGGCAAAATTTCGCGATTTCGGAAACAAGCTTGGCGACAAACTCAAGAATGATGGTATTCAGGTAAACACAAAAGCGTCAAGTCTCACGATGGCGAAGGGAGATAAATCTGTCAAGTTTTCCATGTCCGAACAACTGAATATGAGCACCGGCAAAGTAGATGTCGAGTCAAAAGCGGAATCACCGGATGGACAAGATCCCAAAGAAGTAATTAGAGGTTTTGCGTCTGAGAAATCAAGCAAATCAGAACATAGTGCCACAAGACCGCCGGAATCTAAAGAAGGCGAGGACAGCGCGAAGCAATCTGAACCCATCATAAACGGAAGAAGCTTACACTCAGATGCTACTAAGGGCGGTCTGGGCTTGAAAAAAACGCCTGATTCCACAAACGTTCCAGGAGACAGCGATACCAAGAAGCTAGTGGACATCTTGAGAGGAGAAAAGGCTTCTTCCGCGGACAAGCTTCTGGAAGCAAGAGAGAAGACACAGAACCGGGAGAAGTCCGAAGTAACTAATGCGAAGGATCCCGAAGCAAAAAAAGCAGCAGAAGATTTGCTCAAGCAAGTGGCCGAAACCCAAGAAAGGAAGCCAGAAGAGAAACTAGCGACGAAAGACGCCCCGAATGAACGTGACAACGATGTTGTTATAGACAAGACCGGTCTGCGCATTGAGTTCAAAGGCAACGTTTCTCCTGAGTTCAGGAAGAAAATGCTGGAAGAAATCGCGAAGCTGCCTGAAGCTGATCGCAAGCTACTAGCCAATGACGGGCAAAGGATTGTTGTTGCAGGCAAGATAAGTGAGATTGAACCATCACTAAAGGATGTTAAACCCAGAGGTTGGCCGGAGGGAAAGACCTGGGATGATGCCGATGGCGCACATTTCCGCGATAAGAAGATCATTGCTGTAACAGAAAATACAAACGCCGGAAAAACAAAGCGCGCTGAAGGCGTACTCAGGCACGAAGTCGGCCATGCTATAGATCAGGCTTTGAAAGACTTCTCGCAGAGCCCTGAATTCAAAGCAGCTTATGACAAAGATGTCGAGAAGCTCAGCCCCTTTGACAGAGCGAAGCAACAGTATCTGCTGCAAACAGGAGAGGCAGGGACGCAGGAAACCTTTGCAGACGTTTATGGCGCAATAAATGGCGCTTCGGCAAATCCCCACCAAACACAAGAAATCCTCAAGAAATTTCCAGCGGTCGCAGAACTCATAAAGAAGCGGCTAGGAAGATAACTCCATACATGATCATAAGGACAATACCAAGTGCCAAATTTTGAAGACACCCAAAGCGACCAACCGATAAACAGCCGATCAGATAAAGAAAGTTCCGGCAGTTTGTCAATCAATACTGTCGAGCTTCTAAGTGAGGACTCCTCCTCAAACAAGGCAGCCTCAAGCGTAGATAATCCAATCGGCATGGCCTGGTTGGAGGAGGACGGTTCGATTACTATGCATTTGCATCGAACGGCTGACGGACAAAACGTTAATGCCATGTTTTCTTTCAAGAGTGGTGACAAGGAATTCGGTGAAGTGCTGAAGCATCTCAACGGATTGAACTTTGGTGAAATGAAACCTGTGCAGCCCTTTCCAGAGAAAGTTCAGCCCTAGTAATTGTGAGTTTTCGCCCCTTCGCGAACCTTTAATTGAGGATTCGAAGCCAATAAGAGCTGACTTGTTTGAGCGTCAGAATAACCAGCGTAATCGTATGGCGTCTTTATAAATTCTTCGTTTGCTACAGACCTCCATCGCCCCAAGCCTGTTACGGTGGAAGCGGCGGCATAGTCATTGCCGACATGAATTGAATGGTACTTAAGCTTCAGGTCCGCAGCGGCCTTTTCATAGAGTTCTGCTATTTTAGCGGCCCTATCACCAATTCCCTTTCCTTCAATACTGTCAAAGATCAGCCCACCATTGTCAGCTTCCCAGACCAGGGATTGGGCCACAACGTCACGTCTTTTGTTTTCTATAACAAAGAATCCCGCAGTCGGGCGCTCTTGTCCCATCCAAGCCGCACTTCCTCCTATCGTATGGGTAACATGCTGGCAGCAATCGGTGTGCCTACCTAAAAAAAGTCCCCGAGGATCATTTCTAGGAATGAATCGTGCAGTTAACTCAGCTACAGTCCAGATTCTTTCAATCGGAAATGGAGACGCTGTCTCAAGCGTTTTCACGAACCTGTCTTGTATCCTGTCGAATTCCGTCTGCTCTACGCCCCACCTGGCAGCTTCTACAGCAAGGCCGGAATGCTTAGTTCCGTTGTACTTCAAGGCAGTTGCCTCCGCTAAGATCTCTTTATAAGGGGCACTTCTTTGTTCCGCACTAAAGTTCTCCCAGCGCTTCGCTATCACTCCTATTTCAGCAGGATCACGATCATAGAAACGCATTAGAAACGCGGCCAAAGAGTCGGCAGAAGCTTTGGGAGTCACTTCCAAAAACGCGGTAGCATCATGTGCACTACGACCCAATGTCTGCTGTTTTTCCAACCAGCCAGGTTTACCATTGACCGAGCGCCACTGGGCACCAAACGTAGTGAGTAGTTTTATAGCAGAATCGATTTCCCAAGTGCGATGTCCTTTCATGCTGAGCATTAATGGGTGATCGGCCGATTCGACAGGATCCATTTTTGAGAGCTGCTCAACCTTCTCCCCGTTCTGTTCCAACAAACGTGCCAGCACTGTTTTGAATGCAGTTGGGTTGAGTCGCTGAACATAACTGTCAGGTTGCCTGTACAAAGCAAGTCTTTCTGAGACTATTTCTACAAATACAGGTTCCATTGTAGGATGATATGATTGAATGATTCTTTTGGCATCCTTCGACTCTGAAAGAATCTGAGTTCGGCCCTTCGCTACTTCCTCCAGAAAGCGTTTTTCAAAATTCGCCGCGAACACCTTGCTACCAACGAATGCATTCCAATCGGATGCCGGAATCGTCCTTTCGGGCCGCGAAGCAAATTGAGCTGCAATCAAAGAATGCCAAACGCTGAGCGCAGCGATCTGCTTCCAGGGTTTCATCGCTGGAATTGAATGAGCCAGGTGATCTGGTATGGTGGCACCAAAGTCTGCAACTTTGTTGGGAGGAATGAGTGTCATCTCACTAAGCGTCCGCCCTTTTTCCAGCATAGCAGCCGGATTGGATTCTCTCTCGGCTTTACTGAAGTAATCCCATTTACTAACAATCTGATAGAGCAACTGCAGCTGTATTTCGCTGGGCATATTTCCCGAATCATTCTTAAGTAGGTGTCGCTCCATCCATTTTTCGAAGTACTTGCGTTCACCTTCAGGCAATCTTACCCAACTATGCATCGCACCTCTCAGTGTCACGCGCTGCCAAGTCGAATTAAGGTCTAAATTTTTAGAGTTAAACCATTTGGCAAATGCGTTGATGTCCCCGAGCTGCGAAATCGCCGTTGGTGGAACATCCAATTCATACAAGACCCGAGAAATATCGCCAAGACCTTTTGGCGACGATTGCTTTGGCTCCTTTATCTCTTTAGTCAATTCTGTCAACGCTACATTCTGCAGCTCACTGACAGAATTGTTTCTCTGCGGAGAAAGTGCTCTCCGCTCCAACTCAAAAAAACGTTCCCGACGCATTAGCTCCGTGCGCACCCACTCATATCCGGTTGAATCAAAAGCAGACCGCCCGTAGCTCAATTTGCTGGCATAACGAATATGGTCTGGTTTTTCGTATTTCAGGTCTAGAGAAACAGCTTCTTGTCTTGGTGCTGCCATACGATTTACTGCTGTAAGCGCGCTGCCAACGAAGATCATTGCGACGACGTTCTCTTTTAGCTCTTTCGATTCAGGCAACCAATTTCCGGTTTTAAGAGCACCGACTTCCGCGTTAACAAGTCCGATCGGAATACCGGAGATGGCACCATTAAGAACGGGCGCACGCACAGCTATTGCTAAGAGAGCCTGCGTGCTGCCAAAAGCCTGAGCAAAGCGCGGAGGACTTTCGAAATTTTTCAAACTGTTACCATATTTTCCAACCTGGGCATTCTCAATGCTGCCTGCCAACTTGCCCATCCCGCGACCTACATAAGGAGCAATCGCGCCAATTGCGCCGAACGCTGCTCCATCATAAAGTGCATGGGCAAATCGCTCCTGCAGAAACGCGGACAGTTTATCAGTTGATTCGGCAGGCACGAAAAACAGTCCGTACAAAAGCCCACTGGTACCAGCTACAACAGCTTCTGAAGCCGCCATTTTTGCCATTGGCTTGCTCACAATTTCTGCACTTTTCCCAGCCTTGTGAATTTGATCGAGAAAGCGATCGCCAATGAATCTGTTGGCACCATGGGTCACGGCACCACGTGCTAACAAGTAAGGCGCCATCATACCTACAGCCGAGCCAAGCTGCTGTGCATACCAAGAAGCACTCGAGAATTCAGCGGGTTTGACCGGTTCATAGCCAAATTTTTTAGCGGCCGACTTTGCTTCAGTATCTAGATTCAAACTCTTGCCAGTTGCCTGGTCAATAATCTGTGCGACAGCACGTATTGGGTCAACGGCACCGGCCTGAAGGAGTGACAAACTGAGGTCTGCCAATACGCTAGGAGTTGGATGAGGAGCCAGAAGATCCTCATTAATTGGTCGTTTAGCTTTTTCCATTGGGGGATATCTCGTTCTGCGGTCAACGAACGAAACAAATCAAACCTTCCTGTTCATACTAGCCGCTGGGTCAAACACGAACAGCAGACAATTATGAGAAGCGTTCGTGCAGGTTTGTGTATGAGATTTCGGCAGAATTACTTACATTAAATACGGCAATTACTTAACCGCCGTCGCAGATTTAGTTTCCGCCGCTGGGGGAAGAACTGGACGACGAACTACTGCTGCTTGATGAAGATCCGCCTGAGCTTCCGCCACCGCCGCCGCCACTGTTGCTGTTATTCGAATTTCTGGGAGGTTGAACTTTAACTGCGACAACCGCCGGAATCACGAAACAGGCGCCAATGGCGGCCACAGCTGCAGCGGCCATAACTGTCTTGGTGAGCGGGCTATGCTTAGGCAATCGCAACTTCGTCTGAACATTATCATCGGCAATATGACTGGATGTGGGTCCAGCTGATGTTGGAATGAACATGGTCAGATTGGCGCCATTTGCAGATGGATCCGGATCTTTTGCAATCTGAAAATTGAAAGCGCGTGGCGAGCTGATAGCAATTACATTTTCAGTGCCAAATGTTTTCGATCCGCCGCGCTTTATTTTTATTGCCACGACAGCAGGGTTGGCATACATAATGCGCCCATCAAATGAGCTGCCATCCTTTAATGTCACTCGTTCAATCTGAGAGCCATCGTCCAGCGCCGGAAGACTCATGCCTTTCGCAAAAAACACCTGTCCTTGCGTAGTAACTCCCGATGCAGTTTCTGCTTTAGAGGAATTGATGACGACGCCTGCAAGTTCGGCTTCGCTGATTGGGTCGGCACTGTCACTCATAATCACGACCTCACGGTCTTGAATCAGAACAACACCATCCGACATGTGCAAAGGCCCAACCTTTGTCAAACCACTGCGAGTTTGGAACTGGTCGGCAGTTCTGGCTGTCTTTTTTCTTGCCGCATATGCAGGAATGGAGGCACTTTGGGCGACGAATTGGCTTAAGAGCAAGGTCGCCACAATGCAACTTGTATTCTTGATGTGTGAACGATTAGCCACCATTTATAGGGCCCTCACAACTAGCATTAAGTTCAACAAGTCCTTATAAATCTGCCCGACAATTGCACGGAGATCCGCTAACAGGGCCGAGCGATCTTCAAGCATACTTATCGTCACTGTCCGGCGCTGAGGAATTGTTCCTGACAAAATTCGCACGTAGGTTCGACCTTTTGAATCACTCTGCGATGGAATGCGTCCCAATTTTTCCCACGTATCTATCAGGATTTCGCGCCTTGTTTTTGATTGATTCGACCCAGCCGGCACTGTATTCAAATAAGTCCAGATAATATCCGGATATTCAGTCCACTCATTGTTGGGTCTCTTAAAAACTTTCGCAAGCATGTTCGGTCGTATTCCGGCAGAAAGCTTGTCTCCATTTTGCTGGTACATTGCCATCGCGCCAAGAGAGCCGCTCAACATCGACGCACCAGCTTCCATAGTGTCACCGGGGATTTGACTCATATTCGGAGGCATTTGCAAAAAGTTACCGGCGGTGGAGACAAGTCCGTTCGCTACAAGCGCTGCAAGCGTGTTGTATTGAATCGCGCGGTCGCGGCGAGCTCCCATTGCTGCTATAAATTCACTCGATTCAGATATCTCGGAATCGATCTCAACGATGACTTGCTGGCATTGCAGCATAGTGGTCAAGATCGTCTCACTTAACTCTAAACGCAATGAAGCATTGAGATGACTGATCTCGCCTTGTTTTTTCCGATGGTGCTCCTTCAATTCCTGCAATTTCTGCAACTGAGGAAGAACCCCAAGACTATTTGCCAGCTGCCGCCCAGCCGGCGACAGCAGAGTATGAACGGGCATCGAGGCAACCTTGGCCGATCGCTCTTCTGTTTCCGAAAGATCATCAGGATCCGCCAAAGCAGGCGAAGCTATCATCAGGGAAATAATAAGCGTCACGGCAAACCGGCGAAGCAATTTTGGCCTCATGCTACTAACTGCCACCAATTATGACAATGCCGATCTGATCCGTCAACGACGCCATATGCGGTGCCTATCCAATAGAGATCCGTTGCACCCCGCAAAACTACTTAGCATCGTGATTTATGGATAGTTTTGCTCTCTTCACCAGATACTCAGCGCCCGGATAGGCTGGATCGAGCCTCATAGCCTCCTCGGAATCCTTTAAGGCACCTTCGAAATCATGTATGTAAGATCGAGCAAGACCACGCTCGTAAAACAAACGAGCACTTTTTGGGAAACGATCTAAAGCCGATGAGTATATGTCGATAGCTTTACTATATTCGCCAATTCTTAAAAGAATGCCACCTAGACAAATATAGGCCGAGTCAAAACCGGGACTAAATTCAATAGCAGAGTTACAATCACTCACTGCTCCTTGGAACTTTGATAGCTTAAGTTGCGCTAGCGCCCTTCCGTAGTACGCTTCGCTGTAGCTCTTATGCAATGATATCGCTTTGTCAAAATCCTTTAACACTCCGTTCGTATCATCCAGCGATAATCTCAAAAATCCACGGCGACAAAATGTAATTGAAGCAGATGGATCACATTTTATTGACTGTGTAAAATCGGCGAGCGCGCCATCATAATCCTTCTTCGCTTCGCGCAGCTTAGCTCGGAGAGTAAAGGCACTGGCGTATGCTGAATCAAGAGAAAGAGCCTTATTGCAATCCGCTATAGCACCTTCCGAATCTTTATTGGAGGATTTGCAGGTCGCTCTCAAAAGGTAAGCTTCTGTCAAATCACGTATCAAGTGAGAAGTTGACTTATACCTTTCCAACCATTCAATGGCAATCGAGTAATCTGCGATAGCCCCAAATAGATCTTTTTGCTCTTCCTTTAGGGTTGCTCGCTCCTTATACAGATCCGGATTTGTGCATGGCATCATCCCGATAGCGGACGTGAGATCGGCGATAGCTCCAGCAATATCGTTCCTTTTTCGTCTTTCTCTTGAACTTTGGATCAGAAGAAGGCTCTTTGCGGCCACAGAAGGAGTTCCTGACCCAGAATTTTTATCAACAGATCTAAGGACTCTCGAATCAACAAACGGGCGGGACCCAATAGCCTTATGTAGCTCATCAGGAAATAGGTATTGGACAATGACGGAGTAATATTTCTGATTCATGTGGAAAAGATAGAAGTTATTTTCTAATCCGCAGAACTCCCGATACTGACTCAGGGGAAGATTTACGGAAAGAAATTCGTCTCCTGGTTCTCTGATTGGCTTCGGCCAAGCTGATGGCCAATCAATCGCTCTTTGCGTTTCCTGAGTGTCAGCCAATCGCATCTCGAGTAAGACCCTGCTAGCAATATACGGCTTGCTTTCTTCTCTGTGAAAGGTAGCCAACTGCAAGAGCCCAACCTCAATATCATCAGGCAACGGGGGGCTATTAGCTAACGCTTTTGGTGAGTTAATAGTGATTTCTTTTGCTTTGCGCCCTTTGCCACCTTTCACGAACAAGAAAAAGTTGCGCGAAGTATTAAGAACGTAGTTACCGCTCTGGAATTTGGAAAAGTCAGAAACGAGAAAATCAATATCTTTCTGAGAAAGCTTGCAGAAACGATACGGGATATAACCACTGGGGCCCTGTTGTTGACCAAAACAATAGATCGCAGTTCCATCTTCATACAAAGTGAAAATGCGAGTGAAACGTCTTGGCTCTGCGGTTGAAAGCACAATGATAGGATTGCCTTTGGAGAATTGTTTCTTCGTTATTACATCGGGTGCACAAGCCTCAGGCTCAGCAATCGCCGAACTATGAAGGAGCACAACAAATAAAAAAACGAATGTATACTTACTCATCAATTCAACCGGTCTCTTGAAAATATGCCCCCCACCGCAAATTTATACCAATTCGCATCCGCCTATACTCGCGATATCCGTATAGTTGGCTAATGATTTCTATGCTATAAACTGAGGTGCTCAACTGGAGAAGCTCGATAAATGCAGCCAAAGCAGTCTTTAGCTCTGCGACTACAGCTCTGCGCTGCTCTATCTTGCCTAATTGCTACGAGCACGCCAATTGCCAATGCCGCAGGGGACAGCTCCGATGCACTCAGAGCTATTGAGCTTTGCAAGCAAGGAAAAGCGAAGGAGGCATTGCCGTTCTTCGACATTGCGCTGAAGAAAGCACCGGGCGATGCCCAACTGTTCTACAACCGAGCACTTGCCTTTCAAAATCTTGGAGAGACGGACAAAAGTATTCAGGATTACAGTTCTTGCCTCAGGCTGGCGCCTCTCAACGCGAAGGCGTATTACAATCGCGCGCTGGCGTATATGAGCAAGAATGACTACTCACGCGCAAAACGAGATCTGGATCGCGTTACGGTGATCGACAGAAAGAATGCCGATGCATTTCTCAATCGTGGCAATATCTTCTACGCGGTCGAACAATATCAAAATGCACTCAAAGACTTCGATAAATCAATTGAACTATCTCCAAGTGCACAAGCATACATAAACAAAGGCAATACCGAGCAGCGCATGGGGCTTCACCAGCAAGCGGCAGTTGATTATGGCGAAGCCATTAAACTTGACACAAAGGCAACTAAAGCAATCTTTGAACGGGCGCTATTGTTTCTTTGCCTGGAAAAGTATCCGATAGCAATCAAAGATGCAAATAAATACATTGAGCTGAAGAGTTGGAAAGACGAGGGCTCCCCCTATGCCTGTTTCATTAAGCTGTTTGCAGCAAAACTGGGCAAGGATCGCAAGGCTGAGCGAAGCGCGATCGCAGAACTCGAAGCGCATAGCAGCGGTTCCGAATGGAGTCAAACAATTGCATCCTTCTTAGTCGGAAAGAAAACAGATAAGCAGTTTCTGGCGATAGCCGGCACGAACAACGATAGACTAACCGAGGCCTATACCTACATCGCGATGAAACAGTATTGCGAAGGAAAAGGCAAAGAAAGTCAGCCAAATTTTTCATGGGTGATAGAAAAGGGAAACAAGCTTTTTGATGAGTTCACCCTATCAAAAGCGATGATCAAAAAAATCAAGTAGAAGTCCGTGATAAGATCCTTTCGAAACTCACGGAGAGTCAAGAGATGAATACAGCGTTTCCACGATGGCAAGCTGCATGTGGGTTAGCCAGCGCTCTTACACTGCTGGCGTCAGTGCAGGCCATCGCTGTAGAGAAAACAACGCTGACGCAATGGACAACCACGAGAGCTCAGAAGTTAAAGCAAAGTGAGCCCTTGCAATGGACTCAAGCAACAACTGTCAGTCCCGATAAGCACAAGGCAAAACGCGTTTTACAGATCTCAATTGATGAGAATCACAAAGCACAAACGATCCTCGGATTTGGCGCAGCACTAACGGAGTCCTCCTGTTATTTGATAAACAGATTGCCTGAGCCGGCAAGACAAAATTTGATCGACGAGTTGTTCAATCCAGAAAAAATGGGGATGAGCACAGTGCGGATCGCAGTCGGAGCTAGTGACTACGCTGTCTCTCCCTACAGTTTTGATGACGGAGAAGTGGACCCAGAGCTAGCACGCTTTTCGATAAGCCACGATGAAGAGAATATTTTACCTGTCCTGAAATCTGCGCGAAATTCTTATCCAGATCTGTTCATCTTCGGCTCCCCGTGGAGCCCGCCGGGCTGGATGAAGCCAAATAAATCAATGCTTGGTGGCAGCATGCCACGACGAAATTTAGGTGTTTATGCAAACTACATAACTAAGTTTTTGAGGTCATATGAGGCTGCAGGCGTTCCAGTGCAAGCAGTGACAGTAAATAACGAGGTTGATACCGATCAAGATGGCCGCATGCCCGCATGCGTTTGGCCGCAAGAGATCGAGATGGACTTCGTAGCCGGTCACCTTGGCCCTAAACTCCAAGAGGAGAAAATCAACACGAAGATCTGGATTCTCGACCACAACTACAACATGTGGGGACGCGTCTTAAATGAATTGGAGAGCCCAGACGTCCTCAAATATACAAATGGCGTTGCCTGGCACCCATACGCCGGGTCACCAAATGCGATGACTAAGGTTCACAAAGCACATCCTAAGCTCGGAATGCACTGGACGGAAGACGGTCCCGACGTGGACGAACCTGGATACGCAACTAATTGGGCAAGCTGGGGAGCGAAGTTTACCGAAGCATTGCGGAATTGGTGCAGTTCAATAACCGACTGGAATCTGGCGCTCGATGAAGAAGGCAAACCAAACATCGGTCCATTTAAATGCGGCGGCACCATAACAATAAACTCTAAGACGCAGGCAATAACCTACAGCGGTCAATACTGGGGAACAGTTCACTTCTCGAAATTCATTCGCCCAGGCGCCAGAATCATCGTCACAGCAGCGTCCCATCCAACGGAAATTGCGCACATTGCCGCACACAATCCAGACGACACCTATTCGGTTGTACTGACAAACCCACGCCAATCGGCGCAAACACTCGCACTGAACTGGCGCAATAAAGAGTGCCAAATACAGCTTCCACCAGACTCAATCAGCACGATAAGCTGGTAGCTTAGTTTGGCTAATTCGTATACAATCGTAATACGGGTATGCAAAATGTCTCGTACATTCAAGATCCAGACATCTGCCTTAAAACATAAGGTTACAGAGGACCAAATAGAACAGGTGCTGGCAAGTATTCCTCAATACAGAGAGGATGACGGCGAGGATGAGAAAGGAAATAGCAGAGAAATGGTTGTCGGTTACGACTCTTTGGGTAACTTGCTTGAACTTGCTTGAACTTACTTTGATATACGACGACTCAGAATGGGATTTTATCGTGATACATGCAAATAGGGCTCAGCAACCTTACAAGAGTAAGTTCTTGAGGAACGAATAGTGGGAATCTCAAAAGAAGAACGAGACAAACGATTTGCAAGTGGACAGCAGTCTGCGCGAAAATCGCTTGCAGCCAAGGAAATTTTTTCCTTGAGACTTCGACCAGAGACAATTGAAGCTGTGTACAAACTGGCAGCGTCGCAAAACATACATGCGAGCGACCTAGTAAGAGGCTGGATTGAACAACTAGTGATTGCTAATCAACAACAAGCACAGAACTCGTCTTCGGAAGACGCAAGACTCATTTCAGCAGTTAGATACGCAGTGAGAGAGGAAATCTCCAACATAGTTTCAGAACTAACTTCGGAAAAAGCAAAAAAGGGTCGAACTTAATTACCAGCCGAAGCCGAAATATTTCAGACCTTCAGCAAAAGGAATACCTTTCATGTTGGCGACCATTAGTCCGTCTGCAGCGAGCGCTTCGGTGACTATTCCTTTATCGATATAACGCATCGCAGCTGAGCACAGGTCAGCTTGTTTCTCGTTCAAAAACGATGTGACCAAAACTTGATCGATTGATTTCTTCAGAGACTCGGCTATTTCAGCCGCATCGCAAAGCTGCTCTTTGCCGACAAGGCCGGCGCGCTCCAACAATTTTGATAGATTGTTGGCTTGCGGTGCTTCCAGCTTATCGCGCCAAACGTTGGCTGCAGGCTTATTAGCATCCGCAAGAGGTTTATAGTTACTAGGCGTTTGTTGCCTCGACATCATAATGAGGTTCCTCTTGGGCTATGTTAGTAAGTGACAGGCAGAACCAGAAAATTAGGCGCGGCTAGGACAAATCCCTTCTGCTTGACATCAGTATAAGTGTGAGGCGGCGTTTCTCAACTACATATTTGGGCAGAAAACATTAATTCTTGCCGCTCGCCTTCTCAATTGCCAACTGTGGTTTCGTCTTGATGCTGGAAGAATCAGATGCAGCAGGTTCGTATTTGTTCCTCTTTCTCAGTCGAATTATTTCTTTGGCAAACAAGTCCCAATCAAAGCCTTCGGGGTCTGTGCGATAACTCTTGTGGTCCTTTGGTAGATGACCCTGCAACTCACCATGAGTAACAATATTGTTGTCGCTGAGCTTGGCGCGCTGCTGAATGTAAGTCCAGAGTCGCGCAGCCTCTTTCGTTTCCGCCTTTGTGTAATCAATGTTCTTCTCGGTCGAATGCTCCATTTCGACACCAATCGAATTCCAATTCACCACATTTGGTTTGGCAGTCAACTTCGAAGAACAGTGCCGCTGCCAACGCTTCTCAAAGTCTGCTGTCACAAGAATATCCCTACCGTGAAGACAGCGTCCCAGCACAAAAGGAGTCGATGAGCTTCGTTTCCCCTCCGAACAATCCTTGTTCCAGATGTCGATCGTTTTGGCTGCATCGGCATAGCCATCTTCGGTTGAATGCATGACACCGTAGTTCATGGTGGCCGGTACGAGCTTCTTGCCCCAGACAATATTTTCTACTTCGATGTCTTTACCATCTCGATTCAAAAGCGATTTATCTTCGTCGCTGGTCGGTGCCTTCGGGTGTACATTTGAAATCGGACGAAAGGTAAATACGCCAGCATCAATCAAATCTTGTACAGAGTATTCTGAGGCACTTCCATTTTCGAATGCTTTCGAAATCTTCCTTTGCTGCTTCTTAGGCATGGGACGTGGATTTTCGAGTCCCGTTTCTGCTTTCACTTTTCCGGTCAACCATTCGCGCTCTGCGGGCGCCAGATCCTTTGGATCAAGAAACTTTTTCACATCATCCAGGGTAAGCTGCCGATCGCTTTCTGCAAGGGCGCACTGGAAGGGCAAGGTCGACAATAAGAGTGCGCCGCAAACTAGAATGAGCAATGAACAATTTCTACAAAGGTCTTTGAAATGGTTTTTCATAGTCTGGCTGTGAAGGAATGACGGAGCGAGGATAGACTCAAAGCGAACGCAAGTAGATCGTTTTGTTCTTGCGCGCTTCGCGCTCATGGGCGGACGGAACGTCCGCGCTCCATACATTTTATAAGCTTGACTTTCTAAAGCTGAGATTTCATTGCTTTTAACAAGCGGTCCATCTCATCCTTCTTGACCTCATAGAAATTTTCTTGTTGATTCTTGCTGATCAGATTGCCTGCTATGCCACCAATTGCGGCTCCACCCACAACAAACAGCGCAGTTCGTGCAATCGGTAGTGACTTCAGTGCATCTATAGAGAACTTGAGACCGGCATTTGTGAGATATGAGCCGGCAAGACCGATCCCAGCTCCACCAACGGACCACTTAAGTGCATCGCTCATTGCTTGCTTGTCGATCTGTTTGGATAGGAGATCCTTATCCTGAAGAAGTCCGAACGTCTCAATATCCTTACGAGAAATTCCTTGCTTGGAAGCATCTCCATCAAGACTATTGAAAGAAGTGAATCCTGAACGAAGTATCGCAGAAACAGGGCGAAGATCAGATCCAAGTCCTTTCAGATCGCTATTTGAGCGAAGGGCTGCATCATCCAGAAATCCCGTCTTCTTACGATCAAGTTCATCAAAACTGATTGTTAGCTTGTCAGCCAGTGCCTTGGGATCGTCGACCAACGCTTTTGCCTGCTTGCGTGCGACATAGTCTCCAACTTCGTTAGCTCCGGCACTGAGCAATCCTAACTGAGGAAATCCGAAGCCAGCGGCTCCAGCAGCAATTTTTCCAACGGTGTTGAGGTCAGTTCCTTTCAAAACCTGTTGCGCAGTTTTTGCAGCATTATTTACGTCAAAATCCTTACCAAACTTCTGGGCTTGCTTTGAAAGCGAATCTACATCGACACCTGAGACAGCGTCCTTCGCCTTATTCCCGATGTTCTTTGCGCCTTCAGCAAGTTCTTTAGTGTCTATGTTCTGGACTTTCTTACCAATATCATTTGCCAGCTTCTCGCCTTTGTTGAAAAGGCTTCGGCCGAAATCAGCGAGTTTGTTTCCAGCATCGGACTCGTCATTCCTGGACGCTTTCTCAGCGCGCATGCCACGGACACTCTGTTCACCCATAAACCTTTACCCTCCGACCGTCGCAACTCAAATGAGCAGAACTTAATGGCGAGTATAAGTTTCATCGGCCCTGAGGTCAGTGGGAGAATTCCCATTCAAAGCGAGAATTACATAAAAATTGTGCAGAATTGCACATAGTTTTGGCAAAACCTTGGCAGTCAGACTGCGCATCAAAAATGGATCACAACAAAGCGAACAAAAACCACTGTGCCAGGCGCACTTGCGCAGTACCGAAATTGAATTCAAAAATTCCAGAAGAAGCAAGCGCCACATTGCTTGCAAAGATTGCGATCGCTATACCTGCTTGAAAATGATCCCTGGCAGAAACAGCGCGATGCAGTTTCTTCAGCGCACATACTGCAATCCACAACAAAAGATTGACGTAAGAAACAAGTCCAAAAATTCCAGTCGTTGTGAGTATGTGGATGTAATTACTATGTCCATGGTTGAGATCCTTTGACACGCCGGGGACGATAGCTTCCTTTATATCGAAATGCGGAAACTTCAACCAGCCAACGCCAAAGCAGGGCGACTTCGGAAAATGTTCTTCGAGGCAAGCTTTCCAGATTACAAGGCGGGCGCTTATACTCACGTCTTTTCCAGAAAATAGTGAGCTGATACGTGTACGCAAAAGCGGAATGAAGAACCATGCAAAAATACCGGCTGCAAACATAAGTGCGAGCGCCGGCACAATCAGTTGCCAGGAAACGGCACCGGCAAGGGCGAGAACTCCAACGAAGCCACCCAGCCAGGCACTGCGCTCCCCGGCGAAGAATAGTCCGACAAAATTACAGAGAACTATGATCACGAAAACTGGAGTTCGTTGAGTAAACTCCAAGAAGGTCCGCAACTGACGCACTGCAGGTAACACCACAAGCTTCTTGAATCCGCCACTTAAAAGAAGAGCTAATGAGAACAAGCTGAATATTTGCATTTGCCCGGCAAAAGCCATCGGATGCCCGTGAAAGCCCGTTCCTTGGAGATACTTGAAGGTGCCAGGGTGAAAATCGAAGATCTGTTGGATTGCAGAATACACCCCTGCAATTGCTGATGTCCAAAGCAAAAGAGCAAGAGCCGATCTTCCAAGATCCCGATTTCTACCCACAACATTAGCTGCCCAGAAATAAGGCAGTATATTCTTCAAACTGTAAAGCCCCTTCCACGCCTCTTTGAGCGCCGCACTGCCGACAGTACCAGGCAGATCGCCGCTGTTAAACACACACGAGAGAGCGACTGCAAGAGCGAAGAGCAAGAGCGGAATAGTTAGAGGGGGAACGGCAAGCGATCTGCCATCACGATCTGGCGCAGCTGAAAAGGAAGCAAGAAACTCGAGCAAACTGAGGACAAGTCCAACAATAAATACGATCCATGTAAGCGTCAACGAAATAGGAAGACTGATTGCATACGCAAGAACAGTAAACTCCTGAGCGCGCCGCAAGAACGAGAGAATTGTAGAAGGCTTGTGCTCTGAATTAACTTGGCTGGACATGGTCAGCCGACTCCCGCTCAGACTTGCACTAGACCCAGCGCGAAAGCCCCATTAGTTCCTTCACGCCGGCAAGTGTTTCGCCAGCTACCGCTCTAGCTTTCTTATTGCCGTAGTCCAGAATTTTATTTACCTGATCTGGATCCTTCGCCAAACCTTCACGCTTTTCTCTGATCGGTTTGAAGTAGTCATTGATCAAACCGGCAAGACGAGTCTTGCAATCCACACAACCAATCTGTGCTCCCTCGCATTCAGTCTTCACTTTGTCGAGAATCTGGGTTCCAAATGTTTGGTAAAGCGGCCACGGTACCTCGCACAGATCAACGTGACCTGGATCGCTTTTTGCAATGCGCGTGCGATCAGTGATTGCTTGTTTGACCTTCTTCAGCGTTTCCGCGTCAGTATCCGCCAACTTTATATCGTTATTGAACGACTTACCCATCTTCTGCCCATCCATGCCTTTTACAAGCGGAGTAGCAGTGAATTCAGGTTGCGGTTCATGGAAGAACTCAACACCATAAATATGATTGAAACGTCGCACTACATCGCGTGCAAATTCCAAATGGGACTCCTGATCTTTTCCAACCGGGACAAGATTTGCTTTGAAGGCAAGAATGTCGGAGGTCATCAAAACGGGATATCCCAAAAGACCATAAGTGACTTTGTCTTTTGCGTCGTCCTCACTTGCTGCGAGCATTTTCACCATGTCTTTCAATGTTGGCTCGCGCTCAACCCAATTTTGCGGAGTGATCATTGAAAGCAAAAGATGCAGCTCGGCAATTTCCGGAACTGCAGATTGGACATAGATAGTCGAAATTTCGGGATTTACTCCGGCGGCAAGCCAATCAAGCGCCACCTCATGAATGTGAGAACGAATCTCCGAAACATTTTGATACTTTGTTGTCAGCGCATGCCAATCAACAATTGAAAAATACGAATCGTAAGTGTCTTGAAATTTATGCCAATTTACAAGTACACCAAGATAATGCCCAATGTGTAAACGTCCCGTGGGACGCATTCCGGACATTATCCTCTTGTTTTTTGCAGTTGTTTGCGTCAAGACTTAGCCTTCGCTGCAGCGGCGATTGCCTCGCGAACGCGAGCTTTCTTGCGGTCTTCTTTAGCTTTCCGGCGAGCACGCTTAATGCGCGCATTTGCTTTGGCAGACATTTGAGTTCTCCCTGACATTTGGTCGTTGTAAGGGAAATGAATATATCAGATGGCAGCGCATCAGGTCACGAGGGCTAAATCTATTTCTTATCCGCTTTCCAAACTAAATTTACAAAAGTTAATTTATATCTTGACTGCTAGACTCCATCGTGATCTGGGTAAAGAAACCCTATGAGCCAAAGAACAACACCGATAATAAAGGAGCGAAAAAAGTTGGGTCCGCGCGTGACAGAAGATGTGTCTGATGACTGGGAAACATTTGGTCCCGGCGAAGAAGATCTGCTTGTAGAAGACGAAGCTGATCCCAATACGCCAGTCAAGGAAGACTCGTTCACCGAAGACTCCGTTCGCCTTTATTTGCGTGAAATCGGTCGGGTAAAGATGATCAAACCCGACGAAGAGATTGAGCTGGCCAGAAGAATCGCAAGAGGGGATGACACGGCCAAGAAAAAGCTTATTCAAGCCAATCTTCGTCTTGTCATTTCAATTGCGAAGAAATATGTAAACCGTGGACTGCCATTTCAAGATCTAATTCAAGAGGGCAACCTCGGATTGATTAGAGCTGCCGAGAAATTTGACCACACTAAAGGTTTCAAATTCAGCACATATGCAACTTGGTGGATTCGCCAGGCTATCAGCCGCGGTTTGGCTGATAAATCGCGAACAATTCGAGTGCCCGTTCACATGGTCGAATCCATTAACAAGATGAAAAAGACCAGTGCAAAACTCGCGCAAGAGCTGGGTCGCAAGCCAACAGAAGCTGAACTGGCCAATTCAATGGAACTGCCGGTAGGCAAAGTACAAGAAATAATTCAAGCAGATCGCGAACCGATTTCGATGGAAATGCCGTTGAATCGCGATGAGGAGACCTATCTGGGCGACCTCATTGAAGACAACGAATCTGCACGACCTGATGCGAACACAGAAGAAGAATTGATGAGACAAGATCTCAATCGCATGTTAAGTCAATTGACTCCGCGCGAACGCGATATCATGCACCTTCGTTACGGTCTGGAAGATGGACGCCAAAGAACACTTGAAGAAGTGGGCAGACTGTTCAATATTACGCGCGAACGTGTCAGGCAAATTGAACACAAAGCGTTCAGAAAACTTCGCCAACCAGCCTGGTCAAGCAAACTGTCAGGATATTTAGAAGAGTAAGCCCTTAACTGCATAATTCTGCATTTTGAACTTGCGAAGATTCGCAATCTTCAGTGAGCGTTCAGGCAGAGACCATATCAAAGCGTAGTTCCACGATTGTTATAGCGGGCTGATGCTCTTAGTCTCTACTCGACTGGGCTTGGGGTTTGCACCCCAGCTTCCGCGTGGAGAAGTAATCATGATGAACGAAATCATAGAATCTACAAAGTCCGAAAACAAAAGAGGTTCTGAAATTGATTGGCTAAAAGACGTTTATGTCGACAGAACAGGCAACAGATGGGACTTAAAAGAAATCGCTGATTCCTACTCGAAAACGTGTGTAAGATCGAATCCTGAGAAAGGCACAGCTCTTCAAATCCCCAAAGCTGAAGACGTGCTAGCACAGTCTAAATGTATAAGCGAAAAGAAAGCTGCGGCTCAGGCTGAGTTCGATAACCTTGAG
Organism: Candidatus Obscuribacterales bacterium; assembly: GCA_019747875.1. Taxonomy (GTDB): domain Bacteria; phylum Cyanobacteriota; class Vampirovibrionia; order Obscuribacterales; family Obscuribacteraceae; genus JAIEPM01. Next base: position 27,951 of record JAIEQI010000017.1, read on the forward strand.
GTGGCACGGATATTACAAGAGTTACCCAATACACTACGCAAAGCAGCTCGTGAAGGAAAAACCCAGGCGGGAATCGCGGTGTTTGACAAACCAGAACTTCCCAAAGCTTACGACAAAGTGGTGAAAGCTCTCCAGGATAACGGATACAAAACACCGCTGGTATTCGTGCCCACAGGTGAAGAAGTAAAAGATGGCAAGCCTGTCCCCAGCCATTCTGTAGTTCAAATTTACGCCCTAGTAGCAAAGTTTGAAAAGTAATTCGCATGAACCAAACGACGAATACCTAGACCTCGATCATCAAACGATAAATTAGAGGGTCTTTCACGCCATCCCAAATCATAGAGATGATGCGATTTCACATCCTAGTAACGCAGAAGGTTCTTAACTTTTTCCAGTAAGTGAGCAATTGCTGGAGAACGGATATGACCGAAAGATTCGATGCAAGACTTCAGGCAGTAGCCAAGGCTGAAGACTTGCAGCTAGCTGGGACTACTGTCAAACATCAACTGGATGACCTTCGAATCAAGTTTTACGTGGAATGTGAACAGGAGCTGCGAAGATCCTTAGACCAGACGGATCAAAAGCAACAGCCGTTGATTCCAAAGGCGCGGGATGTTAAAGCTCAGTCAAATTGCATGGTCGAAAAGCGTACTACGGCGGAACGACATTTGGAGGAAAGGGAGGTGAATCGGCTGCGAGCGGAAATTCCAAAGATGCTTCAAAGAGCCGCATATGAAGGAAAGAATGCAATAACTCTGCTAAGTTTTAAGAAACCAGAAGTTCCACAAGTCTACGATCCACTACTGAAGGAGCTTAGAGACAATGGGTACAAGATCTACTTTTCATTTGCTTCAAACGGAATGCTAGTAGAGACTGGTAAGCCTGTGCCTGGTCATATCCAGATCTATAATCTAATGCTCAAATTCGATTAGAATCGCATGATATTCGACTCATATCTCGTCATCTGATGCTCATTTCTTAACAAGTGAGCGCATTTCCAAGTTTTAGTCTATGCCTGGAGTTATCATAAGCCGGGGTCTCTTTCGATACTGTAGGAACATCGCCCCGACAGACCTTCTTTCTTGAAACCGAACTCAGGTGACTAATCAAACGACAGTGAACCAGGAGCAGCTTAGTGCGCTCATCGATTCCGGTGAGAGGCAGCGTTTGCGCATGGTTCTCAACGATCAGCACCCTGCGGATTTGGCCGAATGGCTTCAAGACATGATGCCTGAGCGGCGACTTTCATGCTTTCGACTGCTCGACCTCGATAACGCGTCAGCAGTTCTGGCGGAGCTTGACACCGACCATCAGAGAGATCTTCTAAAAGATCTCGGCGATATAGGCGTCGTTCCGATTATCAGCGCCATGTCTCCGGACGATGCGGTCGACCTTCTTGCCGAATTGCCAAAAGAGAAAGCAAGTTCAATCATTAGCCAAATGCCTGACAATGAAGCAGCCGGAGATCTCTACGAACTCCTTTCATTCAAGGATGACTCCGCCGGCGGTATCATGTCCACGGATTATCTGGCGGTTGCGGCTAGCATGACTGCAGAAGAAGCACTCGCACATTTGCGCGAAACATACAAGAAGGAAGAAGAGGAAATTTACGACTTGTTCGTTGTTGATGAAGACGACAAACTCGTCGGTTGGCTGTCCGTTAAAGAGCTCCTTACGGCGCCGCCAGAAGCCACCGTAGAAGGCTTGATGGACACAAATGTGATTTCCGTGTCGGTCGACACAGACCAGGAAGAAGCAGCTGAGAAGATTCAAAAGTACGACTTGTTATCATTAGCCGTTGTTGATTTCAACGGGCGCCTCCGCGGTATTATCACCGCCGATGATGCTATCGACGTTTTAGAAGAAGAAGCAACAGAAGACATCTTCCAGACACAAGGTATCGACGTTACCGACTCGGAAGATCCCGATGTGTTGGGATCGAATGTCCGTCAGGCTTTCAGAGCAAGAATACCGTGGTTAGTCATCACACTAGCGATCGAATCGGGTTCGGCAATGGTAATTACCCACTTCGACAATGTGATTAAACAGACAGTGATCGCTGCTTCTTTCATGCCGCTGCTAACAAGCCTAACGGGATCGGTAGCGATGCAAAGCACTTGCATCACAATGAGATTTCAAAAGAAAACAATCAACCTCAAAAGCATTTTGAAAAACGTCTGGCACGAAGCCAGAGTAGGAGCCATGCTCGGCGTGACTTGTGGAGTAATGGCATACATTCTCAGCCACTTCTTCAAACAAGACGGCGGACATATGCTTGGGTTAGTTGTCGGAATTTCGCTCTTGATCACTATGTCTGTCGGCGTTTTGATCGGGACACTAATACCCATCATCTTCGAAAAAATCGGCATCGAACCTGCTCATGCTAGCGGTCCTCTAATTACGAGTTTGCTCGATGTCTGTACAATGACCATCTATCTTTCAATCGTCCATGCGTTTCTTTCAACAATCTTGTAGAAGCGCCACAGTTTTCAAGAAACGACACCACAAATAACGGAAGACCACCCATGGAAGTGACGACAAAAATGGATCCAAATGCTGAACTTGCAGAAAGAAGAAAAAAGGCAGCTGCAGTAAATCCAGCCCAGGCAGAAAAACGCAAGGAGAAGGGGTTAGGTCTTGCCCGCGAGCGCATCTTGAAACTGGTCGACGAAGATTCATTCATCGAAATCGATCGCTACGCCTTACATCAATGCACTTATTTCGGGATGGAAAACAAAAAGCATCCCGGCGACGGCGTCGTTACTGGGCAAGCTCGGATAGACGGGCGACCGGTCTACATCTTCTCTCACGATCCGACCTATTTAGGTGGGGCACTCGGCGAAGTTTTTGCGCGCAAAGTTTGCAAGATCATGGACTTAGCCAAACAAGCAGGCTGCCCGGTTATTGGACTTAATGAGAGTGGCGGAGCGCGAATTCAGGAAGGCGTAGCCAGCCTTGCCGGATACGCTGATATTTTTTATCGCAATGTTGCGGCATCAGGGGTAGTACCGCAAATTTCAGTGATTTACGGACCGTGTGCTGGTGGAGCAGTTTATAGCCCCGCCGTAACCGACTTCACGATCATGGTCAGAAACCAGAGCTACATGTTCATTACTGGTCCAGAAATTGTGCGCACCGTCACTGGTGAAGAAGTTAGCTTCGAGCAACTTGGCGGAGCCGATGTGCACAACGAGAAGAGTGGTGTTGCTCAATTCCTTGCAGCAGACGAAGATGATTCCTTCTGGTTGGTGCGGAAATTGCTATCTTACCTGCCGCTGAACAATCTGGAATCCGGACCCTTCGACGAAGAAGGAGCGAACGCAGAACCAGCCAATGCCACAGAACTCGACAATCTAGTTCCCACAGATCCTTCGAAGCCATACGACATGCATGCCGTGATTGAAAGAATTTTCGATCATGGAGAATTTTTCGAAGTCTCTGAATTGTTTGCGAAGAACCTGATTACAGGCTTCGCTCGCCTCGGTGGATTTGTGGTCGGCATAGTCGCAAATCAGCCAAAAGTGCTCGCCGGAGTCCTCGATATCGACGCGTCGACGAAAGGCGCTCGATTTGTTCGCTTCTGCGATGCTTTCAATATTCCAATCGTCACCCTTGTCGACGTTCCTGGATATTTGCCTGGAAAGAATCAAGAGCACATGGGTATCATCAGACATGGTGCCAAACTGCTCTACGCCTATTGCGAAGCGACCGTACCGAAACTCACAGTGATTACGCGCAAAGCTTATGGTGGTGCCTTCGACGTTTTAGGATCAAAGAATGTTGGCGGAGACTTAAACCTTGCCTGGCCATCAGCCGAGATCGCCGTTATCGGCGCCGAGGGTGCGGTCAACATCCTCTACAGAAGAGAAGTCGCATCAGGCAAAGAAAAGAGCCAGAAGTTCATTGATGAATATCGCGCACAATTTGCGACACCTTATTTGTCTGCAGAACTCGGCTACATTGACGACGTGATTCTGCCTAGCGAAACACGCAAAACATTGCTCGAATTTTTGAAGGTTCAACAAAATAAGCGAGTTGAGCGGCCGGCAAGAAAGCACGGGAATATTCCACTCTAATCTTTTTGAACAGACTGACTTGGCTTAATCTGAGCGGAGCTTCTAGGGCACTGTTCAGTCAGCTATAACTTCATTTTCGTCTATTTTTGCAGTATTCGCTATTAACAGTTACGTAGAATGCCTTAAAATCTATGGTTCCATCCGATCTGAGCTTAATTTCAGGAACGTATAGATCCTCTGTCGATTGCATAATCTTGGGCCAGTCGCCAGTTTTCACGCTACACAACAAATCCGCTATCTTTTCCGGATTTTGCGGTTTCTCATTAACAGCCTTCTTAAATTCATTTCTCAAATCATCGAAAGTGGTGTCTTTCGGTTCATTCTTGCCAAAAAAGTACTCAAGCATGCACATAGCCCCCATGTTATTTATTTAGACTAAGTTATTGCCAAGTAGCACAAGCGTAATCACGTTCTCCTTATTCTTAAATGAGAGAACTACGGTATAGAGCACGCTCTGTTGTTTTTCCAGCTATGGCTCGACAGCTTTAGCAATTCGATGCTGCTAATGACCGCAATTGATTTCTGGACGAAATTTCATCGGAGGTTCGCAGCGATCAATCCACTTCAGAAACAGCTTGGTCATCACCATCGAGTGCTTCCAGCGAAACTGCTTGCACCGGGCTTGCTCCCAATTTTTTCTTACTCAGATCCGGATGCACCAGCCGTAGTGCGTGCCTGTCTGCACCGGCAGTCGGATCATAGACAACAGAGCGAGAGAACTCCACAAGATTCACCGGCACAGCCAACTTCGGCAAAACTGATTCAAAGCGAGCCAGACTATCGGTGGCGTTAGTCTCTTTCCGGATAAAGTCGAGCACGTTCTTGGCAAATGGTGCCGGATAGCAGACAAAAACACCAGCCAAGTAAGTATTACCTTCAGCTCTTTTGAAAAATTCCCGACAATCACGAAGATAATCCATGTTCTGCCCGGGTTGCTCGGCAGCTGCATAGCGAGCTAAAGCAATCGTTCTTCCTTTGTGGTCTATGCAGGCAAAATCAAACTGAGGAAGCTTCGTTTTGTTGAAAACTCCTTTACTCAATTGATGAACCTCAACCTTTTGGGTTCGGGCTAGTGCTTCCCACAACTTTATCTGACGGTTGTATAGCCCAGTCGAATGCGCAAGCGCGATAAAGTCGATAGCAACAAACTGAGCGATCGCCAGAACCTCAGCCGGGGTGTCTTTTGGAGGTGTAATCGCGACATTGCGACAAGCGTTCAGCACATCTTGAGGTCTGAATGTTCGAGGCGACTTTATGATTGCCTCAGGTGAGAAATCTTCAATGTTTTGAATGCTTATTGGAAGAATAAAGTCCGGTCTACTGGGCATAACACTCTTAACGGATGTGCTCTGTGGAGCGCATGGGTTGGGGTACTGGCAACTAGCATAGCAGCTGGAGGTAATGATACAGTCCCAGAGCAGTTTGGGTCCGAAAGCTGACGTGATGGGCGTAAATTAGGTACACTGTAGTTTTTGGGGGCGGGCAACGCTAGGTCTGGGCGTATTGCTTGCCAGGGGAAAAGAATTTAGCTCTTAGTTATAAATGGCACGACTACCCTCACGCACATATTCCGATACTGCAGCCGCAAGTACTCTGCTGGAGTTGAAAAAAGGCGCAAAAGAGGCCGCCGGCGAATTCGTCTGGCAGCACGTTGATCGCTTTTACTGCATTGCTTTTATCGGAACAATGGACCCCGATGCAGCAGAGCAAATTACTGTCGACGCTTTTCGCAACGTAATAGCAGCCGTTCGCAACGTTAACCCGAAGCAATTCAGCCAGGGTGGAGTTTGGGAATGGCTTTCCGACTTTATTGTCGATGCAGTTGCAAGTTATCATGAACAGAATCCCAAGGATTCTAGCGGTCCGATAACCGACCCGACAGCAGATGGCTCCTCGCAAATGGACTGGGAAACGACAGTCATTCTCGGTACCGCACGCGTAAAACGCTGCATCACAACGCTGCCACCTGAACAAAAGCAAGTGTTCATTTTGAGACATCAACTGAATCTGAGCTTCGATCAAGTTGCAGTCGTTTTGAATGAAGATCCAAAAAACGTGATGGCATGGTTGCACCGAGCACGAGTGCAAGTAGTGAAATGCTTAGGACGTGGATAGATAGTTACGTGCCTCCATACTTTTCCTCTTTAAATGTTTCGACTCGCGGGTAATCACTCACGTTTATAGGAATACGAATATGTCAATGAATTGCAGCCGATTTCGATTTCTCATTCAACAACGTTTCGATGGTCAGATCGCTCCGCAAGACGAGAAGATGGTGTCACAACACATCGACTCTTGCGATTCCTGCTCACGCTTTCAACATCAAATAGAACAAGTCTGCATGGCAGCAGTAGATGTTCCGCTGCCTGAAGAATGCTCACCTGCAAGCCTTGAAGCTTTGGCCGGCAAAATAATGCACGAGTTTCCCAAGGAAAAAGGCGGGTTGTTTGACGGCATCAAGAATCTCTTTGGGGGACCTGCAAAGGCAAAAGAAGCACAGCCTAAAACTCCGAAGGCGGCTGGAGGCTTCCCTCATGTGAGCAGGCCACCAACAGAGGCCGGACCTCCCGAAAACATGCCTACTCCAAAACCGAAAAAGAAAGAAATAGAACAAGCAGACGACCTTCTGGCAACAAGCACACGCTTGAGAAGCCTGGCAAAAATTCAACCGGCAGACCAAGATCCGGCAGCATCGGGACAACAGGGAACATCATTAGGTAAGAAGTTTGGTGTCGAAGTCCCGAATCGTGATAAGCAGAACGAAGAACAACCTTTAAATCTTGCAGAAACAATTCGCCGTCAGGTGTCGCAGACAGACACAAAGCCACCTGAACCAGATACAGCGGGCGCACCGCGCAGCTTTTCAGGCGATTGGAACAGTATGCCCACGACAGACGCAAATGCCGGTTGGGGCGGTGGAAGCAACAGCTCTGGCAACAATCCCGCATTAGGCGGCGGACAAGGCGATAGCGGCTGGGGCGCTCCAACACAAGGCTCTAATAGTTCAGGATCCAATCCAGCGTTCGGGGCGCCAGGAATGCCGCCGCAACCAGGTGCTTGGAACGGACAGGCTCAAGGTGGTGGCGGAACCGGAGGCTGGGGGGCACCAACTGTGCCACCAGGTCAAGCAGCCGGACCATCATCTGCTGGCGGCGGATGGGGAGACAGTAGTGCTCAGTGGGGCGCACCAGGGGGCAATCAAGCACCACCAGCGCCACCACAGCAAGGCGACAGCTGGGGGGCTCCGGCCGGACAGCAAAGTGGCTGGGGTCAACCTGCTGCACCAGCGCAAGACGCCGGATGGGGCGGAGCAGCTGGAGGGGATAGCTGGGGAGCTCCGGCTGTTGGCGCAGCACAAGCGCCAGCACAAGATTCTGGTTGGGGCGCGCCAAGCCAACCGGCTCAAGATTCCGGCTGGGGTGCACCAAGTCAACCAGCTCAACAAGACTCCGGCTGGGGTGCTCCAAGTCAACCGCCGGCTCAACAAGATGCCGGCTGGGGCGCACCCAGTCAAGCACCGGCTCAACAAGATTCCGGCTGGGGCGCACCAAGTCAACCGCCGGCTCAACAAGATTCCGGCTGGGGCGCTCCAAGTCAACCAGCTCAGCAAGACTCCGGCTGGGGTGCTCCAAGTCAACCGGCTCAACAAGACTCCGGCTGGGGCGCACCAAGTCAACCGGCTCAACAAGACTCAGGATGGGGTGCACCAAGTCAACCGCCGGCTCAACAAGATTCCGGCTGGGGCGCACCAAATCAACCGGCTCAACAAGATTCCGGCTGGGGCGCACCAAGTCAACCGGCTCAACAAGATTCCGGCTGGGGCGCACCAAGTCAACCGGCTCAACAAGATTCCGGCTGGGGTGCTCCAAGTCAACCGGCTCAACAAGATTCAGGTTGGGGTGCACCAAGTCAACCGGCTCAACAAGATTCAGGTTGGGGTGCACCAGGTCAACCTGCTCAACAAGATTCAGGTTGGGGTGCACCAGGTCAACCGGCTCAGCAAGATTCAGGTTGGGGTGCACCAGGTCAACCGGCTCAGCAAGATTCAGGTTGGGGTGCACCAGGTCAACCGGCTCAGCAAGATTCCGCCTGGGGTGGCGGCGATTCATGGGGTGCTCCCAGTCAGCCAGCGCAACAAGATTCGGGCTGGGACGCAGCTCCTGCAGCTGGCGGAGATTCCTGGGGTGCGCCTCAAGCTGCACAGCAAGAAGATGCATGGGGCAGTCCCGCGCAAGCTCCAAAACAAGACGATGCCTGGGGGGCCGGCGGTGACTCCTGGGGAGCACCAAGCCAGCCGGCGCAACAAGACTCAGGATGGGGTGCGCCGAGCCAGCCGACACAACAAGATCCCGGCTGGGGCGCTGGAGAATCTTGGGGCGCTGAACCAGCAGCAGCCCCAAAGCAAGAGGATGCATGGGGAGCTCCCGCGGCACCGGCTCAAGATACTGGCTGGGGAGCCACACAAGCTCCAGCTCAAGAAAGCGGATGGGGTCAGCCCGCACAGCCAGCAGCACAGCAAGGCGGCTGGGGTGATCCACAGCCAGCTCAGGCCGCCTCAGGATGGGGTGAACCGCAAGCTCCTGAAAAGCCTGGTGTAAATTCTGCCTGGTCAAGTCCTCTTGTCGGAGCAAATCCAGCTGCCGGTGCGGCGAATCCGAACATGCAAGAGGGCGCTGCGGCGGCATACGGAACAGATTCTTGGTCGGAAGATGCTGAGCAGATTCAAACCGGAATGTGGAAAGCGTTCTCTCTAGAAGATTCAGGTCTCGGGCCAAGCAACAAGAAAGCCGCCAAGCCTGCCGCTGCCGTCAATAACGATTTCGACATGTCCATTCAAGAAAGAATGGCTCTACAACGTCAGCAAGAAGCAGCCGGAGGTGCAGCCGCAGCAGGGGCACCCGCTCAAACGCAGTCCAGCCCGCCACCGGCGGCACCTCAAAATATGGCTCCTTCAGGAACTGGCAATATAATGGATCGGCTTAGCAATATTCTTGGCGAAGCCGAAACCGGTCCGCCCGCCGATCCCTGGGGCGCTGGTGGTTCAGCCGAGCCGGCACAAGATGCTTGGGGCGCATCAGCACAGCCTGCGCAGGACAACGCATGGGGGGCTCCAGCAGAACCAGCACAAGACAATGCCTGGGGCGCACCTGCAGAAGCAGCACAGGCAAATGCCTGGGGTGCACCAACAGAACCGGCGCAGGAAAATGCCTGGGGCGCACCTGCAGAACCAGCACCGGAGAATGCCTGGGGTGCACCAGCAGAACCAGCACCGAACAATGCCTGGGGTGCACCAGCAGAACCAGCACAGGAGCCGGCTTGGGGTGCACCAGCAGAACCAACACAGGACACCGCGTGGGGTGCACCAGCAGAACCGGCACAGGATAATGCCTGGGGAGCCCCAGCTCCACCCGCACAAGACAATGCTTGGGGCGCGCCAGCAGAAGTGGCACAGGACAATGCTTGGGGTGCCCCAGCAGAACCGGCCCAAGATAATGCCTGGGGTGCACCTGCACAACCAACACAGGACAATGCCTGGGGTGCTCCCGCAGAACCGGCACAAGACAATGCCTGGGGTGCACCTTCCCAAAATGCATGGGAAGGGAGTAGCGCGACGGCTTCTACCGAAACACAATGGGATCCACAAGAAGCAACAACACCGGATGTTTGGGGTGCAGCATCAGCCGAGAAAGTTGAAGCCGCAGCACCGCTGCCGCCACCACCGCCCCCGCCTCCTCCGGCTCCGCCAGTGCAGCCGAGTCAACCAGCAAAATCTTTTAATGCCGCAGCTCAACCAGCTGTAACGCCGACTCCGCCAGCACCACCCCCAGTGGGCGCCCCACCGGCCAAGTCAGGGATGCCTAATATTCGTCCAATACAACGAGGGCAAGCGAACCAACCGGGACTAGCAGTACCACAGCAGCCTGCTCAAGAGTCAGTAGCACCGCCTCCGGCGCCAGCAGCTCCACCTGAACCACCAGTTCAAGCACCGGTGCAAAAGGCACCACTTGCGCCGCCTGCACCACAGACGGCGCCACCGGCACCGACTCCGCCCACACCACCGGTTCCAGCAGCACCAACAGCTGCAACAAAACCGGCGGCCCCGCTACCGCCGCCTAAACCGGCTGGAAAACCAATTATGTCACCGCCACCGAAGCCACCAATTCCAGGCAGTAGAATACCGCCACCGAAACCAATGGCAAAATCTGGAGCGGCAGCAGCTAGCACCGCAGGTAGTGGCGATGGCGCAGTGATGAAGAAGCTCGATGACAAAGACATCGACAAGATTTTCAAGAAACTTGGCGTAAAAGAGTCGGAATTGAATGCACCTGGCGCAAACGCACCAGCGGCAGCTGCTCCAGCTCCCGTAAACGTGCCACCTCCGCCGATACCAGGCGGAGCCGCAGCGCCGCCGCCGCCGCCGATTCCAGGTGCGGCTGTTCCACCGCCTCCAATTCCTGGAGGGGCTGCTGGCCCAGTGCCGGCACCACCATTGCCGGGTTTGCAAAATCTGGCGGCACAAGCGCCACAGCCTCAGATTCCAGGACAAGGACCTGGAGCAAAACCACCACTTCCACCAAAACCAGGCATGGCGCCACCAATGCCTGGAAATGTGCAAATGGCACCAGGTGTGAAACCAATGCCTGGCGCTATACCACCGGCGCCACCGATTCCAGGAGCAGCAGGTCCAGGAGCACCGATGCCACCAGGCGCCGGTGCACCACCAGCGCCTCCACTGCCAGGAAATGCGCCCCCAGCTCCGCCTCTTCCAGGGCAAGCAGCGCAAAAGCCTGGCGCTCAAGGACAAGTTCCTCAGATGCCTGGTGCCAAGCCCGGATGGGGACAGGCCGCGCCGGCACAAGCCGGTCCTACGCCTGGGATGCCTGGCGCACCAGGTCCTCAAGGTGGAGCGCCGGTACCACCTGGACCAGCTACAGCACCGCCTATTCAGGGCAAGCCTGTACAAGGTCCTCCGATGCAAGCACCACCCACGAAACCGGCTCAAAAACCTCCAGCCAAACCATCGGGTCAGCAAGGGCTATTCGGCAACATCGATGATGATGGCATCAACAAGATATTCGACAAGCTCGGAGTCAAAGATGGACAGCCTGCTGGTGGACAAACCCCTTCGCAACAAGTTCCCAAGATAAATGTTCGCGACGCTGTAAGTACTGTCGTGAACGCTGCAGTTGGCTCAGGTGCCGTACCAGCGCCTAAGATTGAAGGCATCAGCAAGTTATCTGCAACAGCTGGTAACGAGCAGGATACCGGCAGCGGAAAAATCGCGTCGATTGGCAAGTTCATCCTTGACAATCAGGACCAGGAGCAGCTCGGCAAGCTAACCCAGAAAGACCTGGCCGAAAGCAAAGTCCGCGTCTTGACGATGGAGGCAGCCGATGAGATTTACAAACTTCTAAATCACATCGCCACTTTGCCGGGTGTAATTGGCTCTTGTATTGTCGGACATGACGGATTGCCAGTGGCGAACAACCTGCCACAAGAGTATGATCCTGAGTTCGTCGGAGCGATGTCACTTGGCATTTATGTCAACACGACAAACACCATCATGAAAATGAGTCACAGTCATCTTCATCAAATGGTGGCAAGGACGCAGTACGGTTTCTTGATTATTGCCGACTTTGGTGGCGGCATACTAGTAACCGTAAGTAACGCCCAAGCAACAGAGCAGTTGATACCATTAATGCGAAATATCACACAGCTGGTTGCTCAGTAACTTGCAACAACAAAAGGTAATATGGAACTAATACTCGAGAAGCCATCCTTTTCGGCTTTAGCTGCCGATCTAATTGTCTTTGGAGTTTTTCAGGACGAATCGTTGTCCGACGCCCTGAAAAATTGCGATGCTGAATTTCCAGCAGAATTTCTTGCGGAGATTGAAGAACTCTGCAAGCAGGAAAATTACAAAGCAAAAAGCAAAGAAACGCTGAGTATCTTCACTCAAAAGAAGATCACAGCACGCCGCTTGATACTTGTTGGACTTGGCAAGAAAAATGACTTCGGTCCCAATGCCGTCCGCAAGGCATCCGCAACTTTTGCCCGCCAGTTCGCAAGCAAAACAGCCTACACACATGTTGCGCTGGGCTTGCGTTTCGACGGCAAGAAGGAGCTAATTCAAGCAGCCGTGGAAGGGTGGTTCCTCGGATCTTATACATTCACGCTCTACAAAACTCAAAATGATAACGGCGCCAATGAAACCGGTGATAAAACGAAACGACTGAGCTTCCTTGATCAACAATTAGACGATAGTTCGTTTGAGCAGGCTTGCGCCCGCGGCAGAGCAATTGCAGAAGCAACTTGCTTTGCCAGAGATTTAATCGCCGAACCTGCTTGCAACATGACTCCGACAAAGTTAGCGCAATTGGCAGACTCGATGACTTGCAATTTGCTGACCTGCGAAATTCTGGAGGCCGATGAAGCGGCTCGACTGGGAATGGGAGCATTTCTGGGTGTCGCTCAAGGTTCCGATCAGCCGCCGAAGTTTATCGCAATAAAGTACAGTCATCCAGATGCAAAACGATTTTTCGCTTTAGTCGGCAAAGGCATCACTTTTGATTCTGGCGGTTTGTCATTGAAAACAGCCGCGGGCATGGAAACCATGAAATACGACATGTCCGGAGCGGCGGTGGTTATGGGCGTTGTGAGAGCGCTACTCGACCTTCAAGCGCCCGTTTCCGTCTTGGCAGTGGTAGCCGCATGCGAAAACATGCCGAGTGGAACGGCCACCAAGCCCGGAGACATTCTCGTTGCTATGAATGGCAAGACCATCGAAGTAAACAACACGGATGCCGAAGGCAGGTTGACTTTGGCTGACGCTCTTTGTTACGTATGCCAGCAGAAGCCGGAAGCAATAATTGACGTTGCGACTTTAACGGGAGCCGTTGTCGCGGCACTCGGAAAGGCGGCCGCTGGCATCATGGGGAACGATGAACAGCTCATGGAGAAGATAATTGATTCGGGCAAAGCTGCCGGTGAAAGATATTGGCCGCTACCTCTCTTTGACGAGTACAAGGAAACGTTGAAGAGCGATGTCGCTGATTTGAAGAACGCTGGAGCACGAGGCGAAGCTGGTTCATCAAGTGCTGGCATGTTCCTGAAAGAATTCGTTGAGGGTATTCCATGGGCACACCTGGACATAGCCGGAGCCGGATGGATGGATAAGGATAAAGAAGAACTAAACAAAGGTGGCACCGCATTTGGTGTCCGTTCGCTTTCCTATTTCATCCTTAATCAAATCGAGAACGAAAGCGCGTCACCAGTATAAAGGAGCACCGAACTACTCTTTGGAGCGTGCAAGCGTCGCCCTTGGCTGCTGAACTGATTGAGACTAAGAGAACCGCTCCAACGCGGCGGCTTCGCCGATGCAAACAATTAGACTAGCTGCCACCCTGAACGACCCTGGCAATCGCACCATCTACGGTGCGAGGATCTAGCTGCCGCCGAGCATATGCCAGATAAGCTTCCATCCAGCGTCGCAGTTCCAGAAGCGCAACAGATACCGGCGTGCCACTGGCTTTCACCTGACTGAGATTGACACTAACTCGTCCATCCTTGTCGATGTGAAATCGTTGCGCAGCTGGTGAATCACCATGCACATAGTGCAAGCTAACTTCGAGCATAGTTCGATTGTCTTCTGGTCCCAGATATTGCTGCAGCTCCCCTGCAATTTTCTGAAACACCGACAGCGGCTTAAATAGCGAGGTCTGCTGCACCTGAACCAGTTTATTGTCAATAAAGAATTGCACTGTTTTCAACACCATGTGCGTAGTCCATTCATCGTAGGACTTGATCACCTCATCCAAAGTGGTTAATCCATCGATGAGCGAACCAATTCGCGGCATGTGCTCCTTATCCTTTTCACTGACGGGCGTTTCATCGAAATAGCGCAAAGTCTGTTTAGATAGTACGCGCCAAATATCATCAAAATTCCAGACCCGCTCTAAAATGACGTTTCGCTCACCAGGCTGCATCGAAATGATCTGATTTGCATTGTCTTGAAATAGAGCAGCATCAAGAAGCATTTTGTCCAGAGGAAACTTCAAGGCACAGGCTTCATCTAATTCCAGAGTCGGAACGCCGTCTCGAAAAACGAATATGCCTTCTGTCCAACTAACGAGAAACTCGACAACAGCGTCCGGGCCTTTCAGTTTTCCCATTTTTGCCTGCGTCGGCTTTCCGTCATGGAATGCAATTACGATGTTCTTGTCGCGGTCCTCAACATTCAATGTGCCAGTTTTCTTAGCGGTGGAAATGGACTGAAGGAGTCCAGCACAGTCAATCGCGCCGAGGCTGCCAATCATGGAATTCTTCATCGTTTCCATGCTTCGTTTCTTGCTTGCCGCACTTGTCTCGGTAGAATCAGCTTTGTGATAACCACCGTACAAATATTGATCGTGCAGAAGTATTTCCAACTCGCGCGTATTTATGAATCCTTTGCGCACCGCAAGCAAACCAAGAAATGTTTTCTGGTTCCTGCCCCAACCTTCCTCCTGCTGCAGCTCAAGCAACTCCTCTAGTTGAGCGGCGGTAATGATTCCGGCTGCCACCATATAACGCCCTAATCGGAACGGTTTATGGTTGTGATAACAACTTGCCAGGAATTGGATGCGAGTGAAAACCGGATAAATAATTCTATCGGTTTCAAGCTCCTGCATAAGCCGCACGCTCTCATCTGGATGAATACCATGATGACCTTCCATCAAGCGTGCAATTCCTTCAATCGTCGAATAGTCATCGATAAATTGCAGAAGCCAGTTCTGCGGAGGATGTAACTCGAAAGCGCTCTTGATCTCGGTTCCACGCTCAGTCAAAACTGGAGTCGAGGTGAACAAAATGTGATTAGCAAGAGTATTGCCACCGCCGCGCATGCGCCGGCGATCGATACCAGTGACGGTGGCACAAACATAGTCAGCCAACAACGGATAACGAGCAAATATTCCAAATGGACTATCGTAAATGTTGAACGTAAGACCGCCACCAGGGTCGTCTTTCGTGAGCGTAACAGCTGCGTCAGCCTTGATAAAGAGAAGAACACCTTGAGGCTTCAGTAATCTCCGAGCATAAGAATGAAACTTGATCATGATATCCAGTGGCAAACTAAAACCAGTCTGCATCAGGTCCACGATTAGACCATCAAAGCGTTTTTCCTCTCTAACTAATCGTTCGAATTCCGCAAATAGATTCTCGCGATATGAATAAGTAAGAAAGTTCAAAGTGGACGAAAGAAACTCTTCGTCTTGCCTTTGATTTGGATTTCGAGATCCCGGATCTGGACTTAACACTTACGGACTTCTTGTTTTTAGAGGAGCTGGATACTATATGCCCAGCCTAACTCAGCTTCCGATAAGAATTTCGCCCCACCCATATCCACTGGAATTTATAAGTTCCAAAACTCGCGCTAAATTGGAACGTATAAGTTCCGCTTGGCGACTGTGACTCGAAAAAAGCTCTCTTCCCGGAATCTTCGATCGGGGTTATTTGCAACATAGGACCGCCCGCTGTCATCGCGTTTTCGGTCTTGATGATTCACGAGCATTGCGTCGGCAGCCGTAGTGCGTGCCAGTCTGCAGCGGCAGTTGGATCAGCTCCGGCTTCGATTTACTTGCGCTTGATGGCTTTCGGCGGAGTGCCAGCGGCGGCTGCCGACGCGGCGGCCGCATCGGCTTCCTTCTTCTCGGAAGCAACCTGGTCAAAATGTGAGTAGAGTGGGAAGTTTTTGCCGATTTCCTGCAAGAACGGATCTGGTTGAGCCACAAAGATCGCCTTAATTTGAGGAACGCCCTTTACTTTGGCGACATCAAAAATCAAATCGTCCTTCCCGATATTTATTAGGCGGAATCGCTGGCCACGAGCCGGTGGTAGCGACATCTCAACAACACGGGCGGAGCTGTCCAGAGATTTTCCTTGTAAGCCAAGATAGCGTGGAATGCTTGCCAGATGGGGGTCAACAAGAAGTGACTTCATTATGTCCCCACGACTTTGTTGAAGAGCACGCATAAAATCGTGCACGGTAACAAATGCTTCCTCATTCGGGACCGACGGATGCAAGACATAGCCGCTCTCGGTCTGTTTCACGAGGAAGCGATAGTTCGCCGACTCGGCCTCCGGCAACCAGCGTTTTACACCGTTGGAATCCGTAGTCAGCAGCATCTTTCCGACATTGAAGACCAGGTCATTGCCTCTGAATCCAAGCCTACCAGAGACGTTATTCTGCAAGAAGGCTGGCAGGGTAGAGAGGAAAGCAGGATTGGCTTGCCAACCAGCCTCCGTCAGTTTATAAGCGGAAACCCAGAGGGAGCCATCTTCATTATCGCCGGCAAGCACTAAACTTTTCCCAGCATCTTTTGAGCTAACAATGCCGGCATCTTTGACGTTAATTTGGGACGGTAACTGAAAGTCTTGGAAGCGCAAGGCAGTTGTTGTCACAACTCGCTTATGACGTCCGGCGCCAACAATCTGCTGATGAGAGTCGAACCATTGCAAAAGAATGTGTGCACGCTCGGGTGCTTTCGGAAAGCTCCAGAGGCGCACCGCTCCACTATCGACGACGCGAGGCTTGAAATCGGATAAGTACGGATTATCCTTTCCCAAAATAGCGGGGCTCAGGCGGGCCCCACCAGGAGAGGCCAGTACTGTCTTCAAAGCGTTGATCACAGCGCCATATGTCCCATCTGAGGGAGCTGACTTGTATTGCCGCACGGCTTGGTCCAAGGCTGCCGAGTAATATGATTTGACAGTGGGCGCTACTACAGCCGTGCCCTCAGTGCCCGGAGCGTCGCCGGGACTCAGTTCAGAGCTGGAAGAAGTTGTTCCGTTGCCTGCTGGATTAGCAGCAGGCTTGGCGGCACTGGAATCTACTTTATTTACAGGTGTCACAGCATTTGCGGGCTTCGCCACCGAAGATGCCGGCTTAACGCCCATCGGAACAACGCTGAGAACGTGTTTTTCATCTTCGGCAGATGCGCACAGCGAAAAAGTGAAGGCTAAAAACAAGGAAACGAACGGAACAATCTTCATCAGTGTGCTCTCACTTAAGACGCTCTGGAGCTTCCTCGGGCTGTCGCCTTAGAACATCTCCGCTGGGTTTGTCTGATTATGTGCGGCACAAGCCAGCACGCGGTAGCAATTATAGCGAGCCTGAGCCGTGCTCGCCCGGGGATCAAACGCATATATAAGTTGCATTGAGCTGCCCTGTTCGGACATGCCGAAAAGCGACTAAAAATGTCTACATAAAATTTCTCACAGTTTTTCCTCCCATCCGAAATTGCTTCAACAATGACCCGTTATTAGGACTTTCTCAGAATTAATGCTTGACATCACTTGTAAAGGTGGTGGAATTCCCACGGATCGTTTGACTTGGGGATTTCAGGCTTGTAGATTATTGATACTTTCCAAGCGGATTATTTGATCAGGCGATGCCCATCGATTTCAGACCATCAGAATTAGGAGGCAGCGGAGGCGGCGCAGACGCTTCTGGCGCTTTTTCTGGCACATCGCCCGCGGTAGAGCATCAGCTGACCACTTCCGGCGATATTGCCGCTGCTAGACAATTTTTCCAACCATCTGGAGCCGAAGCTGCACTCATGCCAGCTGGCGGATCCGAAGCAACAGCCGTAGCGGCAAAAGCAACAGCTATTGCAGGCGCTGAATCAACCGCAATTGCCGCAAAAGCCGTAACTGCAATTGCAGGCGTAGGCGAAGCCGCTGCTTTAGGCGCCGCCCAAGTCGGAGCGGGTCCTCTAGCTGCCGTCAGCGGTGAAATTTCACCGATTATCCAGCTCATCATGAAACTGCCAGGCTTGACCGGTGTTGCACAGTCCTTCTTCGAATGGCTCGGTGCGTTGTTTGGTGGAGGCGCGGCCTCACTAACCGACGCCTTCAACCCAGCACTATGGGCAAGCATGGGAGAGCACGTCCGCTCCAGCATTTTGTCTCTCGGACAGAACGGACTCAGCGCCGATCACTTCCACCTGCCGCTTTCGATGCTTCCGGCCAATGCGCAGATTTTCCAGCACATCGGTATGAATGCAGGTAGACTGACAGATTTCCACAGCCTCGATCTCGGCGGCTCATCACACAGCCTGAGCACCAGCATCAGCGGTTTGCGCGGTGACCATTTGAATGTTTCCGGTCCGCTAGATTTGAAGAAAGCTCAATTCGAAATGGGCGGCACCAATCCTCACAACATGTTCCGCATGGACGGCAAGATTGCCGGTCCGGAAATCAGCAATAACTTCCAAGCCAATCATCTGGCCGGAACGCAACGCCTGTTCAGCGACTTGAGCGCAAGACCACAATCATTGTTTGCGCAATCAAGCCCCGCAACTAATGCCACCAACAGTATCGTTTCAAATGCAACGACACCGGCAGGAAGCTCTGCATTGAACATCGGCTCCTCGCCATTTGGGCAAGAAGTGGCCGGGTTGCCTGCAAACTACAATGTTTCAGACGGAGTCATTAGCGGACCTGGTCTTTCATCAAACATTGGATACAAACTTAGTGACGCAGCAAGCGCCACACTAGACAACGCTCCTACTTTAGCACCATCGGGCGCCGTCTCCGACACACTCGGTGGCAATCAACTTATTGCAGGCGGTGACGTTCCAAGCTTCCAGCCATCCTCGATGGGTGGTTACTTCCGCGCTCTGCCCAAAGCCGAATCATTTGCTCAACAAGCTACGCCAGCTGCAGCTCCAGCTGATTCTGGTCTGACTGGTTTGAAAGCTGAGCCGATGTCCCTGATGAAGAAGATCAAAGCTCCCGATGCAAAAGCAGTTGATCAAATTGGCCATCAGACCAAGGGAAGTGTTCCTCATACTCAACATTCAACCGGCAACAGCCAGCCGATGGATCAGATCAACCATCGCGGTCATCATTCGGCAAGTCACGACTCGACAGCTCACAAGGCTGCAAGTGCGGACAAGGCGCACAAAGTAAGCCACGAAAAATCAATTTCGCAAGCAAAGCACCAAGTCCGTGATCAAATCGCCAAGCAGAAAGTTCAAGCCGAAAGGTCCGTTGAGCCAAGCGAACAAGCAACAGCCGGAGATCAGCAAGTCGCTCAAGCTGGCAACGATCAGGTAGCAGGCAACTACACAGTTCAGCATGGTGACTGCTTGTGGGATATCGCCAAAAAGAATCTTGGCGATGGATCTCGCTGGACAGAAATCTATAAATTGAATACCGATGTGATCGGCAGCAACCCAGGACTTATTCATACGGGCATTGAGTTGAAGATGCCGGGTGCTGATGCCACACAAATCAGCGACGCCGGTCAGTATACGGTTCAGCCCGGAGACAATCTCTGGGACATCGCCCAGGAAAAGCTTGGTGACGGCAGCCGTTGGGGCGAAATCTACAAAGCAAATGAAGCAGTCATTGGCGAGAACCCTCGACTGATCTTCTCGGGAACGCAATTGGAAATTCCGGGAATCGAAACAGCAGTATCGCAAGCGCCAGCGAACATTGCACCACAGGCAACACCAATGCCAACAGCAATGCAAGCACAGCCAGCCTATGATCCGAACATGATGCAGCAGGCACCGCAAGCTCCTCAGTTCGATCCTAACGCGCAATCATACGCTCAGCCGCAACAAGGTTATGCACCACAACAGCAGATGCCGCAGCAAGTCTCAGCGGCTCCTCGAGAATTGCAAGTTGGACCTGGCGCAGCAGCAGCGGCGACACTTGATTCGACGCAACAAGTTGTGAGCGGCGGAAATACAGGACCGGTAAGTGCTTCGTTGGCGCCGGATCTCTCGTTCCTCTATAACAATAAGCGCTAAACATTTGAGTAACGCAGCCAGCAGTATACTGGATCCAAAAGTGGAGCTTGGTCTCAAGCAGCACGGCATTGAATTTCGCGTATTTGAATGCCTCCCGGAATTGGCTGATACTGCCGCATTCTGCGCACATTATGGATTTGCAATTGAACAAGCGGCAAACACGATCATAACGGCATCGAAAACGGAGCCGGTAAAATTTGCATGTTGCATTGTCCTTGGGTCGACAAAATTGGATGTGAACAAGAAGGTCTGTCAACTGCTCGCAGTGAAGAAAGCATCCTTTGCAAACGCGGAGCAAACAATCAATTTGAGCGGAATGCAAATTGGTGGAGTTACACCGTTTGGCTTGAGCAACATTCCATTCTTCATTGATTCAGCTGTGATGGAGAAGGACGAAGTCGTTATGGGCGGAGGTAACCGCTCCAGCAAGGTGCTACTAAAACCATCGGAATTACTGAAACTTCCCGGGGCAGAAGTAGTCGAATCGCTAGCACTTGTGAAATAATTTCAGCATGATCTCCTTCCGCAGCCGGTCGCAGAGCTTGGCTGCTAAGTATGGAGCGCGGACGTCCCGTCCGCCCATATGTATGGGCAGCGGACATCTTGTCCGCTCGTAGAAAGGCTAGATTGTGGCAGGGATCCCTGTACCTGAACAGAACGACAAACTCCGTGAGGCTATGGGCTGACGGAACCGCGCTCCATACGAGCGGCGGCCCCGTGTATTTCTCGTACAGGCTCCAACTTCTCTGAGAGATTGAAAAAACACAGTCAGTGCTGATCATAAACTCAAAATGCCAGACCGCGTGAAATCGCGGCTCCTGGCATTTTGAAACGTACCCAACCAAGTCTTTAATGAATCTTGCTGATCTCGCTGGAGAAGCGCTTGTAGTTATTCGCAGCAGTCGATGGCAAGAACTTGTCTCCGTGTCCGCTGACTATGTAAAGACCAAGTGCCGCGCCGAGAGTCGGTCCCCAGGCTCTGCTTCCAAGAGTGAGACCCAGTGCTCCACCGGCGAAGACACCACCAACGGTGAGTGGATAATGCAACAATCCCTTCTCATCACCGGTGATACCACGGCTCAATTCCTGTCCTGCAAGGTAGCCACCGAAGGCTCCGGCGGGTGAGAACAAGGTATTGCCTAATGCCATGCCCCCCTTCTCAATAAGCCTGCCTCCAGGTATGTGTTCAATTCCTAACTGAAGCGCAGTCCCGAGCGCAGCACCAACTAGAGCGCCCCCGATCTGGAACGCGCGGTTATAGCGGGGATCAAAACGCTCAGGCATAGCGCCTGTATCAAGCAATGCATCATATGTCGGAATTGACTTTAGATCACTGTCGGAGATCTTTTTGTCTGAGAAGATGGCGCTGTCACGATTTAAACCAGCGAGTTCCTTAAAGTTCTTCTCGACAAAAGTACCCACCTGATGATCACCGCTCCGGCCTTCCTTTAGCGCATTCGCGTTCAATGTCTTTACTGACGAAAGATCAAGCTTCCCGTTCTTGTCTTTCATAGCTTGAACTGCACTTGAGTTGAAAAAATCTTGCAATTTGATGTATCCAGGATTTAGATCCTGAAGCTTCATGGAACTAAGGTCAACCTGTGCTGTGCCGGGCTTCGCATCTGCTACGACGTTTTTCTCAGTGGATGCCGAAGCAGACTTATCAGCAGAAACATCTGGGGCCGGTGCTTCCTTGGACGCCTTCGCATTCTCCTGTGCACCCTTAGTTCCGAGCTTGAAGGCTTCGGAGAAATCAACGCCTTTGCCGAGGTCAAAATCTAGACCCTTCTTGATGGGCTGAGTGCCCACCGATTCAAAAATATTTGCTGCATTGAAAGGAGCTTGTGCTGCACTTTCTGTCAGCTTCAGAAAATTTACCGATTCCGTCTTGTCCATTGAACTTGCCTCGACCCTTTTTGCAACACACGCAACACATGATTTGTTCTGGCTTCTACACAGCGAAAATTTTTTCTCGACAGAAACAAAAATCAGTAGTTGCTAATGTTGCCAAGAGGGGCTTTGTGCGCATCCGGATCCCAAGCAATGGCAAAGGTTTTGAATGGCCCAACCAGAGCCGTCAAGCAGTCTTAAAGGTATATCATTTGACCTCATACGCCACAGTTTCTCAACATCGATTTAGGCTTCAAGCGGTCCGTATTCGTTCCACTGCTCAGTCATTCAAAAGCTATGAAGCTGGTTCTTGCGGAGCGGAGTGGGATCCATTCTCCGAAATGTTCTTTATATGCATAAGCACGCGATTGTGAATCGAGTGCATTATGTTATCCGCGTAGAAGCGCCAGTAACTGCCTGGCCACATATGATTGTCATACCAGGTGGTACCCACCACACGTGTAGACACCTTCCCTCCAGCATCGCGTTCCTCGAAAAGCCGGAATTCACCGCGATGTACATTTAGATACCCGTTAAGGTGGGCCGGCTGTAAGTCCCGAATCCAAGAGAATTCCTTCATCGGTTCGGGTTGCGCCTTAACGTTGAAAGCCAGGAGCTGCGGCTTGTTCCAAGCGGTTATCGGTTCAATAAAATTTCCGGTTGTAAATTTGCAATGGCGAACCGCCCCCACACCAGCACCACTAATGGTAGCACCGATAGGATAAGCAATCCCTGTTTGGAAGATCCATTCCTTAGGCGCTGGCAGTTGTGGAAATGCGATGATATTTTCCCAAACACGCTCCGGTGGCGCCGATATGTAGCATGTCGTGCATACCGCTATCGTGGGGAATTGCGGGCGTTCCGCATATTCGGCAGCCATGGTCAATGGCAATATTATGAACATGCTCAGGATTATTCGACGGGCATGAACAGGCAGGTTCTTTTTCTTTTGCAAGTTATAACCCAGAATGGCACCTAGAATCGCCAAAACATAACCTATGGGAGCAGCCATCAAAAGGCAGATCATGCCTTCCCAAGCCCAAAGAAAAACAGTCAACCCAAGCAGCGTGATCGCGATACTGGCAATGAGAATGCTGTCTCCAGGAGAGCGTAATTGATTTCTTCCGTAGAAGTATGACGATGCCATTCCTATTGCAAATGGCAATCCGATAAACAAACTCCACCCGTAAGATGGAAATACGCTAGTGCTTAAGAAAGCCAAAACCGCAGCCGCAGGAACCGTCATAACCACAGCATAAGCACCGTCGGACCAGCGATTTTCCTTGGAAAAGGGTAGGTTCTTATCTAGCTTCCCGCTTACAAGCTCACCGAGCGGTGGATATTCAATACCTGAATGTGCCGGCATCGACTGTGATTGAGGCGGTACTGGTGGTTGACTGGGGATGGCCGGCTGAGAAGGCAAGGGCGGCAACGGTGGCAGGACAGACCCGGGCAGCTTTTTAGCTCCTGAAATCTTATCGTCAGTAGCGTCATCAGCTTCCAACAGATCGGGATCTTCATCGCGATCTAGAATATTTCTATCGCTTTGCGTTGGAAGAAGACAGAGTGACGCAAACACCAGCAAATTTACGATGGGGACAAAGAACAGCTTGCACAGCCAAACGGGTAAGCCGGCGGCCCGGAGACGGCGCATCGTCAGCACAATTCCAACCCAGATGAATGGAATTGAGATGAGAATCATAGTCAGGAAAAATACCTGATCAGCTTTACTGATAGCAAGTACGTCGATTGCTTGGCCTGGACTGATGTAGTTAAGCCAGGACCAAGGCCGATGAAAGATAACTCCAGCAACGAACGTATCAATAGCATACTTCACTGCGACCAAGCCGCTGCCCCACGTGGCATAGGTGGCACGACTAATAGTCCCATCCCAACGCCAGAGATCCGAAACACGGATGAGATTGCCCTTTTTACTCATTCTGAATCCAATAATCCTGAAGCTGGAGCAACGCCTATTGTAGTAAATCGATGTCGAACTATTTCACCATAATTCAAGTTTGATGACCAGCAGCATTCCCAAAGTGCTTATCGAGTTCACGAAACACACAATCGGCGATGCTCCTTTCGTCTGCATATTCCCCAGGACGTGCAATTGAGATGAGCTTGTCAAAGGACGAACTCAAAAGAGAATCATTCTCTGATACAGTCGCGGCCGAAAAGGCCCACAGGGGCGTGCCGAACTGCTTCGCCAATTTCTGCAAAGACCCAACTGCTTTTCCGGACAACGTACTCAAGTCAATCAAGCCCTCACCGGTAAAGACAAGGTCGGCTTTTTCGAAACGATTATTCAGATCCAACAAGTTACTCAGATAATCAAAACCAGAAACTATATCTGCGTTCAACGCAACGGACAAACCAAATGCTGTCCCTCCAGCAGCCCCAGCCCCAGGCTTGTCGCGAGCGCCCTTTGACTGCCCAGCAAGCTCAATCACATCTGCAAATTGCGCAAGTGACCGATCAAGCAAATCTATATCTTCAAGGGAGCAATTCTTTTGTGGCCCGAATATGTGAGCAGCTCCAAGAGGACCAAGCAAGGGATTCTCAACATCCGTGGCAACGATAAATTTGTGCTTCTGCAGGAGCGCTTTACACTCAGTCAGGTCACAGGACCGAATGCGCGCCAGGCAGCGTCCACCTATTGGATCAACAATCTGACCTTGATCGTCGAAAAACTTTGCCCCGAGAACAGCAAGCGCACCGATGCCACCATCGGTAGAGGCACTACCGCCAAGAGTAATTACGATGGTTTGAGCTTGAGCTTTATCCACTACGTCCCGAATTACTTGACCAAGACCTTTCGTATGCGCATCGAGCGGTCGAAGTTGCTCCTTGTTCCATCCCGAAATGCCGCTTGCCGAAGCCAATTCGACGAAGGCGATATTGTCCCCCAAAAGCCAAACCGCATGCCGCTCTTCGTTAAACGCACCGATAACATTTACATGCATCAACGTGCCACCACATGCGGCATAGATCGATTCAACCGTACCGTCCCCACCATCGGCCAACGGCAAAATATCAGTCAATATATCCGCATTATATTTAGTACAAAACAATTGCACTCCAGATTGCATTGCTTGGGCCACCTCTAGTGGCGACAAGCTTCCCTTAAACGCAGTGGGTGCAATCAAAACACGCATGGATACTCAACTTTTAGCATTTAATTTGCGAACCGGTTTACGTCGACTGACAAGGTGGAAGAAAGAATTAGTTGAGGAATAAATTAGCAGATTACGCCGGAGATCATTTATGTCTAACAAGAAAGATGTAAAAGCATTCTTGGGACGACTCGGTTCCACTTTGGATGCAAAGGAATCCGGTCAAGCGCTTCGCAATCGCGAAGAGCAGAATCTTACACCATACGTACAAAACAAAGTATGGCCAGGTAAGAACTTTATCTATATTGGACACAGTTCCAACCTCGACTATCGTTTGGTTGGCACTGACGCCGACAAGAATCGCACAACATGTCTTAGCTTACTCTTCGAAGCGAAGGGCGACAATAATTACTGCGTTCCGCTGAACACCGCACTAAATTTCGAAGGCTTCGCTGAAATTCTGTCGCGCTTTGAAAAAGACCTGCTGATGCGCCTTCCCGAAGGAACCATGCTCAGCCCGACTTACAATGCAAACGGAGAAAGACTGCACTCTTCTTTCACCATTTGGCAAGAACTAACAGAAGTCAGCACAAACGAAAAAGTTCTAGTCGAAGCTTAAGGGCGCCGACTACATCCGTTCGACTGCCGTAACACCGATGATGCCGAGCGCGTTTGCCAGCACTTGCTTTGTCGCGTCAATCAATCCCAAGCGCGCTTTCATCACCTGTCTGTCGTCGCTGATTACGCGGCTGACTTCGTAGAATTTCTGGAGATCATTGGCTACGTCGTATGCATAGCGCGCGAGACGGCCTGGCTGCCTGGAGATGACGGACTCTTCCACTTCTTCCGGGAATAGTGCAAGTTGCATTATCAATTTCTTTTGATGAACGAACACTTCAGGATCATCCTCAAATACGTGCGCAAATACTTCTGGGGATTGCGCATAAGTGCGCTTCCACTCGGCCCACTCTTCAGCTGAAACCAGAGCAGGTTCTTCCTTTTGCGTTTCCTGGTTGAGAGTGGGCTCAAGAGCTCTTCTCAAGATCGCACAGCAACGTGCATGCGCATACTGAATGTAGAACGCCGGATTCTCACGGCTTGTCTTTTTAGCAAGCTCAAGATCGAAACTGATAGCGTTTTGTGGGCTTGATTCGGCCAGATAATATCGAACGGAATCTCGGCCTACTTCGTCAATCAGATCTTCCAAATAAATAATTGTCCCCATACGCTTGGACATACGCACAACTTGTCCATCCCGCGAGAGATTTACCATCTGCGTCAAAATGACTTCCAGCTGTTCCGGCTTGTGTCCGAGAGCTGCAATAACAGCCTTCAAGCCAGGAACCTGACCATGGTGATCAGATCCCCAGATGTTAATCAGCAAGTCGTAGCCACGCTGAAATTTGTTGAGGTGGTAAGCAGCATCCCCTGCTAGATACGTTTTGGTGCCATCGCTTTTCACAAGCACACGATCGCGCTCATCGCCTAGCTCCTTGGCTTTCAGCCAGACGGCACCTTCGGATTCATAAACTAGCGAAGAACTCTTCAATACATCAATCGCCTGGTCTACCTTTCCTTCCGTGTGCAAAGGTAACTCTGAGAACCATCGATCAAAGCTGACACCTAGTCGCTCCAGAAGCCGGCGCTGAGAATCCTCGATGATCGCCTTTGCCGTCAATCCCATAACCTTGACGCCGGCATCATCGTCCAGCGACATGAATTCGTCTTTGTGTTTAGCGACAATCTCATCAACATAACCTTGCAGGGATTCTGCAGGATAGCCTTCTGTAGGGTATTCGGCTTCCTTACCAAAGCGGTTCTTATATAGAGCCCAAGCGCACGCTCCAAGCTGAGCAATTTGCACACCAGCATCGTTAACGTAGAATTCCTCTTCGACTTTGAAGCCACCAAAACGCATGAGGTTTGCAAGGCAGCTTCCGAAAACGGCTCCACGCCCGTGTCCTATGTGCAAAGCACCTGTGGGATTCGCTGAAACATACTCGATCAATACTTTCGTGCCGCCGCCAACTTCGCTGCGTCCGTAATCGGGGCCATTCTTGTGAATGTTTTTGATCACCTCTTGCAGCACGTCTTTCTGCAAGCGGAAATTGATGTAGCCGGGCGGCGCCACTTCAGCAGATGCGTAGTTCGCGATGTCAGAACCAACCGCGTCAGCCAATGTCTGCGCAATTTTCAAGGGCGGCATCTTAGCCTTGCCAGCAAGCTTTAGAGCAACGCCACAGGCATAGTCGCCATGCTCAGGACTGCGCGGACGCTCAATAACTATTGCTGTGTCCGGCTGCTCGAGCTGACCCAACAAACCATTCTTGCAAGCCCCTGACAGCGCCTTTTCAAGCGATTCTTTGATAGCGACCTTGATCACGTTTGCCTCGCGTCTCTGAAGTAATAGCAAAATGCGATCATCTCAAGAACACGGCTACTTGAAAAGGCTTTGTGATTATTTGTGATTTGGGTACACTAAGACAGGACACACGCCGCTCGTCGGCGCTTGGCAAGATGGCAGTGATCAAATGGCAAAGATACTAATTGTTGAAGACGATTCATCTCTCCGGGAAGCTCTTGAGCTTACGCTGATGGCGGAAAAGCATACGGTGGACACAGCCGCCGACGGCTCAGAAGCCGATTTCAAACTAAAGACATTCGATTACGATCTGCTGATTCTCGACTGGCAGCTTCCAGACGCCGAAGGCGTCGATATCTGCCGAAACTTCCGGACCCGCGGCGGGGCCACGCCCGTGTTGATGCTTACAGGAAAGTCTGCATCGCTCGACAAAGCACAAGGACTCGACTCCGGCGCCGATGATTATCTAACCAAGCCATTTGACGACATAGAACTGAAAGCCAGAATCCGGGCACTGCTCAGGCGTCCTGCCGCTGTCAACAGTAATGTATTGAGCTGCAAAAATGTGACGTTGGATCCGGCAACTCATGTGGTCTGCAAGGATGGCGAAGAAGTGCAGCTCATGCCTAAAGAATTTCAGCTCCTCGAATTTCTCATGCGCCACCCCGATCAAGTCTATTCGCAAGAAACACTTTTGAACAAAGTCTGGCCCACAGATTCAGAAGCGACTGTTGAAGCCTTGAGGACCGTCATAAAAAGATTGCGCAAAAAGATAGATCCAAACAGCGAAATTGTTTGCACCATACATGGTGTCGGTTTCGTTTTGAAAACGACTTAGCACATGATGACCTGCGATAGAACAGGAGACATTACCAACTCCGCAGCCAGCCCGTGCATAGACTGGAAGAAATTGCTTGATTCACCACGAACACGGTTCAGCTGAGAACTATGCTCGCGCCGGCACAGAGCTTAACGTGTCGACTATGACTTGCCCGAACTTTGTTGCGGCCTCAGGTCCATCAGCAGTAATGATTAGACCGTCACGAACGACGTGCTCTTTCAGATAAATTGCACCGCCTTCTTTAAGGGCTGCCAGAGATTCATCGGTCGCAAAAACCGTCACTTTGCGATCTTCGATTACGCCAGCCTTTGCGAGCACGGCGGTAGATAGACAAATAGCAGCGATTACCTTATCGGCTGGTTCCATACTGCGAAGAATCTCGTGCAATTCGATGTCATTCCACAAATGCGTTGGCGAGCCCATTCCGCCTACAATCACGCAGGCGTCATATTGCTCTGGCTTCGCATCGGATATGAGAATATCAGGACTTACGGTTCCCCCCAACATTCCTCGGACATCACCCAACTTTGAGGCAGCGATAACAACCTCAGCACCTTCCTGAAGGAAGATCTTCTTGGGCTCCAGCAATTCTTCATCTCTGAATTGCGCCGGAGCTATAACCATCAAGATACGTCTTCCAGACAGTCTTTGACCTGCCATGAGCACCTCCACGAACATCGGGTTGGCACATTATACAGGCCAGCCTCAACCTTTAGTATCTGCGATACAAGACTTTTGCATATTGATTGAGACTCCGCATCTCTCGTGAAGCATTACTACAACAATGCGCTCCCTTAGCTGTCAACAAAAAAAAATGCAATCACCACTTTCCACGAGCTCCTCCTAAGGTAGTTAGGGAACGACACTATGTTAGTTGATTGTATTTCCATTGGGCTTCCGCCACTTTCTCACGTAAATATGCCGCTTCCAATTCATGGCGGCGAGGATCCTCATACGGTTGCCTCTGTAGCCGATCCATCTCGTTAGCCAATTGCCCGATCACGCCCAACAATCGTTGCCGCTCTTGATCGTTCATATGCTCCGTCAGAATGTTTCGCTTCGCATCCTGCAGGTTTCGCATTTGATCAAGTAAAGCAATCTCAGGATCAATAGTCCCCGCCTCCAGTCTTGTATTAATCCCGTTGTTATAGTTAGCAAGGTATCTATCATTGGCTCCTCTGCGTCCATCTGCATAGTTGGTGCTGCTCAGGAGTGAATTTGCTATTGCCACATCATTGTTGTTCGCTTCTACCAGGGCACTTATTCGTCGATCACGAAGTTCTGCATCACGCTCTCTATCGAACTCAGCCGCCGCATCCCTTCTTGCGCGGTCCTCTTCCTCTTGCTGCCTTCGACGATTAGCCGCCGCCCGAATCCTGCCTTCTGCCGGCGTCAATGCCCTGATCGGGTGGAACCAGATAGCGATCATAAAGAAACACGCGAATCCGATAACTTGACCCAATGCCAAAAGGATTTTGCCGATTGAAGCGCACGACAATTCTGCAAAGTACCAGAATTGACTTTTCCAATCTATTTCAGGTGGAGCGCCTGCGACTTCTTCGCAGCAGCGCTCGCACAACATACCAGTGTTCATGTTGAATCTCCCAACGCGAAAGATCCAACTCAACTCAGCTGCATACTATTCGAACGGACTTGGCTAAAGTTTGGCTTTGGTTCTCTCCATCGAACCGACTGCCAAAAGATTCAATAGGCACAGATGGCAAGGCTTCTCGGAGCATAGCTCTGCGAAAGAACGCGAAAGCCAGGGCAAAAGTATGTTTCAAGGTTCATCGTTCAAAAGACAGCATTGTTAAGGCATGATAATAAACAAGCCGGTTACCATGCTCTGCCGACAGGACAATCCCCAAATTGAATACCGAACAAGCAAAATCGACGCGAAGCGACTATTAGCTGGTGCGCGTTTTTTGTTGGCAAAAACGATAAGTTATCAATAAATAGCGCTACAATGAAGCACCTAAATCCACCAAACCTCTGACATTGGAGAGGATCAATATGGACAAGAAAAAGTTGCTTTCAACGCTGTTTTATGGATCGGCGATTTATGACGGCGTCCTAGGTCTTCTCTTCCTCTGTGCACCGGGGATGGTGTTTAACTGGTTTCATGTTTGTCCTCCGAACCATCCCGGCTACGTGCAATTCCCCGCGGCGCTACTGATCATATTCGCGTTGATCTTTTGTTCGTTAGGCAAAAATCCAAATCAAAAAGAATTGATTGCGTATGGCATTTTGCTGAAACTTTCTTATTCAGGACTAACACTGATGTACTGGCTGCAAGGCACTCTTCCAGGCATGTGGAAGCCTTTCACCATATGCGATATCGCGATGGGGTTTGCGTATCTGTGGGCATACAACCATGTTGAAGAGCTAACCGAAGAAGCAGGCAACGCTCCCTCGATTTAGCGAGTTCAAGTCGCTTCCCACTTTCTCACATCAAGCTCAGGTTGAATTTCAGACACTCCAGCAACCGACACAAATGCAAATACCACAAAAAGCAAGACACGATGATTGCAGACAGATATAGGCATAATGCTAGTGGTAAATCAAATATATTAGAGTCGCACGGATCTCATCGGAACAGTTGAGGCAAGGCAACAGGGAGAAAGAAGCATGACGGGAAGTAAGAGCAACGAAGGTCAAAGAGACAAAAAGTCGCGAAAGCCCCTCCCAAAGTTGAAGAAGCTAAAGACAACAACCCAGCAGGATGCCAGCTTAGGCGGAGCCGGGTACAACCCAGATCCGCCGCCCGACAACAACAACCAGAGCGCTTTTTGCCCCCCCAAGACCCCAGCTCCGCCGACCTTATGGCGCTGTTAGCTAAAACGGCCTTACTTCTGCTGGATCGCCCAACGCACTTTGTGAATGATGCCCATGAATCCGCCTTGCTCTTCGGTAGCACTCGGTGCGGAAACGGCGGACTGTTGCTTGGTGGCAATCATTTGCCCCATCATTGTTTCTAATTGATGTTGCTGATCTGAATTCAGAATTGCACGCTTCTTCAAGTAATTCGTTGTCGCTTCATTGCGCAGCACCTCCTTGAGGTGAGCGATGCGCTGATTTGTCGACATAATTTCTAAGGGATCGGATTTGGGATCCATGAGCATCTTCGCGTATTTACGCTGATGCTCAAGAATCTCCGGCTGGATCTTCATGTATTTGGTATTCCAGTCGGTCTCCAAAACCTGAATCTGCTGAGACTGGGTCGCAGTCAAATTCAGCTTCTTCCAATCAATACAAGGTTTAGCGCCCTCGTCAGCCAATGCCATGCCATTCGAAATAAATACGGCGCTTATCGTCGCCAAGGTAACCGTGTTTATCTTTTTATGGATTCTCATAGGCCATCGCTTCCGCTACGTCTGTCGGCTCACCAAGTGCAGATTCAATGAGATAGGACTCTGCTGTTACAGGTTGTATTGTAGAGGCAGAATGCACATTTACAAAGAAACTGATAGTTGCGAGCACACCAGCGACAACGGCAGCGGCTACACCGTACATGCGCCTATGCATGAAATCTTTGCGGCGCTTTTCTTTCGGTGCGAACGGCACAACAGCCATTTTGGCTTTGATCTCAGGCCAGAGATCGAAACCTTCTGGGAAATCGGGTTGATAGTTGGCTCGCAAGAGTTCGCCCGTTTGGGTGATTTGAGCCAATTGGTCGCGGCAATCAGCACACTCGAGCAAATGACTCGTGATTGTTCTGTGTCGCTGCGGTGTAACTTCACGATCGTAGAAGGACGAGAGTTCATCTCGAATAAGTTGGCAGTCCTCATCCAATCGGTTCTTTATAGAAGCCCAGAGATTTATTTCAAGAGTCTCTGGTACCTCAAGTCCTCTGGAGAGCAATCCATTTACCTGGGATAAGCCCTGGAACTTTTCGTGGCATGGAGGGCATGCACCTAAGTGCTCGCTGACCCCTTCCTTGGCGGGAATTATAAGCTCCCCATCAAGGTAGGCTGAAAAGTCTTCTTCTATCGTTTCGCAAACAGAAGGGAGTTTGCTTTGCATCGCGGTCCAAATATCCGGACATTTGGCATAAGTCGCTAATTTCCCTTGAGCAATCACTGAGACGGTTAGTCTCATCTGTGTGTGTGCTCCCTGGCAATCGGCGCATTGTCCCAAATGCTCAGTTATCTGGCTTTGCTTGCCAGCGTCGAGCTCCCCGTCAATGTAGGCGGACAATTCATCTTTTAAATCTGTACATGCAAACATCAGCTGGAGACCTCACTCGACCCCTGTCGCTGTAAATAGGGTTGAAGCAATTCCTGCAACTTAGAACGTGCCCGTGCAATTCGGGATTTTACGGTGCCCATCTCAGTTTTGGTTAGAATCGCTATTTCTTCGTAGCTCAACCCCTCCACTTCCCTCAAGACGATGGCGGTCCTAAACTGTTCCGGCAATTTGCTCATTGCGTCTCTAATTACTTCAGAAAGTTCCTGGTTTAAAACTTTTTCATCGGGGAGCAGCGAAACGTCCGGGATGTCACGGGTTCCGGAGTCTCCCTCGCCATCCTCACCACTATCGATGCCCTCATCCATAGATACAGTTGGGACCCGGCGGGGCCGGCGGCGCAACTCGTCATAGAAGAGATTGGTGACTATTTGCGTCAACCATCCCCTAAAGGAACTCGGGTTGCGCAAGTTATTGATAGATCGCCAAACGCGAATGAAAACTTCTTGGGCAAGGTCAGAGGTGTCCGACCAGTCAGGTGCTAATTGATAGAGAAGTGCATATACCGTGCGCTGATGTCTTTTGACCAGCTCTTCGAAGGCTTGTGGATCTCGCTTTTGACATGCAAGAACAAGATCGCGATCACTTCTTTGGCTATTTGAAGAACCCGTTGCCATGTCACTCCCTGAGCAATGCCGGGCCGGTCTGCCTGAGCGCTGAACAGCCGCATTAGCTTATATGTTAACACTGCATTCTTACAGTGCGTAAATGAATTTCGATAGTTCCGTAAATTTCGGGCATTACATCGCAAAATATATTAAAGGATTCTTGGCAGCTAACAATCTACTTTAGACTGCCCCGGATTGCTGGATATAGTCGCGCTGCAAGTGGAAATGCCCGTCCCGAGCGAGACAAGATTCAGTGAGTTTAAGCCGGAGCGAGCCTTGATTCCTGATAGACTGGGTTTTCAGGCGCTATGAGGCGCATTCATAGTGGCATAGGAGAAGGTTCAAGTGCCAAATAGATATTTGTTCACTTCGGAGTCCGTTACTGAAGGACATCCCGACAAAGTTTGCGACCAGATATCGGACGCAATTCTGGACAGCATTTTGACAGCAGACCCAAAAGGTCGCGTCGCTGCGGAGTGTTTGACCACCACCGGTATGGTCGTTGTTGCAGGCGAAGTAACTACCACTGCACAAGTTGATATTCCGGAAATCGCAAGGCGTGCAATCGCCGAAATCGGCTACGAGGGAGAACGTGGTGGCGGCTTCGATGCTCGCACCTGCGCAATCATGGTTAGCCTGGATAAGCAATCACCGGACATCGCTTCAGGTGTTAACAAGGCTCTTGAAAAACGCGAAGATAGCAGTGATGAGTTCGATCAAATCGGAGCCGGCGACCAGGGCATGATGTTTGGATATGCCTGCGACGAAACGCCAGAGCTAATGCCGATGCCCATTTCGCTCTCTCACAAGATAGCGCGCAGACTTTCTGAAGTCCGCAAACTAGGCGTTTTGAAGTACCTGAGACCAGATGGAAAAACTCAGGTAACCATTGAATATGAAAACGACAAACCAGCTCGCGTTCATTCAATCGTCATCTCTACACAGCATGACGCCGTGATTGACGGCATCACCGACAACGACGAAATTCAAGCTCGCATCTCGGAAGATTTGAAGAAGTACGTGATTTCGCCTGTTTTCCAAGATGTTTCGATTCAACCGGACTCGGAAACTCGTTATTTGATCAATCCATCCGGACGCTTTGTCGTTGGTGGACCTCAAGGTGACGCGGGTCTGACCGGGCGCAAAATCATCGTCGACACCTACGGTGGTTATGCACGACATGGTGGTGGCGCATTCTCCGGCAAGGATCCGACGAAGGTTGACCGCAGTGCCGCATACGCTGCACGTTGGGTAGCAAAGAACATAGTCGGCGCTGGACTGGCGAAGAAGGCTGAAGTTCAAATTGCTTACGCAATTGGAGTCGCCCATCCGGTCTCCGTCCTCGTAACGACTTTTGGAACCGGTAAGGTTTCAGATGAAGAAATCACCGAAGTTGTTAAGAAGACATTTGATCTCAGACCAGCTGCCATTATCAAGAATCTGGAACTTAATTTGTTGCCAAAACAACACGGCGGCAAGTTCTTCCAGAGAGTAGCCGCTTACGGCCACTTCGGCCGCACCGATCTGGACTTGCCATGGGAGCGCCTAGATAAGGTAGAAACCCTAAAAAAGTCCTTTGAGAAAGTTGCTCACTAAAGAGCGACTTTGCCTGAGCAATCGGGGGTGAGACTTGCTAAGAGGATCGCCATAGATTTGCCACTTGCGATCTTCAAAAACAAGTAAAGTGCCTCCGAAATAAATAAAGTACCGCCCCCGGACAGATTCATCTTTGTCCGGGGGTTATAATTCTTGTCTGTCTCTCGTTTGTGAAACTGGCTAGAAAATTGTCTGCCGAAAAGAAAATGGAATTGGCCGGGTACCTGGTCGTAAATTCCGGCACACCCGAAGCATATTTCTTTGAACTCGAGCACGGAAAGGTGCTCGAGATTGGTCGCAAGCCAGGTTCGCCAACGGGCCCGCGAAAGTTAGTATTGCCGGTTCCCGAAGTTTCCAGCTTACATGCGGAGCTGCGTGAGGGTCCGCTTGGGTGGACGATCCGAGACATGAACTCCACAAACGGGACTCGTCTCAATGGAAACTGGCTTCAAGCCGGACAAGAGTTTCTCTTGAAGAATGGTGATCATATAAAGATCGCGCAGATTGACCTGATTGTGAATTTGCCAGAGTCGGCGCCGCAGCGCTCAGACGACGCAACCGAGGAAGACGAGCACGAGAGAACACAACTCCACATCAAATTGATGACGGCGACAATCCTGGTGGCGGACATAAGAGCCTTCACCACGCTTTCAGAGCAATTCTCGGATCAACCTCAAATTGTGATGCAAGCCGCACAAAGAGTTTTTGCCAGATTCCACGACGAGATCAGAAAAGAACACGGACAGGTTGAAAAAATTGCTGGCGATGCAGTGATGGCATACTGGCAAGGCGATGACAGACCAGGTGGAGATACAAATGCCTGCGCCTATCAAGCTTGCTTTACGGCCCTCAAGATCAGACAAGCAGTTCCCTTTATTGCGGCGCGCAAGGACGATTGGCCTTTTGCAGATTATCCATTACAGGTCGATATCGCACTGGCGACAGGCCCTGTAGCAGCTGGCGTTTTAGGAGCAGGAAAGTCGAGCCTCGCAGTGTTAGGCGACACGGCCAATTTGGCTTTTCGTTTAGAGAAACTGGTTCCAGCTGAACGACCGGGAGACATCATCATCGACGGCTCTACCCACGACATGGTGAAGAACCAGTTTGAATTCGAATCCATGGGTCCCGTCACCGTCAAAGGTCGGCAAAAACCGGTTGATGTTTATCGACTGCTCAGCCTGAAAACGTAGAACTCATAGCAATTAGAAGCCGGCAAGATGCCGGCGCTCCCGGGATCGAACAAAGCCGCAACGAAAGCCGAGACGGGAACTCTACTCCTACTGCAATACGCACCCGCGACTTAACGAAAGAGAGACTCCGATGACGCAAACGCTGGAAGAATCGGTGGGGCAGCTTATCATCGGTAAGGTGCCCGCAAAGGTTCTCGATGATGACAACAAAGATTGCCTCAAACACGGCATTACCAGCGGTATCACTATTTTCTCAGAGAATGTCGAATTCCGCGAGCAGGTGATCGAACTAACAGATGCAGTTCGCCTGTTTAGTCGACATCCGGCGATTATTGCAGTTGATCAAGAAGGCGGCGCTGTCCAGCGTTTAGACAAAATCATAACGCCGATTCCATCCATGATGGCAATGGGGAAGCTCAACGATAAAGAGCGCCTGGATTTGGTCATCGGTCTTGCCGGTAAGCAAATGCGCTTGCTTGGCATAAATTGCGTATTCGCGCCAGTGCTCGACGTGAACACAAACGCACGCAATCCAATAATTGGAACGAGAGCGTTTGGATCCAATCCTGCGCTCGTCGCAGATCTGGGTGCGGCGGTGATACGAAGCTACATTGACTCCGGTGTACTACCAGTGGCAAAACACTTTCCCGGACACGGCGACAGCGATGTTGACTCGCACCTAACTCTACCAAAACTAAACCACGATATGGAGCGGCTCGAAAGCATCGAACTCTTCCCCTTCAGAGAGAACTTGCTGATCGCACCAGCAATGATGGTGGCACATTTGTGGATCACAGCGTTGAATAAGGATCCACTTCCGGCGAGTCTCTCACCGGAAGTGGTATCAGATTTGCTACGCGAGCAAATGGGCTACCAAAACTTGCTGGTTAGCGATGACATGCTTATGAAAGCAATCGGAAATACATGGGGATTGGAAGAAGCCTGCGTCCGCGCTATTGCAGCAGGGCTAGATCTCCTTCTCGTTTGCTCCAATGCTGCAGATGCCAGAAAAGTAAATGAAGCGATTGTCAGCGCAGTTCGGTCAGGGCGAATACCCGAAGAGAGAATTCAACGAGCAGCTAGAGCTAGACAGGCTGCATTGAACAAAATCCCAGCGCACGATGAGATGGACAAGGCTCGGCGATTATCCATTTTAGAGAAGTCGGTATCAGCTAGCGATCCAATCGTACTGGATAGCTCATTCAAGGCTCTCGAAACTCGCGGATTCCCGCGACGTGCGTTTGCCGTGGCGGAGCCGATTCACTTGTTCATTCCGCAGCACGATCGTTATCAGCTAAAGTTTCGCGAATCACTACTTGAACTACTCCCAGAAATGGAGATTCATCTTGTAGAACACCGCTACAAGTTCAATGACATGACAGATGCACAATGCGCTGAGATGGCTAGAAATAGCGGACAAAACTGCGTTCTCTTTACATTCAGAGCCGTCATAAACCGCCAACAACTGAAGCTTGCCGAGTACCTCCAAGAGCAGGCTCCAAACAGACTACTAGTCGCGTGCGATATTCCCTACGATCTGGATATATTGCAAGACTGGGAAAACGCCGTCGCTATCCACGATCCATCAGACCTCGGAGTTCGTGCATTTGCACAACTGGTCGCCAGACAACTAATGTGCCACCACTAGAAATCGTGTCAGACGAATCAATCAATCTACCAAACCGACTTGCTTGACTGCATCCAATTTTGCTAGTTCAATGATTTCTCCAGGACACAGCTCGCCATAATATAAGCAGTAGTTCTTATCTATGGGGGCAGCAAATTGGAACCGTAGTTTCATAAATTCCCCCAAATAAACCCGATCCACGGAGGTTCATTTCGCTCTCTTTCGGGAGCTCGCGGTGCGGTTAAGTTGCTCCTTGTACAAAAGGAATTCGGAACTTTTAAGCCCTTCAGCCAGAACTTTATCCGCACCGTCAGAGTCAGCAGCAATAAGAGCGGGCTCGTTAATCCATAAACCGGGGAACACTAATGAGCAAAACGTTCCATCTTTATTCGGTTTGAGCTCCGTTCCTTCTTGCAATCGAAACCAGTGAATTCTCTTTGGTTCGACGCAGTAAACTATGTATTCAATTACACCCGCTTTTGTATAGCGATGCTTCTTCAGATGTAAATCGATAGCACGAGATGAGTGGGCAATCTCTGCAACTAGCTCTGGTGCGCCGTGCAAGAAACCTTTCTTCAGACTCGAACGCCCACCAAGCTTCTCTGGCAGTCGCAAGAGACCGTCAGGCTGAACTTCGTCATCTTCACCTAAAATCACAGTCACGTTCTGAGATTTCTCAACATGTTTTGTAGTCTTTGCATATTGAGAAAGTAAATCCATTAGATCCGAATCGCTCCGTCCATGAACATAGCTCACAGGTGATGGCTCAAAGACCATTCCACCTATTAGCTCGGCACGATAACAGTCTGGCATATTGCTGTATGCGAAATGGAATTCTGGCTGTTTCATCTGATCACCGTTATGAAGATCAGGACACTGCTTAGACAGAAGAATCTTAGGGTTGATAGCCATCGGGCACCTCCTTTCAGATCATATGCAATAAATTTATTCTGGCATCCATTCGTATGGATCCAAAATTAAATCTACTGGCTTGAGATCTAAAGAATTTTCTCAAGGACTCTGCGTAATGTATCTGGAATCGGGATCGACTTGTTTGTGTCGGGATCTATTACAACGATGACTGATTCCGCGGTGGAGCAGCATTGGTCTTTGTAGAAGATAGCTTGGCCGACACGAAAGGAGCTGCGTCCGATTGAGAGGATCTTAGATCCGACTTTTACATCGCCGGGGAAATGCATTTCTTTCAAATAGTCGAGCGCGAGCTTTGCGATTACAAATGCTGTGCCTGCACCCGCGACGGAATCGCCATCAGTGGAGAACAAGAAGTCTACACGTCCGGATTCGTACAGCGTGCAGTACACAGCGTTGTTGATATGACCCTGGCGGTCAGTGTCTCCGTAGCGCAGATTGATAGTTGACCATTGCTTGTAAGCAGATGGGTCGGTATCGCTTACGGTGCCTCTTTGTTCAACTGACATATGTTTTATCCTTAGACTCTCTTCGCTGATAAGATTCCGACTGGCGTGCTCTCTAAAGAACCGCCTACCAGGATCATTCTTCAAACTCAGCTTCGCTGCGTTCCAAATGGGCGCGCTGTGCAACTGTCGAAACAGCGGCACGCAGAAGCGCGCCAAGTTCATCAGTCTTTCGAAAGCGCGGAGCATGCATGCTGATAACGCGATCCGTAGATAGGAATTCCAGCAGCGCACGCTTTGCCGATCGCGCCTCCGTTGGGTTGAATACACCGAAAGCCATTCCGCCCATTCTTTTGACAAGCGAAAAGCAAGGAATGTCAGTTAGCCCATCGCCGACATAGATCATATTCTTAAAGGGCACACGCCGACGCGCCACGGGGATGTCCTTGTTCACGGCATAACGATTCTCATCAACTTGTGCTGGACTAATACCTTTATTGATTTCAAATAGATAACGCGTCTTCTCCGTGAAGGTGACGCATTTCTTGACCTGATAAATAACTCCGGTTACCGGATGCTCGCCAAACTGGCAGCCATACACAGCAGAAAAGTATTTCTGCACAAGAGGTATATCCGAAATCAAATCTTGAAGTCCGCCTGACACTATATAGAACTCGAGATTTATGTCGGAAGAAACCGCTTGGGCGATCTCGCGCAACTCTTTGAGCATTGTGCTCAAGCCGTTATAGAAGCGTGGAGCCAACGATTTCCCGAATTCGCGCAAGCCGTTATTGGTCATCGGCCCCAGCGGCTTACCTTCACCGGCGTATTCAAGAAGTCGATTCAAATAGGCGAGCGCCGGCTCATACC
The DNA here is from genome assembly GCA_019747875.1 of Candidatus Obscuribacterales bacterium. Classification (GTDB taxonomy): domain Bacteria; phylum Cyanobacteriota; class Vampirovibrionia; order Obscuribacterales; family Obscuribacteraceae; genus JAIEPM01. Next base: position 67,548 of record JAIEQI010000017.1, read on the forward strand.
CATTCAAAAGATAATCCTTGACAGTACTCCCCCAGAACTCGTCGGGGTCGACGCCGTGCTGTTTGATGAGCTCGGTGGTTGAGTCCGGCATCAAAGTGTCGTCGAAATCAAAAATCAAAGCGATATTCTTCATCGCGGTGTGCCCGGATTTCCTGCTGCTGAAAGCTTCCAGTATTCTCGCAGACTCAACACAGGGGTTACTTTCAATTAAACAAATCCTATTTCCCCTAATTTCGGCAGGGGTGTCGTTAAGAAGAAGTTCGACAAACTGCTTCAAACCCAATCAGCAGCCACCAGCCAGGCTCGCGTTTGAAACAGTCGAAGATATTGTCTTGCATAAATATCAGCCAATAATCGTCTAGGAGAATTGAATATGTTGGGGAAGAAAATTAGCCTTTCAATCAAAAAGGCGTTCGGAATTACTATGTCATTGGCAATTGGATTGTCCGCTATGACGGCTCCAGTGCTCGCAGATAACGAAGCAAAATTGAAATTACCAGTTGGAAAAGTAAAGAGAACAGCAGCCCCTGTTTACGACTGTTCTCCAGATCTTCTTCTCATTATGCCTAATGCCCAAGCCGATAATGATGAAGTTAGCGACCTCCTCAAAGAAGCCAAAGGTGAACTTGTAGGCACCATGGGTGAAGGCAGACTGAAGTGCTTGATATACAAAACAGAAAAAGGCCACATGGCAGATACAGAGAAGAAGTTCATGAAGGACAAGGAACACTTCAAGTACATCAGCCGCAACTACCGTTTCAGAGCTCAGGTTGTTCCAAATGACCCACGCTTCACATCAGAATGGCACCTCGGCGCAATCAATGCACCGAAAGCATGGGACACAACCATGGGTAACCATACAAAAGTAGCCATCTTCGATACAGGCTGCCAAGCCAGCATTTCTGACCTCGCCGGCAAGACAATGAAGGGATACGACGCCACTACAGTCGGTGCTCGCCTAACAGTTCTCGGCGGACCTGGACCAATCGGTGACCTCCTCGGTGGACTCGGTGGAGCCCTTTCCGAAGGCGCCCAAAAGGACGTTCAAGGACACGGCACGCTAGTCGCCACAACCGCTGCAGCAACGGCTAACAACAAGATTGATACTGCCGGCGTCGCCCCTGGCGCTCGTGTTTATCCAGTACAGATTGCTGGTGAGAACGGCATGACCGACGACATTGCAATCATGGCTGGACTCTTGAATATGATGGCCAGTGGCAACAAAATCGTCAACATCAGCTATGCCGCACCGCCCCCGGTTGGATTCACCAACGCCCTCCTGCACGCTCCACTGCACGTCTACATGCAAACGTTCCATGACCTCGAAGGTGGATTGATCTTCCTTTCGTCCGGCAACGACGGCATGTTTGACCCATGCCCGCCAACCCACTATGTCAACGTTGTCTCAGCAATCGGTCCAGACCTTAAGCTCACGGACTTCTCCAACTGGGGATTGCCAGTCACCTTCACCGCCCCCGGCAAAGGCATTGTCTGTACAGCCCGCGACGGCAAAATCAAGAGCGTTGATGGAACATCATTCTCAAGCCCAATCGTCGCTTCAATTGCTGCCCTCGTTTGGAACGCCAACCCTGGTTTGCCGAACGTCGCAGTGGAAAGCATCCTGAAAGCTAGCTGCTTCAAGGCCGGTTCCGCACCGTGGACACCATACTACGGTTTCGGAATGCCTGACGCTGCCAAAGCCGTCAAGATGGCCAAATTCGGTATGTAATAAGTTTCACTCGCAAACTCAAGCCCCGGGAGCGCCTCGCAAGAGGCGCTCTTCGTTTCTAGGATCATTCACAGCCGCGAAAGGGATCTTTATTCTCCAAGCAGCTACAGCAAAAATATCTCCCAGGTTCCCTAAATTTCGCCCGAAAGCAGTTATTAGCTAGGGGAAAGCGACATGATCAAGAGAGAGTTCATGTCGTAAAAGAGAGCTGTTCTCCAGCCAGCCATAAAGAAGACAGCCAGAGAGATAAACAGATGAGCACCAGTAAAAAACGTGGACAAAGAGGAGGCGCGATTGCTGAATTCGGCACAGCATTTGTCGTGCTAGTTATCTTCTTCTTCGTTCCACTCGTAAATTTGAGTTTTATTGCCGTAAAGTACTTCATTGCACAAGGTCTCATTCAAGAATATGTGCATCGACTAGCCGAAACAGAGAAACGTTCTGAAGCATACACCATGTTGAGCACCGACGACTGGTGGAAGGATTTTTGCGACCGCTGCGGTGTTACTGTCAGCGGACACGAGCTAAAACTTGTGGTTTGCGGTGCAACCGGCTCGGACAAGATCACACTTTCATCTGGGGCGCCGGTCACCTCTCAATGGTTACCGGGTGGCTCAAAAGCACCATGCATTTATACCTTGGATCTTGTAGTTGATGTTCTTATCCCACCCATATACAGCGGTGGTCCAGCCGTACCCGGTATCACATCACCCCTTCCACTAAAAATTGAAGGTCATTCCAATTGGGAAAATCTCAGCCGCAACCCAGTTACCTCGGGGTATTTCATCAATGAATAGCATCGCATCCTTGAGCAAGAAGCTCGCAGTAATCATGGGAATCACATCGCTAGCAACACTCACCTCATTTACACACGCACCCAAAGCAATGAGCGATAGCATCCACGTGGACCGTCCCTTTGAATGGACAGTCCAAATCGACACCAAGCAACTCAAAAACCAATTTCAATATAACAGTTCAGAATTAAAAGAACTCGTAAAAGCAAAAATGACCTATTACAAAATGACCGACGAAGACAACAAGACAGACTACGAAGATCTCTGGTACGCCAAAGCCAAAACGCTTGGAATGGAGCGCCACCACAAACTCGAAATCACACAAGGCGATGCTATTTGTATCAAAGTCAAACACATCGGTGAATACACAAGCTACGACGAACAGCGAGCATCCGGCAAAGCTGTTATGAAAGTGGTTCTGGATGCTGCAGTGAACAAAAACATGATCGCTACAATCAAAGTTCCAATGACCTCCTTTCACACCATCGCGCAAGAAATAGAGAACTATCACTTCTCACCTGCACCGTCGGGTTCACCAGAGAGCCCCGTCGATAGCGACTTGAACTTGTTCCTGGAATCGGAGCCAGCAGGTCTGAGTCAATCATTTGCCCACATGCATTAAGCATCCCGTGCGACGCCAGTCATTGCCACCCAAAAGTTTACTACGACCACTCTCTCTACTGTCTCACGAGAAGCCCTGCAAATAAGCAGGGTTTTCTCGTTTATGCAGCCTAAAATGGTGACGCCGAGCGTAATAGAGACACAGGGGAAAAATGTTGTAGAGGATCAGCACCATGATTCGCACATATGAACGCGCATCACGCGCAAACAAAGGAAACAGAAGTAACAAGGGCAACATGCTCGTATTGAGTGGGGTCTTTCTGGCATTATTAGCAGTTTTGGTATTAGTCGCTTGCTCGTTCGGTGGGCTGTTCTTTGTATTTAATAGAATCCAGACAACCACAGACGAATTGGCGTTAACAGGTGCCCGTAAGTTGAATGAACAAGACCGCATCGGTCAAATGAATAACATGATTGCGCGCTGCCGCCAATTAGTATATGACGCACACGAATCACACACCTATGCTTATGAGAATGCAGACCATCTAAACCAACTAGCTGAGCAACTGCACGAAGAAGCTAGAGAAGGAGCGATTCTCCTGGAAGCTGAGCGCCAGAAGTTGAGAACCGTAGCAGTCAACGAAGCCAAATCGGCAATCGCAGATAGATACAATGAACTCAAGGAAGCACACGCACTGGTACTTCCATGGCTAAAAGTCGCCATACCAACAACGCCGGTTGTGGACTTCGGTTGCGCAAAAGACATCAGCTCAAACGTAGCGGAACTGAAAGGCATCGATGAACTGGAAACGGAAGACAGCAAGCTTTACGTTCAAACAGATTCTCACCTCTACAAAGAAAACATCGACGCAAAAATTTCTTCTGATTCAGAGCTTCATTTCTGGATATCGTCATTGCCGGCGCCAGTGCAATCAACTGTTGCCCCGGCTCGCTGCATTCTTGCCAAACAGTACAAAGCGCTCATGCATCCGGACTTACCGTCGGTCTGTAAGGTAGAAATGAAACTCGGAGTTGATACCGGAATTGGTGCCGACGCACATCAGGAAATGAAAGCAACTGGAATTGCAGTTGCAACTGGAGGCGAAAAAGTTCTCTAAGTAGCCATCAAGCTTTTATGGCTCTGCTGATGAACCTAATCAATCAAGCAAGGGCGCCTGCTCTAGTTCAACTTAGCAAAAGTCATCACAACTGGTTGCCGCCCGCGTTGCACATATCCTTGAGACAGAACTTTTACACCCGCCTCGGGAGATTGAGAAAGATCTACGGTGTAGGGAAGAACTTGCGGATTGAACTCAATTTTTTCGTAAGAGCGACCGAATTCATCCACAAAAGTGCCACGAATCTCATAATCGTTTCCGCAAAGACAAACCACTTTGAAATCAACAAAATAACCAATAAGTTGGCCGCTCGAAGTTGTCACTCTCGCCTTGACATCGCTCACCGGTTTGTCCCTCCCACACTAGCTTTTCAAGATTTGTTTTTTGCCGCTCTCTCAGCTGATTCTTGCTGACATTTCCTGTTTGAAACTTAGAATCGGCAGCAGTTCGTCACGAAGAAAAATGAATTATCGCAGTTTACTTCCAAAAAGAACTCTGCCCAAGAAATTTCTGAAAACAGTTGGGAGAAATGTGTTAAGAATTAGAGGTTAAGACTCGACCACGAGATGAGCTCGTGATTTAGTGGTAAATAGCCTGTACTTTTGTTACCAATTGAGAACTGTAGAAGGAGACGTTAATGGCATACACAATCGTTGCTGATGTTTGCGAAGGCATTGCAGATTGTATTCCCGTTTGTCCAGTAGAGTGCATCCACTGGGCAGAAGGAAAAACAAACGCCAAGGGCACCAAGTACACGTATATCGATGATGCAACATGCATCGATTGCGGAGCCTGCTTGTCAGTATGCCCAATTGAAGGAGCCATTCTTGATGAATGGAAACCTGAACTGCAGAAGCCCTAAGCACTTATAATTAAGTACTTGCGGAGGTGCCATCATATTTGGTGGCGCCTTCTTTTTTTTCGCCCTGTTCGCCTCCACGAGCGCGCTTTCAAGGGTCCCAAATTCTCCAGAATCCATCTCCGAGATCCCGTAGCCCAGCAACTGACGAGAAGTCGCAGCTCGACTAGTCGCTTAAATTGATACAGGCCAGAACTTGTCAGCTAGCTGCCTGCAGTGTTCCATGCGCTTTTCTAGTTCTACGCGTAACTCTTCCTGTTCTGCATCATCGGCCCCCTTGGGCACATGAAGCGGCTCCCCGAAGATGTAAACAATGGGGGTGGACCACCAGGGCGCCATGAAGTTATCCCATGAAGGCATCCACCAGGTCGATCGCGCAGAACAAACAAAGGGCAAAATAGGCACCTGCGTCATCTCAGCCATTCTTATGACTCCAGATTTGACGGTGAATTTGGGTCCACGCGGTCCGTCCACCATGAAAACCAGGTCCTGACCGTCTTTAACAGCGTCGATCAGTTCAAGCGCTCCGCGAACAGCTCCCTGCTTTGATGAGCCGCGAGCGATGGAAAAGCCCATCCCTTTGGCACCGCGGGCAATCATCTCGCCATCTCGACTGGGGCTGATCAAGATTGTCAATCGCTTTCTTGGTCTCAAACCAAGCGTCCCCACCATTCGACCATGGTAGATGGACCAGATAAGCGGTTTGCGATCGGCATTTTCTTGTAACAGAACTGCAGCCCCAGGCGCAAAGATTTTAATAATCCTGTAGCTGCGGTCCCAGAATGCCAGTCCATCATTACAAACCCATTCCAGAAAATTCATGCGAACTGTGTCCAGCCAAGGAAAGCGGCTAAGCAATTCGCGGGATTTGAAGAGGCGAGCCATCGATTCTAAGCTCTCTTTTATGTTACATGACAAGCCTGCAACTGTTGCACCAGAAGGCAAGTAGCGGCCCGAACGTGATATTATTTACCACTACCTAAGAGTAAGCAAGATATCAAATGGAACTATAGGCATGTCGTTAGAAGTACAAAAAAAGCAAACAGTCGTTGACACCCACAAGGTGCACGCAAAGGATACCGGCTCTCCAGAAGTGCAAGTCGCGCTTCTCACCGAAAGAATCAATCAGCTCACAGAGCATCTGCGCACGCACAAGAAAGATTTCCACAGCAGACGCGGTCTATTAATGATGGTTGGGAAGAGGCGCAGACTTCTGCAGTACCTCAGCCGCGAAGATAACGCCCGTTACCGTGGACTAATCGAAAAGCTGGGCTTGAGACGCTAATTAAACGGCAGGCGAGTAATCTTACCGCCTGCTTTTTTTTGTCGCAGTTACAGCTAGTCAATCTTTGCTGGGCTTTTCCCGGTTGAAGATTAGCGACAGACATGCGCCGATTTAGGTGCTGCCTGTCAGCAGAACAGAACTTAGAAGAAAAAGAAGAGAATAGGTGAAAGATGTCAACAGATATAGAAGTTCAGCACATGGCTCCAACCCGGTCGTTTTCATTTGATGTCGACGGCAAAGAAGTACAGTTCATGACGGGCAGGCTTGCTCGCCAGGCTAACGGTGCAGTAGAAGTCCGTTGCGGCGAGACAATGCTCCTGGTGAGCGCCACTGCAGCTAAGAACCCACGCGATGGCATCGATTACTTTCCGCTGCTAGTTGACTTCGAAGAAAAGCTCTATTCAGTAGGACGCGTGCCCGGAAGTTTCACACGTCGAGAGGGCAAGCTCTCCGATAAAGCGGTACTGGTTAGCCGCCTCATCGATAGACCCCTGCGTCCGCTTTTCAACTACAACTATCGCAACGACGTAATGGTTGTCGCTACTTGTATGAGCGCGGACCAGGAGAATCCTCCAGACACCTTAGCTATCGTCGGTGCATCGGTGGCTCTCATGGTCGCCGGTCTTCCATTCAACGGACCTGTCGGAGCGGTTCGAGTTGGACGTGTCGAAGGTCGCTTCATTGCTAACCCGACATACGAGCAAATGGCTGTATCAGACCTCGATCTGGTCGTCGCCGGCACTGAGAACTCAATCATGATGGTCGAAGCCGGCGCTTTGATCGTTTCTGAGCGAGACATGCTTGCAGCCATTGACTATGCTCACAATCAAATCAAGCGCCAGTGCGAAGCGCAACGCAACTTCGTGCAAGAGCTCGGCATCGAAAAACAGACATTCGAGGGCGCGCCGAAGAACGAAGAGCTTGATCGCATCATTCGCGAACATGCAACGGAAAAATTAAAAGCCTCGATGGACGGCGTCACAAGCAAATCAGTTCGCGCCGGATTCTTGGATGAAGCACGAGCCGCTATAGACGCTGCAATTGCTGAGCTGCCTGAAGACCATCCACTGCGACAAGAGGCGAAGCTCCCAATCGCAGCTTATATGGAAGAATACGAAGCAGAACTGATGCGCGCACAAGTGCTTGAAACAGGTAAGCGCGCTGATGGCAGACGCTGCGATGAAATCAGACCGATAACGGTCGAAGTCGGAATCTTGCCCCGCACACACGGCACAGGACTCTTCACCCGAGGCACTACACAAGCGCTTTCAGTGACTACGCTGGGAACGCCATCTGATGCTCAAAAGTTGGACGGCATCGACCCGCAAAAAGAACGTCGTTACATGCACCACTATAACTTCCCGAGCTACTCGGTCGGCGAAGTCAGACCAAACAGAGGTCCAGGACGCCGCGAAATCGGGCACGGCGCGCTAGCCGAGCGCGCGATTCTCGCCGTATTGCCGGATCCGAATGATTTCCCTTACGTCATTCGTGTCGTTTCGGAAGTTCTTGAATCTAACGGTTCCACCAGCATGGCTTCAACCTGCGGTTCATGCCTGTCCCTAATGGATGCTGGCGTCCCGTTGAAAGCAACCGTCGCCGGTATCGCAATGGGTCTGATTCTCGAAGGCGACCGTTTTGCAATATTGTCCGATATTCAAGGTCTGGAAGATTTCCTCGGCGACATGGACTTCAAGGTCACAGGCACGCGCGAAGGCATCACAGCGTTGCAGATGGACATCAAGATCGAAGGTATTTCACTCGATATCATGAAGGTTGCGCTCGAGCAAGCTCGCCGCGGCCGTATGCATATTATGGATAAGATGGAAGCTGTGATTCCGAAACCGAGAACTGAACTCTCGAAATGGGCACCACGCATTATCACTATTCATATTGATCCGGACGATATCGGCACAGTTATCGGACCTGGCGGTAAGATGATCCGTAAGATTATCGAAGAAACAGGCGCAACCATCGACATCGAGGACGACGGAACAGTCAGAATCGGATCAGTCGAAGCTGCAGGCGGGGAAGCCGCTCGCGACACGATTATCCGCTTGCTCAAACGAATTACTGTGGGCGAACTCTACGCAGGACGTGTAACTAGAATCATTCCGGTTGGCGCATTCGTCGAAGTGCTTCCTGGAAAGGAAGGAATGGTACACATCTCCCAGCTGGAAAATCGCCGCGTAGAGAAGGTCGAAGACGTTGTAGCCGTTGGTCAAAGAGTGATTGTGAAAGTCAAAGAAATCGACGATCGCGGACGCGTTAATTTGACCATTAAAGGTGTCAGCGCTGAAGAAAAGGCACAAATGGAAAACGGCAGTAAGTAATAAATAGCCAAAGCCATCGCCACATTAAACGCAGACAGCAATCATGAGCGGTCTGCGTTTTCGTTAGCTTGGGTCCAAGAAGAAGACTGGTGATTTATGCAGGCGGCAACTGCCAATGTCTGCAAGAAAAAAGCATAACGTGATTCTCCCATTGTTAAGAATGCCTGATTTCATTAGATTCAGGTAGAACGGTTCTATGGGGATAAGAAATGGACGCGGAATCTGGAGCTCGCCAACTAACAGATTTGGCCGATAAAGCGCTCAGCACAAATTCATTAGTGGACAAAATGGACTTCCATCAACAGCTAATGTCTGAATGGAACAAGCTTTCTTGCGATGATAAGAAAGCAGTCGGTAAGGTTCTTGAACGGGAACGTGAACCGAGTTTGAAGGACGATAAAGTCTATGCAACTTTCGAGCTCAAGAATGGCGAAATGACGAATCTGTCCTTCGGCAAAAAGGTCCGGGTTGCCAACGATTTCCCCTTTGGCCAGAAAGTGCCAATCCATGAGCAGCTTCGACTCTCGAACCCCTTTGAAGGATGCGAGAAGAAGAAATAGCCGCTAAAGCCATTCTGCACAAGAATTCTTGAAGGCGCCGCGAAGCTGGCGCCTTTGCTCTACAACAAAAAAGAGGGGAATAAGTTCCCCTCTTGGACTTTGCAAATTGGAGCCTGCAAGAACTACTTGTCTACTCTTTCTTTGAACTCTTTTCCTGCTGAAAAAGCTGGCACTTTCTTGGCCGGCACCTTGATCTTCTGACCAGGCTTTTGTGGATTGTTTGTTTCGCGGGCCTGACGCTCACGACGCTCGAAAGTACCAAATCCAACGAGGGTAACCCGCTCGCCTTTTGCTACTTGCTCTACGACGACGTCTGTAAGTGCGCCCAAAATTTCTTCGACAGCCTTCTTAGTATTGTTCGTGCGACCAGCAATTTCTGCGGCCAATTCAGCTTTATTCACTAGGATTCCTCCAACTCACACAGCCTTAGTAAACCACGTAAGCCGCAAGGATACAGCACCTTGAGGCACGAGACAAGAGATGGAGCCTTAAAAAGTGGCTCTTCATAACTATTTCGGAACGCGCCAGTTGCAAAGGAGAAACGAAGTGACTCTCTCGAAAAAAAATCTTGAAATAAGAGAATGAAGCAAAGCGCAGCCACTTTGCAACCACCTTTCCTCGCGTCCCTGCACAAAATTGCCGATTGTGACGTCATGATTTTGGGGGGCATTAACATGGCTTGGCTGGGGGTTTTCCCCCTTCTTTTTCAAGCATTTCGTGTGAAATCCCGAAGATTTTGGGAACAAAGTTTCTGTAGAGGACGAGAGCGAGACCGACGTTTGACTGAAACGGTTCAAGCATCAACGCAAATTGATCCAAAAGATGCGGCCTACGTAGCAGCCAATTCTGCCGAATCAAAAAAAGCAGTCTCGACAATCATCCTTGATGTACGGACGGTTACTGTAATCGCTGACTATTTCGTCATCACCGGCGGTCAATCGTCCACTCAAGTGAGAGCAATTGCAGATGCAATTGATGATGCTCTCGAAAAACTTGGTTTCAAAGCCAGGTCGATTGAGGGGAAACAAGAAGGCCGATGGGTATTGATGGACTATGGTGATGTCATTGTCCACATTTTGCAAGATGCGGAGCGAAATAAGTACAAACTAGAGCAATTCTGGAACCACGCCTTAATCGTGGATCGAAAAGAATGGTTCAAAGAGGACGACTTCAATCCGGCTAAGGAGACATAAGGCGATTTGCCTGTTCAGTATTAGGGGTGCGCTATGAGCTTCAGAACAAGACTTCAAACATTCGTCGAAAATCGCCAGAAGATTCAAATCTGGTATGGTATGGGGTGCCACAACACCGTTACCGGACGAGTGTTGAGCGTTGATCACGATCACATCGATATCGAATCTTACTCTCACGAAAGTGACGGACAGATTCACATCAGACGCATTCTCGTTCCATTACATTTGATACTGCACATCGATATTACTAGCGCAGAAGTCGAAGAAAGTGATACCGAAGAAGATATCACCGTCAACTTCGACAAAGACAAGACACAAGTTTCTTCCGGACTCTCTGTAGTCGAATTGCCAGAGCCTCCGCGCGGCTACGCAGTGCGCATCCTCTCGCAACTAAATTCTTCATATTCCAATCGCTTCTCACGCATGTGCCCCGGACCTGGTGGCATCTACTTCGCCGTCGATGGCAGCGTGTGGCAGATCGATTCTTCCGGTCAGATGACAGAGTATGCACGCATCCGCGGCAACACAACAATCTCCGGACTGCGCTTCGATCGCAAGAGCGTTCTATACGTCGCAACCATTCAAGGCACCGTTTACAAAATCGATCCAAATAAGAGCGGTCGCGTTCTTGCTCAACTCGATGGCAGCCTCACAGGTGGTGGCACATTCCTCTCGGATCTCGTGCTCACTCAAGCTGACGAGGTAATCGTCTCAAACTTCCCATCAAATACCGGTGGCATCTTCAAAGTTGATCGCTCGGGTGAATACCAGGTGATCGTCGGTGGAGCCGGACACGGAACACAGGGACTGCTGGTCGATCAAGATGGCAACCTGTGGGGACTGGAACACTCAACCGGTTCAGTAGTTAAGCGCTCACTTGATGGACGCGAGCTGGCAAGAGTACAAGTTGCCGAACCGGAAGCATTCAACTTCGCAGATGGATTCGATGGCAACCTCAGCATGGACAGCCTTGGCAGAATCTATGTAACAGCCGGACGGGCAGGCACTGTATTCAGAGTCAACCGTGACGGACGGGTCGACAGCTTCCTGACCGGACTGGTCAATCCAACAGGCATAAGCTTCAGCCAAGATGGAACACTCTTCGTACTGGAAGCCGGACGCTCAAGAGTCCTCAGAGTTATCGCTCTCGATAAAGCTGACAGAACTCAATCGGCAACAGCCCTGAGCTAAGGTCTACAGAACAGTTTCTCAAAACGGGAGCAGCGCAAGCAGCTCCCGTTTTTTATCTACTGGTTAGTGAAATAGTCTTGGCATGGATTGCTTATTCCGTCCCTTAACTCTCCACCTTGCTGTTACATCGTGCCGCCGGTGCCACCACCACCACCAGCGAATCCAGCGCCGGGAGTTGGAGATAGACCTCCGCCGGCTGGAGTGCTTGATCCAGATGAGGTTCCAGCCATACCCGGACCGGCAACCGTACCGGGCGCGTTGCCTGTAATTGACCAGGTTCCAAAGTTCTGCGTGCCATCGGATGAAGTGCCGCTGAACGTTCTCTGGGTGCTGAAGGCGCCTCCGTTCCAAGTACTGCTGGTAGTTGACGACTGATCAGTATTTCCGGTACCGTTCGTTCCGCTGCCGTTCGTTCCGCCGCCGTTGGTTGTGCCACCACGGCTTGAGAAGTCTCTCTGCGCAACAAAGTTCGCTCCTTGACGGCGAAGAACCGTGTTCGAACTTTCATTGACTCTGCGGCCCGGTGGAAATGGAGCGCCAACAACTGGTCCTGACGTACCATTGGTTCTCAATGTGGTGAAGGTTTGTCCACCGAAGCCACCAAAGAAGGTGTCATTCGGCCCGATACTCGGACCAAGGCCTATGCCGGCATCATTTGAGTCAATACCAGCGAGTCCACCGCCAAACAATCCGGTGCCAAACGGTCCACCAAGTCCACCAAAGCCAAAGCCACCACCGCCGAATCCGCCAACACCAACCCCCTGGGTGCCACTGAATAATTGCGGTTGAGAGCCGTTGAAATTATTGTTGCCAAGCTCTGATGGAATCGAAGTCAGTGCCGTCTGTTTTGCTTTCGATAAATTGGATTCGTCGTATGCTCTGCGCATATCATTGGCCAGTGTATCTAATGACCGGCTGAAAGCATCGAACCGGCGAGCGAAATCGTCGCTCGCTCTTTGTCTAATAAATTCTTGCGCCTGCGTGCTTTGAAAAGCAAACAAGGAAAGAGCGATAGCTAGAAGCGCTCTGTCGTATCCTATCTTCATATATTCTATCCTCTTCGGGAATGTGCAGACGAGGAGACGCATGGAAAGCGATTCAGAGCCCATCTTTATTCTTAATTCTCTATACAACAGTAGAAATGTCGGGCACCAACTGCGGTGCGAATGATATTTCCGGCGAATTGCAGTCTAAAAGAATCAGGTCGATGCAAATTTCGGACTTCACCGAACAGCCTATAGAGAGCATATTGGGTTTAGAGCTATTGACCACAAAGAGAATGAGCAACTTGATCGCAAAAATTACACAATAGTGGGAACAAAAATATGGTCTCGGCTCTCCGCTCCGCGACAAAGAAACTTTAGCGGACTGGAGGTCAGCGTCGCGTACTTAAAATAACGTCCGCTCTCCTGAGTACGAATCTACGACGTTAGAGTCTATCTGAGTTGCAGAAACATTATAGAGGCGACGCATGGCGTCGCCTCTACACAAACATTGACAGCAAGCAAACAAGAAACTCAAAACCAGGACGACGGTGATTTAGCGTCCGCCTGCCAGGACAGAGTCTTCCTTGTACAGGGATTCAATCAGAGATTTGTATTTGACTTTCAGTACATTGCGCTTGATCTTCAACGTGGCTGTCAATTCGCCGTTCTCAACGGACAGCTCGTGCGGAAGGATGGCGAAGTTGCGCACGCGTTCATAGTCCGCAAGCTGCTTGCAACGCGTATCAATTTCTTTTCTGAGGGTGCCTTTCAATTCATCGGATTCGATCAAATCACTGAATTCTTTGAAAGCCCAATTCTTTTCACGTGCATATTCGATGGTAGCTTGCTCATCGAGAGTAAAGAGCCCAACCAACGTTTTGCGCTTATCACCAAATACGATGGCTTGCGAAACAAATGGAATGGTCTTTAAAATTGTTTCGATCTTCTGAGGGGCAATATTTTTGCCAGAGGAATTGACGATCAGGTCTTTTTTACGATCGGTGATCTTCAAGTATCCATCGGCATCTATGGTGCCTATATCGCCGGTGTGGAACCAGCCGTCCGCGTCGAATACTTCCGCAGTCATATCATCTGAACGATAGTAGCCTTTGAAGATTGTCGGACCCCGGAAGAGAACTTCTCCGTCCTCTGCCAGTTTCATTTCAACTGACTTCAACTTGCTGCCAACCGTTCCGAATTTGTTCTTATGTATGCGGTTGACGTTAGTCGGAGCGGCAGTTTCAGATAGACCATAGCCTTCGAGAACTGAAATACCAATGGCATTGAAGAACTCGATAACTTCGGCGGTCGCCGGTGCTCCACCACTGACGATCAGGCGAAGACGGGCACCAATACGCTCGCGCAATTTGCTAAGAACGAGCTTCTCAGCCAACCAGAACTTGGCGCCGAGCAACTGTCGAATAGTTTTTCCTCCGTTTTTGTGGCGCTGGACTTCTTTACCTACAGAAATCGACCACTCGATCAATTTGCGACGGCGCCCAGAAGCGCCTTGAATACCAGCGTTTACTTTGCTGTATATCTTGTCCAAGATTCGAGGTACGACAAGCATGACGGTGGGCTGTACCTCGCCCATGTTCTTTCCGACGTGCTCAATACCTTCGGCATAAGCGCAAGTAGCGCCGGTGAAAATCCAATAATACTCACCGCAAACTCTTTCAAAGACGTGTGAAAGAGGCAAGAACGACAAGAATGTGTCTTCGCCGCCGATCGGCAATATTTCAGGCATATCGACGAGCACGCTGAGAATATTATCGTGTGTGAGCATTACACCTTTGGGTGTTCCGGTCGTTCCGGATGTGTAAATGACGGTCGCAAGATCTTCCCGGTTATTAGAATCCATGCGCTCTTGAATCAGTGTTGGTTTCTCTTGTTGCAATTTCCTTCCGAGCTGCAACAGTTCTTCCAACCCCATTAACAGATTCGAATCGACACCCAGTTCGGAGATCGATTTGCCTTTGGCCGGTGGTGTCAAAAGAACAATTTTCTTGACGTGTGAAATCTTTTGGCGCACTGAGAGTACGCGATTAAGTAAGGCTTCGTTATGCACAAAAACTATTTGTGCTTCTGAGTTATTCAGAATGTGCTCGATATCAGAGCTCGAGCTTGTCGGATAGATAGGGACGGAGACGCCGCCTGCAAGTAAGATAGAGAGGTCGCTTGTCACCCACTGGTAGGACGTCGGCGCCATCACTGCTGCTTTAGCTGCCGGTTCCAATCCAAGGGCAACCAACCCATAAGCCATTTCTTGCACAAGACGCCCGAGATCCTCCCATGTCATATCTCGATAAGGAGCGCGCGCCTCTTTGAAGCGGATAGCGACGCTCGACTGCGATGTCTTGATTCTTTCAACGAAGAGATGGGCTAATGATTGTGGCACAAATGCCCCCTTTGTTTCTATTCAAAAACCTGAGAACTACCAATCCATAGTAATTATAGCCAGTTATCGAGAGGTTCAAAATTTTGCGATTTTCATCCAATCGAAAAAGCCCGCCAGGACGGAAGAAGCGGATTCGCGAAAATCGTAAAGTGTTTCTTATTATGTTTCAGGGGAACTTAGACAGGTCTTTTTAATTTCGCCTATCTTCGACTGAATCCAGCTAGCAGAGCGGCTGGCGACCTCATCAACCTGCGGATCAAACATGAGATCGTGCCAAGCTTCATTCATATGAATATGTTCTTTACTTGGCGCTTGCAATTTAGCAAAGAGCCGCACGTTGACTGCATTGTTGACTATTTTCTCAACGCCGGCAGTGAACATGAGGACAGGCACATTTACCGTCTTTAACGAAGCGACGACGGTATTAGAAAGCTTCAATAACTCAGTCAGCATGCGCCCCGGCACGGCCATTTTCTTTATCTCATCATTCGCCAAATACTTGCGCACAGACAGATCTCGCGTGACCAAATCCATGCTGTAAGGAAGACGAACCTCCTTCAACGGCGCACAAAGTGCCGAAAAGATGGCCTTCAGTTTATACGAAAGGGTGAAGGTTCCCGGAAAGCCTTCAAATCCCGGAGAGTAAATAACGATGCCATCGACTTGGATTTGCTGGGCAGCAGCCATAACCACCAGAGCCCCCATGCTGTTACCCATTAAGAAGAATGGGCGATCTCCGGCAAGGCAAATCTGCTTCAGCTCCGCGACCACACCAGTCAGGTCATCGATCCATTCCTTATAAGAGATCAGAGGCTCGTTTCCTCTTGAACCAAAACCTTTCTGGTCATATGCAAAAACCCGGAAACCGTGGGAAGCCAGCTGGCGAGCCATCGCTTCAAACCAGGCAGAGTGCGCTCCCAAACCGTGAACCAACAGCACTGTTGCAGTAGCAGTTTTCTCATCTCCCCAGGCTCTGACTTGAAGATCGCCAGCCTTCCCTGGAACCTTCAAGAATGTACAAGTGGGGGTAAGGTCGATATCGTTGATCATTTCTCAACATTAGCATATGCAATTGCCTGGTATGCTCAAATAAGAATGTGCCTGCCATAATCGTATTTAAGGGGCGCATTTGTAAACCTATCGCCTGAGGAAACAGCAATAGCCGAGGAAACACAAATCGAACGCGAATCCGGCACGCGCTCAAAGCTGGCGGAAAAGCAAGGAGCTGGTAAGAGCTTTGCCTGGTTTTTCGTCATGGCTGCCGTCCTTTTAATTGGAGGCGGCATCTTTTATGTTTCTCAGCTACCGGCAACACCGCTGCAACAAGCAGAGGCTCTCATAAAATCGAACAGACCAGCTGCAGCGCTTCCGATTCTTGAAACACTGGCGAAAAGTTCGCCTGCCGATCACAGTTATCTTCCCTTTCTAGCCCAGTGTTATCTGCAAACAGACCGATTGGCCGAAGGGCGCACCGCCCTTGATACTGCCATCCGCTGCAAACTGCCGCCTACAAAAATCATTCCGGTGGTTGTTAGCTTCAGCAAGTATTACCGCCAACGCAGCGACTTTGCAGAGGCAGAACGCTTGCTGACATCGGCACAGAGCGTAATTCCAGGCAGTTCGTTCGAGACTGAGCGAAGGGACGTCTATCGCGAGTGGGCTGAGTCCGACGCCCAAAACAACAAAATTGCCGAGGCAATAACTCACCTCGAAGCTTATATCGGTCCTGATGGAAGCAGCGATCCGCAAGTTGCGCATCGACTGGCAGAGTTGTACAGGCAACAGGCAGCTATTGAAGAAATGCAAAATGGCGATGACAAAAAAGCGATTTCCCTGCTTGAAAAAAGTTTGGCTGTTGCCGATGAGCCAGCAAGCAGAATGGCTTTGGCTAACCTTTACGGCAAGAATAACGACACAGCCAAAGCAATAGAGAATCTCCGCGAGGTTTGCAAGAACGACCCCAACAATCTTGAGGCTCGCCACAGACTTGTTGATCTATGCATAAAGACAGGTGATTACAAAGCTGCTCAAGAAGCCGCTCTTGAGCTGTCGGAACGGGAGCGCAGTATAGAGAACTATCAAACTCTAGCAAGTTTGTATTTGAAATCCAGCAATTTTGCCGGAGCCGTGCACGCCCTTGAAGAGGCGACAAGCCTGGCGCCCAAGGACCTTGCCTTGCTTGAGAAATTGCACACCGCATTGCATGATTGGGCCTCGGATCTTGTGAAAAGCGGAAAGATGGACGATGCACAGTCAATCAAAGGTCGGGCTGAACGGGTCGCCGAAAATATCAAGCTCATCGAGAAGGAGTTGAATCCGGATGAGAATAAATCGGCAGAACCCAGCAAGACCGCCTCTGGCGACGGACCGCCCCTCAGCTTGACGGCTTCCCGCATATGGCTGTCGAAAGGCAGTTTGACACCGGAAGGCGAAATCAAGGTAAAGAACTCAAGTGAAGAACCGGTTACAGATCTCACCCTTACCGTTGCCTTTTACGACCATACTTCCAAACGACGCACAGGTTCGGTGGCTGTTGCAGCAGCCAATGAAAGCCATCCGATTCTGCCAGGTCAAAGCCGCAGTTTCTATTTTTCATCACCTAATATCGTCAAAGCCGAGCACCAGCTTTCGGTTCTCATTTACTGGAAGGGCAAACTAATTCGCGAACTTCCGGTAGTGAAGGAGCGCTAAATGCGCCGACGAGTGCTAGACTGCTAGATCGCAAGCATACACCGCCGCCAAGAGCACTGATGGACCCGAATTCCCAGCCGTTAGAAGAACAGCCGGAGCCGGCAACGCCGCCAGCTCCAACTTGTAGGCACGAATTTGTGCGCATCTACCAGCGCAAGCTGAAGGGTTTAGAGCGCAGACTCGTGGCGACTAAAGCCTATCTGCCCGTCGGCTTCAAAATGACGGATTTTGGGCATTTGAGCGAAGGCAGCTACTGCTTCTGCACAAAATGCCGGGCTCGCCTCTTCCCGAAGCGCACAGCAGCTGAAAAGGCTGCAGCTCGGCAGGCGTCCTTAGTAAAACAAGCACTGGCAGAGGAGGCTATGCGAGCAACGGAGGCGGACGACACTATCGAAGATGGAGCCGATCTTCTTGACGCAGTACTAGCAGCAGGTGTTGAAGACGATGGTGAAAAGGCTGAGGAAAGCACAAAATCTGCCGAAACTTCCGCATCAATCAGTGTGGATGAACTGGAAATAGATGCCCTGGAGCTAGAGGAAATCAGCGAAAGCAGCGAAATCGAAGAAAGCGACGAGGAGGCCTAACGGCGCCGCCTGAGGGAGGATTATTGATGAAAATTACACAAGTCGGGCACATCTTGAGCAAACTTTTCCTGGCGTTTATGGCCTTCCCGCCGATTTACATCGTGGTTAAGTATTTGCGCTGGTGCAATCGGCTAGAGAAAGAATCCGAAGAACGGGCAGATAATGAATAGCAGACCCGGAGAGTCAAGAGTATTGACTCAAAGGCTTACTAGAACAATTAGCAATGTCGCGCTATCTCGCTAGAATACTGAGAGCAATAATTGTCGCCGTCCTTGGCGTCGGTGGCGGTGCTGGTCTGCTAATTTTCATAGCTATGGTCGTGCTTCGTTCAGACCAGTTTTCCGCAATCGATGTGGCACTGCAGACAGCGCTCGTAATTGGACTGTCTTTCGGGTGCTTTATAGCAACCGTGCTCTTGCTTACAGATCTGACCATGCGCTTGTTTGTGTCTCAAGGAAAGTATGAGGAAATCTGGGAGTTGAACCAAACGCGCGTTTTGGAACTCGAGGGATCGCTACGCGAGGTAAGGCGACTCTGCCGGGAAGCACTGCTAGTGGTGCCCAATATCAAGTCCGTTTCGGAAGAGGAAGACTCTCCCAACTTAATGGCGTCTACAGGTGCGAGCTGGCGTTCGCCAGGGGAGCGCTTGCAGATCAGTATCGAATCAGCCGGTGACAACAAATGGAAGATTCGCTGCAATAGTCAGTGTGCCCAGCAAAACATCGCATTTGACTACGCGAAAAACTACGAAAACGTTGAATCGTTTTTGAAACGAATGAGTGTATTATCAAAAGGCTAGTTGCAGAAAGTTGCAAGCTGGGACCGCCGACATAGTTAACATCGATTCGCTCTTTCCGCGATGCACGGCATCGCCCCTATGCTTACAATATCAGCATTTCCGTCTGTAGGGGCGACGCCATGCGTGGCCCGCCTCAAGAGCGATGCGCGAAGGTGAATCCTTCTCAAACGAGTTCGCCCTCACACTAAACTTCTAGCAACTCTGGTATGACGCAACCTCCAGATCGCCTGATCGGTCAAGAAGTGATGGAGTCCGACCAATGCAAATACAGTAGCGAAGCCGAGATTATATTCAATCCCTGCAAGACGCAAAACCTGCGGCACTCCAATATAAATGGCCACTGCAATTAGCAGCAAACTCAGGTAATAGTTCAAGACTTCATTCGACATTTCAGATCCGCCGTTACGTATGTCGAAATTCCTTTCTCTAAGATACTGAGAAACCGTCACTGCCAAATATTGCGAGCCATGGTAGAACGCAGGTAAATAAAACCAGAAGAGTCCCTGCAACTTAGACTGCAGACAAAACGCGGTGACAACTGTGAGCAGAATCAGCATCACCGGCAATGGCGGTATCTTAGACTCAAAAATAGCCTTGTACATTACGGCGAAGATGAGCAAGAGACCGTAAATGCAAACAGTGAGTTGGGCAATGTCCATGAATACGCTTGACAGGGGCGGCCACGCCGGAAGCTCAAGCCCAAGGAAACTCATCGATTGCGATGTTGACGTCAGCAGCTGGGAAACAATCACCTTAGCAGCTACGGCATACAAAAAGAGGCGGAGAGTTATTCTGTCAAAACCGCTCGGAGAATAGTTCCACTTGTAGTAGTAAAGCAAAATGATTCCATATGTCTGGGCCAGAAAATGATAAATCAACCACAACAGATAAGCCTTCAGCAGCGAGCCAAGAAACATCGGAATCGCCAGAGCAGCAGCGGAAATTGGAATGGCAAGCAAGGGAAGCCAAACCGTATACAAAGCATTTGCTTTTATCGTTTCCAAGCTCCCATAAATTTTGCGAAGCGTAGCAGCAATGTGCGTCTCCGAAAATAGGTGAGCGGCAATGGCTATCTTTGCGATGGAATCCTCGTAGCCTGCTAACTGCGATGCAAGCGCAAGAAACCAAACCATTCCACCGCAGACAAACAGCACATCAATCCACGAATTGATTATCCACTTATTCGGATTCATTGACAGCTTAAGATCAGCGCGAGAGGTTTCTCAGTTGCGAAATCGGTACCAGGGTTCCGCAGGCCATGCTTCCCATAAAAAAAAACAACATCATGATGGTAGCAATGATGGCGGCCACTCGCAGAACGGGCGAGCTGCTCTTAACAGGTCGGCAAACTGGAAGACTTTTAGTTTTTTGCGATATCCGAGCGCTCTCGAAAGTAACGGATGCGCTAGCAAGGGGTCCAGTCAATTTCAATTTTCCGAAATCGAACTCGGAAAGATCTTCAACTGCACTCAATTGAGCAAAAACAGTTTCACTGTCCATTTTGTCTATGCAAGTAGAAAATTTCTCCGCTGTATACGCGGAATTGTTCGAAGTCGCAGTTTCCTCGTCCTCGCGACACAATATTGCTGAGCTGGCCATACTACACCTCACGGACCCCTACAGCTCCATGATGCCATCGATAGGCTGCAGAGCGCATGCTCCTGCGCCCATGATCAATTAGGGTTTTTCCTAATTCGAATGGATTTTATTTTGCTAGGAAAACTCTCAAATGAGGCGCCCGGCTCGACTGAAGTTATTAGACTGGCGCGAATCACACTCTTGCAGTCAATCGATGCTGACTTTCTTTGACCAGTAATCAGGCTGCACGCGGGTATAGAACGAGGAGAATCAATCAGTTTCCGGAATCCCAGTATTCGATGAATGTCATAAATAACTTCGATAGCGAAACTCTGATTGATGAAAGATATAAGATTGACACACTTCTTGGATCGGGCAGAAGTGGCGCCGTCTACTGCGCTCGCGACATGCACCTTGAGCGATTGGTCGGTCTGAAATTCCTGAACTTGGACGCGACAGATGACGCGAGCGTTGCGATTAAGCGATTTGAGATGGAGGCCAAAGCTCTTCATCTGCTGGATCATCCGAACATAGTTAAGGTCTTCAGATATGGTGTGTTTAAAGGAGCAACGCCTTATCTGGCGCTTGAGTTCATTGAAGGACATAGTCTTCGCCAAGAACTCAATGAAAGAGGAAAGCTGCACGGAAAAGACATTGTTGAAATTGCGAAATGCGTCTGCTCAGCGATGGAGTACGCGCACAAGCAAAACATCATTCATCGAGATCTCAAACCAGAGAACATCGTTTTACTTAGAAAATCCAGAAAGGAGAATTCTGGTGCAGAAAGCGATGAGGCAAACGACTCGCAAATTTATGCAAAAGTTGTCGATTTCGGGTTGTGCAAGCTTTCCGATGGGAAAACAGACAGCACGAATCTGACTCGCAACGGCTTTCTCACCGGCACACCAGCATACATGGCACCGGAACAATGCATGGGCAAGGCAGCTGATCAGCGTGCAGACATCTACGCCTTTTGCTGCGTACTCTTTGAGATGCTTACAGGTAAGCCACCCTTTGAAGCAGCAACGGCAGCTGAACTTCTCTACAAGCAGATCAATGAACAGCCACCAGTGTTTGCCAAAGAAACTCCACGCAGAAATTCGTTAGAGTCGAACGCCGAACGCATTTTGTTGAGCATAATAGAGCGCGGATTGCAGAAAGATCCCAACTTGCGTTTCCAAAGCTTTGAAGAACTGAAGCAGCAGTTGAACAAAGTAGATTGCAGTGAGCTCGATAAGCATCGCTCCAACAGGTCGAACAAGCTGCCGCCTAGCACTTTCAAAAAGACTGCGGCAATTTTCACTAGCGTCACAGTGTTAGCAATCGGTGCCTCGACATTACTTTGTGCGACTTTATTCAAAGACGAACTAAATCTTCGAGTTGTTAGCCTTAAGCAGGACGTTCTTTCCGAGGAACAATCAATCAAATCTTTGCCCACGGAAGTGGAAAAACTTTTGCAGAGCGGGAATTCAGATTTGGCATTAAGGATAGTAAAAGCTAGCACGCAATCATCCAAATTCAGCACGTGGAATCCGAAATCGCAAATCGCACTTTTGCAGCGGTATTTCACGATCTATCGCAATAGCGGCAACGAGAAGCAAGCTCTCGCCATTTCAATAGAGATCTTAAGCCGAGCACTCAGACAGCTACCCTCCGGTGATACCTACATGACAGCGCAACCAGCTCCGGACTTGATCAAGTTGATCAACGAGCATTGTGCTTACATCAAGAATACAGATCTCGATCACGACACCCTGAAGCGTGTGTCCAAAGGACTTGAAGAGCTTGTATCCGTTTTCCCGAAGCGAGCGCCGGAGTATGTTTTCGCGCCCGCACTACTTCGTTGCGAACTAGCTGACAAACTTATTCGTCCAAACTCATGGAACGACAAGATGCGTGTGATTAGATACTACGACTACTTGATTGACGTCATCGCCGGTTCCAAGAAATTGGCGCCACACACAATTGGCGCCGCAAATCGCATTATTCAACTAGGCGAGGAGCCAAACAACGACAACTTTCAAGATAGAGCGCAGCTCCTGAGAGAGGTCTTCCTGACGAGAATTGTTCTACTCAACTATTACTGCACAATCAAAGATCGTAAGAATGCTGACAAGGCACTGAGAAAAGTCGAAGAGCAAGAACAGTACATCACGCTCTCCCACAGAATCGCCGATGAAATCTACAAGTCAAAAGAGGCATATTCGAAGGCTTTCGGTAACAAAGCTGTGCAGGGCTTTCGCTAGTTCGAATTGCTCTCGATTGGAACTAGAATTTCGATCTAAGGGGCGATTGCATAAGAGCGGACAAGATGTCCGCTACCCATACTTATAGGCGGACGGGACGTCCGCGCTCCATACGACCCGATTTCCGCGCCCTATACGACCCGATCTCCACGCTTCATACGACCCGATCTCCACGCTTCATACGACCCGATCTCCACGCTTCATACGACC
>JAIEQI010000041.1 GCA_019747875.1 Candidatus Obscuribacterales bacterium
CCACCTTGCTGTGGTTGTGCGAATCCACCTTGCTGTGGTTGTGCGAATCCACCTTGCTGTGGTTGTGCGAATCCACCTTGCTGTGGTTGTGCGAATCCACCCTGTTGTGGCTGTCCGAAACCCTGTTGCGGCTGAACGGAACCGCTTTGTTGCGGCTGTCCCAATCCGCCCTGTTGCGGCTGGCCAAGGCTACCCTGTTGTGGCTGTCCGAGTCCACCCTGCGCCGGTAGAACGGGTCCGCCCTGCTGTGATTGTGCGAATCCGCCCTGTTGTGGCTGTCCGAGTCCACCCTGCGCAGGTAGAACGGGTCCGCCCTGCTGTGATTGTGCGAATCCGCCCTGCTGTGGTTGTGCGAATCCGCCCTGCTGTGGTTGTGCAAATCCGCCCTGTTGTGGCTGCCCGAACCCGCCTTGTTGTGGCTGCCCGAGCCCACCTTGCTGCGGCTGCCCGAATCCGCCTTGCTGCGGCTGTCCAAGCCCACTTTGCTGCGGTCCAAGCCCACTTTGCTGCGGTTGTCCAACCCCGCCTTGCTGCGGCTGTCCGAATCCGCCTTGCTGCGGCTGCCCGAATCCGCCTTGCTGTGGCTGCCCGAACCCGCCTTGCTGCGGCTGTCCGAACCCGCCTTGCTGCGGCTGTCCAAACCCGCCTTGCTGTGGCTGCGGTCCAGCGCTTCCATCCGTATTTGTGTTCGGGAGCTGATGTTTCTTTGTCGTTTTACGGCCGGGTTTGGCCTTGCGCTGTTGAGCAAGCAGCTCTTCCAGCTGCTTGTCGGGCTCGCTCTTCCCGCCGCTCTTTCCGGATAAGGGTGGTGGAGTATCCATTACAACCTTTCGGTCGACACCCAAGTATTATGCCCTAGTCATCGCCTTTCTGCGTTATTTTAAACAGGGAACTTGTCTACAGCTCAAAGCTCTTCCACGACAAAATTCTCTGGGACTTTGTTCAAATTCGCGTTCAGATACGCGACTACTAAATCGAACAATTTGGCATCGCCATAGTGACAAAGATAAATGCCATCCGAATCTATCTTTGCTACCAATGTAGGCCATTGGCTCTTAATTTCCGGACCTCTGAAATTGAACAACTCGTTTGTCGAATCAAAGTCAGCAAAACTCGGAGCAGAGCGAATCACACTAGTTGCCCTTTCGGCATCCAGTTCGTCGATTCGAAGTTTATATTCGTAGCCCAACCCGTGCGACGTTCTTAATAGTATTTCTTCAGTGCGTTGACGCATGCTTCGTTTTCGTCGGGCAAGCCGATCGTAATGCGGAAGCAGTGCGGGAGGCCGAAGGCTGCCAGCGGACGTATGGCTACGCCCTCGCGCAGCAGCCCGTCATGGATTTGCTTTACCTTCTCCGCGCTCTTCGTCGGGAGCATAACAAAGTTCGTCGATGAGGGCACGTACTCCCAACCGAGTTTCTGGAATTCGTTCGTGAGATAGCGCATGCCTTCGTCGTTGTTTTCGAGTACACCGCCGAGATATGTAGTGTCCTTGATCGCAGCCGATGCCGCGACCTGTGCAAGCATGTTGGGTTCGAATGGAAGCTTGACGCGATTGACGTAGTTGATGAGGTATTCGTGTCCCATGCCGTACCCGACACGGAGCCCAGCCATTGCGTAAGCCTTCGAAAAAGATCTGAGAGTGAGTACATTGTCATACCGGTATGTCATTGAGTCGGGGAATTCAGCGATACCCATGGTGAATTCGAAGTAGGCTTCGTCGAGAATTACAAGAACATGGTCTGGAACCTTCTTGATGAAGTTTTCGAATTCGGCACGGGAGAACATGGTGCCAGTGGGATTATTCGGGTTGCAGAGATAAACCAATTTGGTTTTTTCGGTTACAGCTTCTGCGATGGCATCGAGGTCGAATTTGTAGTCCTTAAGTGGGACCTTCACCAGCTTCACGCCTTGCGAATTGACAAGAACGTAGAGACCTATGAATGTGCCCTCTGAGGTGACTACCTCATCGTCTCCGTGCAGAAAAGCACGCACGATGTTTGCCATGATGCTTTCGGAACCGCTGCCGACAACTACGTTTTCGGCTTTGACTCTGTAAACATCAGCCAGAGTCTCACGGAGGCGGAAGCCGCCTGATTCTGGATAGCGATTGATGTCGGTTAGTACCGCTTTGATTGCATCAAGTGCACTCTTGGGCGGACCAAGTGGATTCTCATTTGAAGCCAGGTTGATGAAGCGCTCGATGCCCAATTCAGCTTTCAGCGCATCGGGCGGACGACCAGGTTGGTAAGCATTCAATGCTTCGATGTGTGGCGGCACCAACCGTTTTGGTACTGTGACTGATTCGGCGCGCGCGCTAGGATCGTTCATTTGCCAGAGTCGTTGAATAGTGGTTGTCGGGGGTGGGGAGAAATTCATCATGTCAAGGACACCTATAATAAATGAGTCATGACACCACGTTTATCAAATACTCATAATGTCTGATACAAGGCTTAATAGCAGAACAGTATCATCAACATCTCGGTGCCACAAGGGTTTATGTACTCCTGACAACGCATATCAAAAAGGTCTAATCGAGATATCGTTTTGTTGCTGTCTTCTGCTATCTGGATAGCCTTTCAAGGGACACTGATAGGCGAAATTGTCTGAATTTGTCGGTTGGAAAAGTACTGGCAACCCGCTCGTAGATTAGCCGCCGCTAAGCAAGCTGCTTCCCTGTGCTTTGAGTGCTCGGTGGGATCTAGAAGAATGCCCGAGGAAAAATCAGGTGTCGCAATTCCTTTATGGAAGTTCCTACACACTTGGCTAAGGTATTGTTATGACGCCATAAGCATGTGATAACATGTAATTTAATGCGGGTGTAGTTCAATGGTAGAACGACAGCCTTCCAAGCTGTACACGCGGGTTCGATTCCCGCTACCCGCTCCAAATTTCAAACTATAAAAGAGATGGGTCAGGACAAACGCAGTGCGGAGTCCGACCGCCATATGCTGCGAACAGAGCGCTATTGCTTTCAGGGTCGGGACTTCGAATTGGCAAGATGCTGAAGTCTTCAAGATCTGGAAGCTGTATGGAGCGCGGACGTCCCGTCCGCCCATAGCCTCACCAGATAAGCGTTCTTGCTCGATTCAGGGAACGCCGACATCTTGCCGGCATCGAGACTTATCAGCTAATTTCTACTGTATCTAATTCGGTTCGAACTGTTTCAGCTAGTGACTGGCGTCGTTACAACCTAACTACTAGGGCTTATTGTTGTCCCACTCTGGATTTGATGATCGAGAATCAAAGTGACGGGGCCGTCGTTGCAAAGGCTTACTTCCATATGCGCTCCGAAGATTCCGCGTTCAACATGTACATTTAGTTTCTGCAGAACTTCAGCAAAGTACTCATATAGTCGTTGCCCTTCACTGGGATGTGCTGCTTTTGTAAAGCCCGGTCTTCTGCCCTTCTTCCAGTCGGCTGCGAGCGTGAACTGAGAGATCAGCAAGATCGCTCCACCCACATCCTGCAACGATAAGTTCATTTTGCCATCGGGATCTTCAAATATGCGCAATTCGCAACATTTGCGTGCAATGAAGTCGCAGTCAGCTTCTCCGTCACCTTGTTCTACGCAAAGTAGCACGACGAGACCGTGATTGATCTTGCCGACAACTTGCTTATCTACCTCAACCTGGGCTTTCGATGCCCTTTGTAGCACTGCCTTCATAGTGTAAACTTCCGAATCCCTGAGCCTGTCTACCTGTGAGCCACAATTTATGTAGCTTTCCTTTCGGACCCCGGATTTATGCTACCATTCAATGAGTATCGCGGGGTGGAGCAGTCCGGTAGCTCGTTGGGCTCATAACCCAAAGGTCGTAAGTTCAAATCTTACCCCCGCAACCAAATTGATATTCATAGGGAATCGGCAGTCTAGAAGATGAGCCGATTTTTTATTGGGGTAGCGTTCGCAATGCGCCTTACCCTTTGCCTTACCCTAAGCCTGCAAGAATGATGAACTTGTGCGAAAATGACCTGCGTTTTTGCCTTCTATTGCGGTCTCGATTGCGCCATCCTGCTGCATGAGTACTGTGGCGATTTTCGCATTAGCAGTCGATCCGCGCCGGGGTTGCCACCGCATATGATGCCTCTTTGCGGTTTCGTCTTTTCCACCACTTCGACCTCGACTCTTGGCACGTGAGCATAAGTTGAGTACTGATAAGGCGGCATGCACCAGTGAGGACAAATGTAACGCATTCAGCATGTTTGCGGCTTTAATACAGGCACTTGCGACATTCTGTCGAGGTGTTCCAGCGCCCATGCGAGAAATCACACTGAAAAGGGAAAAAAATGGAAGGTGGACCCGATCCTTGAGTATGAAAACCGGCGTGGGGCATGCAGTAACGGATGGATATCGATGAAATAAAGCGAACGATTTACGGGCTTGATCTGAATCTACGGGGCACAGAAGCTATTCTCAAGCAAAGAGCGGCGATTGTAGCCAAAGGCGGCAACGTAAACATCTCTTTCGACCAGAAGCAACAACGCTACATCACGACATTTGTCGGTCCGCTCGAAGGCGTCCCGTCGGACAAGCATTTCGGTAAAACTCTGAAAAAATCGCGTTTCGTCACATTAGACATGCAGTGCCATGAATGGACAGCAACAGCCCAGTCTGCGTCGTTTAGCTATAGCGTGAATCCCAACTTGGATAGAACGATCATCACCAATCCGGACGTTATTACGTTGACTCGACCTAATCCTACCGCTGGTAGAAGACCACGCATGGAAGCAACTACGCATCGAATTACGGATTTCCTCTGGGATCATGTTACACGACAAGAAACCCCTTTTGGACCTTCTGGTGCGCGGGATCATGTGGAATTTGCGCTGGACAATGCTCGTTGTGATATTAGGCAACGTAAGGATCTTCCTTATGCGACCATCACAATAGATTTTACGTCAAACATTTCCATGGACGAAATGGAAAGCACACTTCGTTCTATTCTGATGGCGCTATCCATTCGGGTCGGAAAGCAAGTTAACGCCCATGTCGTGACTATCAATGCGCGCAACAAGGAAATCATAAAACTCAGGCTCACGGATACCGCTTCTGCTGCCGCTGGCGGATGTATGCCACCATTGCCGCGCATGCTGGCCGGGAACTCTGAATTTTTAGCAACTGCAACGCAATTTTTTCGCAATCCAGAACACAAGTACGTTTATTGGTACCTTCTTACGGTTTGGCAATCGGAATCCGCGGTTCTTGAAGTAAAGGAAGTGTGTACCGGCGTGGCTGTGGAACAAGTTTGCTCTCGCTTTGCAGAACAGCACGGAGCGATAGACAGGACCCGGTCGAATGAATTCATGAAAGCAAGAAATGAAATTGCTCAAGCAATGGAAAACTTGCCGTATGACTGGCAGGCGGATCATCCGAAACGCATACGGGCTATGATTCGTGGAATGAATCCGGTTAACACTCGTGAAAAAATTATGGCGGTAGCGAAACTGCTCAAACTGGGAGTCACCGAGGCACAATACAAATCATGGTCCAATTGCAGAAACGGCTCGGCCCACTACGTCAAGAAAAGAAAGAAAACTGATGGGCGAGCAAGCGACTGGCTAGTCTGTTTAACGACACTGCACAGGCTTGTACTGGCAATCATCGGCTGGCGCGGTGCCTTCGTGGATTACAGCAAATCAAATTATCCATCGCGTCCGTTGTATAGTCGGAAGATTACCTAACTGCCATCCTCGTCACACTATGAGGCAGCGGCTCTTCGTACCAACTCATTCGATGCGATAAGCTCCCTTTCAAAATGGACATTTCTTCTTCTTCTTCTTCTTCTTCTTCTTCTTCTTCTTCTTTCCATACGCCGTTATGAATTCAGTCAGCGCAGCGCAAGGAAATTCTTCAATTTGGCGGTCCAATGGAAAAGGGACAAAAGTAAGAAAATCGGCGCATTGGTTGGAATCCGTAAATTGAAGTTCTTCGGGCGGACATTCGTTTACTGATTGGCTCTAAGGAACTTAGAATCGGAAATTTTCTTATATGACGGGAGACTGTAGTCTTTGATCCCCGCAGCTCATTCCATTATGCTACGCTTTAACTACGTCAATGAAGCAATATGCATTTGTGGCTCGTCCCACCACCGCCTTACTACGCCTACTCGATTGACAAGTAAAAATGACGGCGACTCCAAATTGGATTGAAACAAATGAAGAGGCCTTGAAGCCTATTTTCGAAATGCTCCTAAGTCAAGCGGAAAGCATGATGGAATTCATTGGCCAAAACGATTGCAAGCTGCCCACGGAAAACCAATTTGCAGAAATGATCAGAGTAGGCTTTTGGGCGAGCATGAGAACAGATGAATCGCGTCCAACAAGGGTTTTCCTAGCCTTAGCGACTGAAGAGATGTGTCCAGACGTTTCAACTATTGAACCAGTAGATTTTACTCCGAATATGGTCGCTAAACTTGCTCAGATTTGTCCTGATGGGGGATGCCTTTTAGTCGATTCTTCCAATGACAGCGAAGCTCTTCAATTATGGGGAATTGCGAAATCCCTACCCAACACTCTCATTGATACTGCAGTAATTGAAACCTGTGATGTCGCGACCGTCCGAATTCACATAGGCGAATTCCGTCCGCTGGCCGTTGTCAATTCGGAGCAAGTTATTCATCTTAAGGCGACCGAATCTACGCTGCCTTTGCTCATCATGCTCGGACAGACTCATCCAGAACCAGATGATGAATGGACGAATGATGAGCAGCTCAATGGAATTATCCGGCAACTAATTAAGGTCGAAGTGACAGCTCGATTGCTTCGCTTGATTTTCAATATTGGTCATGGCGGCACTTTGTTGATTGTCCCGGCGCACCGGGGGGGTGGGAAGGTAGTTTGAATCCGTTCAAGTTCCATTTCAACAAACCTGATATGAGCATCTGCGAGTACATGGAACTTCAACAAGAAAATAGACTCGTTACCGCGGAAGCTTGTAATCAACTTTCTTTGTTGGATGCATCTCCCAGGACGAAAGAAGCTTTGGCGAGCGGTATCACGTTGCATTTGGACGAATTCAATAATTCGAAACTGGAAAACATTGATGCAGTGCTCGAACCTATAGCTAAGTTATCCGGATATGACGGTGCCGTCGTGCTAACTAAAGAACTCGAAGTTATTGGATTCGGTGCCAAGATTTCAGTCAAGAAAGAGCCAGAAAGAATAAGAGTTTTCGAACACTACGGTGCCGCTCAGGAGCGGTCCATGAGTCTTGAAGAATTAGGTGGAACTCGCCATCAATCTGCAACTAAATTTGTTGCTGACAATCCGGATTGTATTGCATTCGCTCTTTCTCAGGATAGGGGTGTAACCTTATTCTTTTGGAATGCTGAGCATCAATCTGTGATAGTGGTTAAGAATATTCAGTGGCTAATATGAAGATGTCGGCGCCACGCACTCCGTTATTGGAAGAAATAGAGATCGAAGTTTGAGCTTTGGTAATCGAGTGGACCCACAATGTGCTCAAGGCACGTGCGAGCATTTGCTAAGACATCATCATAAGTAAGGATCCGCAGCTTCGGATGGTTATTTTGAATCGTTGTCAGTTTCGCCCGATTTGCATCGGTCAAGATGCTTGACCGTCCTATTACGACCAATGAGCGAGGTGTCACAGAGATCCCTGTAAGTCCCAGTGTCTCTTCGACAATTCTTTTGTTATTGCCTATATATTCTGTCCAATCGGCTATCTGATTTATTGCATGTGTCAGCTCTTCTCGCTGCTGTCCATCCTGTCGAAACAGCTCCCTTATTGGTGCCTCGATCTCGACCAAAACGTATTCATTATGTTGTTCTCGAAAGACAAAATCGCTAACTCGTTCTCCAAATTTGAGTTTGGACCAGTACTTGTCGCTGGTTGGAAACAACAATTCCGGATGTTGTTTAAGGAATTGATGAACTGGTTCCTCTTTTCCGCCGAGTAATGCCTCAAATTCTTCCAGCAACGTTTTGTATTTCTTGCGCAGTTCAGCCCTACTATCCAAAGCTCTTAACTTGTTTTGATTTAAGTTTTTTCGAGCAATTGCGGCGTGAAAATCAAGCTGGGCCCATATTTCGGCGTACTCTTCTTTCCAGTAGTCTGCAGGAAGAATGGGATAGATTTCGATCGCAAGCCATCCCACCGGCAGCCGAAATTCGCCATGTGCTAGAAATCGTTTGGCATCACCTGGATAGCTACCGTCTTCTTTTGGGGCTAAGATTCCTTCGATGCCAAGTTCCGTTTCGCAACCAACAGATGCGAGGTACGGTGGGCGAGAAGGTGGTTTTGGTAAAACGTAGTGCTCGGCAAACTGAGGCTTCGCCAAAACAACTGGATGAAGTTTAACACCAGGTTTTTTTTCTCCCGTTATTGTGTCAAAGGTTCCAACCGAAATTGATGGAATGGATGAATCTATCCGGAACTTGGAAGGATCTGGCAGAACATGGACGATATTCTCCGAGCACTTTGGAACTACCCATTCAAGTGTGCATTTTGCAGGGTCTCCATCGCCAGTAACTTCTCCAGTCTGCAAAGATGGTTTGTCGCCAGGTTTTATTGGGTCATATCGAACAAAGATGCCATCCTCGCAGTGGAGGACGAAGAGACTACAATCTTCGCGCAAATGAGCCGGTAGGTAATCAGCATGTTCGGCTTCGGCGTTTTGTAGAATCCCACGCAAAGCCCTCTTATGTGCCCGCAAAGCAAGTCCTACTTTTCTTGCTAAGTCTTCTTTCGCACTCCTTGCACGGGAAGTAATTTCATTGGATCCAGTTACTTCTAATGGTTGCCCGTTCGTGGGAACTATCCTGCCGCTCCTAAAATGGGGACGCTCATCGCTAGTCATTAGAACTCCAATTCTCAGAATGGATTACTGTGATGTAAAAACAGTTTAGTTAAAGTTTCTCGCATGCTTTGATCAACGTTATCTTGATCTTACCTAAATGTTGTTAACCGAGCCTTAAGTCAATCTATTGCTCATTCCGATCATACTACTTATGGTTGGGTATATTTGATGTAGTTTCGCATGGTGCCTCGATGATGGATGACGGAGAGCAATCTGGAGAAGAAAGCGCTGAAGTTCAGTCCAGTGAGTACTCGGAGCAGAGGCAGCTTAAGTCTAGATCCGAAGCTGGAGACGAATTGCAGTCTGGATCGCTCAACGAGACGAAGAAAAGCGTGCAGAAAAAGCAATTCTCCTCTGGCAACAGTGGCGTCTCAGGACTTTTTGAGAGCAATGGAGATGGCGGGCTTCCCAAAGCGAAAGATCTCTTCGGTGAATTTGCACACGCTCCATTGACCAAGGAACAGGAAAAAACCTTTTTGTCCATGAAGGAGTCGGCAGAAAAAGGCGAGTTAATTGGCGACGGAGGCAAGTTTATTGCACAAGTTCCCTCGACAACGTCTCCAGAGTCGCTGCGGGAGCAAGCTCTCGATGTTCATGCCGAGAAGATCCGTCAAAGCACAAGCTCTGACGGGAAATGGCACTTTCAGAAAAATCCGAGCGATGTTGCGGGAAAATCAAAGGAGGATCTTTGGAATAAGTTTCATAGCACTCCGCAGGAATCTTTAAATGAGATTGCCGCTGAGAAAGAGCACAAGCTTTTACCCAAAGATGGACAATCGATCAGTGTGAAGCAGCTGCTCACCGATTACAAAACTCCTTTCATGGATGCATATGAACACTCCCGGCGCTTGAAAGATGGCGACCCAGGAAAATCGAAAACACTCGAATCAGTGGTTGACCGGATCAAGGATTGCCCCTGGGTCGACAGAATTCGCATCAAATTCGATAGTACAGCCAAGAATCCAGATTACAATCCTGTAGAGAGCACGATCACCATAAGACCACAGGACCCACCAGCCGCTCAGATTGAGAAGTTCGTTCATGAAGGAACCCACGCAACACATCAAGAACTGCAAAAGCTGTACATGGGAGATGAGCCGCTTTCAAAAGTGCAGTATGCCGATACGCTGGCAGAAATCGAAGCGCTA
This sequence comes from Candidatus Obscuribacterales bacterium, assembly GCA_019747875.1. GTDB lineage: Bacteria > Cyanobacteriota > Vampirovibrionia > Obscuribacterales > Obscuribacteraceae > JAIEPM01. The sequence goes on from JAIEQI010000041.1 coordinate 9,968, forward strand.
ACTTTTAAGAATGAAATTTCAGTCCACAACGAACTTACCGCGGGCATGGGAGCAGAACCGGTAACTTACAAGTGGAGAGATGGTAATGACCGGGCGCAACCAGATATGAACCTCGGCAAGCTATATGCCGAGCATGGTTTTGAAGGACTTAAGAGGTTCATCTTGGATGATGCGTTCACCGACATGCAAGACTTAACGCAGCAGTGGCACTCTTGGAATTACAGAACGTATTATCAGGAAACGCACAGCGTTTATCAGGCGAACTGGCAGAATGCAAGAAACCAGCTTCAAGAGCGCTTCAAAGAAGACCCATTACTCAAAGCAAAGATTCTCAAAGGCGGTTATTAGTGCCACACCGCACGCACCCTATATTCAGTGACTACGTTGCGAATGATTCGAAGATATAGCTCTGTATAAGCTACCGACTGTGTTTTTTCCTCTGGCCGTTTTTTCTTCAGAGTGATTTGGTAAATTAAGTCGTCTTCTCCTTTCACGGTTCCACCTTTCCCGAATATGTTGATAACTTGTGAACTGGATTTTCCGATCAAGAATCGTTCTTGGGATTGAAAAAAACGCCAGCGCTCTTCATCGGTCTTTCCAGGCAATAATGGACCGCCTGCGGACGTGCCTCCTGTTATGGTTGGCGAAGTTGGAGGCGCTCCTTCAATTCCTTGTGCCATTGCGTCCGCTAAACAGATGCTGTTCAGCGCTAATATCAAACTGACTATTAAATTGCGTTTTTTCAAGGATAATCTCCGAACATAACTCCAGCATAAGCATCTCGCTCGCAATTTGCAATGAGACTTCTCCCCATCGAACGAATTCGCTCTGCGAAATAATTGAGAAATGATACTTAGCGATTTGATGGCGGCGCATATTCTTCATATAGGCGGCGGTTTAAATGCCTGGCATTCTGAGTGAAAAGCGCAACAGATCGGCGAACGCAATCTTGAGAAAGTATCGTGCAAGCTCGCAACCACTAAGAAAGTCCAACTACTAATGGTTGCGCTGCATCCATCCAAAGAAACATTTGGGAAACTATTTCCTTCGAGCGGTAGCGAGCCTGTAGCGGACCTCGGAGAGCCGCCAACGCGTTTAGCGTTGATGGCAGGATAAAGACGATGCTCCCGCATCCGAAATTGTAGCAATAGCAATGCTTTATCTAGGCTCCAGTGAATTTTTTGCATGCTCCCAATTCTTAAAACGATTCTGTTAGAACCATTTATCTGGGCTCCATCGAAATTCATGGCAGAATCTTGAACTGCAAAGCCAACAGTAGCAGTCCTCACAGAGATCAAGCGCTTATTTGAATATAGATGGCTAAACCAAGAAAAAATCGGGCTGGGTCTGGAATCTCACGAAATTAGACAAAACATAATTAGAATCTGCAAACAGAAATTTCAGTTACGCCGTGCCCCGACAATGCCGCGCTCTAGATCGCCGGTTACATTCGAACCACACTCCATGTAAACTAGCTCCCCGAAATTCCATGGTATTGCAACCGCGTGTGATGTCAACCTCAAGCCCTTCCGGGCGGCTTCGCCGAGGTTGACATCACACGCTATTTGTAATAGATCGCGTCTATCGGGGAGCATGAATTGCTATGGAAACTTGCGCGATTGTAGGGACCAGAAGGTTTCAGCACAGAGAAAGTACTAGGACCGAAAGCAAAATTTGAATGCAATTACGCAACGTGGTTGCACAGTTGCAGCCGTGAAAAGCTGATGACGAGATTGCTAGATGCCTTGCCTGGGTTCTCGAAATCTCCATGGGCGGAAGGCGGGATGCAAATAGTCTTGCGTTTAGTGATTCACGCTTTTGCGGTATAGGAAGGACTAAGAGAGGTCAAGAAATGAGCAAAGCCGATCAGCCCAACACCAAACGGAATGCCCGTATCAAAGAAGCTGATTGGCTCAAGTGCGGTTAATTTGTGAAACCAAAACTAGGCGGCGGCATGGATGTTGTTCAATCTAAAGCGCTTAAGAAGACACCAGCTGACCGCGCGGAGGCTACTGCTCTTATTATTGACCGACTGGCAAGGCAGGCTGATTGCCGATAGTTCTGCAAAGCTATTGGCTGCGGCACCTTAGTTTCGCTTCAATTCAAGAATGATAGACTTGCCAGTTGCTGAAACGCAGCGAGCATTATTCTGCGGCAACATTGTTATAGATAGTCCGTTTTCTAAGCACTGCAAATCCCGTCCAATCTTAATTCCTGGAAGAATTACTCGTTCTTCCGTCAGATATGCACCAGTAACAGTCTCGTAGTGCTTGATGGAGTAGCTACCCTCTTTGAACAAAGTTGATTTGAGCCTGACGTCGGGATTAACATAATCATCTGTTATTTGCCACGTCCAATAAGTCCAAAGAAACGCTGCAAGCACACAAGGCAACGCCACCACGGCCCAGCATCTTGCAAGTCCATGCTGCCTGCTGAAAAATGCCGTGATGAGGCAGATGCTCGGGAACAAGAAGTACATTCCTACCAGTGTGTTGTTTAACTGATTTCCGAAATCTATTATTAGAAACGGCGCCATTGGAAAAGCAAATCTGTAAATTAGTTCAATGATTGGCAGCACGAATAGGCCTGCCAATACTAGGTGAAGCTTTTTTTGATCCTTCGCAGTATTCATAGCATTGGCCTTTGGGTTCACATCCTTATGCTACAGCAGAATAAGGCAGCCCGCATGATGACCGCAGGACAAATTAAGCTTCCAAATTTAGTTACAGTCATGATTTCTATATTCCTGATTAGTCCACTGATTGCGGGATCCCTGAGCTTGCATTGGTGTTACCACAAAAGTCAATAGATGAATTCGTAAATTCCGACCAGTGTGTCGCGCGCCTATTGAGTCTGTTTGGATTTTTCCTTCGCTGCGCTTGCTGTATCAAACCAGGCTTGCTGCGCTTTCTGTCTGGCCTCAAGCTGGACTTGCCGATTTGTTGATGTGTTCTCTGCAAACAGAAATTTCTGTTACGCCGTACACATCCACAACGCCGCGCGCTAGATCGACGATTACATTCGAACCACACTCAATGCAAACAAGCTCCTCGCAATTCCGGCGTGGTGGAACAGATATTACAGCTGGAGCATGGTATGCAATCGATCCAGCTCGCTCAAAACCTGGGAAGGGACCCGGTTATAAAAAAGTAGGTTGCAAGTAAAACAAAGTGTATGATGATTGTATTCAAGTCTTAGGAGACAGTAAGCTTTTTTGTGTGGGTTAAACAATCAATTAGACTGTTTCTTTCGGCAATTGTTGGTTTTCTGATTGCTGCCTTTTTAGTGTTGTTTCCTGGTTCGCGGTTCATGCACCCTGGAATACGGGAAGGTCAGCCACAACAGATCTTCCAAATCTATTACCATGATCTTCTTCAGGGAATGAAACTCAAAAACGAAGAGGATCGCAAATTTGCGGATGATTTGCGAGATAGAACAATGTGGCTTTGTCTCGCGCAAAATGAAATTGATTGCTTGCCTCTTCTGTTATTTGCCGGTTGCATTGGGCCAGCGATAATTCTTTTTCGAAAACGAAAGAGCAACCAAAACCAAACATCCATGAGTCCGAAAAAAATCGAGGAACTAAAACAGCACCCACTGGCTCTGGATGCGCGAATCGAGCACGGATCTATCCATTCGAATTTAGTGTCTCAGAAAGAGCCGAATCCGCACGACTAGAGCTCAACCCAGCAAGCCGTCAAGGGCTGTTACGTTAGGTTTTTCCGATGCTTTTTTCGCTGCACCAAACCAACCTTGCTGAGCTTTCTGCCTGGCCTCAAGTTGGGCTTGTCGATTTGTCCTTATGTAAGCCTTCATCGTTGTGCGTTCGTCTGTATGCGCGAGTGCTTGCTTTACGATGGCGACGCTGGCACCAGTGTTGGCCATCGCGGAAGCAAGGCTTCGGCGTAAGTCGTGAATCCATAAATCGTGAAGGCCCAAGTTCGTTCTAAGCGTTTCCCAGGCATTTCCTGGATCTTCCATATGTCCACTGGCGCTTTTATCGCTGGGGAACACAAATTCGGTGAACTTGTCTGCTTCTCGCAGCAACTCTTTTCGCTGCGAGAGGATCTCGATTTCCGCAGGTCCAAGCAGGATTTCTTGCATTTTGCCACCCTTCATTTTTGCGGCAGGGATTTTCCAGACCCAGTCATTCTCATCGATTTCCGCCCACTCCATTCTAAGCATAACGGTCTTGCGAACGCCAGTTAGCATCCATAGCAAAATCAAGTCGGCTAGCGTTCGTTCTTGGCAGTGCTTTGCCGGTACCTCGCTGATGGCTTGAATCAGTCTGCCAGCTTCGTCATCGCTCAGCACCCTGTGTCGCTGATTCTCCGGATAAAGAGAGACACCAGAAAAAGGGTTGTCTGTTCGATTGAGAAATCGCGTTTTGATGCCATGGTTGAACATGGCTCTTCCAAGCTGAACCGCTCGATTCGCGCTGCCTGGCGTCTTTGCCATTTGTTTATGCAGCCAAGATGCATCGGCGTGGGAAAAGTCGGTAGCTCTTCTGCTGTTGAGTTTCCGTTTTACAAACCAGCGCTTGAAGTTGTTTTCGTTTTCTTGCGCGCGTTTGCCCTTCTTTTCCAAATGCTCGCTTTTATAGTGGTCAAAGAGTTCTTGCAAGGTTGGCAAAGTCTTCACGACTTTTACTTGTTCAAAAACGTTTTCGCCTTTGTTTCTTCTGGCCGTTAGTTCCGAGGCTCGAGTCTGGGCTTCGATCATCGCGCTACGAATTAGAGTGTCAGGCAGCGATTCATCGAACTTACAATCTAAGTCTATGGTTCGCCAGTTGCCATCTTGTTTGCAGCGATAGATGAATGACTTTGTGCCTCCTCTGCCAATGGACACATAGAGGTGCACGTCGGGTAACACAGCCGCATAGAATTGCTTCATGTGGGTTGGGCAGGTTAGCGACCGAATGTGTTTGACGGTGAACTTCTTGGTGATGCTCTCTTTTTTGCCGGTCATTTTGCCTTACCCTGTGCCTTACCCAAATTTAGCATAAATCGGAAAATTTGGGTAAGGCAGGGAAAGTGGCCGTTTTCTTGAAAGCATTGCAATATAAGTCTTTGTGGTCTCTACGGTAATTTGATAAAGTCTCAGAAAACCTAAAACCGTTGGGCTCATAACCCAAAGGTCGTAAGTTCAAATCTTACCCCCGCAACCAAATAAAAGCTTGAAGGGCCGGCCATTTCGAAAGAGGTGCCGGTTTTTTTATTGGGTTAGGGACAGAGGGGTTGCCTTGCCCTTTGCCTTACCCGCAGGGATTTAGATTGGGTGAGCCTTCGGAATGATCATCAAAGTCATTCCCGCGTTGAGTCGTCTATCGTTTTTCTACCGTGCCGAAGACGGCAGAGCTCATGGGCGGGCGCTCCAGCTTGAGCGCCCAATCCAACGCCTAACGCAATGCCTAGCGCACGGCTCGCCTAACCCATTTGCCTAACCCTGATGAAGGAGCATTGGCAGTACGATTCCGCGCGGGAGCTGTTGCCACCGTACATGGTGCCCATCGTCGCAACGCATTTTGGGCTAGATCAAAGCCGCTCGATATGCTCCTTGATCCTTGCCGCTATTTCAGCAAGCGACGGCTGTCCGGCATAGTAAAGGGCTTCCGTGCCCTTGTACTCCTTTTCGAACTTTTCCAATTCTTTTGGTTTCTCGAAGAGAAACGCCGGGTTGGCTGCTATTCGCAGCTCGTCTGCCGCAGGGAAGCGCTGTTTCTTTCTCTCCTCGTACCTCTCAGTTCCGATGAAGGTTTTCACCGCATCAACCTCAAGCAGGCAATACACATCGTAGTAGTGCCGAAGGAAATTCGGCGGCATTTTTCCTGTATCGCGAAACTTACGGAATTTTGTAGAGATAGTCTGCAATTTCTCGACGAAGGTAAATTCTGGGTTGTAGCACAGAATGCCCATCGCACGATTGTCGACTACGTCGACCTTGCTTGCTCTGGCCGACTCCATCGCCCAAGATGAAATGTCGACTGGTGTATTTGGTGTAGTATCGTCAAAGCCTACTTCCAATAGGATGCCGGGTTTCACGCCCTGCAATTCTTCGGTTTTGGTTTCGTAAATCAGCCTGATGCCACCATTGCGAAGTCGCTCATCATCATATTCGGTGGCACGAGATGCAGTTACATCAGGAATCTTGATCTCCGCAGTCAGCCAGTCGTAAAACTTTCGGCGCGATTCGATATGGATGTCCTTGTCGCGGTTCTTGCCTGTTTTTACTTCCATTTCGGCTGGCGGTTCGAAGCGAATATCGATGTCTTCAGAGAAACGCTTGATGATGCCAAATCCCTTCGAAAGAGACGTTCCGCCTTTCAATTCGAAAGTGAATCCCTGACTCTTTAGCCCCCACAGGCAGTGCATGATCCAATAGTCTTTTTCAACCAAGGTAGGCGTGATGCTGTCTCGCTCCGCGACAATTCGTAGCAGGTCCGCGAAATCTGTTCGCTTGTGCAGAAATTCAGGCATCAAGCCATTCCTTGATCAATTTTTTCGTTGCTACAGTTCCGAATTTTGAGGCGGCCTGTAGTAGCTTCTGACGATCAAATTGATGCGATTTTGCTTGAGCATTGCGCATCAAGTCATCACGCTCCTCGGCGAGTTCGTTCAGATTATTGAGCAAATCAACCAACAGAAACTCTGAGGAAAGCTTGTTCGGAAATCGCGGCTTCATTCGAAAATCGAAAGTGCGATTGCCAAATGTGAAACGACCGTGTCTCTTGTGGTTGTAGACAACGGTGCGGTTGTATAGCTGAGTTCCACCCAGTCCAAGCGTGTTATAGCTCGCCGGTGATAGCAACAAGAAATTGTCGTCACGCAAAAATGCAGCAACAAGTTCGCTATCGGCCGGAGGAACGGGTCCAAATGCGGACTGGCGAGGAACGTAATAAAGCCCTTGGGCAAGCTTTGTTAGTCGCCCAGAATCTTGCAATTGCTTCAAATGCCGATCTACTGCATTCGAAGCCGGTGCGAGATCTTCCCGCCGGTATACGCCGCCAGCTCGAAGTCGCCGGGACAGAAGTCCCGCGGCAGTAGGTTTTGCTTTGGTGGCGAGTGCCTTCATGAGGTTTGCCTGAATTTTTATTGAAGTTTCATGCACTCAATGTAGCATACGCGCCGCATACATGTCAAATATACCCACTAGGCAATAAGGAGATAGCTTAAAGTCAGCGGACTATTATGGGGGAATCTACGGCTGAGCTACCGCACTGAGCAATAAGCGTTGGCGAAACCCCGGCGTGGACCTATAGCGAAAGGGCGCCCTTGCGGACGCCCCTTCTGAATTGCTTCGCAGTTCTTAGCGCACAGACACAGCGCTGCCGAGAGCGGATTCAATGTTCGCGGTTAGCGAGGAAATGATCGAGTCGCATGTTGCGTAATTAGTGCCTTCCACGGTTGGTCTGAAGTCCATGAGGATGGCCGTTGTTCCGCGCTCCGTTGCTTGTACTTGTATATCGACCGCAAGGAATCGTTGTAACCGCTCCTTTCGTGTATGAATATGCGGAAGCTAGCTACGAACGCTACCCAAGCGATGTCTCAATGTTTGCGATGACTGCGTCGCGATACTTCTGCGATAGATCTTCTGGCAGTCGTGACTGCGCCAACACTTCATCAATGTTTTGTTGAATACTTTTCGCCAGATCTTGCATGATCTGCAAGACTCGCTCTTTGGCGCCGCCCCACCTATCTGCGACAGCCGCGAAATCTTTGCGCTTTATTTTGTCGTTACGTCCGTTGATTGTGATCGCAAACTTGTCGCCAGCCAGGTAGATCCGTGTGTTCACTAGATCATAGATTGGCGAGTAGGCAATATCAGCAAGCTCTGGGTAGAGCCCCAGTTTGCCCGCTCTGAGCCACTTGATCACTGAGATGTTTTTTGCATGCAAATCGCCATTTGCAACGAACCACGAGAAAATGAGGTGGCTTAGATACAGCCAGAGGTCTGCTTCGCTCAGTTTGAGATCGACCAATGTCTTCGCTACTCGCTCTGCTGATGTTCCGTATTTGTCTGCGCGCGATAGGTAGAGCAACGAGGCGGCGTCCTCTTGCAGCGCCAGCTTTAAGCTGTGTTGCATCCCTTCCAAGTCTTGCTTGTTCGGTACGTCGTAGCGTTCGATCAAAAGAGCCAGACCTCGAAAGAGATCAGTTTTGTTAGTTGCGTCAATCATTCGCACGGTAGCGACATTGAGTCCTGCACGCCGAGCTAGTTCCATCGTGGCCCATTCGTTTTCGACCATATTTGAAAACGTAGGCGACTGGTATTTGATGATGTGGCTGCAAGTATTCGCCAGAACTCCAAGTTCGAGCTTGGGCTGCCCCTTTTGCATGCTGAGCGCCACTGGTAATTTTGCCTGCACGCCTGAGATGCGGACAGGACCCTTTGAACCGAGCCCTCGCATGACGTCTTGTAGAGTCTTTTCATCGATGATGTGATCTGCGACTTCAAGGATCGTTTGCGGTGCCGGTGCTAAATCAGCAAGTTTCAGTTGCAGTGTGTCGAAAGTAATTTCGTTGTCTTCCGTCGCCGGTGTTCTCAGAGTTAGATTCGACAAGTATTTTTGGCTTGTTGCTAGCAGTGCAAGCTTGTCTTCCTTTGCGATTTTGAAGGTCGCCTGTAGTTGGCTCTCCATCCAGCCTTCGGGAAGCAAGTTCTCAAAAAAGGCTGGCATTTGTCTCCCCTCGTAAGCCGGTTGAGCTTTGAGCGGGAGCTGGGGAGACAGTTCAACCTTCCAATTCGGCGAGTATTCAAATCGATATTCGCTAGACAATCCAGCAAGCTGCCCGATTTCCCAGCCGTAGAAATAGACTTGAAATTCACGACGCTTGGCGATTTGAACTTTAGAGACGAACTGGTGTTTGTCCATTAGTTCGGTCAGTCGCCAGTATTCCGGCTTCAGATCATTGCGATTGGCAAATGCCTGGGCGCGTTCGCGATCTGCTTGACCAAGTCCCTGTATCAATTCCAGCAGCTTTGATTCCGGCAAGGACTTCTCTGCATAAGACTTCGATGCAGAGAGGCATTCAAACACAGTTTGAAGTGGGCTTGATACAGCTACTTTTACAGCCTGAGCTTCCTCGTTCAAGCGCGAAGCTGTCAGCGTTGGCGCTTGTATCCAATCCACTTCAGGGTACGGAAGATCTCTATTGCGCACTATTCTGACTCCCGGCAATACAACCGGTGAATGAGTAGCGCTTCTGGAAGAGATAAAAGCCAATCCATTGATGGGGCTGAGGGTGGCGGCTGTGCTGAACGAAAGATGCCAATCAGGAAACAGTCTAGCTATGATCGCTAGTAGGTTATCGTGAATCAGCCGCTCGGGGTCTGCTCTCGGTTCATCGGAGTAGATCCCCCGACTGAGCGCAACTAACTGGCCGCGATGCGCAGCTACTCTTAGGGCGTTCTTGTCGTCTGGGGTAGTTCCAATGTAGAGCATGTAATGATTTCGCGCGCCAAGTTGGGTTTTCGAGAGCAGTTTCATTACAAGTATACATCATTTGTAATGATTTCGCGCGTCAAAGAGGTAAATATAGCGCGATTTCATTACAGCAACCCATGCATATGTTGCAATAAATTGGGAGGCGGATGCCATCTCTTGATTATTCATCCGCGGCGAGATCCGTTTGCTTGAGTCACGGAAATGAATGGTCAACTAATTTGGTATATCGTTGCGTCGAACGTGCAGGGGGATGCTACGGACTGTAGTGCCTTGGGTAAAAGCGGCGTTGCCTAAACCCATGCCTAACCCACAATTTGCTATCATTCAACAGGCACTATATGTGGTGCTCATTCAGAGATGAGCTGTTCGATTTGTACGAACTAATAACCAGAAATCGCTAAGCTTAATTTAGGGCGTTAGTTGGAAATATTCGAAAGTAGTGCCGGTGAAGGTAACCCGGTTGAAAAGAGAATTAGAGCGATCCGAAAAGTGATAGGTGGAGTAGTAAATTAGCTAAAATGAGTTTTCGGGAAGTGAAGGTTTGATTAGCCTATGACGCTAAAACGCATAGCAGCCATTGGGGATATTCATGCCGAAGATGAATTGCTGGAAAAGGCAATTGACTTCTGTCGCTCGCAAGTTGATCAGATTGTCACCGTCGGTGATATCGTTGATGGAACTGGTGACGTCAACCGTTGCTGCGTGCTTCTTCGTGAAAACAAAATTCCAGCCGTGAAAGGCAACCACGAGCGATGGTTGCTGAACAATGAAATGCGTTTGTTCGCCGACGTACATTATCTCGAGGATATAGAAAAGGAGAACCTGCAGTGGCTACGGCGCTTGCCTTCGACATTAGTGCTACAGGCCATGAGCGGCAAAGCACTGCTTTGTCACGGACTCGGCGAGAACGATATGAAAACGCTTCTGCCCGATGAAAATGGCTATGCACTCTCTTCCAATGAGGAGCTGAATAAGTTGTTGCGTGATTGCGAGTACCGCTATGTGATAAAGGGACACAGTCACAGGCGGATGGTGCGCCGGCTGGAAGGCGTTACATTCATAAACGCTGGCACATTGCTTCAGAAGCACGGTCCAGGATTTTGCATCATTGATTTTCGAAAGCAGCAAGTACAGTTCTTTGACTTCATCAATTTTGAAATCACGCCTCGGGACGCTATTCGATTGCCATAGTGGAAAGCTGGTCAGAAAGAGTAGTGCAAGTTCAATTCTTGCAATTCGAGATGATTGCGAAGGCGCATATTATTTTCTGTTACTAAGACCAAAAATCTGATCGATCGATTTGCGGATGTTGTCGGTGATGGTGTCGAGGGGCAGATCGTTTAGCTCGCGACCAAACGGCTCGTGCAATTGCTCAACGGTAAGTTCAAGCGCAATGCCAAAATACACCGCGAGCAGCACAATCGGAATGCTCCAGTAACCAAAATGTGGTGACAGAAGGTAGGGCAACATCAGGTAGTAAAAAAGAAGCCAGAGCCAGATGCCCACTCTAAACCAGGCCGAGACAGGACTGCTTTTCAGGCGTTCGCATCCACCGACAACATCGAGGAAGCCCGAGAGTTCATCATTGAGTATCCAGAATTTCGTCTCTGAAATATGCTCATTGTCGAGCAAATCTTCGGTTTCCCGGTGAAGCAGCGTAGCGATGTGCAAGGGGATGTGATCGGAGTGCTCTATTGCCTCAAGACCGCCAGCATCGAAATCATATCTGGTATCACGGAGGTGGTGCTTCAGGCTGAGCGAAAACTCTCTGAGCAACCGCGCAAATCGTAGTTTGTGGCTTTCGTTGAGGGATACAAACTCGCACAGCTTGACGGAAAAATTGCGGGTTTTGTTAACCAGGTCACCCCACAATCTGCGACCTTCCCACCAGCGGTCATAAGAGCTCTGCGTGCGGAAGCCCATGATTAGTCCAATGGCTAGACTGGACATAGACAAGATTTCATTCGGCTCACTGATACGAATGCCAGGATGCTCATGCAGGAAGTGAATAACAAGAACGGCGTAAATCATCAAACATGATACTGCCGGTATAAGCGCTTGTGGTTTCACAACCACGTGCATCGCCCAACGATGCAGCGCATGGCTAAAGGACCTATCGTCCTCTCGACTGTTAGCGCTGATGTTTGGCTGGAGGTGCTGGTGTTCCATTGTGCTACTGTATTTCGGCGATTAAGTCGTGAACGCACGAAACTGACTGCGCTCCATCACCGACCGCGAAGCCTACGCGTTTGGTTGAGCCGGAGCGGACGTCACCAGCGGCCAGAATTCCGGGCACAGTAGTTTCCAGAGCGCAAGGTTCGCGATTTTGCAGAGGCCACTTGCCTGATTTCTGGGCGTCCGGCCCGATGAGCAGGCAATTCTTTGCATCGCGGGCTATTGTATCGGGCAACCATTTCTCGACGCAGGGCTCACCACCAATGAATACAAAGAGCGCGGACAGCGGAATTCGCTTGATTTCGCCTTTGCTTTCAGCATCGACGGCTTCGATGGCGTCGGCGCCGATGACGCGCTTTATCACAGTGTTCTCGTGAATGAAAATGTTGGGAAAGGACAAGCACCGATCGTGCAGATATTGCGACATGCTATATCCAACTTTTCCACGGGCAAAAATGTGCACGTTACGATCGGGGCAGCAGGATGCCAGAAAAGTTGCCGCTTGTCCTGCTGAGTTGCCAGCGCCGATGACGCCTACCTCCATGTGGTCATACAGTACGGCTTCGACGCTAGTGCAAGCATAGTGCACACCGTTTCGCTCAAATCGATCTGCATTTTCCGCATCGAGCTTGCGCCAGGTCAGACCGGTGGCCAGTAGTACCACCTTCGCATGCACTGTGGCGCCGCAGTTTAGTTTGATGGTATGCGGTTGTCGTGGATCGTCTTTGGGGCGCGGCTCTAACGAGGAAATCTCAACGGGAGCGTAGAGAGAGCCATCAAATTTGAGCACTTGCATTGCCCCCCTCAACGCTAAATCATTTCCAGACAGTCCCGCTGGAAAGCCGATGAAGTTTTCGATTTTTGATGAACCACCGGCTTGCCCGCCGGGACCTATCCTGTCGAGCACAAGCGTCTTCAGTCCTTCCGAGGCACCATATACGGCGGCGGCTATTCCAGAGGGACCCGCTCCGATCACAAGTAAATCAACATCAATGTCATCGAAGTGCTTCCAAATACCGGCTGCTTTGGCCAGCTCGGGAAGTCCAGGTCGTTGCAGAACCTTTTCTCGTACCTCCACTGCCGGCAACTTTTCTGGCGATCCCCATTTACGGTAGAGTTCCTGTCCGCGTTCCGTGTCTGTGTCGTGCCAGATAAATGGAACGAAGTTGCGAAACAAGAATTCGCGTATCTCGGTAGTCTCTTTGCAGTGTGCGGGGCCGACTACTCTCAAACCAATGTTGTTCGATCTCAAAAAGAGCTCGCGGCGAGTTTCAAAAGCAGTCACCAGTTTGTCGGACAGATTTGGCATCTTGATCAACACTTCGCACATTTTGTCCAGCGGTACGAGCTGCACTTTCAGAGGTCCATCTGCCTTTCCCGTGACAATCGGAGGGCGTCGCATCAAAAGATCGATATCACCATTGAATTGCCCCTCTGTCAACGTGGCGATTTGTTTGTTGTCATCGACGGGGTTTAGAATTTTGAGCTTACCCTGGACAACTATCACCAAGCCGCGAGGTTCAACACCGGCTTCGAAAACAGTGTCGCCATCCTCGTAGTTGTGTGCGGAGCAATAAGGCAGAATGAGCGCTATTTCTGCCTCGGTCAGCCGGGGAAAAGCGCGTTCTGAAAGGGTTGGCAATGGTTGCCCAAACATCGCGGACTCTTGCACTTGCTCCCGCTTGTCTTTAGCGTCTTGGTCTTGTACATTTTGCATATAGCACCTCCAGCATGTAAGCCGAACACTGGTGCCATTGCTGTTGTGGCAACATTACTCGTTGAGCGCCTCATTGTAACAGACGAGCATCAATGCCGCGAATTGTAGCTTTTGGTATGTATGCACAGTCTGTCGTCTGAGCGCATAACTTCGCGTACGTACGATCGCTCGGCTGAGGTCCAACAAGGCAGACCTTGGCGCGCGGAAATGTCAAGCTCGTTTTCATTGAAAAGACTACGCGGTCAATTTGGATTTGGGATCTTCCCAGAACGATAAAAGCCGTGACGATATATCCCACCAAGATTGCTGAGTTAATCACCCGGAATGCTGTTTTTGAGCCATTCAAGATCTAATTGTGCGTGGGGATTCTCTTTGCTATTTCTTCGCTAAGATGTGACCCTTCATCCATTTTGCTACTTCGTACGAGTAGTCATTGTCGTGCTTAATGTAAGTAAAATTGCCGAAAGCCCATTGACCGTCTTTCTGCAAGTTCTGGTATGTAGGAATCGCATGACCGTTTCCTTTGACAATGTCAACGCGAACATCACAGTCTTTTCCACCGCTGTATTTTTGAATATTCACCTTCTCGGAATCTGTCACTGTTGAGTCCGTGCAAGTAGCGGCGCTAGCCCATACTTCTCCCTGCGCGCGCGGATTGTGCTTGTCTGGCTCTGAGTTCGTTGGAAGAATGAAGTCATATATTCTCGATTTCATGGACTGGTTTCCATCGATGTTCAAAGTGCGATCTTCGTCGCCCAGAATTGCCCACATCGGTTTGCCAACTTGCGGACGCTCCGCCCCATTCATCCAGGTACTCGTGAATGTTGCCAGGGCGGCCACATCTTCCGGATGGTTGACTGTATACATTTGACTCATGCGTCCACCATCGGAATGACCGAGTACGCCCACTTGATTGCTGATGTTGATGTGCGATTCTACATCCTTTTTGATGTTGTCCACGACATTGAGGTCGTTATAACTTTTGTCGCTCGGCAGCAGATCGTGATCGTGAGTGTTCCATGCCAGAAGCGGTTTGGTGTTGAACTTCTTATTGATGTATTCGCCGACCTTTCCTAAGCTGGAAATGCCGGTTTCAGGATCCTTTGTGCCGTCAAACATTCTTGGCTTTGCATGTGGATAAATGACAGCCATTCCTAATCGGTCAGCCACCAAATTTAAGCCACTTGCGTCTGCCATGTGACGGCTTTCCGGCGCATTCTTTGTGGTGTCGTTTTCCACTCCATGAATAGCGATGATTGCCGGTACGGACAGTTGTCCATCTTCTTTGTATGCATGAACAGTTTTTGGAACATAAACATCGTAAGTTCTATCGCCGAGTTTCATTTCATTGAGCTTGCCTGGCTCAATGGTGCTGCCCTTCTTAATTAGCTTGTTAGCATCCATGCGATTGGTTTCTGGGATTTCGACTTTTCCTTTGTCATCCATCATTCGGAGCAATCGATCTGCATAATCATGCCCTACGTGATTCGCAAGCGAATCTTTCAATGACTTGCCCGTCTTTTCGGTGAGCGCTTTGCTTTCTTGATCGAGTTCTGGTTTCGATTTGGATTCAGAAGCGTGCCATGCTTTTCGCAAGGTGCTGTCTATGTCTCTTTTCACTGGGTCGGTAAAGATGTCTACCAGATTGAGCTTCTCATTGTCTTTGTTGCCGGAGTCTGTTCCTTTTGTCTCTCTGGCTTCGATACTCCGCCCAATCACTTCTGGTTGTGCCATTTTTTTCACCCAATAGAAAAACCATACCCTTACTTATGGTGGAGCAAGGTACGTGCAATTAGCGTGTTAATACTTAGGCAAGTGCTCGTCACATGTTCAAGACAATCGTGCCGGAAGTTCTATGGGAAACAAATGCTGTATAAAATCGGCCCGGGTAATCAGCGTTATCTGCTAAGCAGCCCGGCTCCCAGGAGGGCTAAGAGCCCGGCACCACAGGCACCCAAGCTAATTACAATTCCTGCGATGACACCGGCAACGATAATCACGATTATGGTCTTACCGGTGTCGAGTTGATGCACGCGCCGGAAGCCGAGAAAGAACAAATACCAACTATATATGCTTGGAAGAATTCCGATGATTGGAACCCAAGCTGCTATCAACGTTGCATAGCTGTAGCAATACACCCTCAAGGTACCTTCCAGGTTGCCGCGACCACCCGAGGAGATGGCTACGAAGTTAACTAACATTCCGCCAAGATAAACACTGATCGGGAACATAATCGCAAGCACGACTGGCACGATAAGGTTCATGGTACAGATGGCGGTGCCCACCAAGAACACACCCATGGATGCCGCAAAGAAGGTCATTGGAGCTGCAAGACCACCAGAGAGCGGCATTGAGTCGAAGAAGCCTTTCGGATTTGTGAGAATCTCTTTGACCTGGGCGAAATAGTTTGTGGCAAATGCCTTCGTTTGATCGCTATTGAACGTATCATTAAAGTCATTGGGATTGGTTCGAAATGAGCGTGGCTCGCTGCTAGACGCTTTTACAAGAGCAAAACTCTCTACACGATCTGCAGGCGTCCAGTCGCTTAGATGTTCAGCCCAAACCAAGGAATCTGGAGGCAAATCGTTGTTAGCGAACATGTCCTGCAGCTGTCTTTCCGGAATGGGGCCTTGCTGCTGATTGTTTTTCTCGAAATACCACATTCTTTCGGACATTGTGCACCGCCGCGTTTTGTTTTCCGACCTTTGCGATTATAGCGTTTGACCAAGTCTATCTAGCTGTTGACATTCGATTTTGGGCGAGTGCTAGAATGAGCATGCTTTAGGAGACCACCACGGGCACATTCAAGGATGAAGAAAGCCGTTATTGGTGGAGTTGTTGGCCTGGGGACAGCCGGGCTTGTTGGATATGCCTTAACGCTTCCACCTTCAACTCCTTTTATGTCAAGTAGCCAGACTCCAGGTAGCGGGCAGGGCGCGCAGGTTGCTTCGACAATCCCGTCGCCTGCAACGTCCAACCCGCAAACAACTGCGCAACAGCCGCCGACTCAGCCCGCACCGCAAGCTTCGTCCGCTTCGCCGATGTTTTCCTTTTTCAGCAATCCCAATGACGGTTGGGTGCTTTACCAAACAAGTCAAATGCTGGGCAAACAAACTGCCATCATGAGCGGTGCCGGTTGCAAGGTCAACAATCAGGAATTGGATGTGACTTACGTCGTGACCAATCCAGACTTCAATGTCGCGGTCTATAGTGACTCGCGCAAAATTTGCTACAAGACGACGATGGACGGTATGCTACAAGCTCGCAGGCAGCAACAGGCTGCTGTTCAAGCGATGGGCCAAATTTCCGGTGCTCAGGACACTCCATATACGAGAGCCGCCACTGGAACGATAGCAGGATTGAATGCTACGCAGTACATTTCAAAGTCAGGTCATAGCAATTTTGACCGCATAGCAGAAGGACTTGATGGAACAAAGACGGGTGCCACTACCAGCGAAATGTGGTTTACCAATGATATAAATGTGCCGGCGCGCTTCTCGAGACTTTCGGCGAACCCTAAAACCAGCAGTGGACTCCCTACGCAGGGTGTGCTGCTGAGAATGGTTAGCACTACCGGCGATGGAGTCAGAATGGTAACACTCGATACCGTGGCTGCAAAAAAGGTCCAGATAAATCCTTCTGAATTTAGTTTTCCGGTGGGATATAAGGCCGCATCATCTGAAATGGAAGTAGCTTTTGGCGAAGGCGCCGGTGGGCTCAATCAGTTGTTCAATCAAATTGCGCAACCTGATACCAAACAAGATCTGACCGATTTTGTGAAGGAAAACGCCGACATTGGACCTCGTATGAATCAGGCAAAACAGAAATGGGAAAACGCTGCACAACAATCCCGCTAATCGTCGCCAGTTATATGAATTTTTCGTGTTGCGTGAATTCCGACGCTTGAACTTACGGCTAAGAAACCATGCAGCTTATTAGCAAAGCCTGATTTTTAGCTTCTTGAACATGACTTACATTGCCGCTAGTAGTCTAGATCTTCGTTGTTCCTAGCGCGATATTCACCGGAGAAAACGATTGAGCCATCGGACCTGTTTCTGTTTTTTCCCTATGCGTCCTTTTGTCCGCTTTGGACGCTTTCGATTTACGGGTTTCTTGACTCTCCAATAGCGGCTTGACGATTTCTCTTAGCTCACGCTGTACCGTATCGATTGCATACCCGGCGTCAATCGTGTTGAACTGGGCGTCATCGCTCATTCGTTCATACTCGCCAAGAATTTTTGACTGGTAGAGTTTGAATGATTGGTAAAGATCCGTGGACATGCCAATGTCTCGTCCTGATTCGTAGAAATCTAGACCTCCCCTTGTTTTGATGATTCTTTTCAGGAGATCATCAAGATTCATCTTCAAATAAAAAACGAGATCCGGTTCGGGCGCAAAGTTATAAATCTTCTTTACCCAACTAGGATCAGCACCGCGCACGATATCACGAGCGAATGCTGTGTAATAGTACCGGTCTACGATTACAAAGAAGCCGGCTTTCAATGCTGGGATGATTTCTTTATTCAGTCGATCAGCAAGATCGGTAGCATATAGCAAGGAAAAGGTAATGGTGTTGAGCGCGTTCTTTGATTTTGCTTTGTCGATTGCTTGTGCGATTAAGTTCGAGCTTTTCCACTCGCTAACCGCGACTCCGTACCCCTCGACTTCGAGCCATTTTTTGAGCAAGTCTGCATGCGTGGTTCGTCCCACACCGTCTGTACCCTCAATGACAATAAGCTTTCCTGGATAATCCGATGGCAAAGTTCCTTCCTCCAAAATCATCGTCCGTTTATTATTTGCGTTACTCTTTGCCGGAACAAAATCTGCTGTTCATGAATGGGCTGAATGGCTGGCATGACGTTGAAATCGAACTCGCCAATCATTGAGTCATATTCGTTGATTACTTTTGTTTGGAAAAGTTGGAATGATTCGCGCGGATCGTTTGAAAGACCTACGTCCATCCCTGCTTCGTAAAAACCAGGAACGCGGCTGGTGGCAATTCGAGCGAGCGAGACATTAATAGGTACCTGGAAATAGAATGCACCATCGGGTTTGATGGCAAATCCATAAAGGTTGCGAACCCATTCTTTATCGACACCACGTGCGACGTCGCGCGCAAACGCGGTGAAGGAGTATCGGTCTGCCAGCACAGTGAGCCCAGCTTTCAATGCAGGCTTGATGATGTTTTCCAATCTGTCGGCAAAGTCCGTCGCGTGCAGCAGGCTGAAGGTAACCGGAATTAGGCTATTGCTGCGTTTTGCTTCTTTGATGGTTTTGGAGATCAGCTTGGAAGAATTCCATTCGGTAAAAATGACATTCTGTCCAGAGTCCTCCAGCCAGTTCTTCAGAAGATTAAGCTGAGTTGATTTTCCGGACCCATCGACGCCTTCAACAACGATCAATTTGCCGGGGTAGTTATGCTTTTGGTATAGCTGCATATGTCTTTTAGTAGTGAAGATTAAACTCTTGACGGGCAAAACCCGCGGAACTACTTTATTATAGACAGACGGGATCCAGACTCAAAACAGTCGCCCTGCCTGACTTTACCCCCTTCTGGGAGCTTCGTGTATGTCCAAGTTATTCGCTTTGATAGCCGCCCTGGCCATCTTTGAGCTGAATTTTTGTTCTTTTGCCACTGCTGGCGAAACGGAATCGGCCGACGTACCACCGAATACGGAGTCAATTGCCGAAACCGCCGAGAAGGCTGAGAAGTCTAAGGCTGATGAGCTTAAAGCGGTTTTGCGGGGAGAAATGCCCGAGCCCAGTTCAATCGAAGGGGAAAAAGCTGCTGCAGAATCAGCAGAGGAAGCTCCGCCAGCAAAGACGAAATCTAAACCAGTTTTAAGCGACGACACAGAGCCGGCGATCGAATCGAAGCCAAAGAAAAAGACTGCTAAAAAGGTGGTAGAAGAGGAAGCTGACGCCGAGGCCGAAGAAGAGGAAGACGTTCCGAAAGCGGATAAAGAGCAAGAAGCTAATGCCTACATGGCCGAAGACGATTCGCATATCGGCGCACATCACGATCCTCAAGCGCAGTACGAAGAAGGCTGTATGTACTTGAAGATGAAGCAGTATCAAAAGGCGCTAGATTGTTTCAGCCGCGCCTTGGAACTGCGCCCGCGTTTTCACGAAGCCTCGTATAAGAAAGCACTCGTCTATCAACTTGCCGGATACGACAAGTTTGCAGCACGACGATATCAGGATGTATTGCGTTACCGGCCGGACATGGATCAGGCTCGTATAAATTTGGCTGCTCTTCACCGCAAGCACAAACACTATGTTGGTGCTGAAGAACAGTATCGCGCAGTCATTCAGCGCAACTATTTCTGTTTTGAAGCGCACTATAACCTGGCTAACGTACTCATCGATCTGAAGCGCCCGGAAGAGGCGATGAAGGAGTACAAGGTCTGCCAAAAGTTGAGACCGAATTCTGCGCAAGTGCACAACAACATTGGCGTGCTCTTCTTGCAAAAGAACTATCCGGAGGAAGCTTTGCAGCAGTTCAAGAAGGCTGTCGCGTTAGCTCCTCAAAATGCAACCTATAAGACGAACGTGAAAGCGACGACGAAAATAATCGCTGAGAAGAAGGCCAAAGGAACAACGATGTAGCGGACGTCCCGTCTGCCTATATAGCCTCACCGGCGTGTTCGTACAAATTTTCTGCAAGAAGCATTGCGAGTATTCGGACGAAAAACCGATCGTGATTTTCAGGAGCCTTCGAAAAGAGCGGACAAGACGAAAGCGCGGACAAGATGATGCTGTTGGCGATCTCATCTCAGCTTGGTCTAGTGCAGATTTTTGCAGCTAGTATGGAGCGCGGACATCTTGTCCGCCCATAAGCGCGAAGCGCGTTGCAGCTACGCATTCGGAGTTTCGCGAGAGGTAGAGTCTCCCTAGAGCTGTAGCGTAGATAGTAGAATCTGCCTATGGGCGGACGGGACGTCCGCGCTCCATACTTCGAATCTTCGAAGCTAGGCTCTATCTGTGGTTCGCAGTGAATCTCCATACTTCGAATCTTCGAAGCTAGCCCTATCTATATACTACGCCGAAGCCAGCATCTTGCACAAGCAGGGGCGACGCCATATGTGCCCGTCTAGTCTGGACGATTCGTGCCGGAGCCGAGATGTTTTACGGCATTTAGCTCTCGTGATGATTGGTAGCCGCGGAAGATGCAATAAAGCGCAAACACGTGGAAGCCGACGCTCATCCAGTCGAACTTACCTATCATCGAGGTCACGACTCCGAGGATAGCCGCATCTAGTGCATATAGAGCCATTCCGAGAATAAACAGCCAATTCATTGTGCGTGAAAAGTAGCCGAAGGCACAAAATATGCCTGCGATGATTGCATCGATTGATGCTGCAAGAATTGACGCAGTAGTACTTTTGGCGGTTAAGGCAACGGCATC
Source organism: Candidatus Obscuribacterales bacterium (assembly GCA_019747875.1). Lineage (GTDB taxonomy): Bacteria > Cyanobacteriota > Vampirovibrionia > Obscuribacterales > Obscuribacteraceae > JAIEPM01. The sequence goes on from JAIEQI010000041.1 coordinate 30,713, forward strand.
AACTAGCTGTGTTACGCCTAATCCGACAGGGAAGCTGACTGTCATGTTGGTATAACCGAGTATTGAATTGATCAGTGACAATGCACCAATCCAGTAAAACCAGCTTGCTCCCGAACCCACAGATTGCTCTAAAACAAGGCGATGAAGTGCCGGTTCTGAGATTTGGTTCGGATCGTTTTGATCGGGGCGTTGATTCATTTATTACTCGACTTGAACGCCAAGCGCGTTCGTAAGTAAGATCTCTAGTTCCTGTCCGGGAGTCAAGCTTATGTCGTCTCCTGAGCGAAATAATGCGATAGCTGAGCTGCCGATAGCAGTGGCTACAATCGGTGCGCCTAGTGTTGCGATGTTAGCGGCAACAATGGCACCGCGGGCGGCGCCTTTTTCGTTCATGCCTGCGACAGTGCGAACGCTGGACTCAACTCTTGTTCCGAAGTTGGTTCCGGGATCTAGCTGTCCCGCTTTGTTGGTGGTTCCCTTTTTGAACTCCAGGGTCGCATCAAGTGGTATCACTTCACCGGTTGGTGTGACAATTTGATCCAGTTTAAGTCCGATCTTGCCAGCGCGGCTCAACAACCTGGGCTTAGCCACGTCGGTTATGCGTCCGCGAACGAGGCTTCCTCTGGGCAGAATAAGTGTTCGTCCGAAGGATAGATCATCTCTTACATGTCCTTCGAAGATATCACCCGGAACGCTGGATGTTGCCGAAACTGGATATTCAACAACCAGGCGCATTCTTGTTTCAACCGGCAAGGTCGCGGATTGCAGTCCAGCGCGCAGTGCTGTACCTGTGCTGATGCGTGCGCCACCAGGCGTAGTGGCAGCGGCCGGATTGTTCTGTGCTTCAGCGTTATAGTTTACGAAGTCTGGTACGTTTTTTGGATCCATTGGGCGCATGACTGGCGCATCATTCGACTGCGGAGCCATTCTCGGCATGTGTGAATCCGAAATAGCTGCAAAGCCTGCAGTGTTAGCTGTTAGAACTGCCCCCACAGTGAGGGCGTATGAAAGAGCTTGAGCAAATCGTGCTTTTGATCTCATGGCAACCTGCTTGCGACCTACGAATCAGATTCTACAAGAACTCAAGTGAACTTGCTATTTAAAGACTTAATGCGTAACGAAGCCGCTTGCTGCGGACTCTATCGGCGTCGTTCCTTTGAACTGAAGGGATTAGCGTGCCCAGCCCGAAGGGGTTGGCGTCACGGGGCTTGTTGGCAGCGGAGCTTCAGCCCCGATGGCTTCTGCTGCGCTATTCTTGACGCCAGTATTTGCTGCATCTTTCAGAGCTTGCTCTACGACATCCACATCTTCAGGACGGTCTACCGCCGGTGAGCGCTTTTCGACGTCAATGACTCGAATGCAAATGCCATTTTCCAGAGCACGCAATTGCTCAAGCGCTTCTGCTTGTTCCAGAGGCGTGGGGCTCAAAGAGGCCAGTTTAAGCAAAATATCTCGCCTGTAAACGTAGAGGCCCAGGTGAGCAAAGTAATTCTGCTTGCTCCGCTCGCAAGGATCTCTGTGGAAAGGAATTGCGAAGCGTGAAAAGTAAAGCGCATTCCCTTGCCGATCTCGGACTACTTTAACGATTGAATTGCTTTCAATTTCTTCAGGATTCGTGATTGGGGCTGAAATCGTTGACATATCGAGTGATGCATCATCCAGAAGTGGTTGAACAGCGCGGTCAATCGTTGAGGGATCAATCAAAGGTTCATCGCCCTGAACATTAACAATGATATCGATATCGGGACGTTTACTCGCAACTTCAGCGAGTCTGTCGGTACCTGTTGGGTGGTCGTCCCTGGTCATGATAACGGTGCCGCCGAAACGACGGACCTCATCAGCGATGCGGGCGTCATCCGTTGCGACAATAACTTCGTCAGCATGTTTTGTTTTGAGTGCCTGCTTGTACACTCGTTCGATCATTGTCCGCCCGGCAATCTTCACCAGTGGCTTGCCCGGAAATCGTGTTGATGCGAAGCGGGCGGGAATTACAACAGCTACCTTTCTACTTGTCACAATGAATTTCCTGTGATGACTTCCTTTGATTGATCAATGAAACCATTTCACATCGAAGTCTAGAACTCGTGCGAATTAGTTTTTGTACTTGCGCCTTCCTTGCGCACGCTTCTTTACAAGCGTTGTTTAATGCTACTTGGCTTCGGTCAAAAAAACCTTTAAGCCAACTCATTACGGCTGAATTAATATTAATTCAGCGAACGCGCCAATTGGTTTCATTCAATGAAAGCCGCATCCAGAGCTAATCTACAGAGATGTGGGGAAATCGCGGCGCGGTTGCCAAGTGTTAAATTGGGTAGCATTCTTATATAGAGCGCCTAAAATACTCTTCGCTCATAGTCAGAAGTGCACAAGGGTTTTAGTGAGGTCAAGATCTTGAATTGCGAATGCGACGGGCACGACGGCCAGGACAAACGGGTGCTTAAATTGGAATCGGATATTGCTGAAATGGCTGAAAGCGCCAGGCGCTTGTTGAAGACAGCCAGTGATCCGTTTTCCGCTGTGATTCGCTTTTTGCATGAGCGACCAGAGAATGTTTCCTTCAATGGGCTTTCTATTCGTACAGTATTGAACGATGCATTTGGCACTCCAGAGCAAATTCCTGGATTGGTCCGCTTGCTTAGCATCCATTTGAAAGAAGTGGTCCGCCAATCAAACGTTATTGCTGTGTACAACGAACATTTCTCGCAAGCGGATTTCGGCGGCTATTTGATCAAGTTAAAGGAACAGATCAAGTTTGAAGTCGGAAAAGAGAAGGACAAGCTTGTTCTAAAAAATATTGCCGGGTTGATTTGTGTGGAGCATGGCATTGAGTTGCCGCTCGAAAAAATTCTTGTGAATCCGCCAAAACTGGAAATTACCGTAAAGCTGGGCCTGTTGCGACCGGTGAAAGCTGTAGACATTATTTGATGGAGCATTTTCCCTCAATCATCGCGCACCGGGGCGGACGTGACTGGGCGCCGGAGAACACGCTGGCGGCTTTCCGCAAGAGCGTGGAACTTGGTGTTGATGGTGTCGAATTCGACGTGCATCGTTGTGCCTCCGGGGAACTGGTTGTAATTCATGACGACGATTTGCAACGCACCACTAATGGTGTCGGTCTCGTTAAAGACTCCAGCTTGCCCGAATTGAAAAGACTTAGCGCCGGATTATGGTTTGATAAGTCTTTCAGAGAAGAACGCATACCGCTCCTAACTGAGGTCCTCGACGTTTTGAAACCTGGTATGTTGATCGATATTGAACTGAAGAATGCGCCTATCGGATATGAAAGTATTGAGGAAGATCTGCTCAGCGTAATTGAACCCTATCGCGATCGCTTGGATCTTGCCGTTAGCAGTTTTGATCATCATTGCTTAAAGCGATTACGTGCCTTGGATTCGCAGATTAAGATCGGTGTGCTTTGTGCTGCGAATTTGATTGATGTGGCTGAGTACGCTGCGAAATTCAATGCCGAATACTACATTCAGGACTATGATTGTCTCTTACCTGAGGCCGTTTATGAAGCCAAACAAGCTGGGCTCAAGGTGATTGTCTGGACCGTGAATGATCTCCAGCGCTGGCAGAAGTTGATCGACATGGGAGTCGACGGGATTTGCACCGATACGCCAGCTGAGTTGGCAGTACTTCGCGGAAATTTGCTGGCAAAGTGAGTCCAAACGATAGAAAACCGAGGATCTCTGCTGCGATAGAGACCCTCGGCGTATTGGCGTACGAGAAAGCTGGTGAACCCTTGTTGGGCACAATTCGGTAGGAGCGCATTGTATGAGCCCGGAAGGGCAGCTGCGTCGAGCGTTAGCTGAAACTCTTTAGCAGCAGATTTACAACATCATATATTGCCGCGAAGCCATGTCTTAAGGGAATGTCTGCTTTCAATATCGGATGATATTTCGCGCTTCCGCTCTCATAACTGGCCCAGGCTCGTATCAGGAACTTGTTCGTCCAAATTTCGATAGTTATTAGAGCGGCATCGATGTTAACAGGTGGATTCATGTGAAAGGAATCGTAGTAACATCGTGCTCCACGTTCTGTATCGGGATCGCGTTGCTCATCTGTCGGAGCATCGCTGGGACCAGGAAGCGCTGCTTCGAGAGCCGTTCGTAATTGGCCCTCATCATGCGTCTTCCAGCAATTAACAACAGTTCTTTGTTTTAATTCATTGTTGATTGGCGAATGGGGCATGATCACCATGCCCCCGAATACATAAACGGCTAGAACGTCCTGAAGAACGTTCTCTTGCTGACAGTAATACATAGGTACTCCTCCTCTCGCCCAGACGAGAGAAACCACAACCCATTTCCAGTGCAGTAGCCGCAGTTGAAGCTGCGAAAAGAACATTGGTCCACACTAAAACTATGCCTTTCTGCAAGGCTCATGCTCGGAGAGCTCTGTTGCCGTGGGGCGCAACTTCGCCTACACAACATCATGACAGATGAGTTCTGAAATTTTCTTGAGAGAAAATGGGCTGGAAATTAAACCTGCAAAAAAAATATCATTTCTCTATTTTTTTGAGACCTGCCGCCGCCTTATTTGCGAGGGCGCTTCCCGGCAGTAGACGCGTTACGGCTTTATAGTCATCCTCTGCAGCCTTATAGTTTCTCAGATTGACCTGCGTGATTGCTCTGAGATAGTGCGCAGTTGCATCCTTAGGCTCCGTCAGCAAGAGTTTGTCCAGTTTTTCCAGGCTACTTGCATACTTTCCTGTACCTAGATCGAACAACACTTCCTTATATTTGATGTCTTGAGGAGGCGCTTTCACGGGGGGAGGCAAGGCTGTTCTTTCTGTTTTGCGAGAATTGGTCGTAAGCAGGGCGGGGTTGTGTCCATCCCGTACTACTGCTACTGCCAAGTCTTCTCCCAAAATCTCAATTGGAATTCCGTGACCTTGAAAGTTGATGTAGTGCTCAGCTAGTGACCTCAAATCACCGTTTGACAAAGATCTGGACTCAACAAGGTCTAAGCTGTTGTGCGCAAAGATTCCTCCGAACATGATATCTTTCGGGTTTGACGTGTGGGGGAGCCCGAGTACATGCCCGAACTCGTGTATGGCGACCTCGGCCATGCATCTGTCTTGCCTTTCTAAAACGGCCGCATTGGCAGCATTGATTTGTTCAGGTAGCTGGCTTCCATCAGCCAGGCAATTTGTCGTGAGCCAGACGTGCGCTGTTACGTTAATAGCACCGGGCTCGCCTTTTTCTCTAGCCTTCTTGGACTTGTCGCTTTCCTTTGAATTCTTGTCTAACTCAGAAGCACTTTCCTCTTTTTTCTCGTCCTCGTCTTCATCCTTTTTCTTTTCTTTTTTCTTCTTTGCGCTTGTCGTTTTGTAGTCGTAAGCGCTTGTCCAGGCCATGCCTAACGCACGACCCAATGTCGGAACCCAATGTACGTGTATGTTGGTCTTGATTGGATCTGCCAATAAATCTTCTGCATTTTTCTCGATCAATGTATCAGGATCGCGGTTGGCCACTTTGGTTCTCCAATCGAACTCCCCTTTTTTGTCCGTGGGATCGACATAGAACCATATTCGTGCTCCGGAGGCCGCTCTCCAACTTTCTAAGGCGTTGAACACATAATTTCTCATTATTGGTCGGTAGCCCTTCACGTCGTCACCCTCATCTATGTAAACGTGGATGGGCATCTTTGCTAGGTCCCACCAACCAAAACCGGTCGTGCCCAAGTCAGGATCGATAGGAAATGACTTCGCAGTTTTGCGCATTTCGCCGACGTTGTTAAAGTGGCCGAGCTTGTCTTTTGCCTTTGCTGCAGCTGCTGATCCAGGAGCAATTTCAATCACTCTTTCAAAATGTTCTTTTGCTGCATCGATACTGTCTGTCGCCCAAAGACATTGCCCCATGTAATACAGAGCTGTTACATCCTTGGGATCTATGGCAAGCAAATCCGACCAAATACTACTGGCACTATCGAACTTGCCCTGGTTGACTAGAAAATGACCGTATTCGTAGCGAAGTTGTTTGTCTTTAGTACTGGGCAACATTGCCTGATACTCTGAATCTGCTTCAGAGTATCGCCCGAGCTTTGCATAAAGCCTTGCCAATCCTATACGAGCGTCATTGTACGGGTTCGGTGCCATGCTTTTTGCCAGCACATAGGCCGCAATCGCGCCTTCGTCGTCCTCTTCATCTTCCAGTGCCTGCCCGCGTTTCAAAGCTTCTCGAAAGGTCTCAGCCAGTGCTGGGGACGGAAGCAAGCTGGCAAGCAACATTATTGCTGCGAGCAGGCAGAGAATCCGTTGATTGAGAGCAGGCTTCTGCAAAATCAATGTATTGACCCTCACACGTCTCCGCTCTATTAGCTCAATTTGGTTTGCTGTTAGATCCTTACCACTGATAATGGTTGATTTCTGCTCTTTTTCAAAAGCTGATCTTAAGCTTTACTCTTTGTGGCGGTTGAGGTCTTTGTTGGTGCAAAAATCTTTTCAATTTCCATGGCTAAGGTCAAATATGGAAGGAGGCTATAGCTCACCATGGAGAGATCCATTAAATGTTTGCCTGTCTGCGTCTTCAGTTCACCCAAAAGTCCAAATTGGCTTCTGTCCGGAATAACAGTTTTGAAAACATGGAATTCTTCTGGAACAGCCCGTAGCTTCTCTTCCATTTCAACTTCTGCGTTGCGGTCTTTTCTGAAGCGCGTCAGAAGCACGCCGAGCAGCTTGAGTTCAGGGTTCAATGCCATGTCGCCGTTTACGATTTCGTGTATTTGCTCCAGCATGCGCTCAAGTCCGGTCAAACTGATGACGGATGCGAGCGTCGGAATGATCACGTAGTCGGACGCCACCAGGGCGTTGAGGGTGAGCATCCCCTGACTGGGCGGGCAGTCTATGATGGTGTAATCAAAACGGTTGCGAAATGGAGTCAGTGCGTTGCGCATCATGCGCTCTGGCTCTTGTGCCAAGCTCTGAGGATTGCTGTCTAGCGTAATCTCTGTCATCACCAAATCTGACGATCCTGCAATCAAAGTAAGATTGTCGCGAATGCGAAGCAAGCAATCTTCGGCAGCTTGTCCCGACTCATAAATCGTGGCCAGGTTATTTTCAAGCGTGAATTCTTGCTGTGGCTCGTCAAGCTCAAGGCTGTAAGTCAGGTTGCACTGTGGGTCAGAGTCTACGACCAGTACATATTTATTCAACCGAGCCAGTGCTGCACCCAGGTAGGCTGTCGTAGTCGTTTTTGCCACGCCACCTTTCTGGTTGGCCACGCATATTATTTTATTTGTTCGCTGAGTCACGCTATTTATCTCTTTCTTTCGAATAGCTTACATCTGCTGTCTGACAACGTTGGAAATGAACGGAATCTCTGCAAGCTTTCCAAGAGCCGCCATGATAGCGCCATAGATTGGCAAGAGGGAGAAAGCTGTAAAAATCATGCCAAAAGTCCAAAGAATACCATTGGCTATCATCCCGCCAGTGTTTGGCATCATTGTATTGAGCCAATCAAAGAACATCTTGAAGGGCGCTGCGGCGACCATGCCAAAAGCTCCCTGAGCCCAAGAGAGCAGCAATGCCAGGATCCCGATGATCACTGATTGCAAGAAGTGGAAGCGGAAAAATGGAGCCTGGTAGCTGGAACGGGAAATGATGATGTAGATAATACCGGCTAATCCAGCTGTCAAATAGCACAAAACAGCAACTACACGCTCAACAGTGTTGGCTTTTTCGGGTGGTCTAAAGTTGCTTTGTTGTCTCCAGGGCATTTGTGCTTTTAAGCCTCCACTTCTAATCCATTAATTTACCAGTTTCGGCTTCTCTTTGCAGCTGAAGAACGCTAATTTCCTAAGAATTTTCGGGGGATGGGCTACTTTAGCGCATTGATAAGGTTTTGACGCGTATTCTGTCAGCGGCTTCTCAATGGGATCCCTTGGTGAATACTTGCTCCCCTGATCCAATCACTGCTCTCCTAGATACGAACGGGCTGGCCGTGCGTGCTCCACATGCAATGCTGCAAGGTATTTCCGGGAGCCGCCGCTGTTTAGTATTGTGACTGAGCTTCCACCATCTTCGATTTCGAAAGCTTTGATAAAGGGCTGTGTTTTGCTGTGGTACTAGATACGGTGGCGGCTCTGTAAAGTTTCTTCTCCATTTTAAAGTCAGTAGCTTCCTTTAACCTGACCTTAGTACATCGCTGAGAAGCTTATGTCATCAGCTGAAGTTCGAGAAGTTACCAATCCCTATTAAGGAGAAAAACATGGGACTGCTAATTGGACCAATCGAATTTGAAGGACCATTTGCTGATTTCAACGAGCTGCGAGATGACGCCGGCATTTACGCTCTTCTTGCCGAAAATGGTGAGGATTTGGAGCTTATTGAGCTAGAGGATAGTAATTCTGTCAAGGATTGCTTGTTTGACAATGAGTTTAGCAACAATCTTCGTTTCTTCCAGGAAACTGCAAAAGGGCAACTTTTTGCAGCCGTGCACTACACGCCAGGATTGACCGCTCAGCAGCGACGCGATGTCCGCCTCGATTTGCTGCGCGAGTTCGAGCCTTAGATTTCTCCCCGCAGATAAAGGTACCGCTCTCATGCAGGTGGGGGCGGTACTATCTAATTCCTGCTTACTTTTGTCAGAAACTTCTTGATGCTAGCCTCCATAATCTCACGATCATCCCCGAAGTTGTTATGTCCACAATTTAGCTTCACCAGTTCAAGCGGGCTGCTCGACATATTTTTTAGATCAAGTGCGTTCTGAAATGGAACCAGCTGATCACCGTCACCGTGAAGGATCAAAACGGGATGATGCTTCCCTGAAATGAAATTGCGGGATCCAAGATCATGTTCGGCCCACAAAAAGTCTGGATACAACGAGAGGAATGGAAGAACTCCGGCGCTAACTCTGCGAATACTCGTGAACGGTGCGATCAAGATGGTGCCCGCGCAGTTTTTCTTTTCGCTAAGTTCAGAGGCCACTCCCGTTCCCAGAGAAAGTCCCATATTGACTATCTGGCTCGGCTTCCAATTCTCTTTCTCGATCATGTATTCGAATGCCGCGTTCGAATCTCTGCCCAGTCCTTCGATTGATGGGGTTCCGGCACTTCTTCCATAACCCTCGTAATCGTAAAGGAAGATTGATGCATTAGAGCTGAGCGCAAGCTCGGCGTAGAACTGCAGAATTGATACGTTGGCACCGTTGCCGTGGTGCATTAAGAGCAGCGATTTCGTCCCTGGTTTTAGGAAGTACCATCCATGCAAAAGTTGATTGTCGGCGGTTTTGAAGAACACATCTTTTGCTACGATGCCATTGACGATGTTGTGATCGTAGTAACCTAGCGGATAAGGCGCCGCCGGGAAGAGCAATTTGTAGTAAAAGTCTTTTGCGACAAGCGGCGAACATAAGACGTAAAGTGCGCTAACTAAGACTGTTGCAAATAGAACCAGATTGCGGAGCTTGTGTGGTTTTTTTGCTGGCGCTGCGACTACTGGTTGGAGCCGGTGGACTTCTGCGATTTCTTCCATGTATCTGTGCAAAGCACGATTTTTAGTTGACTCTGTTGAGGGCTTTGCTGGCAAGGTCACAAGAAATCCTCCGATATTCGGACGCCCTAGAATTTCACCGGGTCTAGCAAAGGACTGAAATTTGCATTCTAGAGGATATGCTCCCCTTCCTGCTCGGCCTGGGACATTTAATAAACTGTTCTGCTGCAAGCAAAATTGTCCGGGGAAAGAGCGAAAGGGCTTGTCATGAGGATAGAAGTCTTGTCCGGCCGGGAAAAATAGATTTGATATGACATCAACTATGAAACCTACTAATACCTATCTCCGATTGCTTGGCTCGCTCGACTTTAGCGAAGTTCTTGAGGCTTTTGCCTCTATTTTGCAAGAGCTTTTCAGCCCCCAGGCCTATTCCGTCTTGATTTGGGATCCTGATCTTGAGACGGTTAGCGACAAATTCTTCTTTGGACCACAGAAGTCGCTTCTGGGTTCAGCCGTCGACGAGTATGCACTGCAACTTGAGTCGGATGGATTGAGCGGTCCGTCCTTTGGATATTTCGAATCTGCCGAAGAGCTTGAAGCCGAAAAGAGGGTTATCTTTTTGCGCGTTGAACAAGGCGAGAGGCTCTGCGCTGCTATCGTTCTTACAGGAATTAGTTGCACTGCCGAGGAAGTTGCCGAAAAGCTCTCGTCCGTGCCAGTATTTTTGGCACTTTCGAATGCTTGGGAAGTTCGCGAAATAAAGCGAGAGAACGAGCGCTTGCGAAGTCGGTATGATGATCTCGAGGATCAAAACTCGAACCTGGAAGATCAAACCAGGAAGCTTATCCAGGATTTGACAGTCAAAGACGCACTTCGTTTTAGAACCATGGAGAGGGACAAGCTTCTTTATGAGATCAGCGCTCTGATGCGTAGTTCACTAGAGATCCAGTCTGTCCTTCAGAACACCGTCAATGCCTTGGGTCAAAGGTTCGATTTGAATCGTTGTTTGATCTTGCGTCCGTCTTCGACAACTAATCAACTCTATGTTTATGAGTACCATGACAGCTCGACCGAACCTGTAATGTCCAAATTCTTTTCAGAACAGGGTCAGGAGTTCGTCAGGTCGGTCATGAGTAAAACTGCTCCTTGTGATCTTGGCGATCAGCAGCTGGCCGAGAGGCAGGGATTCGACCCCCAATACATGAAGAGTTTTGGATTCTTGTCCGCTTTGCTGGTTCCTTTGATTATGAGAGACCGCACTATCGGGTCAATCTTCTTGCAGGATTGCAAAATCCCACGGCCATGGAGTATTGACGACCTGACATTTTTTGGCGCACTTGCCGACCAATTGTCAGTGGCTGTAGAAAATGCCGATCTCCATGAAGAGAAGAAGCTGCAGGCCGTTACCGATGGCTTAACGGGCATTTCCAATCGACGCAATTTTAATGAAGCCTTCTTGAAAGAGTTTGAACGCGCTCGTCGATACGCAGAGCCGCTATCGCTTGCTGTAGTTGACCTTGATTACTTGAAAAAGATCAACGATACCTACGGGCACACTGCTGGCGATGATGCTATAAAGGCAGTAGCAAGTGTTCTATCGACATCATCCCGATCAATCGATGTTGCGGCCCGCTATGGTGGTGAAGAATTTTGCTTGTTATTCCCGAACACTTTACTTGAGGAATCCGTAAGAATTGCCGAGCGCATTCGTAGATTAATAAACGAGGTAGAACTTGAGGGAGTTGGACAAATTTCTGCTTCAATTGGAGTAGCAAATTTTCCTCTTCATGCAAGCGACCCAGATGAGTTATTCGAGCGTGCAGATGAGGCCCTTTATAAAGCCAAACAACAAGGACGGAATAAGGTTTACGTATTTGATTCCGCCAATGGCTCTTAAGATTCAAATTCTGGTATCACTATCGATGGACACGACAGGAGAATCGAGATGGGATTTTTAGACGACGTAGTTAAAGGCGTTAATTCTGGAATGAAACAGGTCGGCGACGGCTTGAACAAAATTCAGAACAAGTCTCAAGAAATGATGCAATCGGTTTCTCTGCAGAATCGCATCACCTCTCTTGAGGCGAAGAAATCAGTCGCTCTCACGAATCTCGGCAAGTTGATTTATGACAAGTATGAAAAAGGTGATGAAGTCGGCGACGATGTAATCAAACGCAAGACAACCGAAATTGCGGAAGTTGAAAAAGAAATCGAGTTGGTCAAAGAAGAACTTGCCACAATCAAGACCAACAACGATCCCGATACCCCGCAAGCAACCAAGAGTGAAAACATGGCTGGTTACTCCCGGACGCCAGGGTTTACTTGTCCGCATTGCGAGGCTCCTGCAAATCAAGAAAAGCTCTTCTGCGCTTTTTGCGGTGGCGAATTAAAGGCGCCGAAACCCTCCAGCAGTGGCGGGTCAAGTTCGTCCTCGAGCAATGGAGAGTCGGGCGAAAATAAGGCAGACGGCGAATAAGCTCGCCGCTCTATGTTGTGTAAGATTCGGATGGTGCCGCATTTGGTATCATCCGAATCTCTGTTGTGGGGGCCCGCCCAACTCAGGCGCTCGGCTAAAATGGCGAATATGCAAAACCCTCTCGGTGTAACGAGGGGGGGAACGAAGGTTTAGAGGCATTATAGAGCGGTAACTTCTCTGATGAAGACGATCATGTCGGCTTGAGCCCTAAGAGAGCCTTGTGCAGGTTCTCCATTGCATCCAAACATCGTTTCAGAAAGAGACTCCAGAACGATGTTTGGTGCACTACTTAATGGAAGACAAAATGCGTGCCAAGGCACAGAACTGAGAATTGCTTCAACGAAGAGATCCAGATTTGAAAACGACTGTTGGCTAGATGAGAAATGGGGACCAGAGTGGGTGCCGCTACCGCAGAGCATCCAAACGGAAAATACTTGGTCTCTAAATTTTTCTGCGATATAAGTCCCGACAGAGTTCCACATTGGCACTTGTTGTCCACAAAGGTTAAACGAAGTTATCTGATCGGATTTTTTAGTCAAATGCATATTGTGTCCCAGTAGCACCAGTTTTTTTGAGATATTATTGTCACTCAATAAATCGCAAACCTCTCTTATCATGGTGTGCTCCCTGTAAGCAAAGGCGGACCACAACTCTTCTCTTGTCGGATTCAGGAATGCGCGCTCAAGGAACTCAACACCATTTAGCCAATTTTGCAATGTGCCAATGAGCGCTTTTGTATCATCTATTCCGATCGACATTTCAAGCCTCCCTTCCAACAGTTGTGCTTGCTTAAATGCATGTTCAAGGCGCATTCGCTCATCTGATACTGTTTCTCCAGGTCTTGGCGCCAAATTTGCTAGCAATTGTGCTGAGACGCCTAGATCGGTTGATTGTGCGAGTAATTCCGTAATGTCGGCAAGTGCGCCACCGGGAAAAATATCAATATCGAACCCAAAGAATCGTATCGAGCCCCCGATATCGGCAGACTTTGCTAAGTCTCTCAGCGCTCTAGCCAACTGGATTTCGGCTGAACGAAAAGAGCTCACCCCAGAGTCTGGCACCGGAGACATTAAACCTGCTGGGCTCATACGGCGAACAGCGCCGTTAGAATCACTGGCGCCAAATAACACAACAGAATTCAAGCACGACTCGTTGCCAGTTTGAATAAAACGATTTATTCGCTCGCCATCCGATCTTCCAATCTCTTTGCCAACTAGATTCCATCCCAACTCGTGAAGTCTTCTAAGGAATGACAGCTGATATTGATATTTCTCTATGACAAAATGGTCTGGCTCACCGAGAAAAACTATTTTCTTGTCGCGCAATTGGCTTTCGACTAGATCACAGGCGAAACTACTTAGCGAAGACGTCCAGCTAAGTTCGATCGGTACAGCCGCTTTTTTTGCCCAACTGAGAAATAGCTCTTCTGCTTTCGACAAAATGATTCTCACGGTGGATTGCCTCAAGCGGAGCAGTGCCAGCCAAACGTAGTAGGGATATCATTATGCCATTTTTTAGCACGGCGAAGCTGATAGACGCTCAACTTCTGATTTTAGTAGAACTGGAGATATCCGCAGGGACAGAGCGAAAGGTGCTCTGGGAGATAATCCACTCATTCAATCTACCTCCTGTCGATGAGTCAATTAAATGCTAACGTCAGAATGACTATCCAAGCCTCACTTAAGTCATAATAATTTCAATTGAGAAAGTTTGATTACTAAGCAAAACTTTTCTGTGAATGCGGGCAACGAATTTGTACAATCAGCAGCTGAAGGCTTCAATGAAAATTTTCATCTCTTGCATGGAGTAATAACCGAAGCAAGCAACAGTGCAAATCATACATTCATGCCTGCCGGAAAACCTGGGCGTTAAGAGACGCAAACTCACAACCCCCTCGGTGTAAACGAGAGGGTTGTGAGGGTTGAGATAGAGACATTAGTTGTCGTGTCAATTACACACGAGCGCTCTTTCCGCAATCTGGGCAGAAGAAGAACGAGGGACTTAGTTTTGCTCCGCAGTGCTGGCAATCTCTTAAGCCATGATTCTCAACTCTATCTTCTGTTGGATAGCGTCCCGCCATGATTTCTTTGTACTGACCGCCTTCAGACCACATCTTAATTTCTTTTGCTCGATAAATCGGCAGCGGATGTGAAAGGCGCATTTCATACAAAAGCTTGTAGAACTTATTCAAGGTGCTGTAGTCAAAGTCTTCGTAGGAGCCGCCCTGACGTAAGAATTCTTTGATATCGGTCTGTTCGTAAACAGTTTTCGATCCGCCTGCTAGTTTCATGTGCAATGAAATGCAGGTCTCCACATTTTGCAGTACAAGCAGTTCAGCTCTGTCTGCTGTTAGTTCGGATTTTCGTGCCCAGTCAGAAAGTGAAACCATAATTGCCATTGAGACAAGCGGACCAGCCAGTCCGATGTATTTGCCGAGGAGATCAAGCAAGAAGTAGGCAAGGCTTCTGTAAAGAACGTGGCCAGCTTTCACGTGCCCCAGCTCGTGACCGAGGACGCCCATTAGTTCCTCTTCGGTGAGAAGATCGACAAGTGCAGAGTTCATTACAATGAATGGTCTTTCTGCGCCGAATGTCCAGGCGTTGACTTGGAAGTGATTCATCAAAAACAGGTCTGGCTCATGCATGTCCAGAATGTCGCAGGCTTCCTTAAAGAGTGTGTGAATCTTGTGGCATTGCTTTGTTGTGACGTGGATTGCTTGTCCCATGAGCATAATGCGAAACATGCGTTCTACGCCCAGTTCCATGAACTTCTTCAATACCGAATCGAGTACCGGAATCTTGCGGAGGGCTTCCAAAGCGGCGCGATCAGCAGGATGCTCGAATGCAGTTGAGCTTATGCGGGGAAAGCGACGCCTCGTGATCTCATTTACTTGGCTCATGATTTCTCCAGTTTTTCCAAATCAGGGCTGTGCTAACTCTCTTTCTACCCTATTTGGATAAACATTGCTCTGGGGTTTTGGACATGTTTGATAAATTTAGGTCATGACAGATTGATTAGCTCGATTCCGCGGCCCGCGATTATGGCCATTTGATCTTTAATCGTTAATGCGGAAGCTGACTCCAGGATGTTGAATGTTTCGCTGACTTTTGGTTGTGCGGGGCTGGAAATTGATACAAGCGAAGCCATATCTTTTCCTGTCTTGCCTCTGCCGATCACGACTGCCAATTTCCCGGTAACGGCTAGAGATGCAGCGTCAATAGGAAGCTCGCAAGCACCTTGCACACCTAAGTCATCTTTTGCTGCTGACATGATTACCAAATAGCCCTTCAAATTCTCATCGACGCAGGATGCGTAAATGTTGTCTCCGGCAAAGACGAGATCGCGAATTGCTAGATTTGGAATCTTTCTGCTTCCAATCAGCTGGGGCTCCTCATCCATTTTATACAAGTTCAATTCGTTGAGCCCTGCAAGCAGAAGCCGTCCGTTGGATGCAAATACTTTTCTTGCAGGAACTGGTAGCTGCGTTTGCCCTGCCGGTTTTATTGTGTCTTCAGTGATTTTGTATGAACTGACAGCTGTTCCTTTTTCATTTGGCGCAATCAGGTATGCTATTTTCAGCGAGCTGTCATATGCCAATGCATTACCCGCTACTTTTGTGCTTGTGATGAGCTCTTGTGGCTTGGCTAGAGAGCGCAGAGCCAGCGTATCTCTGGATAAACAGAGAAAACTACTAGCGACCGGAAGCATAGCTCTTACGGTGCTGGGAAGATCTGCGGATTCGACTAAAACCGGACGTTGAGGATCCTTCAAGTCGTATAGTTTTAACTCAGCGCAGGCGATCACTACTTTGTTGCCCTCGGAAATAACGGCAGAGGCTGGCAATCGCGGGATTGTGTGACTGTAGGAAAACTGCCATCCAGTTTTTGCAACATTGAGAACTTGAACTCCACCGGCATCCGATGCGACATATGCATCGCGTTCCTTAACTGCTAGGTGCGCTCGAGGGGCGGCTCCCCGAGAACCAGAAGGCAGAAGAACCGGTTCTTGCAGTGTCAGGTCCAATTTCCTTCCCAGGATCAGTGGGATAACGGCCTGCCGCGAACCTTGATTTGCCAATATCAGGAATTGTCCCTTTTGCGCTGCCAGGTCCAACAACTCTGTCACCGTCGGTAGTGCCACGGATCTCAAGACTGAGGGGCTTGGTTTTAGGGTAATAAGACTGGCTTTGTAGCGCCTGTCAAAACCATATCCAGCAACAAGCACTTGATCTCTATTGCGAGCGATTACAGGAAAACTTCCGTCCAGGCGAATGCTCTTGACCTTTTCGGGCACTCGCGGGTTTGTCATGGAGATGACATCTAACGTAGTGCTTTCCAGCCCACTTAAAACCAGCAGTTGACGCTCCTGCAAGTCCATCTTGAAGGGGCTTCGTTCCAGTGTCAGCACGCTAATTTGGACAGGATCGACTTTTCGTTTTCCAGCGCCATATATGGCAATCTGATTCTCGTTATTTGGTCCTTGTCCACCGACAACGATTGTCTCACCGAAGGAACAAATGCAGCTTGGCTCTGAAAAGTTAGACAATACTATACGCGACATAACAGTAATGTCGTTAGCCGGCGTGAGACTTACGCTTACAAGCTGGAATTGCGTATCGCCATTTACATCAATTTGAACAACCGCAAAGGCTCGATGTTGCGTTATCGAAAGCGCGACAACTTTTCTGCCTATACCTACAAGCTCGCCTATAACCAGGGGGTTGTCTTCACGTTTCAAGTCGACAACAGCAAGCCTGCCCATGTCATCGGCAAAGCATGCATAGCCACGATCGACAATGCCAACGTATTCAGGGGTGATCGCAGGCGGCCATTCTTGTCTTGCTATAGTGCGTGCGCTGCCGTTGTTTACAGGATCTGCCGGCTTCTTCGGCTTTCTTCCAATTGCCTCTGCGGGCAGAGGCTCAAAGCCCAAAGCCAGTGCGGCTATAGCGCTTGCAATTAAAGACCTTCGTGATAATTGAAGCGCTCCATCTGCCTTGTTGCTCAGTTTAGCCGCGCTTTCAGTTGCTTCACTCAATTCGGCGCCCTGCCGAATCTCGCTCCGCTCTCTCTTCGTCATTTAGATGGTTATCCTAGTTCGTATGTTATGGCAAAAATTTTGCTGCCATTTGACCTAAGAATTGTAGTATTAAAATCGTAATCATAGGAGAGATATCAATTCCGCCTAGTGGTGGAATCAACTTTCTGAAAGGCGCCACAATAGGCTGAACAATCATATCCAAACCTTTGAATGGTTGTTGATACCACCGAATATTTGGAAACCAACTCAACAAACACCAAAGTATTACGACAAACTGAAGACCTTGCAAAAGGGTTGAAACTAATAAGCCTATGGACATGGCTGTTTTTTTGCCTCTCGACTTCCCTTATCACCAGATTGTAACATTATCGCTTCCTTCAGCAACGGTAAAAATACTGAGCAATATGAATTCTCCATGCGACTTAACCAGAGAACAGCGATTAATCCAAACTGTTAAGGAATTGACCCGTAGCGAATATATCGGCGACGACTGCGCTGTTTTGGGCGCTGGACAGCTTCTCAGCAGTGATATGCTAGTTGAAGATAAGCATTTTCGGCTTGCTTATGCCGATTTGGAAAGCATTGGTTGGAAATGCATCGCCGTCAATCTCTCCGATATTGCTGCGATGGGCGGTTTTCCAACTGCTCTTTTGGTTAGCATTGCTTGGCCTGAACATCGTTCGGATGCACAATTTCGGCAGCTTTACAGCGGTATTCATGAATGCGCACGCAAATTCTCGACAAGAATTGTCGGCGGTGACATCACCAGTTCTGAAAAGATAGTTTGCGCCGTCACAATAATTGGGCAAGCTGCAAAACCGGCAGCGCTACTGCGCAGTACGGCAGCGCTGGGACATATTGTTGCTGTAACGGGTGATTTTGGCGCCAGTGCCTGCGGTCTAGAAAGCCTGTTGAAAGGTCGGCGAGAGCTTACATATCCTGTCAGCAGGCATTTGCGCCCTCAGCCCCGAATTGGAGCCGGTTTGACTCTCTCCCAAATACTGGCGCGCCGCAATGGAACGCAGAAAGTTGCGATGATGGATACAAGCGATGGCTTGGCTGATGCTGCATTGCAAGTGGCAAAGGCCAGCGGAGTTGGGATTGAGATTGATGCTGAGCTCGTTCCAATTCACGCTCAAACGCTTGCAAGCGCCAAAGAGCTGGGGCTAGACCCGCTATCTTTGGCTTTGTATGGCGGCGAAGATTTCGAGCTGTTCGCGTGTATGAGCGAGGACCTGTGGTCGGAAGTGAAAAACAGCGATCAAGATAATCAGTTCAAAATGATTGGTCGTGTCGTAGCTGGGGCTGGCGCTGAACTAATAAGCAATGGACGCCGGTGCG
Source organism: Candidatus Obscuribacterales bacterium (assembly GCA_019747875.1). Classification (GTDB taxonomy): domain Bacteria; phylum Cyanobacteriota; class Vampirovibrionia; order Obscuribacterales; family Obscuribacteraceae; genus JAIEPM01. Next base: position 49,006 of record JAIEQI010000041.1, read on the forward strand.
CGCTGGACAATTCACGCACCTATCAACACTTCGCCTAACTTCACGCGTTAATTCGATTTCGGCAGTTTTGACAGTCCGACTGTTGCCAGCTTTTGAAGAGCTATATCACCATGTTGCAGCGTCTTCTCGTATGCGTCCCGTGCAAGCGTGTATTGTCTCGTGCTGGCATAGGCGATGGCCAGCAGGTAATGAGCTTGGCCGTCTTTCGGCTGTCTGGTCAGATAGTCTTTCAAGCGCACAATTGCAGCATCAAATTTCCGATTTCGGATGTCGACAGTTGCATCTTCCAGGGGACCGGCTTTCAACGTTGTTCCATGGCTCTTTTGCATTGCAGGCGCGACCGGGCGAGCGAAGGACGCTGGTGAAGAACCCGGTCCTGCGAAGGTCGGAGAGTCGCCGAAGCTGCTACCGGAGCCGATCGGAGCCAGGGACGTGCCCGTACCCGTATGAGCAACTGTAGGCAAGCTTGGTGCTACGGTTGAACCTTGTGCTGGCGTTTCCAATCGTTTCTGCGATTGGGCTAAGCGTTGTTCGATGTGCTGCCTGGTTCCGTAATCCATTGGCACATCGGATTCAAGTAGTCCTTTGTAGTGATTTCTTGCTTGCTCATGATCGCCTTGAAGCTCGTAAGAATAGGCGATTTGATAACGAGGCTCCACCCATTTCGGGTTGCTATTTTGTAGTTCTCTAAAAATGTTAATTGCTTCTCCATGGTTTCCCTCAGCAGCACAGGCTTTGGCGTATTCCAGCCTGATTTGCGGAGGGTTAACCCATCCAATCTTGGCGGTGTTAGCTTTTTCCAAAGCAAGCTCAGTCTGGTACATGTCTTGAAGCTCGCGTTTAGCATCACCATAACGCTTTTGTTCCAAATATATGTCAGCAAGTATGTGACGAGCGCGGCAATCATTATTTTGCGCGCCTTTCACACCGTTCAGGACAATCAGGGCTGTGTCGACATCACCTTCTTGGTACGCGGTATACGCTTTGTCGATTGCCTTTTGGTCGCTTGGAATTTGGTTGTTAGGCCAGTTCCAGTCGACTGCCCTCGCGGACCTCGGGATGAGAATTGTTATACCGACAGCAACTAGGAGTTTACCTGTCAGAGAAAAGCGTGCATTTTTTCGCATTACTGTAGTCCATAACTGGATTCTCTAGTGTCTTTCCACGCCCATTCGAGGAACAATCATCTAATGACGTTGAATATAACAAAATATTGGTTATCGGCTAATCTGCTAGAAAAATAAGAGACAATACCAGTCTGCTGGTTCGCAAGAAGAGAGGTAATTGTCGTGGCTCAAACCACAGATGCAGTCGAGATTGGTGCAATTATGGACGGAACCGAAAGCGCGAAGCTCATTCGTGAAGAGCTGGCCGCAGAAATCGAGCAGTATGTAGCAAAAGGCAAACGCCGTCCGGGATTGGCAGTCATTCTCATCGGAGACAACCCGGCAAGCCAAGTTTATGTCAAGAATAAAGTCCTGGCTTGCAAGAAAGCCGGTATCGAAAGTCACTTGCATCAACTGCCCGGAGATATCTCTTCTGATCAAGTGTTGAAGCTGATTGCGGAGTTGAACGAGCGTCAAGACGTAGATGGAATTTTGGTGCAATTGCCCTTGCCATCAGCTCTGCCGACTGATCTGATACTCGAATCGGTGGATCCAGGCAAAGATGTTGACGGTTTGCATACTGAGAATATGGGTTTGCTCTTCTCTGGGAAGAAGGGCTTGCGACCTTGCACTCCGAGGGGCATCATGTCCTTGCTGGAACGATACAAAGTTTGCATTGAAGGAAAAAATGCTGTTGTAATCGGTCGCTCAAACCTTGTTGGAAAGCCGATTGCAATGATGCTCCTGGAGAAGAATGCAACTGTAAAAATCTGTCACAGTAAGAGTCCGGAGCTAGCCAAGCAGTCCCGCGAAGCAGATTTACTGATAGTCGCCGCTGGGCGGAAGGAAATGATCAAGGCTGATTGGATCAAACCTGGCGCTGTAGTTATTGATGTCGGGATTCATAAAGAGGCGATGCCGGATGGACAATCAAGGCTTTGCGGTGATGTCGATTACGAGCAAGCAAAAAAGGTTGCCTCGTTCATAACACCCGTACCAGGAGGTGTCGGTCCGATGACGGTGGCAATGCTGCTCTCAAACACAGTGCAATCGTACAAAGGCCGAGTCAAATGATCGTATGTGGAAAGCGATCCCAGCTGCAGTAGTACAATTAGTGCGAAAATGCCGGAGCTTTTAGATTAATGGCAAAGAAGCCAAAGAAAAAGGATGTTCGCCAGGCGCAAGCAAAGGCTCAAACAGACAGCCCGCCGTCCTTTGCTGAAGCTGCCCGTCCATTTCCACTTTGGGCAAAATTGTTGATTGCTTTTGTGATCCTTGGACAAATTGGTCTTCTGACCATTTTTTGCAGCGCTATGATTGGCATGGTTGATCTGTTGAAACAGTCTGTGGATCCCGTTTACGTGAAAGAGCGGGCGCGCTTAATTGCTGAGCTTCCTGATCCGTTACCCAAGGGCTTTGAGTATCGAATGGGTTTTGCCGTGACATCAAGTGGCGTGGTCAGCATAGTTTATCAACCGGATCAGACCGAATTCATGATTGGCGCGCCACCTGAGCAAGATCTGACCAGTGCAAGGCAGCGCGTTGATAACTTTATTGAAAATGGAATTCCAAACGTTACTGGAACTTTAAGGGTCGAAGAGAAATCCACACTTGATGTTGGCGGTAAGACCTTCGAATTTACTCGTGCCACCGCTGGTGATGGCGGTAAAAATTCCACTGCTGTCTTTATCGCTTGTACTGTTTTGCCAAATAGGCGCTCTATCTTATTGTTCGGTCGTACTCCGGGCAGTAAGTTCAATCAAACTGCAGCAACAATTTTGTTCGATTCAATTAGCAAGTTTAATGTTCCGGATGGGTCTGATGCCGCACAGAAAGCAGGCACGACTGGAAACTTGACGAAGAACCTGGAAGCTCCCGCTACAACCACCGGCAAGGCGGAGTGAGCGCCTTGCTGCTCGATTATTGCCGGGACATTCTTGCCAGCTTCTAATATTTGGGGAGATCCGCTCTTGGGAACTCGGGGCTTTCGTGTAGGATATGTCGGATTGAATGAATCTAGTGAAGTTTTTTGGCAATTTTTAGAGGATTCGAATTTCCATTTAGCCCCAACCGGTTTATGATTTGTGAGGGCATCCAAATCGGGATGTCAGGCACGAGGAAGTTAGCTGAGGTCCGCAATGAGCGATTCTGAACAACATAGTGACTCTTCACACAATTGGCTGACCTTCTTCTTTGTCTGCTTCTTTATCGTGCAGGCAATAGGCATTTGGGCTATCTTCAATTACCATGTCAATGCCCCCGAGCCGAAGCCGGGCGGTGGCGGTGGCCATGGAATGATTCTGCCGCAAGACGGTGAGCAGTCTTTTCGTCGCATAGCTTAGTTAGCTAATCAAGACGAGCGTTACTCCTTGGGCGACGATGCGTATCGATCTCGCCTCAGTATTCGCTAGCTGTGGGAGCGGGCCAGTTCTCAGTAGCCACCGGCATACTGACCATGCCTGCTTGTGACCATGTTTAGAACTGCAGCTGCCTTCAGGAGCTTATCACGCAAGAACTTATCGTGATTATGCTCTGAATGTACTATTTGAGTCAGCAACGGTTCTCGTTCCATTGCTTGAACCAGTGAATACTCCATCGTGATGAGCTTATGGTTATCCTTGAGGTCATGCACTCGCAGCTGTCTCAGTCCGACGTCGGCTTCGCCCGCTAGCTCTCCCCTGAAGGGGGCGTGATCGGTGACCAAAATCTCCTCACCGTATCGCAGCGACATGCTGCGGTGTTGGCAGCTAATGTGTGCAGTTTCGAGCAGTACGTAGGCTCTTTCTCTGCCCTCCTGCACGCGCACCATCACCATTGAATTGGCTCGTAAATATATGGTGGACATCGGAGTCTTTAGGGTAATCGGAGCCTCGCACTCAATCAGAAAAGTCCCTGATTCAAGTGAGAGAACGCGATCGCCTGACTTGGTGAATTTGGCACCAAGATCGCAAGCCAGATTGTAGTGTTTGTCGTCTTCTTGCCAGTGCTGCGACAGATTGAAGCCATTTTTGTTGTTGGGCTTCTGTGCCGGTGCATCTATGCTGGGCGCAATCGACAAGCTTTCTCCACCACTTGCAGCAGGAGTGCTCGCTTTTGGAATGGCGACGGTATCTTCTGAATCTACGGCGTGCGCAGGGGACAATGAGCAGAAAACAGCGGCAAAAGCTGCGGCTGTCATATGGGGCAGGCACTTTGGATTTTTTTTCATGCCAACTTGGGGGATTTGTTGGGGGATTGTTTTGGGGACGCTACACTTATGTTCGCAGCTACCGGCTGAGCTGTCTATAGAAGTAGCCTATTAGAAGTCTATATTTAGTAATGGTTAGCACTAGTAAGAATATTAATTATGGCAAGCGCGGAAATTCTCTCAATTGGCACTGAGCTGTTGCTTGGCGATATACTCGACACCAACAGCCAATTCATCTCGCAAGAGCTGGCCCTGCTGGGCATAAATTGCTTACATCGAACGACTGTAGGTGATAATCGGGAACGCATTATTGAGAATTTCAGGCTGGCACTGAATAGAGCGGATCTCGTTATTAGCACCGGTGGGCTCGGTCCTACTCCTGATGACCTTACGCATGAATGTTTGGCTGCGCTTGTTGATGGTGCTACCGATTTTGACCAACAGGCACTTGATCGCATTGAACAGTTCTTTAAAGTTCGCGGCGCTGTTATGGTTGATTCCAATCGTAAACAGGCTTACCGCCCGCGCGGTGCTGGTATCTTGCCGAATCCGGTTGGCACTGCCCCTGGTATCATATGGGAGATGGAAGCTGATGTGCTTTCGCGAATGGGAATCCAAAATCCTGAGCGAAAACGATTTGTATTAACGTTTCCAGGCGTACCCAGCGAAATGAAATCGATGTGGGCGCAAACAGCACGGGGCTTCTTGGCACGCCAGTTCGAGGCTGGCGTTTTATGGTCTTGTGAGTTGAAGCATTATGGAATCGGAGAATCAGCACTTGCAGAACAATATGCGGATCTATTAGATGGCAGCAACCCGACTGTCGCTCCATACGCGGGCACTGGCGAATGCCGCTTGCGCGTTACGGCAAAGGCGACTAGTGTCGAGGAAGCTCAGAAAATTGCGCAACCAGTCATCGACCGAATTCGCCGAGAAAGCAAACATCTCTGTTATGGTGTGGACCGTGATTCCTTAGAAAGCGTCATTGCCGCAGAATTGCGCAGGCGTGGCAAAACAGTGTCAGTTGCAGAGTCTTGCACCGGTGGTTTGCTCAGCAAACGATTAACGGATATTGCCGGCAGCTCTGCCTATGTGAAACTGAATGTCGTGACCTATGCCAACGAGGCTAAGGAAAAATTGCTTGGCGTACCGGCAGCCCTGCTAGCCGAACACGGGGCTGTTAGTGCTGAATGCGCCGAGTCGATGGCGATAGGAATCAAAAAGCTTTCAGGAGCAGACTTCGCGATCAGCGTCACTGGAATTGCAGGACCCGATGGTGGCAGCGAAGCGAAACCTGTAGGCACTGTCTTCTTCGGATTGGCAGCGAACGGCAAGAATACTGTTCTCAAAAGGCGCTTTCCGGAGCAACTCGGGCGTGAAGGAATCCGGTACCGCAGTGCCAGCGAAGCGCTCAATTTCTTGCGGCTCTATCTTTTAGACCCTAGGCTTTTGGATGCGTAGTTTTACGCGTCACGGCTGTGTCACTGCCATGTTCTAAAGTCTTCGTCAGTAACCTGGAGGACTCTTATGAAATATGTCGTTTTGCTACTTTTGCGTCTAGTTCAAAGCAAATGGGCGGGTTGACGGGGCGGTAGTGTTCATCGCAGGATGCAGCGTTGATTAAGTGGATTCTTGTCCCATCCTCGCGCTCTAAGATATCTTCGCCGTAACCATTATGAATGTGTCCGAAGATCACCACCCGTGGTGGCTCATAAAGAATCTCTTTCAAAAACTCGAGCAGGTCGCTACAACCAACATGCTCGCCACCGGGAACATCGTCCAGGTAGCCGAACGGCGGTCCGTGTGTAATCAGTATGTCCAGTCCCTCAGGAATCAACTTCCAATGCTCTCTAATATCGTCGCCACGTTGCCTGTTAAATGCCCAGGCAAAAAAGAAAGGAGTAACAGGTGAACCCCAGATCTTCAGACCCTCAATCTCAATTCCATTATCTTCAAGGTAAATCGTTCCTGTCTCTTTCGCCAGGGATGGCGCCCATTTCGGATTCTTCTCCAATCCGACCTCGTGATTCCCAGCGATCCAAACTTTGTACTTTTGAGGTTGGCGTTTTAACCAATCTGCATACCAATCCAGTTCTTTTTTATCGCCGTGAAAGGTCATATCGCCGGCGACGATTAACAAATCAGCCTCCGGCGTGACAACTTCTCTCATGTGGATATCGCTTACAGCAACGCATTTCATGAGAGTGACAGGCTCAGCCTGTTTAGTGTTTTAGTTAATAAAAATTGCCAAGAGGCGGAATTGAACCGCCGACACGAGGATTTTCAGTCCTCTGCTCTACCAACTGAGCTATCTTGGCACTTGAAAGTACGTGTCCAAAGGAAACGTACGGGCATCAATATACCACAGGTTGAAGGGCTGGTGCGCTTACCGCATATACCTTGTTAACGTGCAGACATTAATGATGCGATGTCACTAAAGTGCCATGCTGGTTGCCAGCTTCTTGAGCTGAATAATTTCGTGTTGCACCAGGAGCGCGGCACCGCGCCATAAGGTGTGTGTCGGCAAAGTATCTAAACGTTCAAAAATTGTCTTCAACTGTATTTTGCCATTGGAGACGCTGAGAATTTCCTTCATCGCTTTTTCTTCATCGGGAGAAGGCGGATCTTTCAGCTCTCTTAGCGGAGCTAGAACGTCGGTACCGCCTTTTTTAGCGGCGGCTTGAGGCCAAACGAAGAGATCCAATTGTTTGATGACATCATGAGCAGAGGTGTAATGGTCACGTGCCAGTGCACCGTCCATTAGAGCACGTTCCAGGGAGCCTGGTACGTCAAAAGATTTCGGCAGCTTGCCGATGTCATCCAAGGTTTGTTTGTCGATGGAAGTGAGGTCGCTAAATGCAAATTCGCCTGACTCGAAGAGCACCAGGAATTCGATGATAGCTGGTTGTCCGGAGAACTTGCCCATGCGTGCTTTGGTCGGGCGGCCATTCTCGAGGTAACACCAGAACATTTTGCCGTCAGGGTTGGTGACTGTCAGGATGCCGCTCTTGCGCGAAATCGAAAGCGATTGCATCAACGCAGCCGGATCGAAAACATCAAGCGAACCGCCGAGGTTGCTTGCCAGTTTCGCCGAACGGAAAGCTTTGGGCACGGCATTGATATGGGCAATCTTGTTGCGTTCAGATTGACCGCGAGCATACGATAGTGCCGTCTCCAAGTTGACGATCAGTTCTTCCGGATTGCTTGTGTCTTCTGGGAAGCTGGTAATACCGATTGCCATAGACCAACGGCCGACTCCGCAGGGATAATCATCCGTTTCCAAAACCTGTCGAAGTCTTTGAGCAAAGATAGTGGCTTTTTTAGAATCGACTTGTCTGAGGATAACAAGGAACTGCGCGCCCTGGTAGCGTATTAAATGATCACCCCAGCTGCCCATAGTTTCCGTTCTTCGTTGGTTGAGCAACTTGTCGATGCGTCGTCCTAACTCTTGAATGACGGTATCGCCGGCGGGGCGCCCGTATTTCTCGTTAATCGCCAGTACGTCGTGCCCCTCAACAAGAAATAAGGAGAACGGGCGCTTCTCTCCGTCTATGCCGTCGCTGTGTGATACCAATTGTGGTAGCAAGTGTGGCAAGTAGTTCTTGTTTGGAAATCCGGTGAGCTCGTCTGTTCGTGCCGATTCGACCTGTTCCTCGTAAACCGTAATGTGGTGCAGGGCTTTTGCCGTGACGTGCGATGCCCGATTGAGGATGCGGGTTATGTGTTCGAGGCTTTGATCTTGTCCGCGGAAGAAAACTACAATGAATGCCAGCTTTTTTTGCTGGAAGCGAAGCGGAGAGATTAGAACGTAACGAGCGCTTGTAAGCTCTGCTATTTCTTTGAATTGTGTTTCCTTGACGGCGGAGGGATCAAGAACGCGGCAAAGCTCGTTCTGGTCATCCTCTGCAACTTTCATGACTCCCAGTCCCTTGTATACATCAAGCGGATTGTTGCTGAAGCCGATGTGTGATGTTAGGTTTGCATCGCCTTTTCGATTCATGTTGAAGAAAAGCGCAAACTCAAATGATGTAGGAAATTCATTGTGGAGTTGAGCCAGAAGTGTATCAGAGACACCAATGACGGCTGTATGCGCTTCGAGATCGGCAGTTAGTCGATCGATAAATTGGTTTTCTGCTTCCTTGAGATAAAGAACCGTTTTTTCTTTTTTCGCCTGCGTCATTTCTTGCTCAAAACGGGCGTTGAGTTGCTTAATAGTGTTTTCTCGTTCCTTCAGCAAAGTGTTGCGGTCTTCTATTTTTTTGTCTTTGTCGTCAAGTAAGCGAACCAGATTTCGCACTTCTGCTGTAGCTGCGGCAAGTGAGAGCTTTCCCGGGGTCATGCCTGTTTCGTTATCCTTCAACTTGTGATGTTTCAGAACACTGGCAATGGGCAGCGTAATAGAGAACAGGAATAAAATCAGGAAGCCCAAGCACATACTAAACAGCAAGATCAGCGCTACAACAAATGGAACTTGCGCCTCAAGCGGGTCACCGCTCAATCCGATTGCAGGACCGCTGTAAAAACCTACGTGCAGATTTGCTCCGGTTGTGACTGGAGCTACAGATTCGTAATAGTCTTGTCCGCGCCAAACAAGGTTTCTCGAGTTCTCCAGCATCTGCCCTGCCGGCAAGTCCGGTGCAAATGTCCGGGTTGACGGGAGCGGTTTTTGATTGCCATCTGTCAGGTAGTACCAGGACAGATGGTGCTCGTTTATTTTTTCCAGAACTGCAGACGGCGTTTCTTTTGGGGTGAGATTTTTGAGGTCAGGCTTGGGCGGCGGTGTTTTATCAGACTTGTCTTGCTTGTCGCTGCTCTTGTCTTTCTTTCCTTTGCGCTTCTTTGTTGCCGCCGGGTCCGGAGTTTTATCTGCCTGCTGCTGGTTCTGTGCATCTAGGGCGGCCTGCTGTGCCTGAACCTTCTGTGCCAGCTCAACGGCGAGTTTTCGCGCGATTTTGTCCTGATGGCTCTCTGTCAGTTGTGGGAAAAGAGCATTGCTGATGCCGGTTACTAGCAAGAAACCGACCATGATCAAAAGAAATAGTCGTATGAAAAAGTTGTTCAAACAGGGCTCAATTCCGCGTCAGTTTGCAAAGAGTGATTCCAATTAGACAAGTTTATGTCTATGGATCTAACTAGTAAATAGGCTCACACCAGATGTATGCCACTGATATAAGGCTCCCCTACATTAATTGTAGTACTTTGGAACAGTTTGAAAAGTCTTGGAAAGCTATTAGTAAACGCTTGATCCAGGCATGGCGACAGATCTGTTGTAGATACCAGACACCCGTAATCCGTTGGCTTCCCGGCGAACAAGGAAATCAGCGTTGACATGTTGCATAGATCTTTGCAGTACCAAATTTCCTTGAACCTGCACTACAACGCTGCCATCGGGGTTGGCTGCAACCGGATTAATTGCAGTTGGTGTAAAACTGCCGTGCAAAGTGCCGGCGACAATAGAATTTGATATTTCTGGAGTCCAGAAAGCGGCCTGGAAGGCTTGAGATGCTTCCGGTGTCATCCAGTTGAAAGCCGACTGATGGTTAGAAGCAGCCGTATGCGCGTTGTAATCCATCGCCAACCCGATCCACCAGCTGATAAAGTCTTTCGCTAGATTTGGAGTTAAAGCTGCCGCCGTGGCTTTGTTTTGTGGCGCTGCCGCTGCTGGCTTTTGCGCTTGACTATCGTCTTGCCCATGCTGGGCCTCAGTTTCGCGCATTCCATCCTTTTGCTGGCGCGCAGATGGGACGACTCGATCACCGCTGCCACCGCCAAATCCACCGACAAAAATGGCCAGCAAGCCGATGATAACAAGAGCAAATAAGATCTTGTCCTGGAAAATCTTCTGTATCAGGGCTCGGATGATCTCGTAAAACATGATTCTCTCAGTGTATACGGTGACGGGGCCAGCCGCCTGCTTTTATTGTGTGAGAAAAACCACAAAAATCAACTCGTGGAGTTCCCATGATTTCTTGATAAGACGTCAGTCCATATAGGTCCGGCTTCCACTTTTCTGGCTTGGAGCTTGTAGAATTGGTGGACTTTGTTGCCATTCATACTGACAATGTCTCGGATAATTGTCAGCTGGTGCTTATGTCGCAGCCCAGCGAACTGACGGAGCGTTTATATAAATATGGGTGAAATCAACGAGCTTGAAGACGAAGAGGAAACTCAAGATGAGTCTGACGATCTTCTGATCCCAGTTCCTCTATCGGCCGAAGAAGCTCTGGCGGGAAGTCGAAAATATGTTGCTTACACCGTAAAACTGCCTTCTGAGCAGCTTGCGGCGCTGCAGTTAATTTGGCTGGAACTGAAACGAATGTATGGAACGCATTCGCCGGACAAGAGTGGGATCATTCAACAAGCAATCACCGAGTGGCTCAAGCGCTGGGATGGTCCAGAGAAGGCTCAGCTTCTCAAACAGCTGCTCGAAATCCGCCAGAACACTCGCAAGCGACAGTACAAAAAACTTTAGTAATAGAAAGGTCCGCTGCAGTAAAACGCTCTGGAGTTTCGTTGGGCACTAGCCCCTCTACTACTTCGCGAATTAAGCAGCGGACCTTTTTTAAGCGCGCTGGAGTTTTGCTAGGCTGTCCACCTTCTCAACTCCTCCGCTTTCCAAACGCCCGTCCGGCGTAGTTAAAAAACGGACTTAGCTCTGCACTAACGGCTTTTCATCAATGTCGCTGGGAGCTGCCATCGCCGGACCGTTAGGAGCTCCGGGAGCGCCAGGTCCATTGAAACTGAACTTGCCGGGGCCACCAGGACCACGCATTCCAGGGGCGCCGTGACCTCTAAAATGATGGCCACCCATTCGTCCGCGGAAATGCCCGCCGCCACCGCAATGTCCACCACGCCCCTTCATTCCGCCACCCATGGCTTGAGAAACCAGCATGCGATGTCTGATTTTTTCGCGCTGTTCTGGTGTCAGAATTGCCAGTTTGTCGATCTTGAAGTTGAGTTTGGCTATGGAAATCTCTGCTTTGAGAGCATTGATCTTTGTTTGCAAATCAACAGCCTTGGCTCGGTCAACTTGTGCTTGAGCGAAAACATCCTTCAGCTGACGGCTCAGTGATCCCAATTGAGTCTTTTGGGCTCCGATGCTGTCCTTGAATTTGTTATTCAGGGCGCTCATCTTTTGAAGCTGGTCGTCTGTCAAGCCAAATTTGGCGCGCCCTTCCGGTCCACCTTCTGCCAGGCGTTTTGACATTCTGAAATGCTCAGGTTGGTTGGCACCAGGGGCGGTGTCATCAGCGGCAAGTGCTGGTGCTGCTACCATGATGCTGGTTAGAATAAGACTGTATAAAGGCTTATACATTTGACTCTCCTTTGAGTGCTATTAATAATCGAGCTGCATATTCAGGCTTCGCCACGCCGGCTGGTCGCCATTGTGGATGTATGGGTTAACGTCAGGATGGCTAGCATATGGTCCTCCGGTCGAACTTCCATAAGTTCGGGCCGGAGCCCGATAGCCGCTGGCATTTGATGGATATGCATTGCTTGGATTGAATCTCAACCCGCCGCCGCCGGTGGTGCCCGCTCCGCCGTGGGTTTGTCCGGCATGGCGTTTTGCTCCACCGTATCTTTGAGCATCCACAGGAAGTGCCAACAGAGTGAGTGTAAGCAGATTACAAAGACAAAGCGCTGCTATGGTCTTCATAAGACCCTCCTGTGTACTGTGTCTATCCAGCCTGAGATGGATAAACTGCAAAGGCATTTTTTTACCCCTACAAGTTATTGACGCCAGCCTGGAGAAAATGGTTCAAAGGATTGAATTAAATGCAGTTAATCAAAATCCGTAAAGCGAGACTGCTTGCAGCCTTTGCACTTCAAATAATCAGTCTGCCAAACAAATGTGCCTGCCGGATAAGATGCAGACATCGCTCCTCGGCAATTCCGCTCGCCAGCGACCGCTGCCTTCGCCGGGATGCTCAGCGAAGATCCGAGCGTATTAGACAGGCGCAGCGTTGATCAAAATGAATGCGACTAAACAAGGTGCGTTACTACGGTTGCTCCATGCATGATTCGTTCCTCGTTGAATCAGGCAATCGCCGGCTTTCATCAAGGTCTCACCCTCGTCCATTATGGCGTAGATTTCACCTGAGATCACAATGGCATAATCCACTGAGTTGGTTTTATGCATTCCCGGTTTTTGGGGATTAGTCCGATCGAGCGTGTGTTCTCCACCTATCGCTTTAAATGCGGCTTCAACGTCGACCTTTCCAATTGTTTGCAGATCCGGTGGAAACTCTACTACGCGAAAAATTGATCCATTTGCAGGTGGTTCCAATACTAACTTTCTGGCAGCAGGATCTTCATCGCCAATATTGTTTGCTGGTGTTGAATTTGTCACCCACAGATCTGTCAGTCCAAATGCCGGTTCATTCAATACTGCAAGAGCGTGAGGAGAAGGACCATCCATGGCAATAAAGGATTTTCCGTTTGCATTATGTCCGGTGACGATTCTTCTGATCTTTTGCAGCATTGCAATTCTCCTTTGAGGATTTTAGTTGATAAGTTGCGTAAGCGCGCTGGCGAGCTTTTCGATATCCGGCTCCTGTACAAAAGGATGGCAAGACAAGCGCATTCCGGCGCCCGGCTGTTCCGAGCTGAAGTCCGGTTGTACCCAAATTCTATGCTTCTTCCATAATTCAGCTCTCAAATCCTTGCTTCTTAACTTGTCGTCTCTAAACCTGACTGCGACCATGCCGCAGATTTCGTCATCAGCGTCAGGTGTTAGTAATTCAGCATTTCTAAATCTGCTCGCCAGTGCTTCGCGCAAGTATTTGTTAAGGTATTTCTGCCGAGTTGCAATTGCTTGTGGACGCAATGATTCTTGCAGTCGAAGTGCGGCTTGCAATCCCAGCCACTTTACCGGATCACTGGTACCTGGCCATTCAAACTTGTGCCGGTCTGAGAATTGTCCTGTGGCGTCAAAGAAACGATCTCCGATTGTGACTGGCTCGAGCCTATCCATATATGAAGGATCGACATGTAGAAAGCCTGTACCATTTGGTGCTCCCATCCATTTATGGCCGGATGCCACCCATAATGGATATTGTGAGATGGAAAGCGGTCCCTGTCCTGGAGCGTGTGCACCATCGACTAAAAGGGGGATGCCGGCGCGTTTTAATTCTAAATCCAGCAGATCAAGTTTTGGTCTCCATCCGTTTAGGCAATTGATCTGACTAACCAGAACAAGTTTTGTTTTTGGTCCGACAAGATTCAAGAGATCCAGGCATAGTTTTTCGGAGCCGCCATGTGGATCTACCGTGGAGCGCTTGCTCACGATTCCTTTACGCTCTTCTAAAAAACGAGACAGTGTTTTGACACAGTTATGTTCTTGATCTGTCGTGACAAATTCGTCGCCTGCATTCTTTAGAAACGACTGCATGATCAGCTGAATGCCAAAGGTCGAGTTCTGAGTTAGAAACAGCGTGTCTTCACTAGCACCAAACAAATGTCGAGCTTGCTCTCTGGTTTCATTCCAGATTTCATGCTCGACAAAAGTCATTATTGTTGGATTGGCGTTTAAGCGACGATAGCCTTGCTCGATCGCATTGAGCACGCAGAGCGGTTTCACGCCGCAGCTGCCGCTATTGAAATAGATGCCATCTCGTTGGCTTGCCGGCCATTCCGCCTCGACAAGCCCCATATCTATTTCAGCGCAGTCAGGCGCTAATCTCTTTTCAGATGGTGCCACAGGTAGAATCCGAAGCCGCCAGCACCGACAGCAACGATCGCGATGTCGAATTTGTGCCAGAGGTCGGTGAACATTTCCATGTTCTCGCCGAACTTAATGCCTACCCAGGTGAGGAAATAGCACCAAATTAGAGAGCCGACAAAGGTGAAAATTGTAAACATCCAGAAGTGTGCCTTCAGCACGCCCGCTGGAAATGAGATGAATGTCCGTACCACAGGAAGCATACGGCAGATGAAGAATGCCCAATCGCCCCAGCGGTCGACCCATTTGTCTGCGTGTTCGAGATCCTTTTCTTTGAGCAAGAACCATTTGCCATGGGACTCGACGAATGGTCTGCCGCCATAGAGCCCGAGAAAATATGAAGGAATCGAGCCGATAACGCAGCCGATGGCACCGGCTAGTGCTGCCAGGTGGATATTCATTTTTCCTTGTTGAACCAATATTCCGGCGGTTGGCATGATAGCCTCGCTCGGTAATGGAATGTTGGCTGATTCAATCGCCATCATCAAGATGATGCCGGGATAGCCCCAGGCGGCGACTGCGTCGCGTATCATTTGCAAAATTGGGTCTATGAACTGGTGTAGCACGGTGGACCTCTTGTTGGTCGTAGATTCTCCCGAGCATTCTAGCGGCTTCTTTATGTAGTTACTGGAAACTAAACTAAGACTTGGGGATCTCAAGAGTGCTTCCGTTTGCTAAAACATAGCTACGATAGGAATTCCTTGGATAATGTGAGGATTGGCTAAGAATAATATGAGCACCACTATGAACCAGCAAATGCCAATCGAATATCAAGCGCATACGCGTTTCTTCACCATTGCGACCGCCGGTCACGTCGACCATGGCAAAACGAGTTTGCTGCGCAGGCTAACCGGAATGGACCCGGATCGCTTGAAAGAAGAGAAGGAGCGCCAGATGACAACTGATCTGGGCTTTGCGTATATGTCCTTGCCTGGCGATATGGTTCTCGGCTTCGTTGATGTACCGGGCCACGGAAAGTTTCTTAAAAACATGCTCGCCGGTGTCGGTGGAATCGACCTGGCACTGTTGGTGGTGGCAGCCGATGAAGGACCGATGCCGCAAACAAAACAACATGTGCGTATATTAAGCATGCTTGGGATCAGCAAAGCAATCGTTGCTCTCTCAAAAATCGACGTGGTTGAAGAAGAGGCACAAGTAGATCTTGTTAGAGAGGAGACCGAAACCCTGCTAATGCAACATGGGATTGAGCCAATTGCGTTCTGCCCTCTCTCATCAGTTAATGGACAGGGCATCGATGCTCTGGTTAAAACTTTCGTTGACTATCTGAAAGATTTCCCCAGGCAAACTAGGTCGGATGCTTTATTTCTTCCTGTCGATCGAGTATTTAGCAAGTCTGGCTTTGGAACCGTCATTACAGGAACATTGGTTAGCGGAAAATTGGCGGTAGGTGACCAAATCTATGTAGAGCCTGGCGATCTGACTGCGCGCGTCAGAAGGCTTGAGACGCATGGCAAGTCAATCGAGACCGCCAGGCAAGGACAGCGAGTGGCTTGCAACCTGGTTGTTAAGGATGGAGAGAAGCTAAAACGCGGTTTCGTTCTTTCAAGCTCCTCGATCAGCCCTGTCAAATCTCTGATTGTCAGCCTGTCCGACAAGCCAAAGATTCTGAAAGAGCCGCTCTCAGATCGTCTTTCTGACCAACCGATCCGCTTATATCACGGTACGGCCGAATATCATGGTTACGTGCGCTGGGTCGAGGATACTTACGATGACAGTCAAGGACAATCGGGGATAGCTTTCGTCGCCTTGCAAGACGGAGCTGTCGCATCTGCGCAGGATCGTTTTGTAATTCGCCTTACGGATGACACGATATACGGTGGTATAGTTCTGCTGCGGGATCGTCCGCGTTGGCTTGCAAAAAGTGAGTTGATTCGGTTGAGCCAGCAATTGCTAAGAGGAGAGTTTGATCAGGCGGTAATAGCATTTCTAAACGATTCCCCACAATTGATGCTGCAAGAATCACAGCTTGCAACGCTTCTTCCGGAGAGTTCTTCGGACGTGCTCGCGAAGCTGAAAGCAGAGGCGGAGCTTGTTACTCTGGGCGATTTCTTGCTTACTGCATCTTCTCGACAAGCGCTTGCCGAGAGTTTAATTTCTGCAACCAAGAAGCTTCTCTCAGCAAGCGAAGAAGAAGACGGTGTCGCTTTGGAAACATTGCGTCAATCCTTACAGCCGAAAATTGAGCGCGCGGCATTTCAGGCTCTGCTACAAGAAGAAGCAGAAAAACAAACGATCATACGCAAGGGCGACAAGGTTACCCTACCGGGTGCTGGTCTAAAATCCGATGATCGGGATCAATTAGCGCCAATCGAAGCAAAATTGATGGAGCAATTGGCAAAGGTTTGGTGTCTTGAGTGGGACGAGTTGGCTCAGCAAACGGGGATTGATCTCAAAGCTGTGAAATCTGCCATCCAATCTCTGGCAAAACGCGGCGAGGTTGTAATTGTCAGTTACGATTTCGTCGCTTCGGTCGACAGGCTGAACGAAGCTCATCAAGTTCTTTCCAATATTTGGACTGCCAAGCGATCGATTGCTCCGACTGACTTTCGTGAATCGCTGGAAACAACTAGAAAATACGCGATGGCGCTTCTGCAATACTTTGACGATCAAAAAATTACAAGAAGGCTCGATAGCGGTCGTGTTCTCTTGAAGGGTCCTGCTCCCAGGAATAAATAGTTCACCGAATTTTAGTTAAAAAGCGCTAGCTGAGATTAAAGCGAGAACTTGCCGCCTATTTGTGGCAGATAGACAGTAGCCTATGATTAAATGGTTCCTTAGAGTTTGTGTTGGCAATTCGATCCATTTTGATTCGAACTGGAGGATCCAATAATGAGACGCAGAACGGTTGACAGGATCTTAAACCCCTGTGTCTTGCTAGCCCTCACGTGCGGTCTGAGCGTGGGGCTTTCAACGATCCCCCAGGCGCAGGCGGACAATAAGACGAGCTCCGCACAGAAAGACGTTGATTTTGGTCCCTACATGGCAAAGCTCCAGCGCCAAATCAAGCGATCCTGGTTTCCACCGCGCGGGTCCGAATCGAAACGCGTCATTGTTGTTTTCAAACTTAACTCAGAAGGCATTCCGTCAGACGTTCATACGACGCAAGCCAGCGGCGATAGCAAAGCTGATGAAGCTGCAATTGACGCAGTAAAAAAGGCTGCTCCGTTCGACAAGTTACCTGCTGGTTCTCCAGCTGTTGTAGATATTCAATTTACCTACGACTATAACGTTTTTGCCGGCGGAAAAAAGGCGAAAACCGACCCTCTGGAGAAACTAAAGCAGGCTGAGGCCGCTGGAAAACCACAACAAATTATTGAAAATCTGGTTGCTCTGGCAGACGACGAAGTCGAAAAGGACAAAAATGACGAAGCGAAGACGCACTATAAGCGCGCGATCGAAATGCTTCATAAAAATAATCCCTTGAGTGAAGATTATTTGGCTAAGCAGCTTACTGCCCTGGGCGATCTCTATTACGACATCGATGATTACGAGAGTTGCCAGCCTCTATATGAAGAGTGCCTGGAAATCCGCCTTAAGAATCCATCCAGCACCTCGGAGCAACTGGGTCCGGCGCGCCGGGATATGGCATACACCTTGCTGTATCTGGAAGACGGCGATGTTGAGAAGGCGCGAGCCTTGTTCGGTGAAGCATTAGCGGATGCACAGAAGTCCGGCAATCATGACCTGGCGATCGATGTGCAACAGGGGATCGCGCACTGCCATTGGAAGAATGGGGAATATGCAAAGGCGTTGCCGCTATACAAGATGGTCTTGAACCAGAAAAAGAATAGTCAACCGGACGATTATGTGGACCTTGGTTATCGCAGCAAAGATGTGGCAGACTGCTTGTATGAGTTGAAGAACTATCGAGAATCTTTGCCATATTTCCGGGATGCCCAAACGCTCCTGGAAAAGGCCGGCAAGAATGATGATGATGATGAACTTGCTGACGCTCGTGAGAAAGTAATCGAACTTTGCGCCCGCCTTGGTATACCAAACAACCCGCAAATTGCCCAGATCGACGAGCAGAAGAAAAAGGAAACGGACAAAGCATATAGCTGGTTGCCTTATGCGCTCGGAGGGTCTCTTCTAGCCTTGTTAGTCATCGCAATCAGCAACAGGAAGAACAACACAGTGGACATCGCCGGACGTGACCGCAAGCGCTAAGAATTGATTCAGTAATTTTCCTGTATAAGTGGCAGATGACTTGTGCTTCAATCGTTTAGCGCGTTGGTCAATTCTGAGTTTGCCCTTTGGGTCTAACTGGCATCGTCACTTACTAATTGCGGAGACTATGAATGAACTGGCCTGTTGTTCTTGTCCACAAACAGAGAATCGCGCTTTCTGCTTCCTTGCTTCTATGCGCTACTATTGCTGGAAGTGCTGAATCTAGTGAGTTTGCAGGTTCGGCAAATGTATGGCGCAAAGTTGAGCATCCTCCGAAACGAGAAACGGTTTGTGGCAGGGCAGACGTAGATTTCGGACCATACATTCACTATCTTCAAAAGCTCTTGAAGGAAAATTGGCATTCACCACGTGGACAGAACATTAAGATTCTGACTGTGTTTCGCGTAGATCAAGCAGGGAACTTGTCAGACCTGCGTTTGGCATCACACGGACCGTACAACTTTGAAAAAGCGGCACTTGAGGCGGTGCGTTCATCAGCACCTTTTAAGCCTTTGCCGCAAGGAAGCCCTCCAACGGTAGATATTGAGTTCACCTTTGACCATCGAGTGTATGGTGCCGCCAGTGAAAATAGTGCGGACTTTGCTACCAGCAAGCTGCTAATGTCGAATTTAGAACGAGCTGAGAAAGTAAATGATAGTTTGAAAATGAGCCGCGCTTTGCTGGACCTTGCACGGTATGAACATTCTCAGCAGAGGACGAATTGGGCAGTTCAATACTATGAGAGAGCTCTGGCGACATTTAGAGACATGAAATCGGTCAGCAAGGACTACTCGCAAATGCTTTTCGAGCTTGCCCAAATTTATCTGCTTCAAGATCAGTTCGCCAAAGCAGAGCCCTTGTACAGAGAATGTTTGAAGGTTTCAGAGAGCCTTTGGGAAAAGAACAACGAGAGCGATTCGTCTTATGTTGTCGCCGAGCGGGGGCGGATTCGCTGCCAATTAGCTTTCTCAGCGCTTTATAGCGGCGGACGAATAAAGGAAGTCGCGGAGCTTTTCGACCTGGTTATCGTTGATGCTGGAAAGTCAAAGCCGGCGGACAAAGCTCTTTTCATAGACTCATTAGCCGGTAAAGCTCATTGTTCCTTGCGAGAGAAAGACTATGACAGTGCTCTGACCTATTTCCACTGTGCCTTGAGCGAGGCTTTACGGTTCAGAACTGACGACAAAGCCAATATTGCTCAAATGAAGAGAGCGATTGCTGACTGTTACTTGCAAAAAAAACAGATGGATGTTTCCCTGGCTTATTATCGACAAGCAGAAAAGAACTTCTACGATCTTTGTAACCAAAAGGGGTGGACTGCGGATTTGACCAAGGCGTGGCAGGCTTGCTGCCGCTCTCAAGAAAAGATTCTACTGCTTCAAGAATACGAATTAGCAGAGCAGAACAAAGTTCAAGAACGAGAGCTTGTTGAGAAAGCACATAGTAAAGCATACGGTTGGCTTTCCTTTGCTTTTGCCGGAAGCTTGGTCGGCATCTTGATCAATCTGATTTTCTTTCGAAAGCGAAACGCACCTGAGTCAGCCATTTAAGCGCTTTCGCCAGGTCCTTTTCATCGATGAATAATATGTACGATGCAAGAATAACGTGTTGGAAAATTGGAATGTTCAAGCAATATTCCAATCCAAGGTGCAGCAGTACACCAATCAGCAACACCCAGTAGCGAAACTTTTTAACCCAGATCAGCGTGCAGAGCGCAAATTCTGCGGCAAGTGTCGAATAAGTAAGAAAGCGCGATATCCAAATATTCTGACGGTCGAAGAAAACCGGGAAGCGCTCAAGTTCTGACGAGACAAGTACGTAGTAGACCGCCGTACCATCAAGCCAATAGCTATCGACGATTTTCGTTACGAAGTACTGCATGTATAACAAAGTGATCTCGATTTGAATCAGCCGTTGCGGCCAGAGGCTTCGCAACGGCGGCTCTTCCATTCCAGAACTCTTGTTGCGTTTCTTGTGCCACCGGTCAAGCGACAACTGATCCCCAGCCGGAGCGAACATCATGAAGAAGGAGTAAACGCGAAGCAAATCGTCGCCGGAATTTATGATTTGCGGATTGCGAAAATGGAAACTACTTAGAGTTAAATACAATGCGATTGTACTGAAGCGGGTAAAGAGCCCGAGGCTTACAAATAACGCACTTAGCAGGTAGACGCAAAAGAATGCAATTACCGTTTCATCGTTGCGAGGAAGGAATAGAAGTAGATCGACACATAGCTTGCCATATATTTGCTCAGCGATCGCGGGGCGCAGTGTGCCATGAACACCGTACCAGGTCAGAAGATCCGGTGCGATCAAAATACCGGCTTCTAATGCCAACAAGCCGTAGAAGATTCGAAACAGGCTAAGTGGCAGTGTTGATGACGGTGCAAAGAAAAAACTACACCAGTGCTCCCAAAATGACTTTAGCGGATTCATTTAAGATCCTCCGCCGTAATTTTGTGCACGTAGAATACATCGTGAATTGTCTCACTTTGTTCTGTGGACCCGGGCGGTGGTGTCTCCGTGCGGTGCCTGATCAAGCGGACTTCAACTGGTGTTTTTCCGCTCCTATAGTGTAGGCGAGCCAGGTAAGCTGCCGTCTCCGGCCACCATCTGGTAGGCTTTGGCGTATCCATGTTCTGGCGAGACCATTTGCGAAATCGCTCTTTCTGAAAACGCTCGATCAAATTGAGTTCTTCCATTCGAGGATTTTGCCAGTTCTCTTTACTGCCATCGGCAAACAGGATCTCGGCCGTAAAGTAGAGATTGTAAATG
Source organism: Candidatus Obscuribacterales bacterium (assembly GCA_019747875.1). Taxonomy (GTDB): domain Bacteria; phylum Cyanobacteriota; class Vampirovibrionia; order Obscuribacterales; family Obscuribacteraceae; genus JAIEPM01. The sequence goes on from JAIEQI010000041.1 coordinate 69,983, forward strand.
TGTGGGCGAGGAACAAAAACGCCCCGGCCCTGAAATAAACCAGTCGCATACAGATATGGAAGAAAGGGCTTTAGAAGCTCGCGGCTAGAGGGAAATGGCGGAGACAGAACTAAAGCAATTGCTGTTATGTTGAATACTATGAAAATGGAAAGTAGGGGCTTCCTGAGTCTGTCCCATAACTGCCACGATCCGGCTGTCTTCACGGATGTATTTGAGTCGTCTTCCACGTTTGTTCTTCAGGGAGAGTCAGCATTCCGATTCGCATGTAAGATCCGAGTCTGGAATTTGCCGATAATATCAGAACGAAGCTGTACTTTGTTTAGATAATTGTGAGGGCGCGCCTAACAGCCCTAAGCAAGATCTTCTTTGGAGCTAACGCCTGCTAACTAGTTCGAGGCCAGAGCCATCAGCTTGTCTTCATGATCGATCTTCAAGCTGTTGTCTAAGTCGTCACGGTTTATTCCGAAAACCCTGCAGTAAAACGTCAACTCACCGATCAAGCTTTTCTGAATGTTCTCGGCGCGACGAAATCCGTGCTGCTCTCCTTCGAACGTAATGTAGGAGACCGGCAGTCCTTTCTTTTTCATGGCGTTGACCATGCACTCGGACTGCGAAGGTGGAACGACTTTGTCTTCGAGTCCTTGAAAAAAGATAACAGGACAACTTATCTTGTCAGCGTGCAGGGCCGGTGACCGTTCCTCATATAAAGATTTCTTCGCTGGATAAGGACCAATAAGTTTGTCCAGATATCTTGATTCGAATTTGTGAGTGTCCTTGGCCAAGCCTTCGAGATCGCTGACACCATAATAGCTGGCACCAGCTTTGAATGTCTTTCTAAAGGCGATAGCGCATAATGTTGTGTAACCGCCCGCGCTACCACCGCTGATTGCCAGTTTGTTTGCATCCACTTTACCGGATTGTGCCAAGAATTTTGCAGCGTTGCAGCAATCATCAACATCCACAATGCCCCAATTGTCATTCAAGCGCTCGCGATAGGCTTTGCCATAACCCGTGCTGCCGCCATAGTTTACGTCTACAACAGAAAAACCACGAGTAGTCCAGTACTGCATTCCCAATGATAAGTTGGTTCCGCATGCGCCCGTCGGACCACCGTGGCTGTGCACTATTAGTGGTGGCATGGTGTCCGCTGGGGCTTCGAAATCTTTGTTCTTTGCCGGGTAGAAAACCGCATAGGCAGTCAGTCCCTTCTCCGTTGGAAACTCAATGGGAATTGCCTTTGACAGATAACCCTCATCCATGTTGAAATCGCTGCTTCGCTTAAGAACCGTCGTTTGTTTTGTGGCGACATTGAGAGCCACTATTTCAGGGAAGCGATCCGGTGCTCCGCCCAAGAAGATGACATAGTCTCCGGCAGCGCGCAGCTGTGAGTAATCGTGGTACGGGAGGTCTATCGGAGCAAGTTGCCTTGTGTTGTTATCGAACTCAGCAAGATACCATCTGCCGTTCTGAGTGTAGCTGCAAATAATGTTGTTGTTTGGCAAGACTGCGTAGTTTGCCATTCCGAAAACCCACGGTGGGGTGCAGAATTCCGCGTTCATCTCGACTAGTGGTTCCACCAATCCGCTGTAGGATGCATGCAAGTTCCACCATCCGGATTTGTCAGAAACAAAATAGAGTGTGCCATCCGGACCCCATTCCGGTTGTGTCACGGATTCGCCATTGCCACCAGCGACACATTGCATATTTGATAGAGATCCATCTCCACCAAGATTGCCGGTCCAAAGTTTTGATTCATCCCATGGCATGTTGGGGTGATTCCATGTTATCCAGGCGAGCAGCCTGCCATCAGGGCTAATACGTGGTGATGAAAAGAAATCGCTTCCGGCCAAAAGCATTTCGGATTCATGTTCGCCTTCAGCTGGCAACACATCAAGGAAATTGAGCGGCTCTAGACCTGGCTCTGAATGGTCTTCTTTGACAACAATCAGACGATTTCTTTTCTTGTCGTAACAGAAATCAGCGTATCTGTATGGTCCGGCTTTAGTTATTGCTTTAGGGTCGCCCTTTGCCTTGCCGCTTGCCGCGTCAAGGTCTAGTCGGTAGATTCTATGATCGGCAAAATTGCTGTAATACAAAATGTCATCGGTGATTATTGCCGAACCGCCTCCATATTCATGAACGGCATTTCTAACATCGGTTCCGGCAGGCGTTACGTCAAAGGTTTTCCCATCTATTTCGGAGCCGACAATGGCAGTACGTCCTTTGTCTGAGGGGCGCCGCTCGGACCAGTAAAAGCGATTGTTGTAGACGAATGTCAGTCCCAGCCTCAGCTCTGAGGAACTGACCATCTCTGCCGTAATCGGCGAATGCCAAGTACCGTATTCCGAGACCTTCGGACCCATCCGCTCACCCTCCAATCGTTTATCGCTGGATATATTTTACGATATTAGCGAATCGAAAGATCGGGTCAGCTATTTCGTGGCCGGGTCTACCGACAGGACAATGTGGTCGGAGGCGGCACCGCATACAGTGCCATGTTCGTCGAGCGCCCAAGCTCGTATCTCGTAAATTCCCGGAGTGCGAAAGTCGTTGAATCTCAAGGTCGTTTGACCTTCCTTACTATCTCCCTTTATCAATTTCCAGCCGACTTTGCTTCTGGTTTGGCCGTTCTGACTTTCGAAAAGCAAATTAGCGCGGGTGATTTCAAGCTCATACGATCTCGCTTGTGGGATCTGGCGCACGCTAACATTCAACTGTTGTTCAAGCTTGTCCGGACCTAAGTGCAGGTAACCTTTTGTGCCCAGGTAGCCGGAGTCTGAAAAGGAGATCAATGGCGTTACGAATCCAGGCGCCGCCACTTCTAACGAATTGATTTGGAATTTGCATCCCGGCGGAACAAGGAGGCGAAACTTGTGTGTGTTGCCGCCGAGGGACCACTCAGGTAGTCCTCGCAAGCCGAAGATCAAGGTCTGTTTCTGTTCACCTTTTTTATACGTCGCATGCGCGCGTCGTCGTAATTCAAATGTCGGGTACATATCGTTGCTGTAGAGCAGGTCCAAGCCTGTTTCAGCCTCTGCCGGGCGATCCAGCGTTGCTTTCAGAATTACATATTCGGTACTGAAACACGCTAGAGAGCCAAAATCTATTTCAATTTCACCTGAATTTTGTGAGCTTGAAAGTTCAGGGTTCTGACCTGCAAAGTTCAAACTAGGCTTGAACTTTTGTTCCGGAACGGAAAGTATTTCCCGCAGCTGCGCCCCGCTCCATGATTTGAAGCTGTCGTCAGAAGGTTTGCTAATTTCTACCTTTTGAAACTTCTTGTTTTCGTTTTCCCAGCGGTAGATCAAAATTTCCTTGTTATTCTCGGCAATGGATTCTTTCAAAAATCCGAAAGGTAGAATCGGTTCAAACGCATTTACCATGAGGCAGTTTCTTATATCCCGTTGCAGCTGCGGTTTCTTTGTCATCCCATCGAGTGCATTTCTGCATGTATAGGCGCCATCGATCTGATCCGGCAATCCCAAAAATAGAGTTTGCGGATCACCGTCTATGGTGCTAAACAAAGATCTCAGTTCGTTCTGGATGCGCGTGGTTTCCTGTCCGGCTGCACGCCAGGGAAGGTTGTTGTTCCAAAGTAAATAGGTGCTCAGGAGCAAGAGAGCCGAAATTGCCAGGATTTGAGATATTTGATACCACGCTCTTTGCGTTAATCTCGCGCATGGATAGATGCTCAGCGCCAGGCTTATGCAAACAGGAACCGTCGCCAGGTAGGCTAGTCTGCTTCCTTGTAGGTCTGGCGCGATATTGAAAAGCTTGTAAACTGGTATCAGGCACAGTGCCAACCATCCGAGTTGAAAGAGAGCATGTCTTCTGACTTTGGAGTCCACCGCCAAATTTATGGCGATCAAAATTCCCGTTGCCGCCAGAGTGGCAGGCCAGATCTTGCTGATCCAATGATGCGAGCCCATCAGGCTGCGATTGATTGGAACAACAAGCGTTGTGAGTGCATGGAGCCAGCCGCTAATAAACTCCTTCATGTTTGAAATGAAGAAAAGGGAATCATCATACCCACCAACGAAAGTCCCCAGCGCAAAATAACGAACACCGAAATAAGCAGCAAGGATGATCCAAAATGGTGCAGTTTTAACGACGCAGCGGCGAGCTACCGCGAAGAGATCCGTTATTCTCGATTTATTTGAATGGACCTTTGAGCCGCTGCCTGCGTCTTCAGTAGTGATGGGCTGCATCTTATCCAAATGCTCTTGAGCGGCTGCTGTATGGAGCGTGGACGTCCCGTCCGCCCATGAAAGTGGCGCAGATACGACTGCTTTGCTTCGATTAACCCAGCATCCGCCGTAAACCAGTTCCGCCCACAGAAAAACTGCCGGCAGCGTAATAGCCATCTCTTTTGAAAGCAGCCCTAGAATCATCGAGACTGCCGCCACTGCGGCAAACCGGTTTCTCTCTGTTCGGCGCCATTTTATGTAGAAGTAGATCGCAGCTGTGCAGAATGCGGTGACTATCGAATCTACCCTTCCTGTTATCCATGCGACAGCTTCCGGGTGAAGTGGGTGAAGAGCAAAGAGGGCTGCGGCAGCCGCAGGCCAACAAAGTTCGCTTAGCCTTCGTTTATTTTGGTCCGGGGTTTGATTGGACTCCGCGCCGGAAATCGAAGCTGTTTGCTTCAACGTCTCTTGTAAGTTGGAAACGATGAAGTAGATGAATGTGCTTGCCGAAAGGTGAAACGCGATATTCGTAAGACGAAATCCCAAACCGTTTACACCCCAGATGGCATAATCGCTCACCATAAAGACAGAGATGAGCGGACGGTAAAACTTTGTCGTCGTGCCGTCTAACCAGGATGTGTAGAAGTTTCTCCAGATAAGCTCCGGCTGGTGGATGGCATTGGCAAGCCAAGTTAGATGGACGTAGTCATCGCCATTGAAGAAGTTGAACAGAACTGGCGAATATGCGCCCAGGGTTGCAACAAATATCAGTGCCAAGATGACTAAGGCAATTTTGCCTTCAGGCCCGGACTTGGGCGAGTCTTGCGCCGAGACTGGCGGGGCGCTTGTTTGCCCGCTTTCAGCTTCGCCATTCAACTCGTGGACTCCTTGCATTTGCCACCGGTTACGCAGGGCTTTTACTTTTTCGAGTCTTCGCTTTTCAATGACTGAAAAGCGACTTCATACGCGGGGCGATCTTCCAAATGGCAGCGAACTTCTTCTTTCGATTTGATCTTCTTGGCAGGAACTCCCGCCATCACCATATTCGGTTCCACGTTGTGCGTCACCACTGATGCTCCAGCAATTACCGCACCGTTGCCTACACGCACTCTCGGGAGGATGAGGACCTTGGCGCCGACGATGACATTGGCTTCCAGATACGGGCCTTCGCGACCTTTTTGGCAAGGCGGGTGTAAGCTATCGACGGTACAGGACATTGGGTAGAAGTGAACATTGTCCTCGGTTGTCGTGTAAGTTGCGATAAACACATTGTTGTGAAATCGGCAGTTGTCGCCTACTTTTATATCGCCATCCGATTGTGACATCGTGCCAAAGCTACAGTTGTCACCAAAGAAACTGCGCTCGCGAATACAAGCCCGGTGTCCTGTTTGAAAACCTCTTCCGAACTTGCAATTTGCGTAGATTATAGTTCCAGATCTAATCGTGCTGTTATCTCCGATGATAGTTTCCGGGTTGGAGTAGTTCGGGTCCGTTTTGTATGCCGCTAGTCTTTCGCCCAAAATACATTGAGCGCCGACAAAGCAGTTGGAACCGAGTTTCACGTTTTCATAGATGATTGCGCCGGGCTCGATAATACAGTTATCGCCGATTTCGACGCCGTCCATAATCAGCGCATCTTCATGAATACGCAGGTTTCTCCCCAACTTCGCCTTTGCTGAAATGCGGGAGGATACTTTGTTTTCGGTCTGCATTTTAGAAACCGCCGATGAATGCTTGTGGCACTACTTGCGACGCTGCAACCACGCCAAATCTTGCAGTCAGGAATTCGGAAACGGCATCAGCAACTGTACGTACTTGCTCTTCTTTGAGCTCCGGGTACATTGGCAGTGAGAGGACCTGGTTTGCCAAGGTCTCCGATACTGGGAAGTCGCCGACCTTGTAGCCGTATTCCGAGAAAGCTTCTTGCATGTGCAGAGGAACTGGGTAGTAGCACATGCTGCTGATTGAGCGTTTGGCAAGGTGAGCTGCCAGCTCGTCGCGCACTTTAGCGTCGTCGGTCGCATTGCCGGTGACTACGCGAATGGTGTACTGGTGCCAAACATGGGTGTTGCCTTGTAGCACGGCCGGCAGTACTAATGCCGGGCAGTTCTTTAAGTATTGCTTGTACCAGGAGGCAACTTGCGAACGTTGTAAGTTCCACGTGCGGAGGAACGGCAACTTCGCTAAGAGAACAGCAGCCTGCATTTCATCGAGGCGGCTGTTGCGACCAAGCTCATCATGGTAGTAGCGTTTTCGCATTCCATGTGCGCGAATCGCTCGCAACGTATCGGCGACTTTGTCGTCGTTGGTGACTACCATGCCGGCATCGCCGGCCGCACCTAAGTTCTTCGTCGGGTAGAAGCTGATGCAAGCAGCATCACCGAAGTTTCCGGTGCTTTCACCATTATGCGTGGCGCCGATTGCTTGGGCGTTATCTTCTACAACTTTAACGCCATATCTTTCTGCCAGCGTTCTAATTTCAGTCATGTTTGCCGGCTGACCATACAAATGAACGGGCATTATTGCCTTAGTACGCGGGGTGATCGCTCTTTCGATTTGCGCTGTATTGATGTTGAATGATTTGGGATCCACATCTACGAAAACAGGTGTTGCTCCGCGATAAGCGATTGCCTCTGCCGTTGCGGCAAATGTGAATGGGGGCGTAATTACTTCGTCTCCTGGTCCGACGCCGACAGCCCATAAAGCTAGCTCAAGTGCATCGGTTCCGTTTGCTACGCCGATCGCATGTTTGCACCCGCAATAAGCTGCAATGTCTTTTTCCAGTTGAGCAACATATTTGCCGAGAATGAAATTACCGCTGCGCAGTATGTCTATGATTGTTTTTTCCAGTTCAGGTCCGAATTGCTTGTACTGTTCTTTTAGATCCAGGATTTGAATTGGATTTGTGGATGCTTCTGTCAAGGTTGCCACTCCTGCTTCGGAATTTCTTTGTTTGTCCGCTGTAGTCGGACCGGGTCCGTCTCTGTCTTTTGCGACTTTGAGACTTTCACAGTCTAGTACGGTGGCGGTGGCACTCCAAGGAAGACAATATAAGGTTAGAACAAGTCAAGTTATAGCGAGCCGGTTGAACCAGAACCCCTTGTCTACCCGTGCTTTCAAAGCTTGTAAACTCAAGGAATGCCAGCTGCCGTGTTGTCATGCGCTGTAGCCTGATTCGCCTCTTAAAAAGACGATAATTAAGCTGCTTGAATTTAGCACTGTTTAATGAGACTGATATTGGTGACTTTGTGATCTGCAAAGAAAAAGCCCCTCCGGCGGGAGGGGCTAAGTCGCTTATGCTTCGTCAAACCTTTCGGTGATTACTTTCTGCGAGCGCTCGGAACAGCGACTGTGCGCGAAAGAGCGTTTGTGACGAAAAGATTGAGGCTAACGCCTTCTTTCTCTGCTCTGTCAACCAATGCTTGGTGGAGTGAGCGGGGAAGACGGACGGTAAATTTGCCGCTGTAGCTCAGGAATTGCTCGTCGCGAGCCGATGAGGTACGGGCTGTTTTTGCATTAGACTTAGAGGCAGGTGCCTTGCGAGCCGGAACTGCTTTCTTTGCCATTGCTTTGATTTTTGCAGACTTGCTAGCCGGTCTCTTAGCTTTCGATCTGGTAGTTGCCATGTTTTTCTCCTTATCCGAACCGTTTTTGAAGTTTTGGATACCTGGTGCCGCAGATCCTGGTGAATCGGCCCGGGGTCCTGGCACCACTAATGATGAATCCCCGTCAAGCTTCTTTCGCGAACGATTAGCACCGCTCGGGAAAGCTTATGTGATCTTGCCACCTAATACCACCTTAAGTGGCATGATCATTCTAACAGAACTTATTCCCTGTAGATCTTTTGGATATGCATTAATATAATGCCTGGATGCCTAAGCAGCTTTGGGTTTCGAAACCCGCACCAGCAGTGGGGCGCACCGCTTTTAATGGCTGGTATCACGGGCAATATTAAGGATTAAATTAGCAAAATTCCTTGCCGGAGAGGATATTTGAGAGTTCTGATAGTAAAAATGAGCGCCCTCGGAGACATTATTCACAGTCTTCCTGTTGCCGCTCGTTTGAAAAGACTGATACCCGGCCTGGAGCTAGATTGGCTGGTGGAACCACTGGGATTGCCGCTGCTGCAGGATAACCCGGCTGTTGACAAGGTCTTCGTTTTTGAGAAGAAGAAATGGTGGCAGCAACTACGCTCGGTATCAGGCTTGCCTGCCACCGCCGGTGAGTTCAGTGCCTTTGTTGGGAAATTGCGCTCGCGCAATTATGATGCTGCAATCGACCTGCAGGGCTTGCTTAAGAGCAGTTTGCTCGCTTATTTTTCGGGGGCACCGGTACGTTTTGGCTTTAAAGGCACCAGGGAAGGTGCAGAACACTTACTTACCCATCGCCTGGATGTTGGGGATTATTTCGGAAACACAGAGCACGTGGTCGATTTGAACCTTCGTCTTGCGGATTACGCAGCCAGTACTTTGCTTAAATTGGTATCAGAAAAGCTTGGTATCGAGGGGAGTGCCGGCGCCGAAAAGCCACCATATTCGGAGGGGGCTGCTAAACCCGAAGATCTGATAAATCTTCCCGTCCAGGATCCTATATATATGGATGAAGCAGGGCTTTTCCCTTTACCGGAAACGAGAGCGGATGAGTTGGCGGAGCTCCAGTCGAAATTGGGCTCCTCCTTTGTGCCTCAGCTGCAAAATTTGGTATTCATCCCGGGCACCACGTGGGAAACCAAGATCTGGCCGACCGAAAAGTGGATTGAGCTCGGAAGGAAGTGTGCCGAAAGCGGTTGGAGGATCATCCTGGTCGGTGGTCCAGCCGAGCAATTAATGAATGAGCGTATTGCCACCGGCATCGGTGCGGCTCAAACAGTAAATTTGACCGGTTCCACCTCAATTCGGCAGCTCATTGCCTTGTTTCGGGAAGTTCGCTTCGTCGTAGGCGCCGATACCGGTCCCCTGCACCTGGCGGCAGCCGTTCCGGGCTGCCGTGTTCTGGGGGTTTTCGGAAGTACTCCGATGAGGCGTAACGGTCCATATGGCAGCACCAATAGAGGTATCAACCTCAATCTGGATTGCCAGCCATGCTTTGAGAAGAAATGTCCGCTTGGAACAATTGCCTGTTTGAGGGACCTCCAGGCTATTCAGGTGTACCAAGCTTTTTCTGAGCTAGCTTCGTCCGCTCAAAGTTAGCCAATAACGGCTTTATTCCCTGGCTTAAGGCCCGAATTCTTGCTTGCAAGAGAAAAGCCGAAGAAGCTGCATTGCAGGCTCTTCGGCTTAATGATACCCAGTTCTTTCGACTAGACTTTGGCTGGAACTGGCTCTTCGCTTACCCAGCACTGAACTGTGCGATTCCAGTTGCTGACCAATTCTTCATCGCTGAAGAAAATTCCGATTTCGCGTTTTGCGCTTTCTGGACCGTCAGAACCATGGACGATGTTGCGTCCGATTTCGAGAGCCAGGTCACCACGAATTGTACCAGGCGCTGCGCTAACCGGATTTGTAGCACCAATAACGGTGCGTGATACGGCGATTGCATCTTTGCCTTCCAGCACCATTGCTAGTATCGGTCCGGAAGTGATGAAACCAACAAGTCCTTCGAAGAAGGGCTTTCCTTTATGCTCACCGTAATGGTTTTCTGCTAGTTGCTTGGTCACTTGCATGAACTTCATGCCGACGATCTTCAAGCCTTTCTTTTCGAATCGAGAAACAATATCGCCAATCAAGCCGCGTTGAACGCCATCCGGCTTGATAGCTACGAAGGTCCGTTGCACTTCTGCCACTTTCAATCTCCTTGCCACTTACAGGGGCGCTGGCATCTTGCCAGCCCCGAAATCTTACAGAGGAGCTTACAGTAGCATGTCCGGGCGCTTGGCTCAATCGAGCTTTACAAGTTTTGCCAGGCGGGGATCCAGGACTCGGTTGCCAGAGCTTTCAAATTTGACTGCGTAAATTTCTTTATCGCCTTCGCCCATGACCTTGGAGACCTCGCCGATGCCGAATTTCGTATGCATGACTTTGTCGCCAACTTTAAGTCGTTCGTAGTTCACATTTGGCGTGACGCTGCTCTTCCGCTCTTCGCTTGGCGGTGCTTGCTCACCGCCTGAACGGGAGAGCACACGTGGTTTTGCCGGAGGTTGTCCGGGGCGCCCGCCGCCTGAGCCGCCGCCTGAGCCGCCGCCTGAGCCGCCGCCTGAGCCGCCGGCTGCACCGCCGTAGGAGCCGGCACGCTGCCCCGCGCTTCCGTATCCGTTGCTCGAACCCCTTTGCCCATAGCCATTTGAGCTCGATGACGAGCCGCGTTGTCCGTATCCTCCGGAGCTTCTGTCATATCCGCCAGAGCCGCCGTAACCATTGCTGGAGCTTCTCTGTCCGTAGCTGGAGCCGGATGAGCCTCGCTGCCCGTAGCCGCCTCCAGAACCACTGTTGCCGCGTTGTCCATAAGCGCTGCCGCTTGAGCCTCTTTGCCCGTAACGGTCGCCATGACCAAATCCGCGTTGCTGGTCAGAGTCCCTGAAGGAATCATATTCCTCAGAGCCTCCGCCTCGACGTGGATAGCCACCGCCCCATGTGCTTTCCATTTCGCGAAGGTCGGGTTGAATCTCCAGTCCCATCGCCAGATCTGGTGAGATTTCGCTTAGAAATACACTGGGAAGCGTGTAGTTGGTCGAGCCGAAATTCCCTTGAATAAAAGAGGCACGCTTTCTGGCATAAGTCAGATAGAGCCTTTCCTCGGCGCGCGTGACCCCGACGTACATCAGCCTGCGCTCTTCTTCGAGCTCCCTTGGGCTTCCGCTGTTCAAAGAGCGGATGTGCGGCAGGAGACCTTGCTCAAGACCGATCAAGAAAACATTTTGGAACTCCAAGCCTTTTGCTGAGTGCAGAGTCATTAGTTTGACCGCGTCCTCGCCAGCCTTCAGCGCATCAATATCGCTCACCAAAGAAATCTTGGTGAGGAAGGCTTCAAGTGTCGGCTCATCAGCCATTTGCTCAAATTCTTTAGCAACGGCAATCAGTTCTCTGACGTTTTCCACGCGACCGTGCGCCAGTTCATCGCGAGAGCTGTTCGCTTCTTCCTCGAGCTTTTGCAGGTAAGTTGATTGCCGGAGAACCAATTCCAACAGGTCGGAAACCGGCATGATACCTGCCATGTTTTGCCAATTGATCAGCAGGTTTGCAAACTCTTGCATTCCCTTGGCCGCTTTAGCGCCAAGTTCAGGGACCTGGTGCGCATCCAGGGCCGCATCGATCAAAGTGACGTTGCGCTGATCGGCAAAGTCGCGAAGGTGCTCGATGCTGGTTTTGCCCAATCCCCGCTTTGGTGTATTGATGCTACGCAGGAATGAGTGACTATCGGCCGGGTTGTAGATCAACTTTAGATACGAGAGCACATCTTTGATTTCTGCCCGCTCGTAGAATCTGGTGCCCCCGATCATGGTGTAGGGTACATGGCTTCGCACCAGGACTTCTTCCATCGCGCGGCTGAGGGCATTGGTGCGATAGAGAATTGTGCAATCTGAATAAGCGATACCGCGCGCTTTCAGTCGTTTGAGTTCTTCAATTACAAAGTGCGCTTCGTCGATTTCGTCCATGCCGGCATGCACGCGAATTTTTCCGCCCTGGCCGCGATTGCAACGCAAAACCTTATCGATTCTTTCGGTGTTATTTTTGATGATGCTGTTTGCCACATCAAGTATGGTGGCAGTCGAACGATAGTTCTCTTCCAATTTGATCAAACGACTTGCTTGATAGTCATTTTGGAAGCCGAGAATAATTCTGAAATCAGCTTTACGCCATGAGTAGATTGATTGGTCGACATCGCCCACAACCATCAGGCTGCGTTCGTTCCAGGTTTGCTCCAATTCTTGCGGACTGGCGCCTGCTTTCTCTTTGGGAGCGATCAAACGGATCATCTTATATTGAGATTGGTTTGTATCTTGGAACTCGTCGACCAGAATATGTCTGAAACGATGGCGGAAACGCTCTCGCACTTCTTCGTTTTGCGCAAGTAAGTCACTGAATATGTTTATGAGGTCGTCAAAGTCGAGTGCATTATTGCGCGCAAGCGCGGCTTGATAGTTGTTGAAAATCTCGGAGAGTTTGTTGTCAAAATAATTCTTGGCTTCGCCGGAAAATTGATTCGGCGTATATCCATCATTCTTCAGTGCCGATATGCGGTGACGCATTTCTTTTGGCGGATATGCCTTGTCGTCCAGGTTGAGTTTTCCGATGACATCTTTCACCAAACTCATGCTATCCGTTTCATCATAAATGGCGAAGTTATTCTTCCACTTCAGGCCTTCTTTATTGACGTAGTTCTCGATTTCCTGGCGCAGGAGCCGGGCGCAAATACTATGGAATGTGCCGATTGTCAGCTGCTTTGCGGTTTGGCTGCCTACTAGCTTTTCAAGACGCTCCTTCATCTCGCCGGCGGCTTTATTGGTGAAGGTCACGGCTAGAATGCTGTGGGCTGGCTGTTTTAACTCAGAAAGTAACCAGGCGACTCTTTTAGTCAAAACAGTGGTTTTTCCGCTGCCGGCTCCGGCAATGACAAGAGAACCGCCCCATTTTTGGCAGACGGCCTCTCTTTGTTCTTTATTGAGCTTGTCGAGAAGATCTTGAGAATTCACGAATATTTGGCTGTTAGCTGTTGTTTGCATTGTCATCCTGTAGTCAAGTTTGAGCGCAAAACGTCCTGCCCACATAAAGTGGACATGCTCCCTTTACAATTCTTGGCGGTCCTTGATTGAAGAAAACTTTTTTACGACTTGTAAACTGGGACTGTGAAGTCTTCCTAACAGGCGCGACAAACTGTACTCTTAAGGGCGGTGGTGATCCATAACGGGAGACGCCAGAATCATATCAGAGGCACCGAGGTCCGACCTCAAAAATCCTCTTGAATTGGCTTACTTCTAACTCAGGATTTGATGGTGACTAAATGAGCTCAGCAGATCGCGGACAAACAGCAGCAACGGTTCCAACAGTCGATGAATTAGCGCAGGAGTTGCTCCTGATTCAACAGTCAGGACCTAGACGGGTAGCCATTATTGGCTCGCGTAACTTGCCGCTGACACATCAACAACTAGTTGAGATGTTGGCATATGCACTAGTGCTATCAGGTAACCAGGTTGTAACCAGTGGTGGTGCCAACGGAACAAATATGGCGGCTATACGAGGAGCTCAAAGAGCAAATCCAGATCGCCTCGAAATCATCCTTCCTCAGACGATTGGACAGCAGCCGTCAGAGGTGCAGGATTTACTAATCGGTATTCGTAATATAGTTGAATATCCAGACCGTCGAAGCATGACCCTGGCAGATGCAAGTAAGCTCTGCAACCATGAAATCATCGACCGGTGCCAGCAAATCATTTGCTTCCTCTGGCATACAAGCTATACACTTTTGGAATCTGTTGGATACGCAAAAGATCACCGCAAGATAGTTACTAACTTCTATCTCGATTAAGTACAGGCTGAATATTGAATCCCATTTTTCAAAGCACTGACGGGCTCTCCCTGCTAGTGGCAGCGGGATCAGGTTTGGTGCTTTCGGCCGGGATATATCCTTTTTACATCGCTTGGCTGAAAGAAAAACAGATTGAGCAGTTCATCCGCGAAGAAGGCCCCGAAAGTCATGCTGCCAAAGCAAAAACCCCGACGATGGGTGGCATTGGTTTTATCATTGCCACTGTCATTGTTAGTACCATCGCGATTCTAAATTCAGATCTCCTCGCAGCACCGTCAGAGTTATTCTCGTATATCGATCCGGTGGCTAATCGAAATAATGCGATTGCCGCGGGGCTCTGCTTGCTTGTCGCTCTTGCTTGTGCAGCGCTTGGTTTGGCCGATGATTACGGCAAGGTAACTTCACGATCTAACCGCGGTTTGTCGGCCCGTTTTCGATTGATATCCGAACTTATTTTCGGAGTTATTTTTGCGTCCGCGCTGCTTTTGTTGAAGCTGCCGTTCAACGTTCTTCATTTGGGTGTCATCATCGGACCGGACAACTTGCTGCCTTCCAGCATTGCTATGCCTGAACCGATAGCGATTGCATATGCATTCTTGCTAATACCATTTTTGGTTGCAGCGACAACCAACGCCGTCAATTTGCATGACGGAATGGATGGGTTGGCTGGCGGTACCTCGATGGTGGTATTTGCGACTCTGGCCATCTTATTCTATGCCACCGGTAACGTCGCTCTTGCTTGGGTTGCTGCAACTTGTAGCGGTTGCTTGATCGGTTTTTTGATTTACAACCGCTATCCTGCCAGGGTTTTCATGGGCGACACCGGCAGTTTGTTTTTGGGCGGTCTGATGGCTGCCCTGGTTGCAGCTGGCGGACTGACGATTTGGTTTGTGCCGTTGTCCATCATTTATATAGTTGAATCGATTTCAGTAATGGCTCAAGTTGTCTACTTCAAATTGACGAAACCATTCACACCCGAGAAACCAATGAACCCACTTAAGCTTGCGCTTTACAAGCTGACCAGAAGGCTCCCTGGAGAAGGCAAGCGGCTGCTTCGAATGGCCCCTATCCATCATCATTTCGAAGCAATCGCCGCTGAGAAAGGAAAAAAGGAGTGGACAGTAGTCTTCTGGTTTTGGCTAATTCAAATTGGTATAGCTTCTCTTGTTTGTCTCGGCTTCACACAGCCTCTGAAGCTATATACTTTCTAGTGGACTCCGCAAAGTGCGCCGGGTCTTAGCCGAGGGTAGTAAAGGAAACCCGTGACTGCCAAAGTCAAGCAACTGGTAAGCGAGCTTGTGTCCCAGGGAAGATGGGACGAGGCTTACTCTGTGCTTTTCAACTATGTCGAGAAGCAGCCGGATGATCCGGAAGCTCAATTTCAGCTTGGCAGCTTTTGCTACACAGCAGGTCGCTTTGCCGATGCGGAAAAGGCATTGAAGACCGCTCTTAGTATGGGGACAAAAGCCGAAGCGAAATATTTACTCGGACTGACTCTGTTGAAACTAGGCCGCCCAGTAGAGGCTGTCGGTGAATTTCGCGATGCATGCGAGCTTAAAGAAGGGTTTGCTCTTGGGCACCTCCACTGGGGGCTGGCTCTTGCCGGAATGGCAAGTTGGCGAGGAGCTCTGGGGCAGTTCAAACAAGCAGCTAAGATCAATCCGCAGTTAGTAGTCGCTTTCTATCAAGGTGGTGTTGCCGCTTACAAGTTGCAGCAGTTTGATGACGCGGTTGAGCAGTTAAAGCAAGCTGTCGAACTGGACCGTGACTTCATTGAAGGCTGGACTGCGCTGGCGCTGACATATACCGCGCTTAACGAGGTCGACCTTGCCGTCAGTTGTTTCGAACGAGCCTGGCAAAATGATAATTCCAACGCTGCAATCAAGCGCAGTTGGGCCGCACTCTTGATACAAGCTGGACGCTATGATGAGGCTTCAAAGCAATTTCAGGAAGCTCTTAATATCAATACACAGGCATTGGATGCCCGTGAGCGCAGCTTGATCTACAACGATTGGGCTGTCAGTCTTTATGAACAACGACGATTGGAAGAGGCAGCTGAGAAACTGATTCAAGCTGTCGGCGTCGATCCGTCTTTGATTGAGGCGAGACTGAATCTAGGGCTTGTGCGCACCGCAATGCATGAATATGAGCATGCACAAGAGGAGTTTCAGAGAATCTTGGAACTCGATCCCGATTTCTTAGAAGCGCGCATGCAGCTTGGTATCACTTATTTCCTGACGAAGCGATACGAGGAAGCGCAAGAGCATTTGCAGGCTGCTGCTGAGAAGGGTCTGGATGTTCCGACCTTGTATTTATGGCTCGGCTTTTGCTCTATGTCAGTCAGAGAATTTGAAAAAGCAGAGGAATATTTCAATCGTATTCTTGCGGAATTTCCAGACAGCGCAATAGCCCTCGATGCGCTTGGTGCAAGCCTCTCCTTTCAAGGGCGACACAGTGAAGCTGTCCAAAAATTTCAGACTTGTATTGAAAAAAGACCAGACTACGCCCTTGCGCACCTGCACCTGGCACGTAGCTATGAAGCATCAGGTCGGGGTAACGAAGCCATGACGGAGTATCGGCAAGCTGTAGAGAAAGATCCCCGCTGCTTGTTGCCAGAGAAGGAATTGATCGAAGAACTTCTGCGTGAATCGCAATTTGAATTGGTTCAGAATAAGTCGCGTCGACTATTGGAGCTGATGCCGACGGACGAGGAGTCTTATTTGGCTTTGGCTCGAGCGTTCAAAGGTCAAGGACGTGTTGAGGATGCGATGGGCGTCTTGATGGCCCTTTTGCAATTAAACCCCCGCAGCGGTGCTGGCTATGTGATGCAGGGACAAATGTATTTGTCCCAGGGGCTCTTGCTCGATGCCGATGAAAATTTCCGGATCGCCTCGCAAATTTACGAAGGCGACGTCACTTTGTATTATGGATGGGGCAAGACTCTCGGATTGCTTGGTCTGCACGAATTGGCTCTGGAAAAATTCGAGAAAGCCAATGAAATCGATCCGTTTGATGCGGATACGTATGAGGCATGGGGCGCAACCTTGAAGATTCTTGGTCGCTATCAGGAAGCTGCGGAAGTCTACAGAAAAGCTGCTGAGTACATCTAAGCTCGGAGGAATTCGTGGGTGCAGCAGCCGAGCGAAAATTTAGTTGCCGAAAGCATCGACCTTGATGAACTGATCATCAAATCATGCCATTTGACTTATTTTCGAATGGCCTTTGCTGGAGTGATTTTGCTCTTCTCTTTTTTTGTGCAACGCTTCGGACCGACCGATGTCGACCCCGTTGGATTGGTCGCTTCCAGCTTGACGGTGCTGACATTCAATATTCTTGCCTTCTTTCTCTTTAATTCAAAAACTACTCCGTCGCGCTGGACTGTGGATGCTCTGAATTCTACTTTGATTGCCGTGGACATCACCGCCTTGAGTTGTGTTGTGCACTATACGCGAGGGCTGGAGTCTGACCTCTTTTTCCTTTATTTGCTTCCCATTCTTCTTGCAAGCAATGTTTTTTCTCGCCGCGGAATCTTCATAACTGCAGTTCTTGCCTCCTCAGCATATGTTGCTACCGTCGTCTACGAGAATGCCAGCTTTCTTAAATACATGCTCGGTGATAACTCCTCCGGATTGACGGGAGCCTACTCGCACCGTTTATTCATGCAAATCCTTTCGCGCAGTTTGATTCTCTTTTTGGTTTCGTTGATCTGGGCTGCCTTTTGTCATCGTATGGCAAAAATAGTTCTCGATAGTAACCAGCGATTGGGCGAGCAGTTGAAAGCCAACACAAGGCTGCTTAATGAGCTCAAGTCGCAAGCCAAGCGCGAGCAGCTTAGCAATGCAATCTCGATTGCTCTCAGGCGAACGCTCGATCTCGATACCATTGTCGGCACCACTTGTAGTGAGCTAAGTGATGCACTTGATTCTGCACACTGTTTGCTGGTCTCACAGTCTGATAGCAACGATGGCTTGCCGAAGGTATGGGATTCGCAGGTTGAATCAGGAAAACGTACGAGCAGTTTATTGCCTGACACGCTGCGCAACTATTTTATGGAGCACCAATGGCGCAGAGAATCGGTGCTCTTGCCGGCTCTTGTGAAATCGGCCGAGTCCGCCTCGCTGAAAGTGGTTATCGATCACGCGCCGTTTGAACAAGAGGATTTCCTTCCGATACGCTCGGAGCTGGCCAGGCTGAATGTTGCGACGATTCTTGTGCGCTCGCTAATGTACGGCAGTTCACTGAAGGGCGTCCTCGTTATATTCTCTGAGGGCACAAGCAGAACTTGGTCTGCTCAGGAATTGGAACTTATCGATTCTGTCGCTGGACAAGTAGCGATCGCGATTGAGCATGCCGAGCTGGTATCAAAACTATCGTCCAGCAATGACGACCTTGTGCATAAGAATGAGAATCTGGATGCGAAGAATTTAGAGCTGCGTGAGATGCAGTCGCAATTGATCCACCAGGAAAAAATGGCATCATTGGGACGAATTGTCGCCGGCATCGCTCATGAATTGAACAATCCAATTAACTTTGTGCATGGCAATCTGCCCTATCTCAAAGAATACTTCGGCGAGATGAAAACGTTGATCGCTTGTTTCGATGAACTCTCACCTGAGCACAGGAAGTCAGCTGACGAGATTATGCAAAAGATCAACTATAAGTTTGTCGTAACCGATCTCGAAAACATCATTGCTGACCTCTCGGAAGGAACGGATCGGATCAGGCAAATTATTCGCAATCTGCGCAGCTTCAGCCGACTAGATGAGGCGGAGCTAAAGGAAGCTTCGATTGAAGAAGGCATCGAGTCTACGCTAAAGATTCTGAGCCAATACTATGGGCGCGACAAAATTCCTGTTGAGCTAGAGTTTTGCAACTTGCCGCCGGTTCTTTGTTACCCCGGAAAGCTCAATCAAGTCTGGATGAATCTGCTCTCTAATGCCGCCGAAGCTGTTTCTGGGCAGGATGCACCATTGGTCAAGATCCGGACGCGCTGCGAGCCGGATTCGATCCTGGTTTCAATAGAAGACAATGGGCCTGGCATAAAAGCCGTGGATCAGAGTAAAATTTTCGAACCCTTCTACACTACAAAACCTGTGGGGCAAGGGACGGGATTGGGTCTTTCCATCTCGCACTCGATTGTCGAAAGACATGGCGGCCTTATCTGGTTTGAATCCCGCCCCGAAAAAGGGACGTGTTTCACGGTCAAAATTCCGCTCAAGGCACCGAGCCCGGCAGGAGCACATGACATAGAAGAGCTGGCAACGGTGGAAACTCTTAGCGTACACGAGGCAGGAGAGATAAAGAAGGGTTAATGGGCGAGCGTCACAAAATCCTCTTAATTGATGATGAGCCTGCCAATCTCAGGTTACTCAGACGCGTATTGGGCTCCGATTACGAAACGCTCCTGGCTGAAAACGGTCCTGAAGGGGTGAGCATTTTAGGCAAGGAAAAGGTCAGCCTTGTCATTACCGATCAACGTATGCCTGGAATGACAGGTGTTCAGGTCTTGCAAGAGTCGCTCGCGATTCAACCGGAAGCGATCCGCATTTTACTTACTGGATACACGGACATCCAGGCGCTGATTGATGCCATCAATTCCGGCCACATCTATAAATACGTGCAGAAACCGTGGGATGCAGAAGATTTGCGCCTGACCGTTCGCCGTGCAATTGAAGCTTATGAATTGAAAGAGCAGAACGACAAGCTCGTTATTGAATTGCGCCAGGCTCTTAACCAGCTCGAGAATGTCTCCATTGGAACTATCATTGCGCTGGCAAACGCATTGGATGCAAAATGCGATTACACCTCAGGACATAGTTTGCGGGTCAGTCGCTATGCGGTCTGCATCGGGCGTAATCTCGGCTTCTCAAATGAAGAAATGCGGGACCTGGAACTGACCGGTATCTTGCACGACATCGGTAAGATCGGAGTGCCCGAGTCTATCCTGTGGAAACCGGGTCGTCTTGATCCGGAAGAGCAAAAAATCATGTCACATCATCCTGTGCGCAGTGCGCTGATGATCGAAGAGATTGAGCATTTCGAACGAGTACGGCTTTGGGTGCGGCACCACCACGAACACCTGGATGGAAGTGGCTATCCTGATGGGCTGGCCGGTGAGAAGATCCCGCTTGGTGCACGAGCTGTCTTAGTGGCGGATGCTTACGATGCGATGACCAGCGACCGCCCCTATCGCAAATCGATTGGCTATGAACGCGCCAGCCAGGAGCTGCGTAAGTTTGCCGGACGCCAGTTCGACCCCGAAATGGTAGAGGCGCTACTTAAATCTGTGGGTGATAACGGCGAAGGTCTAATTGGCGGAAACATCCCACCTAGCTTCCTTGGTTTGACACTCGGCTCAATTGATCCATTACAGTCTGGAAAACAGTATCTAGCGGAATCTGCACGGAAGGCTCAAGCTGGGCAGTAGTGCTCAGCTGAAAGTTGTGATCGACTAGTTCGGCGTTGGGATCGCGCAGGGCGATTGCTTTGTCACTCTCCACGAACAATTTTGCGGGGTCTGTCGGGCCAAAGAGCGCCACAATTCGGCAGTTTAGCGCTAAAGCCATATGCATTGGTGCTGAGTCAACGCAGGCGACAAGATCAGAGAGGCGCATCAAAGCGGCCAGATCCTGGATCGAAGCTGTCTTGCCCACTGCGTTTATCAGCTTACCTTTTGCTTGCTGCCAGGAGCCATCGTTCGCTTGGGCTTGCGCTTTTTGCGCTCCCGCAAGCGCCGACGAGCCGGCGTGCGAAGCTTGGTCCGATCCCGCAAGCGCCGACGAGCCGGCGTGCGGAGCTTGGTCCGATCCCGGGAGCGCCGGCATCTTGCCGGCTTCTATGTAGCTGATGATATTGGATATGGTATCACTGTCATCCGGTCCACCGCAAAGAAGTACATCGATTCCTTCCTGGATAAGCCTGCCAATAAGCTCACCCCAATTGGATGATGACCACGTTTTGATAATCCCCTTGCTCAGTGCTAACTGGCTCATTCCTGGGTGGATCAAAACAACTGGGGCGCTACTGTCACCTCTTTCCTGGGTTAATAAAGCCCGCATTTTGTCCAAGTTTTCGTCTTCCAGATCAATTTGCGGCAGAGCAGGAGGCAGGTCGATGGACAGCCCGCTGACCAGATCGTGATACATCCAGGCTGCATACTGGTCCCGCTTTAGCGGAACAGGATCGGTCAAAAGCAGCCTGGAAAGCGAGCCGGAATCATATCCGATGCGCTTTGGGATCCCTGTCAGGAACAACAAAACACTGACTCTTGAAGAGCCGCCCGAGGACAGCACCACATCATATTTCCCTTTGCGGATCAGACTGATCAGATCGATGTAATCTTTCGGCTTCAGTTGCTTTTTGATGTCAAAAACGATGTTTTCGTCAATGACGCGACTGAGTTGCTTTATTGCCCTACCCCTCGGTTCGGTTAAAAGAGTTATTTGCCAAGTTGGCTTGGCAAGCTTGATACTCTTTAATGTCGGAAGGAAGAGGACCTCATCTCCTAGCCCACCAAAGTTTATAGCAAGTAGTTTCATCAATATCCGCGGCGTCGAATGGTCGGAAAAACGGAGTTTCCCTGACCGGGTTTATAATAAGCCAGTCCTGATGTCGGTCGACAACTTGAGATCGCAAACTAACTGGTTCGTCATGTTCTTGGTCAGCGCTTTGATTGGCGTTGGCATTGGCTATTTTATTACACTTGTTTACCGTCCGCAGTTAATTCCGCCCTCGCTTAGAATTGGTGGGCTGACCAAGCCTCAAAGTATTCTCTTGCTCGGGGTTGATGTTGTTTACTCCGGTGATCGGCGGCATTCAAAAGCTGACCTGACGTCCTTCCAAGGTCGCTCCGACACGATAATGTTGGCGCGTTTTGATCCGAAAGCCAATGCGTTTTCCGTCCTTTCAATTCCACGTGACACAAATGTCGAGGTTCCCGGCTATGGGCACCAGAAAATCAATGGCGCCAATGCTTTGGGCGGTGAGTCGCTCGCGATGAGAACGGTGCAAGCCCTAACTGGGGTGCCGATTGAGCACTATGTTGTCCTGAATGTACATGGACTGGTCGAGCTGGTTGATGCTCTCGGTGGTATCACTGTTCAGATCCCGAAGAAAATGAAATACAGGGACCGTACCGCAAAGCTGAATATCAACCTCAATCCGGGACCTTATACACTCAACGGGTCGGAAGCCATGGGCTTCGTTCGTTTTCGTCACGATGCATTGGGCGATATCGGGCGAGTGCAAAGGCAGGAGATCTTTATTCGCGCTGTAATGGATAAGGCAATGAGTCCAGCCTCGTGGGCGAAGGTACCGGAGCTCCTCAAACTCGCTCAAAAACACGTGAAGACGGATCTCAGTGTTCCTGAGATTATGCAGGTCCTCACGTTTGTGCGCTCTGTTCCAAAAGCGAATCAACACATGATCATGCTGCCGGGAAACTTCTCTGGAACCGGTGATTGGGCTGTTGACGAGGATGGTTTGCGCGTGGTTGTTGCGCAAATGATGGGACATCCCTTACCGGCTGCTGCACGAGAGAAGATCAAGGTCAGCATTGAAAACGCCAGCTCCCAAACGGGATTGCAGAGAAAACTGTCTCGATACCTCAGCTCGCTTGGCTATATGATCATGACGGTGTCTGGTAAATCAGAGCTATTTGCCGGGCCCTTGGGCGAGTCAAAAATCATCGCGGAGCGCGGTAATTCTTCAGAAGCAGCATTGTTGAAGCACGATCTGCGCAACAAAGGTGAGATTGTCAACGCGTCGATCGGTGATATTCAGAGCTCTCTGACTCTTGTCCTTGGCGATGACATGATACCGCTGGTGGAGGCGCTTGGAACGGGCGCTAAAAAGTAGTATTGATACTAAGATGTGATTCGCTTAAGATCTGCATCACAAGCCGGTTTTTACGAACTCGTAAACAAAATTCAAAGCGCAAGAAATGTCTGAAATAGGATGCCAAGATCGTGCTCTGTGAACGAATTTAACGGCTATTTTCACCAAATCTGTAGTAATTATTACGATTCAATGGCAAAATGAAGCTCGGGCTTATGGTTGACATGGGCTCGGTGCGAGCGCGGCGGTGGTAGTTCAAAAAAAGGTGGCACACATGATCCATTATCTATATGCAACACGCGGTGGTTATCTCTATTTGGTAGGACGCTACAACGCGCAACCGAAGGCAGAGAACGAAGGAGAATTTGTTCTTTCAGTTCCAGAAAAGACATCGCAAGCTGCAATAGATACATTGGCTCATCGTCGCTTCATGGAGCACCTCAGAAAGCCACGTCGCGTTGCTCATACCCGCCACCACCATCAAGAGCTCGCAACTGTCTAGTTAACGGCGCAATGTAACTGAGTTATTTATTAGGGAACTCCGTTTGGGGTTCCCTAATTGTTGTGTGCCGAGCATGTTCAATAACTGGAGGTGAGAGTCCTCACACAACCCGATGACGGTGAAGTGTAGTGAAG
>JAIEQI010000057.1 GCA_019747875.1 Candidatus Obscuribacterales bacterium
GGGGCGATGGAGAAACTGCTGAATTTTCGATTGCCGTCAGAAATAAATCTGCTGAAATTTAGTTTGCCACAGACAGGCGGCCGCCACGCGTTTTCTGGATACGCTGGTTATGCGCGAGCAGGTTAACGTTGCGATTGCTAATGTTCAAAGATTCGCGGATTTTAGTCTTGTGGTTCATGCGCAAGTCGGTGCCGGGCTAAAGCCAGCGGCTGATGCGTCACTTGCAGATTCACAACTTGCAAATGCTCGAAATGACTTAATTCGAGCTCGTTTAAATTATGATCTGGCCAGGGCCGATTTAGCTTTAATCATTGGGCAAGGCGGTGAACTAATAGACATCGAACCTGGAAAAATGATTTCACTATCTGATCCGGAAAATCCATTGAAAGCTCCGCCAATTCTTGAAAATCATCCGAAGGCGCTTACTAAAAAAGCAGAAGTCTTTACTCGTTTGGCAAGCCGGAAAATTTTAGACAAGCAATATTATCCGACTTTTCGATGGCTAGGCGGCGTCACTCTTCGAGGCACGACCTTTCATACAAATCGCGGAGATGTAGAAGCTCCTGACGTCAGCGGAATTTTTCCCGTTATTCCAAACTGGAGCGTCGGCATGATGGTTGACTTTCCTTTTCTAGATATATTGCGTATCAACGCGGAAAAGAAAGTAATCAATGAGAGGATCACTGCTGCTCGTTCCGCATACAATTTAGCTATTCAAGAATTGAAAACAGAAGATGTACAATCGCGAACCCGGCTGCAGGCTGCTACAGAACTTGCCAGCAATATGCCGATCCAGGTTCAAGCCGCCGAAGCTGCCGCCAGGCAAGCACAGGCTCGCTACGAAGCGGG
Organism: Candidatus Obscuribacterales bacterium; assembly: GCA_019747875.1. Lineage (GTDB taxonomy): Bacteria > Cyanobacteriota > Vampirovibrionia > Obscuribacterales > Obscuribacteraceae > JAIEPM01. Next base: position 850 of record JAIEQI010000057.1, read on the forward strand.
GCTTGCAACCGTGGCCCAAGTCGCTGAAGCTAATCAGATTCTTGCCGACTCTAGAGTGAAGGAGGCTGTTGCCAATGTAGGCGTATGGAAAGCATTGTTGGCCGTCTCTGCCGTCCACGGTGATCTGCGTCCTTTTCTTTCGGCTGCCGATAAAGCAAGCTCAGGAGATGGACCGTAAATGTGGCTGATTCGACTAGCGATGGGCAGACCGGTAACGATTATTGTGTTCGTTGTAACGGTTGTTTTGGCTGCGATACTTTCGCTCAGCGCCATGAAGGTCGACATATTTCCGAACCTGAATCTGCCCATCATTTATGTAGTTCAACCTTTTGGCGGAATGGATCCTGCACAGTTTGAGGCTTTCGTAGTATCTCACTACGAAAATCATTTTCTGTACATTTCCGGCGTAGATCACATCGAGTCGAAGTCAATTCAAAACGTCTCTGTAATGAAAGTCGTATTTAAGCCAGACACGGATATGGCAGAGGCTCTTGCAAATATTGTTGCTCAAGTTGAACGATCTCGCGCCAAAATGCCACCAGGAACGGTGACACCGTTCATATTGCGCTTCGATGCTGGTAACGTTCCTGTCGGGTATGTTGTTCTTTCAAGTAAAAATAGGTCTGTAGCCCAAATCGAGGCTTTCGCAGATGAAAGAATTCGTCCAATTATTAGCACCATTCCCGGTGCTACAACGACGCACCCTTTTGGCGGTAATGTACGCACAATTGTAATAACTGTGAATCCACAACGCATGCGTGCGTTCAATTTATCGCCAGATCAAATTGTTAGTTCCCTTGCTACCGGCAATACAATCACTCCATCAGGACTTTTGAAAACAGCGGATGAGCATCGTATCGCCAGCCTCAATTCCACCGTTCTCGATATACATGAGTTGGATAAGATACCCTTGCGAATCGGGCAGGGCGTGCCTGTCCTTCTTGGCGATGTAGCCACAGTGCTCGATGACATGGATATTGCTACAGGCTGGGCGCTCGTAAACGGCAGGCGAACAGTGTTCATGACTATCTCCAAACTCGCGGAATCATCAACTGTTGATGTAGTTAAACGCGTAAAAGAAGCCTTACCAAAAATGCGTTCGGCTATACCTCAAGATATTAAGGTGAGTTTCGATTTCGATCAATCAATCTATGTGACCGAGGCGATTCATGGACTCGCCTTTGAAAGCCTCATTGGTAGTGCTTTGACCGGACTAATGGTGCTCTTGTTTTTGAAAGACATAAAAAGCGCTTTTATCGTTGTGCTAACCATACCGATTGCTCTTGCCTCGGCTATTGTTGGATTGAATTGCGCTGGGCAAACCATAAATGTCATGACCCTGGGTGGATTATCGCTGGCTGTTGGCGTTCTCGTGGACGAAGCAACAGTGGCAATTGAGAACATCCACACGCACTTAGACCGGGGGGGTCCTGTATTTAAATCGATTATCGATGCCTGCCGCGAAGTTATCACGCCTCAATTGTTAGCTGTGCTTTCTGTGGTATCAGTCTTCCTGCCCTCCTTCTTTATGGAAGGCACCACAAAAGCCTTATTTGTGCCACTTTCGTTAGCCGTCGGTTTTGCGATGACCGCTTCATATGTGCTTTCGAATACCCTGGTACCCATCCTTTCTGGCTGGCTTCTTCATAAGCATAATCGTGCCGAGCATCATGGTCGCCGTAAAATGACTGGCTTTACTGCAAAACTTCGTAGATCCTACGCCAACTTTCTTTCAGTTATGTTCAGATGGAAGGGACTAACAATTTTGGCTTATTTATTGCTAGCCGGTTTATCACTGGTTTTGTTTTTTCCAAGGCTTAAGACAGAAATTTTTCCTACAGGTAATCCATCAAGTTTTCAACTAAGATTAGCTACAAAGCCAGGCACCCGCGCGGAACTGACTGAATCGTATACAAAAAAATTCTTGGAAATAGTAGCTAATGAAGCTGGTCCACAAAATGTTGAGATCAGTATTTGTTATGTTGGTACACAGCCACCAAACTTTGCAGTAAGCAATGTTTATATCTGGACAAGTGGTCCACACGAAGCCCTGGTGCTCGTTTCGCTCAAGCATAGTGCCCAAATCAGGCTAGCCGAATTCAAGGAAAAGCTAAGGCGTAAAGTGGCTTCAGAATTGCCGCAGGTTTCCATCACCTTTGAGTCAGGCGACATAATTAACAAGATAATGAATCTTGGGACGCCAACACCAATTCAAATTGACATAACGGGATCGGACCTCAAAAAGGATGAATCATATGCCAAGAAATTGGTAGCTGAGTTGCGAAAGATCCCAGTTATACGAGACACCCAAATTGTGCAGGCACTGGATGTACCTACCGTCGACGTCAAAGTAGATCGAATTCGGGCTGGCCAACTCGGGCTTACCACTGCCGATGTGAGTAAAGCACTAGTGCCGGCTGTTTATTCCAGCCGATTTGTAAGGCAAATATGGTGGCGGGATCCGCATCACGGACACTCTTATCAAATTCAGGTTCAGTATCCTCCGTCGAAAATTGAGTCGATAAAGGATGTTGAAATGATTCCTGTTAAGCAAGGTGAGCTCTCCAGTCCGGTCTTAGGTGATGTTGCGGAAGTGCATTTCGGTAATATGGTTGGAGAATATGATCGATACAACCTGCGAAGAATGGTTAGCATCACCGCAAACATTGTAGGTGATGATCTCGGCAGCGCTGCACGAGCGGTTGACCAAGCCATAGCTCGTATTGGATCACCAGCTCGAGGCATGTCGGTGGATGTTCGGGGACAAATTCCGATACTTCGAAATACAATGGCTGGTCTAAGTTATGGTTTGGGTTTGGCGATCATCGCTATCTTTTTAATGCTAGTGGCATACTTTCAGAGGGTGCGACTTGCACTGGTGGTAATGTCGATCATTCCAGCCATTCTTGCAGGCGTTGTTATAAGTCTTTTGATTGCCGACGCAAGCCTGAACATCCAGTCGTTTATGGGAGCGATTATGGCTGTGGGAATAGGCGTCGCCAATGCCATCCTGATAGTTTCTTTTTCTGAATCTCGCCGCGTTTCAGGGCAATCTTCCACTGCCGCAGCCATTCGGGGAGCGGTTAGCCGTTTACGCCCAGTCTTAATGACGAGCATCGCAATGATAGCTGGGATGGCGCCAATGGCCTTAGCTTTAGGTGAGGGAGGCGAGCGCACTGCGCCATTAGGGATTGCTGTAATCGGCGGATTAGCTTTTTCTCTTGCCGGCGTTCTGTTTATATTGCCATTGATATTTGCAACCGCTCAAAAACATGTATCGCGGTCAGTTCCAAGCATGCTAGAAGAACGCTCATACGCGAAGGAAGGAATTGAATGAGTTCAAATTCCCAATGTTGTTTCGTTATTTTCGTGTTCTTCATAGGAATCTTGCTTTCCAGCTGTTCCTTGTCCGAGCCGCCGTCACACGATCAGGTAAGTCAACAGAATCAAGATTTCGCGCATGAATCGAAAATTGAAACAATTCTTGTAAGCAGCAATTACCTGAAAAAGAAGATTTACATGACAGCCGAACTGAGTGCGTTCAGAGAAGTGCCAATCTACCCCAAAGTACAGGGATTCGTAAAGGACATTCTCGTTGATAGAGGATCGCCTGTTCACAGCGGGCAGGTCTTGGTGAACATTATCGCTCCAGAACTCGAGGCGAATTATCGTGAGTCCCAAGCCAAGTACGAAGGCGCAAAATCCGCACTATTGCAAGTGAAATCCAAAATTGAAGGTCTTATTGCACAAAAGGATGAAGCGGAGGCGAAGCTGGAAGCGGATGAAGCGAATCACAAGCGAGTTCAGCATGCCGCGAAAACGGTCGGTGCCATAGCCGAAATCGACCTAGAATCTGCTGAAAAAACCGTTCAGGCTTCAAAAGCTCGGCTCAGATCTGCCCAACAAATGATACAGACCGCGAGGCAGGAACTTGAGTCAGAAAAAGCCCGAGTTCTTGCTGCTGAGCAGGCTCTTGTCTCAGTCGGACAAATCAAATCTTATCTAACAGTTAGAGCACCATTCAATGGGATTGTTAGTGAACGAAATGTTCATGAAGGAAGTCTTGTCAGTTCTTCTCCGTCAAATCCTCCAATGTTGAAAATTGAGGAGACTTCAAAACTCCGGCTGCTCGTTCCTGTTCCGGAAGCTGCCATTGCTGGAATTAAACAAGGCGAAACCATGACATTTGTTGTTCCTGCATTCGTTGGGAAGGTTTTCTCTGGTGTTGTAACACGAATCAGTCATACGCTGGAACGAAAATCTAGAACCATGATGGTCGAACTCGATGTTCTCAATTTGAAGAAGGATTTGCAGCCGGGGATGTACGCAGAAGTCGTTTGGGATATGTCACGTCCCTACAAGACCCTGTTTGTTCCATCCAGTGCCATCCTAAGCAACAATGACAGAACTTACATTCTCCGAGTACGAAAAAACAAAGTAGAACGCATCTTAGTTGACCGGGGGCAGCTTATGGGGAATTTAGTGGAGATTGTAGGTGATGTGAAAGAGGGCGATGAACTGGTGTTACATCCATCGGAAGAAATTAAGCCTGACTCAATTGTGGAAACTCGTTTACTAACTCCAGATCAGCTGCAGAAAACCCTCGATGCAAATCAAGAAGATTAGGGGTATTTCAATTTGACTGTAAGCTATCCTCGGAGAATTCTAAATGCGAAACACCGGGCGGATTGGCTCCTGGAGCCGCGCTCGGTGAAGGGATGTTTGCAAATTCTAAACGGAAATTTTCAGAAAGGAGTTGGAAAAGAGTACTTCTAACGATGTTGGATCCACCCCAACAGAGTTGGAGATGCTCTAACGGTATTAGGAAGTACCCCTGTGATTAGGGAAATAATGAGGTCTTACGTTCATTACATCCTAACCATTTGTTTGTTCGGACTCCTTATCGGTGTCACAATGCTGCAACCGCCCGTTCTGCTTCGGTTGCTGATGTTTTTGATTATTCGTTCGCCTTCCTGTTTCGGTTATACCACTGAGGTCTTTAGTTTGCACAACAGTTGTAAAGAAGTAATTAGTTTCCAACTATTTGCCATAGCAGGACCCGTAGCGGTAAGCCAACAAAGGCATTGCCGGTACCAAGGGAGCAAGGTACCGGCAATTTGAACGGATCTGCGTACTGCAAGAAGTAAGCACTACATATTTTTTACCGCATCAATAATTTTCATCCGGACGCTTTCTACCCTGTCTTCAAAATTGCGTATTCGTTCCGGTTTGGTGGGCATATCAGGAAAGCCAAGCCCGCCGGTGCCTGACTGGGCTCTCTGTACTTGCTGATCATAAGACTGCATTGCTTCACGCCAGTTCTTTCTTTCAATTTCCAGTGAAGATCTGTCACTCTCTGACATCTCACCCAATACTTTCTCAATTGCTTTTTGAGTGATTGGATCGTTTGCTTCTGGCGGATCAGCATCTCGAAATACTTTATGCAATGAAAGTCCACTTCTGTCATTCATCCCTTCTAAAAGAAGCTGAGGTAGTGCCAACATCTTTTCGAAAGGGGTTGTTCTGGTTTGGCTTGATTCAAGCTCGCCATCAGAAAAGGAGAAACAGACTGTTTTCGTGCTTCGACACAGCGGATTTCTTTCGTCCTTGAAGAGATCCGTTTCCCTCTCGTTAGATTCCAGCTGCGCTTCGGCCTCAGATCCCAGTAGCTTAATCTCTTTTGGCTGTTCAAATTTCGGTTCCATTTTTCTTCCTCTTTCCGCCCCATGGAAAAAAGCATAGAGGGAATCGGTGGCGGAGTGATGTTGGAACTGTGGCGAATCTGTGTCCAATTGCCAATCCAGGGCGTTGCTTCGACTGTGTAGTCGCAGTTGCTCGCGGTGCTCATTCAGCGAGTCCATGCGCGGCTCCTTGCTGTTCGACCAAGAGCGAGCATAACAATCCGTTGTTAGCATGCCTGAGCGTTATTGATGGACTAATTAACTTGATGACCCAAAACGGTCACATTCAAGCCCCAATACATCACTGAAGCTGACGCTAACATTTCTATGTCATCGAGGATGACTTGGGGAAGGGAATCGAAATGTTAGTCTGTCAGTCGAAGCCAGCACAAAAGAAAGCCGTTGCCAATGTAAGCAGCAGTCCAATCAAGGCCAATGGGCAGGATGAGCGAAAAAGATCCCGCCAGATGATTGCTCAGTTGCAGCAGTTTGATCCTCGTGGTTGGATTTTTCCATTCCCAACAAGACCAGTTTTGTTTTCGGCTACAGAAAAGGGAGCCGTGCAACGCCCGAAATTTGAAGTTGCCAAGCCTCCTGTGCAAAAAACTCCAGCGGCCCAGGAGCGACGTATAATTGACCTTCCTCCTATCGAAGACTTATGCGCTGCGCTCGGTTTACCAGACATCCCATCTAGCGGAAACTTAGGACAAGCACGATGATTACGACAAGCCTACCTTCATTCGTTGCCAGTAAAGATATGAACCCCACGCAGGAAGAGCGTGGACTGCGCGCGTTCGTACTGTGCAAAACTTTGATGACAGAGTCACTTAAATTTCTTCGTCATTTTTGCGATCGTGTTGCTCGCGGTGACTATGGAGTTGATGCCCAAGTAGCCGTCGGGCGCCTTTCAAATGAGTTTACTTTCAGTCAATGTCTGAAGGAAATTACTGTTGCTCAGATGCATTTGACGTTGAGTGAGCAGGATATTTGCGATGAAGAATGGTTCAATGAGTTCATTACCGGCAGTGCCTGGCTCTTAGATCAAATGGTGCTAGCTTCGCCTGTTCATGAGATTTTAACGACGGTCTCGATGTCGGAGAATGGCATCTGCGCACAAGTCGGCGACAGTATTATGCGCGCTGCTGGTTTGCGCAACTGCAAAAATTATTGGACAATGCGCGATGAAATTAGCCGCTACATTGAGCACAGCGCACCACTTCGCCAGCGCTTGCTGCAATATGCATTGACTCAAGAATCATCGATCTTGAATGATTATGTTTACACGATTCAACTTTTTGATGCCAAATAACCCCAAGGGATCGAAGTGCAGATCTGCAAAATGCTCGCTGCCAAATAACCTCAGGGGATCGAAGTGCAGATCTGCAAAATGCTCGCTGATTCCGTGATGATTTCGTGAGCGCTGTATTTGTCGGGAATTTGCTGCTAAGTATGGAGCGCGACGTCCCGATGCTGACGGCGATCTCCCGTATGGAGCGCGGACGTCCCGTCCTCCCATAAAGCGCGAAGCGCACTGCAGCTGAAGATCTGAAACAAACCTATTGCGTGATTACCAGAACCTTCACATGGGCGGACAAGATTTCCGCGCTCCATACTAGCTGCAAAAATCTGCACTAGACCAAGCTGAGATGAGATCGCAACAGCATCGTCCCGTCCGCCCATATCTGAACGTAAAGTGCTCTTTTGATTGAAGGTCTGTGTTTAGCAATTGTGCTATTTTTCTGGGAATCGAAGCTTCTCCTTTTTACTAATAAGTCTGATAAGTAAGCCGTAAGATTCTTTCAATAATTTCTCAAGTTTCGGGAACACTCGCATGGTTGCCGAGGTCATCTTTATTATCGTACTCAGTTCTCACCACAGTTGGAGCCCTGTCACCCCCTGGCAGGGTTTCTTCTTGCTTATAGGTTGGTCGATTTCTGCCTTTAGTTGAGTGCTTTAGCACCTGATGCTTTGTGGCGAATCGTAATCTCCAAACGGTAATAAATGGATTTTTGGAAAAACCGATCTGATTAATACTGATAAAATGGTGGCTCTGGTAAGTTCGTAGGATTATTGACATGAGCAAGCAGCGCTTTATATCAGGAACTTTGGCATTTGTATTTTTCAGTTGTCTCACGGTAAACCTTCTTGCGAGTGCCGCTGACGAAGCCGGCAGCAAGAAAGCTGGAAGTCAAGTGGGCGATAAGACAAAGTCGGCAAAGGAAGCCTCGAAATCAGATAAAGCGGCCGAAGATGCGAAAGAAAAAGGGAGCGACGACAAGAGTAAGATGACAAAAGCAAGCGGACTTCAGGTTAATGATCGCGCTCCGGATGTATCACTCCCGAACCAGCACGGTAAGACAATTTCGTTATCAGAGTATCGTGGAAAGAAGGTCGTTGTGTTGTACTTCTATCCCAAAGACGATACGCCGGTCTGTACCGCTGAATCGTGCAGTTTCCGAGACAGTTATGATGCGTTCAAAGAGCTAGGAGCCGAAGTAATAGGTGTCAGTAACGACAGTGTTGAATCCCACAAGAAATTTGCAGATAAGCACCGCCTGCAGTTCCACCTGCTGGCTGACACGAGCGGTATGGCACGTAAGGCATTTGGTGTTCCGACATCAATGAAGATACTTCCAGGCCGCGTCACTTATGTGATCGACAAAGACGGTGTTATCCGTTATGTGTTCAATTCAATGTCAGATGGACCGAAGCACGTAACCGAAGCAATGAAGATCGTCAAAGATCTCAACGCTCCAGCGAAGAGCTAGTTACATAGCGGACAATCCGCCATATGCGCCGCAGAGGAGTCCTATCACACTGAATAGGATGATCATACCTTTGTGCGTTTGCCCTTTCAATTGTGTGAGACTGCAGAATCCAATGCAGGATAATCACGCCATGGCGCTAGCAATTCAATCCGATGTTTTGTCGGATGCAAAATAGCACCACGTATTGCTGGTGCTTGCGGCTAGTTGCGCGCTCCGCGTTGGGCGCTGTAGAAGGTCCGCCTATCTAACATCACGCTGTCCTGCTGGTGCTGATTTTTTTTGAACCGGTGACGTCTACCTAGTAGATTTCCCAATGCCATCGAATTTGGTATCTAGCCAAGTTCGTAACCTTTTGTTATGGTTCTATAATCTTTCGCAATCTATACTGACGGCTCGCGGGAACCTTTGCCGTCACACGTTCTACATGTGATCGTGATTTCGCTCCAGTGTCCAACGCTGGATGCAATTTCGTTCATCTAACGCTCTTGCTGCCAGTATCGTATGCGCTACGCCATGCGTCGCCCTCGATTGGAAGCGCTTCTTTAGGACAACTTTCTATGCTCAAGCTAAAAATATTTGGGTCTATTTTAGTTCTCTATTTTTTTCTTCACCTACTGGGACGGGCAGATCTAGCGTGTGACTGCGCGAATGCTACAAGATGTTCTGGATCCACTGGATTTCAGGCTTTGGGGAATGCCGAGGATTCCACTGCCCGAAGAGTCGTCATCAATCCATACGAAGAAGCCGTAGCTCAGATGGAGCGGGAAGATCTCGAACTAAGAACAAAATACGACGTGGCTAATCCATATGAGGAGGCAGATGGACCATGCTCATCTGGTTTTGGCGGTCTTTTGTGTAAAGATGATTCATCACTCCTTTCGCAAGCTGTAGAAATTGGCGAAGGAGCTCAGATACAGAAATGCGTCAATAGCATTGCAATCGCCCCAGTTGGAACAGTTCGGTGTGCTTTTTGTAGTTGCAATTTCTTTGGTGGCGAGAACCATCTCTTCTCAAACATAATGCTGCTATTTCAAAAATGGCTAAGTGAGCTAGTTCGCGAGAATGAGTCCTCACTTACCAGCTTCATTCACTTGCTTATGGTGGCACATCTCCTCTGGTCTTTTAGAGCTGCCAGAAAGTATTAAAGTGATTTTTTGATTTGGTTTTTCTTGATGCCCACCCCAAACATAATAGCGTCATGCGAAGTCCCTCGCATGGCGCTATTTGTGGACTGGTGGTGGCTGGCTCCATATATGGTGGCAGTGTGGAAAACCGTAGGTGATACCAGCAGGTTTTTGATTGACATTTGAATAAGTTTGTTATAATCATTGGAACTGATAACAATACGAAATTGTTCCGAATAGGGTTGCTGAAACTGGCTTGAGCTGGCTTCAATTGCTGGCTCTCTGCTCTAGTGTCGTCGCGCACAATGCGCTTGATTGATGCAACTTGAAATCGGAAGTAATGCAGTGTCCTCGTATAGAGACATCCCGACTTTGGGATCCGCCGTTCACTCCTCGCTTGACGGGGAGCTAATGACGTACGCATTCTGATTCTCACTAAGCACTGGGGGTAATACCATGCACGTACACGAACAACAAGTAGAAGATCCCTCCAATGGGAATACTTCGCCGCAAACGGATGGAGGAAGAACAAATGCTTATCAGCGAAAGCTAGATGAGCAAATCGATTCGGGCGGAACCTCGGACCCACCTCCAGACAACGGAGGTGTAGATTTGGATAACCTAGAGACTCCGAAAATAGGCGGTTTCGATTCTTCCAGCAAGTCAATTCTTAAAGAGCCAACGTTCTATCTCTCTATCCTCGTTGTCTTAATTGCTTCGGCGCTTACATTGAGCGGCAAACCGATAGTGTTTAGTGTAGCTCTTGGTGCCATGTTGGTTTTGGCCATTACATTTCACATTCTGGCTGAGAGATTCTTGTTTGCAGACAAACAAGAGAACCGGACATTGAGAGTTCCTGGGGAGGGTTTGTTCGTTCTCACATTCGGATCGATTCTGCCCGGACTCAGCTTACTCTCTTACGCTGTCTACGCCATGTGCACCTCTAATCAGAATAATTACTTGATTTCGGCAGGCAAAATTGCATTGCTTTTGGTTGTGCCAATCTTTAACTTTCTCGTGTGGAGAGCCTTGAGAAAAGGCTATCTTCCTCGTCCGCGCCTTACAGGTTTCATGAATGGAGTTGCCGCAGGTTTATCCGGTTCATGGACGATGATTTGGATGAAGTGCCTGGTTGATGTGCACTTATCTAGTCATTGCAAATTCGGATGGATGCTACTGCTATTCATGTCTCCGCTGATGATGTTCGCCGCCATTTGTCTTGCTGTTGATCTTTGGAAAAAGACAGAAGCTCGGATTGGGCTGATATCATCTGTCTTCAGTGCCTTGGGTTGTGTATTATCCCTCTCTTTTGTGCTTGCACCGATTGGGCACTCTCTATTTGTGCAATCCTACTTACTTGACGCTAGGAATGCGTCGACGCCGTCGGTACAGGCAAAAGCAATCTCAACTCTGCGCGAAATCGCAAAAAAGGAAGATCTCAATCCTTCAGCTTACCCCTTAAGTGATCTTGGTTTGGCTGAGCTCTTAGTCCCGAACCGTGGACTGAATTCCGGGGTAGAGGCGGACAAGAATCTCTTTTTTCGAATTACAGGTCTACCTTTTGACAAAGGGAAAAGCAAGGATTTCTACGAAAACAAGTGGAGTACGGATTACTTTTTCGCCAGCTCCGTAATTGGAGCAAAAATGCCTGGTTTGTCGCTAGGAAAGTCTCAGATAAGCGGAAGCATTGATTCTGAGACGCTGACTTGTTCTATGAATTGGACGATGATTTTTCACAATTCGGGACTTCAGGATCAAGAGGCAAGAGCTGAAATGGCTTTGCCTGCAGGAGCCGTCGTCTCTCGCGTCACTTTATGGGTGGATGGAAAGCCGCAAGAAGGGGCATTTGCGCCAACCGCAAATGTTCGGGGTGCGTATCAGGAAGTTGTGTCTCGCATGAAAGATCCATTGCTTGTCACCATGTCCGGTCGTGATCGCATTCTGCTCCAGTGCTTTCCTGTGCCGTCTCATGGCGGTGAAATGAAGGTACGAATTGGTATCAAGGCGCCTTTGAATGTCATGGATTCTAAATCGTGTTCGGTTAGGCTGCCTCGTTTGCTGGAATCAAATTTTGCAAATCCAAAACGTCATCGAATTCATCTTGATTCTAGAGATTTAATGGCTGCAGAAAAGATTGGCTCCTGTATGACAGTGCCGAAAAAAGGATTCCGGTTGGATGCTGTGCTGCGAGACAAAACAGGTGACAGAGATAGCGATCTGATTTCTATCGAGCGCATTAACAAACCATCCGAAATCTCTGTTGTAGACTGGTATTCGAGAGGGAAGCGTTTCATAACAGAGAAGATTGAAAATGTCAGAGCGTTCGTACCAAAGAAATTGATTGTTGTCATAGATTCATCCGAATCGCTTCGCGATCAGTTCTCTCAAATTAAAGTAGCACTCTCGGCGCTTCCGAAAAGCCTTAGTCCTTCTGTATTTATAGTTCCCCAAACTAATCTCTCCGGAATCTACGATTCAGAGCTCAAGCCAAAGAAACTAGCTGAGGTATTGGGATTGAGCCCAGCAGACTTTGTTGGCGGCAGAAACAATAATTCTGAGCTGCGTGAGGCATTGGATTATGCTTCCGAAAGATCTGATTCTGCTGTTCTTTGGATACATGGACCCCAGCCCTCAAATGAATCTTCAATTGAAAACAACGCACTTGATCTTGTTCATAACGTGCACCTCTATGATTTTGAAGTGCAGCCCGGACCCAATGCACTGCTTCAATCTTTGTATCTTGAAGGCTGCGGTAGCCAAATAAACTATCTTCCTGTTGCGCGTAAGAAAGACGTTCAGGGCGATCTCAAAATCTTGTTTACGAGCTGGCAGAGTCCGAGTAAACAAACGGTTGTAGTTCGTTCAATCTCGGATAAACGACCTGCTTCCTTGAATTCTGATGATGGGGTTTCGGCCCAGGTCACAGCGCTTTGGGCCAAGAGTGAAACCGAGCGTCTAATTTCCAACGGCATGCGTGGACCGGCCGAACGACTAGCTTCGACATACCGAATCATAACCCCTGTGTCGGGGGCTGTGGTCATGGCTAGTGCGGCAGACTATGAGTCGCACAAGTTAGACCCCGGTAACTATAGGAACGCACCTGAAGGAATCAATGATACTTACCGTGGAATGACTAAGTGGTTTAGAGATGATATTACGGGAAATCTTGTAAGTAACTCAGTTCAATTGCTAAGGGCTGCAACTGGTGGTGGATTCGTAGGTGCACCAGTGGATCCCAGATATGGGCAATCGAACGAAGTTGGTCAGCTCGCTGACTACGGATACGATACAGCTAGAGATATCGCAAGGGTAGCCACATTTCTTTCATTCATCGTTTCAATAGTTTTTGGATTGCGTATCGCTTCTAATATGGCGAAGAAAGATTCAAAAGGAATGGCTGTCGCCAAAGGCGTGGCATTTACATTGTTTCTCCCGACAGTCGTGCATCTGCTCGGATCGTTTTTCATCAATAACTTTGGCGGATTAGGTGGGGGGCTTTAATCCGAATCCATAGCTTTTCTCGATGCCCAACCCAACAAATAGCGCCATGCGATGACCCCGCGCTTGGCGCTTTTTGCTTGCAGGCGTTTACGAGTCATGATTGTTAAAGCTATTCATTATGCGAGCTTCGATGATGCCCTAGCTGAATCCGATGAGATTGAGATTGTCCGCCGCTGCTGTAGATGCCAGCGTAACAATTAGCGCAAGTTCGCATTTTACATTAAACGCAAAAAGACCCTCCCAAGCTCGAACGCTCGTCAGTTGATGAACCGAATTTCGTCTCAGGTTGAACTCTCCTAGTCTCAGGTTGAACTAGCTCTGTAGCTTTAGTTGCTCCCTTTCGTCCTTCATTTTGAAGCAGCGCTCGAACAAAGTTCATCGAGAACTTGATAGAGCATCTTAACGCCGTCGCGATAGACGCTGGTTGGTATTCGCTCATCGTTGCCGTGCATTGTAGCTAAGTGCGCTGCATCAATTTTGAACGGTGCGCATCCGTATGAAGCGATACCGAGATCACGGAACCAGTGAGAATCTGTAAACCACGGCATGACCATCGGGACGACTGGAACGCCGGGGAGCTCTCTTGCTGCTACTTTCGAGATTGCGGCGAAGCAATCAGTTTCATAGGGCGAGGCATCTGTGTGAACCCAGTCGAGAACGTTGATATTGATCGTTGAGTCTTTCATGGTTTCTCGCAGATTCGCCAGGAACTCGTCTTTGTTTGTTCCTGGCAGAAGCCTGCAATCTAATTCTGCTGTGGCTTCGGCAGGAATGACGTTGGTTTTGTAACCAGCTTTGAGAACCGTTGGTGAGATTGTGTTGCGCAACATTGGAGATTTGAATTTGTCTTTCAGTATCTCGGCATAGAAAGTTGGTTTGTTTACTGATTCATCAATATTCGAATATGCGGAGCGCAAGGGCTCACCGACAGTAGGACTGATCCTCTTGAAATATTCTCGCACCGGGGGTAATACCGATGGCTTCGGGGGGTTCTCGATGATCCTGTTCACCGATCGAACCAGTCTGTTGACAGATGAGTCGGGCATGGGCATGGAGGCATGTCCGGGATCGCCTTTAGCAGTCAAGCTTAACCACAAGACCGATTTCTCAGAAACGGCAACTCCCCAATATTTTGGTTTGCCATCTTCAGTGTCAATAAAGGCACCTTCGTTAAAAAGGAATTCTGCATCTTTCACGAGATCTTTCTGGTTTTTGACGAACCAGGAGGCTCCATAGGTTCCGCCGATCTCTTCGTCGGGAGTCCCAAGGAAAATCACATCGCGATCGAGCACCTTGCCGGATCTCTTGAGCTGAAGCATAGCCTCCAGTTCAGCAATCCCCAAGCTCTTCATGTCGAGCGCTCCGCGCCCCCAGATCTCGCCATCTATCTCGTCGCCAGCAAACGGTGCATGCTTCCAATCCTTTGCTTCGGCTGGCACGACATCGATGTGGTTGAGAAGGATAACTGCGCGTTTCTTTCCGTTGCCTTTGAGTCGCGCGTAAACACAAGACCGACCTGGAGCTGTTTCGAAAAGCTTTGCCTCAATACCGTTGTCGTTTAGGATTTTTGCTAAAAACTCGGCTCCCTTGGTTTCATTTCCGGGCGGGTTGGTTGTGTTTATTTGAATGTATTGTTTGAGTAACTTAACAGCCTCGTCTTGCGCGCCACTCAGGGGATCAGCTGCACTTGAGTTTGGGAGCGCTCCGGCCGCCATTGCTTGCTGACCGACGAAAAAAGCACAACTCAGGCTCAGAATAAGGTCGGTCCAACGGCTAATTGGTTTAGATCCGACAGTCATGCCTTGCGTATTGAACTTCCCCTTCAGCCCCATGTTTTTTTCCTCTCTCGGTGAGTGCACAAGTTTAGCGGTTCTTCAGTCAGATTTCTTTTGAATTACGCAATCTTCTGCCGATCTCTGGCTTCCAAGCGCTCGCAAGAGTATTCCCTTGAGAACCGGGACGAGGACCCGCTAGTGGACACCTGCTCGTTTTATCAGAAGGCGCCGGCCAAAAGCGCAACAAAATTCCGCAATCTGCTCCATAAATATAGGTTTGAACTGCCACCGTGGTAGATAGGAAATGGGGGAAGGTGTTTTGAGCAAAAACACCTGTAGTTGGCAAGTAAAAAGAGCATTTTGATGCCCGAGGCACAAAGCAAAACCTCCAGTCGGAAACGAATAGGCGACCTTCTTCTGAAGGCCGGCGTAATCAAGCCTGAGCACCTGCCGCACGGGTTGGCAGAGGCTGATAAATTTCAATTGCGACTGGGCGAGATGCTCGTCATGTTGCGTTTCATGTCGACCGAAGACTTGACTAATGTCTTGCAGGCACAGTCAATGTTGGATGCTGGCACTATTGACGAAGATACTGCGGTCGCAGCTTTGCGGCAGGCCTCAATCGACCACCTTGATCTCGAAGACGCGATGGACCGGGTCAAGGAGCTCGAGCAGAACTCCCTTGAATCTAAAAAGAGTCTTGTCACCAAGATAAACGAGCAGATTGCCGAGAAAGAAAAGATTCTCGGACCTAACAACCGCGAACTAGTTGGGCTCTTCATGGATCTCGGCGACGTTCATATCGAACTTGGTCAAAGTGGGGAAGCAGAAAAGGCATTCAAGAAAGCCTTGATGATAAGCGAGAGCTCGTTTGGAAAGAGCAATCTCAAAGTTACGACCAGCCTTTTCCGTCTTATTGACTTGTATTTGAAGCACAATAAGATTGCTGAGGCCGAACCTCTGGGATGGCGCCTCGTCCAAATCAGCCAGGAGTCGCTCGGGGCCGAGCATTTGGAAACCGGTCTTGCTTTTCAGCGGATGGCGCGAATATTGGAAGCCAGCAGTCGCTTCGTCGAGGCTGAGCAGTTTTACCTTTCGGCTCTGCGCATTAAAGAGAAGAAGCTCGGACCAGATCATCCGGATCTTGTCGATCAACTCAGGCAGATGGCCAATTTCTGGAGCAAACAAGGACGCAAGTCTGAGAAGAAGCGGATTGGCGACATTCTATGTGATGCCGGCCTGTTAACGACGGCGCAGTTGAATGAAGCTGCCCAACAGGCTCAAAAGCAAGGGCTGCCGCTAGGTCAATATCTTCTAAGTTTGGATACGCTCAATCCTGATGTGGTGCGCGCCGGATTGCAAGCGCAGCTATTGATTGGGGATGGCGTTGTGCCTTATGAATTGGGGATTAAGGCAATTCGCATTTGTGCAAAGAAGAATATTCCGCTTGATGAATCATTGGAGTTTATCGGATGGCGCGCTGAGAGCCTTTCGACAAGAGAACTGAAGGCGCTTGTCGGAGAAGCGGATCAGCTTATCACCGCTGAGCGTACACTGGGTGCTAATCACTGCGGTGTGGCAATTATCTGTATGCGTCTTGGTGACAATTACTTGGATCAAAAGCGCTTCCCTGAAGCAGAAGCGAATTACAAGCGTGCGCTTGGAATTCTAGAGAAGTTCTTTGGACCTAAAGACGCGGAAGTTGCTACCTGCCTTTACAAGATGGCTGAGTTATTCTTCAAGCAGCAAAAGTTTGCCGAGGCTGAGTCCTACATCTGGAGAACCCTGGAGATTCAGCAGCAGGCGCTTGGATCAGATCACGTCGATGTTGCTACGACGCTAGAGTTGCTCGCTGACGGAAAGACCAAGCAGTCAAATCCGGAACAAGCAGAAATGTTTTACAAGACAGCGCTGGGCATCAAAGAGAAGTTATATGGACCGGACAGTCCTAAGCTGGTAAGCATTCTTGAGAAATCTGCCGATAACTTTGCCAATCAGGGCAAGTCAGAAGAATCAGTTGAACTCTATGTTCGAGTTGCGAAGATTAGGCAGAAGCGCGGTGATAAGCAGCCGCTGGAAGTTGCCACTGTGCTCGATAAGCTGGGGCGGCTTTATTTGAAAAAAGGTGAAGCATCAGCTGCCGTAGAGCAGTTTGAAATAGCTCTTGAGGTTTTGGAATCACATCACGGACAAGTGCATCCTGATGTAGCCAGTGCGCTTGAACGTTTGGCTGGTGCGCTGCGAAAAACAGGAAGTGCGGCAAGCAATGATAAAGCCAATGAAATGGAAGCACGCGCAAAGCAGATAAGAACGCATCTAGCTTCTGCGCCGAAAAATGAAGGGACAGGGGCATGACCACGCAGACGGAAAAGAGCAGAGAGATTGCAGATTTCCTAAAGAATCACTCTATTTTTCAGGTTCTCGACAAGAACATTCTTGAAGGTCTTAGTCCGTTATTCACAGAAATCGAATGCGGACCCGGCAGAATAATTTTCAAAGAAGGCGATCAAGCTGACGCTCTTTATGTGATTAAAACTGGTAGTGTCGCGGTTCTACAGAGTAAGCCTCAAGCACGGGTTTTAACATACCTTACTGCCGGTGAGTGTTTCGGAGAAATGTCCATTGTGCATGATTCTCCGCGCAATGCCACGATTCGCGTTCCTGAGGAAGCGCTTTTGTTGCGTTTGCCTATCGCCGCTTTTCGCGAATTGAGTCGTCGATTCCCTCAAATTACCAATGAGATCACTGATGTTATTAGCCGGCGCTCAGTTGGAAATACACCGTTCAAAGCTCCAGGACTTCAAGGTAATCTGGCGTTCTTTGATTTGCCGACAGTTATTCAAACTGTTATCTCCTCCAGACAAAATGGAATGCTCGCCTTGTATGGGCGGAACGGAAAAATTGTTGGACAGTTAGTCATAAAGAATGCCGCCATTGCAACTGCAACATTCGATCAATTGCGAGGAGAATATGCGCTTTATGAGTTGATGATGAGTTCTGAGCCTCTCGATTTTACTTTCGACCAGCAAGAGGTTCACACTGGTGAAGTGGATCTCGAATTGATGCGCCGTCCGCCTCATATGCTTTTGATCGAAGGTGCTCGTCGCGCAGATGAATTGCCTAAGTTGATAAAGGAAGTCGGATATCCAAGTTCCAGTTATACGCCGCTGAAATCAGTGCCTGATTTGGCACGATTTGCTGACCGAAAGGATCTTGTGCGGACACTCTGGACCCTAATCGAAATGGGAGGAAACACGGAGACTATCTGCAAACAGATGACTTCTGATCGATATGCGGTTCTGACCGCCCTCGATGAGCTTATTAAGGCCGGCATGCTCAAGGTCGAGCCGGGACGAAGAATTACAGAAGAATACAGGCGGCGCACAACTCAGTTGATGAAGCCTAAGCTTGATGCGTCAGCCGTGGCTCTGGATACGCCCAAGTTGGACGACATCAGCGAGAGTCCGAGTGAGTTGCTGAAAATAGTGAATTCACTAAATGCGGTGACAAGCAATCTCGGAACTATTTATGGCAAAACAGAAGTGCGGATGTTATTGATGGAAGCTCTTGCAAAGGCGTCAAAGCTGTTTCCTGTTCTCTCGGGATTGCGTGTTCACGTCGATACCCCATGCCTTGATTTGCGCGGAGCCAGCGAAAAATTCTCACATAGCGCCGAATCGATCAGTGCGTTGTTGCTGGTCAGTAATTTATTCCTTGAGCTTTTAATAAAGATGCAGAATGCTGACGGCTAGTCAGCGAAATGGCAGGTAATAATGGAATACTCTATTTATCAGGCCCCAATCTATTCATTCTATAGCAAGGACTTTTACAGGTCCGTCGGAAGAAACGGAAAGGGAACTGGGTTTCTCTATCTATCGGCACTTTTCTTTGCTTGCTGGACGGCAATCATCATCGCTATGTACGTTCACATGGTTGTACTTATAGAAGCTCCTGTGGTAACAGAGCTTGTTCAGAAGCTTCCGGACATGACGTTCAGGAATGGGTCAATGTCTATCAACAAACCAAGCCCTTACGAAATGGAAGTTAGTGGCAAGAAAATTGTTTTTGACACATCTGGAAAGTACAAGGCCGTCGAGGAAATAGAGGGAGCCGATGCTCTGATCACAGAAGAGAAAATTAGTTTTTCAGAGCAGGGATGGCGCGAACCAACAACATTCAAAGGATTGGTAACTGACTACACTCTCAAAGCGGCTGACATCAAACCTTTTCTCAAGGACATCAGTCTGAAGATTGCTGGAATCGGATTTGTCCTTGGATTACCAGTTTTCTTTGGACATTTATTTCTTGCGCTGATTTACGCAGGTGTTGCGATGATCGTAAATAGCAAGCCGGGCTTCGAAACGGCGCTCAGAATGGCGATTTCGGCAATGACGCCTGGCATTTTACTTTCGACGTTACTTGCGATTTTGTGGGTCAACTTTCCAGGGCAAGGATTGATCACGGTGCCGATTACACTCGGGCTACTGGTGTATGGATACAAAGCTCTCGGCGATTCAAACGCTGCCGATTAGCAGTGGTCAGAAGACCAAAATGCCTTCCGAACCGGCGGGGTGGCTCGGAAGGCCGCTGGCTAGCTGCCTGTATACTTCTCCGTTGTATTAATAGCAGCTACAAACTTTAGAGGGGCGGGCGCCGCATGGCGACGCCCCCAATCAAGCCGGTGTCAGCGAGCTTTACGCTGGTGGCAGTGAGCTTGGAGCATCGGCTGTTGGTGCATTGTCAGCTCCCGGGTTAGCAGCGCCTCTCTTAAAGTGATGACCGCGCATTCCGCGTCCCTGATGCATTCCACCACCATTTCGTATTCCCATGCGCTTTTGTCCGCCGCCAAAGACAAGTCTTTGCAGAGCTTTGTGCTTCATCTTTTGTCTTTGTTCCGTGGTCAAAACATCAAGCGCATCTAGTCGCATGCTCACCTTTGTTGTGGCGAGTTCGGCGTTGAGATCGTTGATTTTCTTTTGGATATCTAGTACCGCGTTGCGATCAATCTTCTCTTGTGTCAGCAGTGAACGTAATTCGCGATTGAGTGATTGAACTTGAAGCTTCTTAGCTCCAGATGCGTCAGCAAATGCATTCTTGAGTTTAGCGATTTTCTCAAGCTGATCGTCGGTCAAGTTCATTTCTGCTCCTGCTCCTGGTGCTCCACCGATTCCTATTGCGTCTTCCTCTAGCGGAGCTGTGAATGAGCCAGGAAGGGCTGCTAGGTTATCGTTTTCGCTGACTGCTCCGAAATGAGCGTCCGGTAGGCTGCCACCGAATGTGGTGTCGCTAATTCCCTGGGCAAATACCGGGCAGGATATAGTAGCAATCAATGAAAGGGAGGCAAGAACTTTTTTCATGGTGTCAATCCTTATATAGATAGATGAACTTGATCTGCTGTGAATTTGCTGCCGGCATTTTCGCTTCTGTCTTTTAAACGTCAGAAGTGCTCAAAAAGTTCAAAATTTTTGGAGGAAAAAAGATTAAATCCGAAAGAAGGTTTTCTACACCTTGGCGGCTCGCAGCATAGTGAATACGATGAGTCATGCAGTATTGATCGCCTAGACACCGATGGACAGAGCGCGCTGCGCGCGTTTATGGGCGGACGGGACGTCCGCCGCGCTCCATGCTTAGCTGCAATAGCGCGCTGCGCGCGTTTATGGGCGGACGGGACGTCCGCGCTCCATGCTTAGCTGCAATAGCGCGCTGCGCGCGTTTATGGGCGGACGGGACGTCCGTGCTCCATACTTAGCTGCAATTCGCGCTCACCAAGCGCCTTTAGGTGCTGCTAAATGCAAGAAACAAAAAGAAAGGGACGTGGTAACCCTCGTCCCTCGTAACTTTTGTGATGTTCGGAGTTTGGTGGGCTATCGCCCCTCTCAACTTCCGCGCCAATCAGAAGATTTACTCTTCGTCGTCTTCTTCTTGATACTCATCCCAAGCGCTTTCTTCTTCCTCTTCGGTACTGCACGCAGCAATGAAGAACTTTGTTGCGACTTGAGCTGCGATGTCTGGTGAAACGCCGACATCTTTAAGCGTCTTTACCCAGTGAACGATTTCGTGGAGCATTGTTCTGTCTAGCGTTGTTTCAGGTTCAACAACAGTAGCATTCGGCATGTTGGGATCCTCTTGGCGTTGGTGGTGGTCTCTGAACCTGTAATGCTACCGAGATGTGGAATGAAATGCCATAGAAAAAAGCTTATAAGATCATGATTTCATGCCGGAACTAGCAAAATCGAACTTAATTAAACTCAAACGAAATTGATCTCGAATGCGACACGATATAGTTTGCATGCAAAACTTGCGAAGAACGTAACATTGGCTTCAGGAGCCAATCCGCACGATTCAGACTTTCTCCGTATCTTCGCTCTTTGCTTTCAAGTCTTCTAAGAGTTTGGTTGAGAATTCTTGATTCGATTCAAGACCGATCACTTGAACACGCATGGCGCGCATTTCGGATTCGAGGAGATGCACTTTTGTTTTCAGCTCTTCGATTTCTTTAGCGTTGCCTTTTTTACCGGCGATACGGTCTGCTATTGCCAGGAACAAAGGTCTAACGAGCAAGCATGGTAGCGCCACGATTATCATCATAATGATTCCAATCGACCAAACCACTTCCATACTGATCAACTCCTGTATTGCGGATCGATTGCAGTTACATCTAAATCTTTCACAGATTATGCTATTTATAACCCAATCTTGACTTCGCTGCTTGCAATTTACCCATCGTGCAAATCAGACAAATGCATAAGAGCTCGATTGTGTCCCTGTTTTGCGGCCTTAGCGTACCATTTTGCAGCTTCTTCAAGGTTTTTCGCTGTACCTTCGCCATTTTGATACATCTGCCCCAGGCAAAACTGAGCCTCGATGTGCCCGTCTTCAGCCGCTTTTTGAAAACATTCCATGGCAAATGGTAGATTGCGATCGACACCGTCGCCCTGTTTGAAGAGTTGTCCTAAGCTGTAGATCGCTTTTATATAGCCCTGGTCTGCAGCCTTGCCCAGCCAGCTTGCGGCAAGTACAGAGTTCTTGGCGACTCCTTCGCCCCGAACCAGTTTAATTGCAAGTTCGTATTGGGCTTTCATGTGCCCTTGCTCTGCAGCGCGCTGCAGCCAGCGGCAAGATTCGCGATGATCGAGCCCGACGCCTTCACCATTGGCGTACATTCGTCCAAGAATGAATTGAGCGGTTACATGACCATTTTCTGCGGCCGTTCGATAGAAGTTATAGGCTTCACCAATACTGGGAGTGACGCCGTCGCCCTGGTGCAACATGAGGGCCAGGTTGAATTGTGCGGTAACGAAACCAGCCTCCGCCGCAAGGCGATAGAGAGCGGCCGCCCGCATCGGATCCCGCGGAATGCCTGCGCCCTGATGGTAAATCAGGGCAAGATTGAACTGAGCTTGCGGGTGGCCATTGTCTGCGGCCTGTCCATAGTAGTAAACCGCTTTGTTGATATCTTGCGCGATTCCGCGTCCCTGGTGGTAAAGAAGTGCCAGATTGAAAGCTGCGTCATGATGCCCTTTCTCAGCCGCGCTGGCATAACATTGCGAGGCTCTCGGTAAGTCAACCTCGATGCCCGCTCCATTCTCGCGAATCAATCCGGCCTGGTAGAGCGCCTCGCAATGTCCCTCTTCTGCTGCGCAATCAATCCACATCGCTGCGTTTCGGAGATTTTGTGGAACGCCGCGTCCTAGAAAGAACAACTGACCAAGCTTGTATTGCGCATCGACATGACCCTGTCTGGCTGCCTTTTCATACCAGCTTGCAGCTTCCTGGAAGTCTTTTGTGACGCCCTGCCCAAGAGCATGCATTTCTGCCAGCTCGTATTGAGCTTTTGCAACTCCTTTGTTTGCTGCTTCCGTTATTTCAGCAATCTGCAAGTCTAGAACCCCAGCCCAGCATAAACCAAGCCCTAATAATACCAAACAGGTCTAAATCGCTATTCGAACTGCGCTTCTTTTACGGCAAATTCGCAGTCGCCCAGTGAATTATCCACTGTGTGAACGATTTCGGCGGCGCGGATAGCGGCCTTGAAATCTTCCATAAGCAAGGTCAGTCGACTGAAGCTCTTTTCGCTGCACGAAATGACTACGCTCTTCATTGCGCTTCCAACCGATTTTGAAGAATCTGTCTTCTGCTGGTTCACCTTCCCTC
Source organism: Candidatus Obscuribacterales bacterium (assembly GCA_019747875.1). GTDB lineage: Bacteria > Cyanobacteriota > Vampirovibrionia > Obscuribacterales > Obscuribacteraceae > JAIEPM01. Next base: position 23,853 of record JAIEQI010000057.1, read on the forward strand.
GGCAATTCGCGGCCGCTTGGAACGACATTTCATCGGCTGGGGCGGCAAACGCTTCGAAGTCCTTTTCTTGTGGAAAAGATGCTTTGTGTATGCTCTTCTGTCCCGATTTTTCTGCAAATGACCAGGACCAAACTTCCTCGGTAACATAAGGCAGGAATGGAGCGAAAAGACGCAATATAGTGCTCATTGCAAAGCGCAGCGTGGAAAGAGCCGAGCCCCTTCCTTGCGGATCATCGGCATTGTAGGCTCGCTGCTTAGCCATTTCAATGTATTCGTCGGTGAAATCATTCCAGAAAAATTTCTCTGCTTCGCTGAGAGCCAAGCCATAATCAAAATTCTCGAAGTGTTGGTTAGCTTTTGCTACCGTGCGCTTAAGTCTCTGAAGGAATCCGAGATCGAGCTCTCTTGTGATGGAGTGCTCTTCTCCTGCAAGCCCGTAGACGAATTTGCCAGCATTGAAGATCTTTGTGACCAATCGTTTTCCGATCTTCAAAACGTTTTCGTCGAACGCCGTATCTGTGCCCAGGCGGGCGCTTGCGGACCAGTAACGCACACCATCTGCGCCGTACTGATCTAACAAGTGCATGGGAGTTAGAACATTTCCTTTGCTCTTAGACATTTTCTTGCGGTCTGGATCGAGTACCCAGCCAGAGATCGCCACTTGCTTCCAGGGAACTTTATCTTCATGCAACATCGCTTTTGCGATCGTGTAGAACGCCCATGTCCGGATGATTTCGTGAGACTGCGGGCGCAAGTCCATCGGAAAGAGCTGGTGATGGCGTTTCTCATCAATGAGCCAATGAGAACACAGCTGTGGAGTCATCGAGCTTGTGAACCAGGTATCGAAAACATCGGCTTCGCCTTTAAAGCCGTTCGGCTGATCTCGTTGCTTTTCCTCGTATCCAGCCGGAACGTCAATTGTAGGGTCGATCGGCAATGAACGCATGTCGGCCAATATTGGTTGATCGTATTGGATGATGCCGCTGGCATCGATCGGATACCAAACAGGGAAAGGCACGCCAAAATAGCGTTGTCGGCTCACGCACCAATCGAAGAGCAAGTTCTCCGTCCAGTTCTTGTAGCGCAGGCGCATGTGATCCGGATGCCATGTAATCTCGTCGCCTTTTTTGACGAGTTGTTCTTTCTTGTCCATCAGGCGGACAAACCACTGGCGAGTGGTTATGAATTCGAGCGGGCGATCACCTTTCTCGAAGAATTTGACCGAATGCTCGATCGGCTTAGGTTCACCAACCAACGCTGCTTCACTGCCGGAGCCGATTGCAGCATTCTCTGGCTTACGCAGCATCTCCACAATAATTTTTTGAGCTTGCTTTACATTCTTGCCAGTAATTTCTGCGTAGAGCGCATTGGCCCGTTCAGCGTTCTCACTTTGCCAGCCTTTCGTTCCGAACTGGATAGGCACAAGGCGCCCATCTCGTCCCAGAATTTGGCGCAGCTCCAGTTTCTGCTCCTTCCACCAGGCAACGTCAGTGGCATCGCCAAATGTACAGACCATCAGGATTCCCGTGCCTTTTTCAGGGTCTGCAAGTTCAGTTGCAAAAATCGGCACCGGAACATTGAAGAGTGGCGTAATTGCATTCTTGCCAAAGAGGTGCTTGAATCGTTCATCGTCAGGGTGGGCTGCAACTCCTACGCAAGCAGGAAGCAACTCGGGTCGCGTGGTGGCGATGACGAAGGTCTCATCGCTAGCTTGGACGCCGAACCTGATGTTGTGGAAGTTTCCGCCAATAGTTTTGTCTTCCAACTCAGCTTGAGCGACTGCGGTTTGGAAATCGACATCCCACATGGTCGGTGCTTCAACGCTGTAAACATGTCCCTTCTGGTGCAGGTCCAGGAAACTTTGCTGGGCGATCTTGATGCTGTGTTTATCAATTGTCGAGTATTCTTGTTTCCAGTCCACGGAAAGCCCGATGCGGCGCCAGAGAGCCTTGAATGCCTTTTCATCCTCTTGCGTAAGTTGAAGGCAAAGTTCAATAAAATTTGGACGGCTGACGATGCGCGGGGGATCGTCCTTCTTGTAGGTCGATGTGGCTTCTTCGGCGCTCAAGTGGGGACCAGGAGTGCGGCTGAGGTCGCAGCGAACGTTGTAATAATTTTGCACTCGGCGCTCTGTTGGAAGCCCGTTATCGTCCCAACCCATTGGGTAGTAGATGTTCATTCCACGCATGCGCTTATAGCGAACTACGACGTCAGTGTGTGTGTAACTGAAGACGTGTCCAACGTGGAGGGAGCCCGAAACCGTTGGAGGGGGCGTGTCCACGACGAAGGTTGCTTCACGGGGTCTTGACGGGTCGAATCGGTAGATACCCAATGATTCCCAATGTTCGTCCCATTTTGTCTCGATTGCTTGCGATTCGAAGTGCGAAGGCAGTCCTTTGCCATCTTCTTTCGTAGTCACTGTGCCCCCCGTTTCGGTCGTCATTTCGTCTCCTCGGTTTGTTCCAATCGCTCCGTAGGTTCGCAGGGCTATGTTGTCCCTCTCACCATCTGCGCGTGTGTCTGCCTCTTTTGCGCCAGTGGCGCAAGTAGCGTGGGATTGACTATTTTACCGGGTCTGGGCTTCCTAAAAATATCAAGTTCGGAAGGAACTCGACGGGCTCTCTTCGCGTCGACGGTCAGAACCGCATCCCCGCGTGTTCTAGCCGATTTGGAGCATTCTTTGGTCGATGAGTTTTTCAATGAAAGTTTCTTCAGACGTTAGGACATGTTACGGAGCAGGAGTAAATCGCCGGAGTAATTGCTTGACAAGTCTTTGCGAGGTTGTATGATGGTCTTTAGTAGAGATGCCGCTACATATGGTGCCACGATGCGTCCGATCCTATCTCCTCTTAATTCAGCAAAGATCGCTCTGAATGACGGAGCCAAGCGGAATGCCGTTGGTATCGAGTTAGCGTTACCGGTTACAATTTTGGCTTTTATCGTTTTGGCATCGCAGTCGCCAATGCTGAACGCCGAGTTAGATTACGTTCTAGACTGGTTCGTGAAGAACGATCAATATTTTTGGAGCCTTACAGCTATTATTCTTGCCCTGCCATTGAGAATGATTGCCGTCATGTTCATCGAGCGTAGGGCTGATAAGGCAAGACTTTCAGGCGCTCAAACTTCCGCCCCTCAAGCCATGGGTTCGGATTCGGCGAATGCGCTTAACGCTACTTCGTAGAAGACGGTGTTCGTATCGCCCCTGTTAAAGCCAATGTCGTTGCTTCACTTCAGCTCTGTGAGCTATAGCTTTTGGCAACTGATCTTCTGGATCAAGCTAGTTTTGTCCGATGGATTTTCTGAGGAATTCAACTCTGTCATTCATAGATCCTGAGCGAATCTGCCCTATGTAGTCAGTTTCGAGTTGATCAATTCGGCGCATGATTGGAAGCTCTGTATGTTTTTTTCCGTATACCTTCAGTTCCAATGCTGCTACCTTCTCATCAAGGGTAACTGTCGCATCGCCCGTCCCACGGGAATAAGCGGGTGCTTCTGAAGAGTCGTAAGTCGCCGGCATTGGCACATAAGCTGGCTGAGAATTAGCCGGCGCAATAGGACGGTAAACAGGCTTCACCGCCGGTGAGCTAGCTGATTCAAGCGCAGAGGCTGGGGCTCCGGAAGCTGACTCCGGCGATTTTGCCGGAGTCGAATTTGATGAATCAGAGCCGATTGCCGGATTTGTCGTCTCAGTCACCGCCGGTGCACTGCCAACAGCCACACCAGTTGAGGTAATGGTCGGCGCTCCTGGGATTTTCATAGCGGCTGGATTGATTACGTTAACCGTCGATTTGGCTGCCCCGCTCTTTTCGGAATAAACGGGAAAGACCGAGGAACCGGATACAAATGGAACTCCGGTCGAAAATATTTGTTTGCTTCCAGCGCTAACACTCATCGAATCGCCTGAAGGAGCTGCCGCTGCTGCGTCTTTTTTGTCCTTGCTTTCTTCCTTTGCTTGCTCCGTTTTTGATTTTTCCTTCTCTTCAGATGCAGCATCGGGCAGTTCATCCGGGTTCATCCCTTCATTCTGCATAGCGCGTTTGCAAAGTTGAATGTTGTATTTTGCGTTTGGGTGGCCCGGCATTACTCCTAAACATTTTTGAAATTGAGCAATGGCTTCGGCGTATGACTTTTGCCTGAAGTATGAAACGCCCCAGTTGTTGAATAGCTCAGCCAGATTGTGTTTGACGATTTGATTGCTTGGTTCTAGTTTTCGGGCAGCTTCGTATTCTGCTTGAGCTGCGGCCCATTGTCTTCGCGACATCAACTGATTGCCTCGATTAACATGGTCTCGCAAATTAGAGTCATCGGCTTGCTGGGCGCTAATTGGATGGTTTAAGCCGAGAATGCTTAGTCCACATAGAGTCAGCACTATGCTGATAAAAGGCGGGCGACGCAGAGCATCGCCCCTACAGATCTGTGTGGCTTCGCGATTGTCAACGTCGCGTCTTCTTTTATCAGCCTTGCGATCTCGATCTAAACCCACCTGATTGGTCCGCATCAAAATATCCTGGTCGACTCTCGTTAAAACCCTATGCTGCATTCTACCAGCCAGTCATGTTTATGACCAAAGGTTTTGTTGCCTGACGAATTATCTCGACTAGCTCCATCGGTCGTTTTCAGTGGTCAGTTGACTTGCTTGACGCGGCCGGACCAATATTTTTCGCGCATCTCTTTTTTGTAGATCTTGCCTGAGCCTGTTTTTGGCAACTCGGTCATGAACTCGATGCTGCGCGGGGCTTTGTATTTTGCCAAGCGGTCCTTCACAAAAGCGATCAGGTCTTCCTCGCTCAGGTTTTCGTTGCCTGGTTTACGGACGACCACTGCATGCACCGATTCGCCCCAGCGCTCATCGGGAATGCCGAATACCGCGCATTCAGCAACGCCAGTGTGTTCATAAAGAGCGTATTCTACTTCGGTGGAATAGACGTTCTCGCCACCGCTGATGATCATATCCTTCTTTCTATCAACTATATTGATATAGCCGTGATCGTCGACGACGGCCAGATCCCCTGTATGGATCCAACCATCCTTAATAGCCTGTGCGGTTGCTTCCGGCTGCTTCCAATATCCGCGTGTAATGGTTGGTCCGCGAGCAATAATTTCGCCGACTTCCAACCCGTTACATTCGACCTCCTCGCCATCAGGTCGAACTACCTTCACCTCGGCGCCAATGTATGGTCGGCCGGTTTTTGCTCTGATTTCAACTTGTTTGTCCTCATGCAAATCTTTGTGCTCTGATTTTGGGCAGCTAACCGTTAGGAATGGACTCGTCTCGGTCATTCCATAAAGTTGAACATACTCGCAGCCGAATGTTTTCATTACACGCTTCACCACCTCTGGAGCGATTGGCGAGCCGCCTGTTATAAGCATTCGCAGTGAGTCGTATCCAAAGTCGGCTACATCAGGATCATTAACCATCGCATTCAACATCGTGGGCACAAGTACGGTCAGAGTCACCTTCTCTTCGCTGATCTTCTTCAATGTCTCCCTGGAATTGAACTGAGCCAAGAAAACATGCTTTCCACCTACCCAAGTAATTGCAAATGTCGCCCAGGCGTCAGCCAGGTGAAATAGAGGGGCGGCATGGATCCATGTGTCGGCATCGCAAAGCCTCAATTCAGCGATAGCTCCAAGAGCATTGAACATCACGTTTCCGTGGCTGAGCATGACGCCCTTCGGGCGTCCAGTGGTTCCGCTCGTATAATAAAGATGCGCAAGGTCATCGGCCGACAGATAGGGAATGCGATCAAAGCGCGCACTCTTGTTCTGACATAAAGTTTCGTATTTGTGTTTTTGCAAACTGGCTGTGGTTTCGATGTTGCCGTCGCCGATTAACACAAGGTGTTTCACTTCTGGACAATTCGGCAGAATTTCCTTTGCGCACTCAGAAAATTGAGAGTGAAAGAAGAGCAATTCAGCTCCGGCGTCATTAATAATCTCGCTCAACTCTTCAGAGGCAAGTCGATAGTTGAGAGGAACAAGAATTATTCCTTCGATCCCACAGGCATAATACACTTCCATGAACTCTGCGGTATTAGGGCAGCTAATCGCAGCTACCGAGCCTTTCTTCAGCCCGATCGAGCGTAAGAACTGTAGTAGAGATGCAACGCGTTCTCCGAACTGCCGATAAGTGAAACGGCGCGGTCCGTCTACGAGGGCCTCGCGTTCGGGAAAAAGAGTAAGAGCCTTGTTGAGCGATAGCCACAGATTCATAGTTGTCTTCTTGTGCGGATATTAAGGAGTAATGTGCTGCCGCCTGTTATTGTAATGACATTCTTGCGCTGCGCGCTTGTGTAAAGTCGCGCTTGGCAAGCGGGGCGTCTTTAGCAAATTCTCAGCGAAAGACTGGAAAACGTGACCTGGTGAGCTTGTGAAGCATAGTGCTCTAATCGCCATCCTCTATATTGGGATATTTCTTATCTCGGCACCTGCTGGGCAAGCCAAATTTGCCATGATCCAGACCAGGGAAGTGCCCATATCTCGCTTGATAAAAAACCTTGAAGCTATGCGCGCCGATGCCATTGGAAGTATGGATAAGGCGCTTGTTGATTTTCGCATCGGTAGATTGCACGCCATGGCCTATGCCGAAAAGACCGAGCTTGCGCCAACCGACGTGCACAATACGCCGGGGTCACAATTCGAGTTACCTGAATTTGGACATCGACCGGACCATTCACAGTTTCAGGTTGTGCCAGCAAAGAGCGCTGCCAAGGAGGCAAGTGCGAAAGCTCACTTGAAGGAAGCTATCAAATTTTTGACCGCTGCTTTAAATGCCGACTCATCATTGCTCGCTGCCAAACTTGGCTTGGCATGGTGCTATGAGCAAGGTGGAGATACGAGCAAGGCATTGGCGCTCTATCGCGAAGTGTTCAAGGAATCGTATCTTATCGATAAAGATTCTAAGGGTGGAATGCGCGGTTGGTCGATTTCGGTAGAAACCGCGCAATATCTTCGAAAACTATTGGACCCGGAGAAGGATAAGAAGGAGCTAGCTAAAATCAATCAGCAAGCAGCAGAGGTCGAGAAACTTCCGCGATATGTGACACCAATTATGATACCGCTCACTGAGAGGGTCGAGCTACCGCATTTGGTAGTTGATCGGCGGGTCTCGTTCGATTTAGATGGTTTTGGCAGACGCGACTATACTACCTGGTTATCTGAAGAGGCCGGATGGCTAGTCTTCGATCGTCACGGCGCCGGGCAAATTACATCTGGTTTGCAGCTTGTTGGACAATCGAGCTTTTGGATCTTCTGGAAAAATGGATACGAAGTACTTGCTGGTCTGGATGACGATCGTAACGGTGTGCTGCAAGCAGGTGAACTCGATGGTTTGGCAGTTTGGCATGATCGAAACATCAATGGTGTAAGTGAACCGGGAGAGGTTAAATCGTTAGCCGAATTGAGAATATGCGCCCTTCATACCGGAAGCAAATTGCACGCAAGTGGGATCCAATTCAACCCTTCGGGGATTCGTTACAACGACGGCAAAACAGCTCCAAGCTATGACTTGATTTTGCATAGCGCTGGCAAGACGGTTGTGCAGCGTCCGCATCCAGCGAACGCAATTAAAGCTCCATTTGCTGTTAAAACCGTCCCGCTGTTTTGACGCTGTGTCGAAAGAAATTTTGCTGAACTGCGTTCTGTACCAATAGCGGACGCCCCTTCCCTCACATGAGCGCGAAGCTCTGGCTCTAGACAAAGCCTGTCGAAAAGAGATTTTTAACGGTAAAACTTTTCGGTAGCGTTAGAGCTCGCTCTCGACTTTTTTGGAATCGGCTTCTCTACCGAGTTCCTTCAACATCGCCGCGTAGTTCTTGACTGCAGCATCAAGCGTATGTTTGTCTGGAATTTCGTGTCTGATTTCCAGCGCTTGTTTGTAATATTGCTCTGCTTCTTCAAAGCGGCTTTCTTCATCACGCTGCATTGCCAATCCGGCATAAGCAATGCCGAGATTGATCCGAGCCATGGACATCGATGGATTCTTGCCTAAGACATAAGTGAAGCACGAAACCGCTCCTTCATAATCCTTTCGATTGATGAACTTCACGCCTTCATCAAATGTGTATGCTCTTGCGACAGCCTTTTCCGTTAAAGCAGTATTCTCTCGGTGTGTCACCAGAGACTGTGTGTATAACATATGAATTGTTTTGCGATCTCTGGTTGTTAGATCGACAATTTTTACACCATTGTCTTCCTCCGAAAAATACATCACATCTTTCGGATTAGGACTGTGTCCGCTCAGTCCCAATGCATGCCCAATCTCGTGCAAGCATGTTTTCGTTATTATCTCTGTGCTGACAGGCACTTTTGAATTCCTGGGATCTGCCATCAAAATGGTAACGTCAGCATGGGTCAAGTAATGCTCGACATGGCTTGTTCTAGCTACCCCTTGCTCGCCGGATTCGCTCAAATCATCTGCTTTTGAGGTCCAATGACATTTTATTTGAGCATCTTTTGAACTGGTTACAAATTGGAAGGAAAGAATGTTTTTTGACGCTGTGGCCCATGTCTGAAAAGCCTTTTTCAAGATTGTGTCGTACTCAGGTTTCCATTGTGAATCTTTTAGTGCAGGCTCTATGTAAACGCGAATCGGCATGTCTGCCAGATTCCACCGCGCCGCAGCCGTGGCTGTCGTTTCTAAGAAATAATTGTCGAGGCTGCTCGCTCCTGACGCTGTTGCCAGGGAAAGAGACTGATGTTCGGAACCGACATAGGCGAGCCAGCTTTTCAGGTCTCCACATGTTGAGCAATTTGGAAACCGTTGCAAGAGCAACTTTCCAGTTTTGATTGCCTCTGACATATTTCCCGATCTTCGATAGGCCTCATAAAGCGCTTTATACGAATCCAGCTCATTTGGATTCAAACTAATGGCTTTCTGAATATAAGGAATAGCCTCATTGGTTCTTTTCTCTTGAATCAGAATCTCGCCCAGTAACAGGAGAGATTGATCTCGTTTTGGACAAGCGAGGTCTTCAGCCGCATTCTTCAAGTAAGGTATGGACTCAGCTGTTTTGTTTTGCTGATACAAAACATAACCGAGCAATTGTGAGGCTCTGGGGTAATCAGGAGCATCGGCATATGCTTTTCGCAATAGTGCCTCTGCCTTTGCCCAATCCTTGCGCGCGAGGTAGACTTCGGCTGTGCTTGTTTTTGCTTCGGCGCTTAAGGTTCTTGTGGATTCTGCAGTGGCGGCCGGATGCAAAAGGAATGCAGTAGTGCAGAAACAGAGCATCATCTGGATCTCTTTGGAAAAAGAACGATGCTGTCCGTTCATGGAGTTTCCGGCTGCCTCATTAGCGCAATCCTGACATCAATAATAGTACTGTGTTTTTGCTGTCCATGGATTTTTGGGATACTTTTTGTGCAATAAGGTGAAAGCCTGTTTCGACACCGCGCTGGTTTCATTTGTATGGTTGCAGAACTTCGTGGCTTTAACCGTCAGGTGCAAGGCTTCCGGCACGCGTGGATCTTGCGGTGATTTTTCCGCAAACGCTAGAACTGCCTTACCTAGCCCCACCGGGGCATCGCCGAAAGCTTTCAATATTTTGATTTCAGCTTGGTTGGCTGTTTTGTCGGCAGCGCTCAGGCAACTAGAGAATTCAGAGTTAGCTACCTTCTGTTCCGGAGCACTCGAGGAGAACGCACTTATGTCCCACCAATTGTCTTGGAAATCGTCAATCTTGGCGAACGGTGTTCTTCTGCCGTAGGCATTTGAAAGAATTGGGCGCATACCCGGATTTCTTAAAATCATTAAGCTTCCGGCGAAAGATTTTGCTTCTGGAGTCGATGCATTTTGGAAATCAGTTAATGACGCTGCAAGCCCTGGGATTGCTGTCTTGAGACTTGGCGTTATGCTATCCAGGGCTTTGTAGTCCCTTAAAATGAACTTGCGAGCCCACACGGATTGCAGCGAATCTGCTTTAAGTGCTGCAGGAAGTCCCTCGATTTTTGGAACGGTACTGAGTAATGTAACTGGTACTTGAGTGTTTAAGAAACCTGTTACGTCATCCGGGAAAGCTGGTTTCAGAACGTCGAAGTCGTTGCGAGCTTCTACCTTCTCGAAATCGTTCGGCAGTTCGCAGCCTGACCAGCCTGCTTCGATAGCTACAGGTCGCTGTAGCGCAAACTTGAGATACTCGGAAAAATTACTGCAAACTTTACTGCGCAAGGTCATGAACTGATTGCGTGAGCCAGGTGGCAACTTAAGCGATTTGTCTGCAAGAACTTTCTCTGTCCGTGCCCGAACTTTGTCTTTCTGATTGCGATCCAGTTCCAGAGCTGCCAGGCAGTACTGCAAATGCACGTATGCAGGTGATGTACTTGGAACCTTTTCTGCTTCTGCACTAAGATTTGCAAGCTCCGGATTTTTGGGATCGAGCTGGTTCATCAGTGCAAGCAGCCAGTAAATCTTTTTACTTTCATGCCATTTCTTGAGCAGAGCCTGAAAGCTCTCATTTCCTTCTGTTTGCATCGCTAAAATGAACAGGCTCAGGTCATCAGCTTTTACAGCTTTATCTGCTTTGCCCCATCGTTTGCTACGCACATCGTCAGCCATATCGACGAAGTCGGTTTCTTCGCCAAGTAATTTGTCAAAGAGGAACGTGTAGTCGCAAAGATTGTTGCCTGCATCCGACCCTTCTTGGCTTGTGCTCAGGTCTTTAGCAAGCTCGGCGAATCTATCGGAACCGCCAAGTTTGAACTTGACGAATCCGAGAAGGTCTTTTGCTGGTTGGTGAAACGCTGACATGGACTTGTCTGTTAGCATTGAAATCAGTTGTTTCTCTGCCTGTGTGAGCAGCGCATTATCATTCTTGTCGGCAAGAGTAGCTTTGCGAACGATGCTTCGGACCGCAAGATAGGAGGCGAGCTCGCGGAAAGGAGAAGTGCTATCTTGGGCGAGCTTGTTGAACATCTCCTGAGACTTATCGAAATTATTGGCATAAAAGTTAGCTGCAGCAATCTGATAGTCACGATAAGGTTTTAGTTTTGGATCCAGCGAAGCAGGGACGGCTGCGGGAATTTGGGGCTTGCCGTCGCCTATGAATCCTCCACAATTGCAGAAAACTACATTTTGCGCTTTCAACCAATCCTTCATCTCTGGGCTAGTTGGTCCAAAGGTATCGGCCACTTTCTTTGCCGTTAGCGTCGCGTTTGTGAATGCATCGGATGGACAGTTCGTGTAATTGAACCAGATATCCCCTGAACCGTTGTAGGATCGTTGAGGATAAACATCCTCAAACTTTAATGACTTACCGTACTGTTTGAATGCTGTTTCCCACTTCTTCAGTTCCTTATCTGTTTCAGTGTTTTCCATGTTCAGGCGCTGATCCCATAGCGCTACGATGGACTTTTGTTCAACGGGACTGAGCGGTGCATTATTGAGATAACGCCAAGCCACAACTAAGTAAGAACGCGCGAAAGAACTGCCCAAAATGCCCAAGTTTCCAGCTGCGTAAAGCTTCAGCGGCATATCGGGGTGGCTGCGGTATTGGAAAGTTGTTTCGTCAAAAAAGGGACCACAACTTAGTGCCGCCGTCGGCAGGCTCAACAAGGTTACTAAAGCTATGGCACTAGCCTTGATCTTCATATGCATCAGAAACTGACTCCGCTGATAGCGCCCGAGTATGATTCTCGGGTCCAGGATTTAGGACTAAAAATATACACCCTCTGACAATTCTTGAGCGTAGTCGCCGAACCATTCTTGAACATATTGATAATATCCGGCTCTTTTGTGGAGATACCCAGTGACAACTTCTGAATAGGGACGCTAAAGCAGTTCTGTTTAGCTGCGATCAATCCTCTGATTCTTTTTGAATCGGCGCCCATGTCAAACAGCATCGGCACGATTTCGTTTACCGGCAGGTCATTCACCCAGTTGTCGGCGATGCACCAGGAGGCAAGGGCAGTCATGGAGATGAAGTAATCAGTTCCGAGTTTATTTCGCAGGTCTTGCAAAAGGGCTCGATAGAATTCACGTTCGGTGATGCGCGCATCGAAATCAATTTGAATACCGCTTACATTGGGGACCTTAGCAATTAGGGCAATCTCCTTCACTAGTTGTTGGCGTTGTGCAAGAGATAGTGCCGCTTCTTCTTTTCCCAAAGGTTCAATTCGAACTACGGCAATTCGTTTTGCGGTGCGTGGTGCTCGTAGAATTTGTGTGCGCTCAATCCTTATGATCCGCTCGCCTGATAGTCTGTATCTTCTGGCAAAACATGCTACTCCGGCTTTTGCAGGATCCATATACGAAAGATCTTCCGGACGTTCCCAGGCCCAAATCATTGTTCGCGGGAACTCAGGTGCAGCCAAAGCATGGCTGCAATGTAAGACCAGGCTTAAAGTGATCAGCGTTCTTAGAATGCCGGCGTGAATAGTGCTTTTGATCTTCGTAGCAGCGGTGTCTTGGCACCTACTGTTTCTCTGAGCCATTGTGAGGTGCGGACAAGATGTCCGCTGCCCATACTTATGGGCGGACGGGACGTCCGCGCTCCATACGAATTTCATTATTAGCGCCAGTCGTCTAAGACGAAAACATCGGGGCGGTTGTATGCGACCGTGTCTGGTCGAATCAACGCGATTCCATATCCTTCGGCCTGATAACCATGCAAGAGCATTCGCTGATAACAGATTCGCCTGGCTGTGTTGGTCGATGCGCGAATTTTTGAGGCACCAATTAGCTGAGCGTATCTTTCCAATCCGCGGAGTAAGAGGTCAAAATCGTCTGTGCCACCATGTGATTTTGCTATGCCGAACTTTGCATAGACTGATTTCTCTGCTGCATTTGAAGGCGGGAGGGGGCAAATGGCAAAGGCTTTGAGGGTACCATCTTCGTACACAAGCAAAGTTTCGGCAATGAACTTTTGATTTCCATTGGTAGACGGTACGCTATTGATTGCTTCTCTCGCCAGAGATAATCCAGGAAATGTTTCATTGGTCAATTGATCCATATCAGCAACCGCGTTAGAAAGATCTTTTGCATCCATCTTGCTGAGAAGCTTGAGGACTAATTCCCCGCGAGGCGGGGGGCTTTCTTCAATAACCAGAGGAAAGCAGTTGTTAGCATTCTCTGCGGGAACAAGTATGTTGTCGATCGCATTAAGCCGGCTCTCTGGAAGTTTTTTAGCGAGATTGGCGGTGAGCATTTGCGTATGATAGCCAAATCGTTCATAGAGTCTGATGTGTTTTGCGCTGTCCGCGAACGTGTACAGACCAGTTGTTCGCACTTGCTTCAGCTCAAAGTATTTGTCTGTTTCGCTCAGTAGGAGTTGTGCAATTCCTTTATTCCAGTGAGCCGAACTAACACACAGTGGTCCGAAGAATCCAAATGATCCCCATATTGTTGCAAACATCACTCCAGCCAGCTCGTCATTGTCAAAGGCACCAAAGGCTCCTTCCGGCTCGACCCAGAAATGTTCGGCAAGATCGTGCCCCGGTGCGAAGTCTGCCGGCGAAATTTGCAAGTGCGACGAAAAAGCTTCGCGGACGATCTGATCTGCACGTTCGAGGTCAGCTTCGGTTAATCGGCGAATAGCAATGTTTTGTGTCACGAGAACCTGTTTAGCGTTTCATGCTGAGAGAGATGCGCTTGCGTTGTTTGTCGACTTGCAGCACCGTCACTTTCACCTGCTGGTGAACCTTGACGAACTCCGACGGATCTTTGATGAACTTATTTGCCAGCTCGCTCACATGCACCAGTCCATCTTGGTGAACGCCTATGTCCACAAAAGCACCAAACGCGGTGACATTGGTAACAATGCCTGGAAGTTGCATCCCTTCTTTCAGGTCTTCAATGCTATGCACATCAGAGGAAAACTCAAACGGCTCGAGCTTAGAGCGGGGGTCTCGTCCAGGTTTGTCGAGTTCCGACATGATGTCGTGCAATGTCGGGAGTCCGACGGTATCGCTAACATATTTCTTGATGTCGACTCGCTTGCGAACTTCGGGCTTGGCAATCAGATCTGCTACCGTGCAGTTCAGATCCTTGCTCATGGTCTCGACCAGGGCATAGCGCTCGGGATGCACTGCGCTTGAATCCAACGGGTTCTTGCTTTCTCTGATCCGCAAGAAGCCTGCGCACTGTTCAAATGCTTTTGGTCCAAGACGGCTTACTTTTTTGATTTCAGCGCGCGACTTGAACGCTCCATTTTCTTGTCGATGCTTCACAATGTTCGACGCAATTTGTTTGTTCAATCCTGAAACGTAGGAAAGCAGCTCTTTGCTGGCTGTGTTCAACTCTACTCCGACGGAGTTGACGCAGCTCATGACGGTGTCATCGAGGCTGGTTTGTAGCGACTTCTGATCTACGTCATGCTGGTACTGTCCGACGCCGATCGATTTTGGATCAAGTTTCACAAGTTCGGCAAGCGGATCCATAAGGCGTCGTCCAATGGAAACCGCTCCTCGAACCGTAATGTCGTGATCCGGAAATTCCTCACGCGCTACTTCGGATGCGGAATAGATTGAAGCGCCACTCTCGTTTACCATTATGATTGGGATTTTGTTTAATCCATGTTTTTGAAAGTCAATTGAACGCAAGAAGGCTTCTGTCTCACGACTTGCTGTGCCGTTTCCGCAGGCAATCGCTTCAACCTGATGTTTCTTGCAAAGTTCGAGCACCGTTTTCGCAGAGGCTTCACGTTTTTCAAGACCCTTGGCCGACTCTTCCAGTGGATAAATCACCGTGTGCTCTAGCAATGCTGCCTGTCTGTCTATACAGACAACCTTACACCCTGTGCGGAATCCAGGATCAATTGCCAGAACTGCCTTTGACCCCAGGGGCGGTGACATTAATAACTCGCGCAAGTTCTTCGTGAATACTTTTATAGCTTCAGTGTCTGCGAGCAATTTCAATTCAGCTCGTAGTTCGGTCTCCATTGATGGTGAAAGGAGCCGATCATATGCATCTCTGGCCGCTTCTTGAACTTGTTTGCCGCACTCGCTTTTGTTCTTAACGAAGTGCCGTTCCAAGATCGCAATTGCCGTATCTTCCGGCGGTGCAATGCTGACTTTCAGGAAATCCTCCGCCTCGCCGCGAAAGATTGCTAGCAAGCGGTGTGAAGGTATCGATTTTGTCGTTTCCTTCCAGTCGAAGTAATCTTGAAATTTTGCGGCTTCCTCATCCTTGCCCTTCGCGACTTTAGAGGACAGAATTGCGTTGTTCTTCCAAAAGCTGCGCATGTCTTTGCGGAGTGCTTCGTTCTCGCTTATCATTTCAGCTATTATGTCGCGGGCACCTTCTAGAGCTTCGTCTGCTGTTTTTACACCCTTTTCCTCGTTCACAAAATCCTTGGCGCGGGTCTTCGGATCTTGTGCTTTGAATAGCAGAATCTCAATTGCCAGAGCTTCCAATCCCTTTTCGCGAGCCGCTGCAGCTCTGGTTTTTCGCTTCGGACGAAATGGCAAGTAAATGTCTTCCAGCTCTGTCAGTGTCGCTGCTTTCTCGATGCGTTGTTGCAGTTCGCTGTTAAGCAATTCCCGCTCAAGCAAGGATTTGACTATTGCATCGCGTCTCTTATCTAACTCTGTTAATTGAGTTAGTCTTTCGCGGATTTTGATGATCTGAACCTCGTCCAAAGAGCCTGTTGCTTCTTTGCGGTAACGGGCGATAAACGGAATGGTGCAATCTTCTTCAAATAGTTTGATTACGGCTGCAACCTGATTCGTGTTGAGTTGCAGCTCTTTCGCGATTTGCTTGTCGTAGCTTTGTTCTTGTAGCGTTTGTGCAGGCATGACTGTTGACGTTCTCTTCTTAGTAGACCCAATCCCAACCGGAATTCTTCAATTGTTCTTTGTCTTGTGGTGTCATAGGTGTTTTGTTGTTCACACCTGTGCTTGGCTGGTTTGTGGAGGCAGCCGAACTCGCCTTTTGACTCGGAGCGTTCGTTGTTGCGCTCCGCTTTTGCTGTGCCAGGTTCTTAGTTTTTGCTGAAGCGTATCCACCTGCCTTCGCTGATGCTGGAGTAGCTGTTGCCGAAGTTCCGGGAGCTGGTGCCTGCATGCTGAGAATCTTTTTGATGTCCGCAATGTCTTTTAGCATTGCTTCTTTTTCGGCAGCAGGCGGATTGTATTTCATTGCTTTGTTGAAACAGTTGATTGTGTCTTGTAACCGGTTCTGCTTCAAGTAAGCGTTTGCTAGATTCGACCATGCTTCCCAGTCATTTTCTCTAAGGGCGATTGCCTGTTTGAATGCCTGCTCGGCTCCTGTGTAGTTCTCCAATTTCCGAAGCGCGACTCCGTAGTTGACGAAGAAATCTGGATCCTTGTCATAGAACCCTATAGCTTGCTCCAAATGCTGCGCTGCTTGTTCATAAAGACCGCGCGCCATGTATTTGTTTGCGACATTGTAATGGGGTAGAGCTTCGCTCCAACCGGAACGGCTTCCGACTCCAGGGAAATCATCAGCCAGCGCTATCTGACACGATGCGAGCGAAATAAGACAAAACATTGCGGTCTTGAAAGCAAGACGACTTAAATTCATGTGAGCCCATCCAGCAAGAACTGACAGTGCATTCAGTCTAACATTTCGAGCCCTAGCTCTTGCTAAAAGCGCTTAAGGTGTTAGTGTGGAATTTTACTCTGTTTCCTAAATGCCCACGGAGCGCGGGGATCGCTGTGCGACCATAGTCCTACCTTTGCTTTGCGGGCTGTCGTTTCGAGTGCACGTTTCTCCAAGTCTTTCGAATATTGTTCGTAAAACCAGGCGAATCCGTTGCTCAGCAGTAGATTATTCAAATTTTTTCCATTTGGCAGGATAACTTCGCCAATCGTTCGTTTATATCGGTCAAAGCCGACGGATATAACTTTCACTTTCTTAGCAAAGGCAAATTTCGCTGTAAAAGCTTTTGCCTGTTGTCCAAAATCCTGAGATTTTTCGGGGCAGTCTATTCCGCTCAAACGGATCTTTCGTTGTTCGCCTTGGAACAAGACAGTGATGGTGTCACCGTCGCTGACACCAATAACTTTGCCTCTAAATTCTTCTGAAAACGTGGCGGGAACAGCATTCACCGCAATAATCCATGCGGCGAGTGTTCGCAGTAATTTTCGTTTTCGTTTCATCAATTCGGATCTCTGTGCCACTATACCAGATGGCACTTTTTACCCAAATTTTCCGACTTTATATCGGCACAGGAACTATTTTTGGTCGTACAATCCGATGAACAAATATCGACTGGCTATCGAATCGCCAATTCCAACTATCGAAACGCGGAAGGCTGTTTCCTCAAGACGGCGCAGAATTATTTTGCGCCGTCCAGCGCGCTTTCTGCAGCGGCAAATAAAGCTTTGGTGAACGAAGATATCTCTCGCAACTCCTCTTTACCGAGTTTATGACGAGAGCTCGATTTCAACTCTCTTTCCAGGCTGGCTGCGGTCACCTTATCCTCTTTCTTCTCGGATTGAGTGCCTAAGTAGATCCAGATCGCAGCTTGAGCGATCTTTCGCGCTCTCATAGCGGGATAAACAGGTGCATCCGCGAATCCATTTTTCTGTTCAAGCTGCTCAGCACTCTTGATGATCTGCTTTATTTTCAGGCTCTCTTTCGCATCGGAAAACTGGCCCAATGTGTAGTCCGCGCCCTTAGAAGGAGGTGGCTTTATCGATTTTCTGGAAACGCAAAATGTCTCTATCGTTAGCAGTTTCATCTCATTGGGTGCAAGCTGGATAAATGGTTCTTTCCCATTCACCATGTTTTGGAACTCAGCGGGAGCTGGCGAACGGAAGAAGGAATATGCCGGCAAGGTGCATGACACCGGTCGTGGGGTCAAATTCCGCAATGCCAGGAAACAATTTAGTGGATCATTGTTAGGACTGGACAGAGACTCCACCCTCACTTTTCCGCTTGCCGATACCTGCTCCAGCGTTTGTGCTGCTTCGCTCCCGCTTACGGGACCCACTGTTATTGAGGTGATCCCGACGCCTGCACTGTTGTTTTTGTCCGGTGCGTTTGATCGATTAGGACTGGTCAATAGTGCTTGGTCTTCGTTCGCAGGAGTTCGACCTCGCTTGCTGCTGATTCCCGATGCTCGAAGAGCTGAGAGGTCTGAAGCGAAAAGAGAACTAATTTTACTTTCAGCTGACTTAGTCTGTGTCTTTCCGTTCGCGTCGTTTTTCTCAGCGCACTGAGCCTGACTGAGTCCCTGCAGCACTACAAGTAAAATTGATGGAATGGTTCGACGTATCAAGCAAGTTTTCTCTATCAACTTTTCCAGAATACACCAAATTGAATATCATTTCTTGTTGAAATTGCGGCGGATTTTGAAGGACAGATCGAGCGGACCACTAATTGGATTTGATCGGAAAGAATCGCTCTTCATATCGTTTAGCGGAGCGCTGGGACGCCTGCGTGTCGCCGGCATCGCAAGACCAATCGCTCGATCTGACTAAGTCACAAGCTAGCATCCGTAGGTGCACATGCTTGTTTGTGGGCAGCTTTGCGTACATCCGCGAGTAATTACGTTAGCGTCGCTGCCTGCACCACCGATATTTGCACCCATATTATTAGTATTTGCAAGGGTTCTTTTCTTCGGCAGTGGCTTCCGCTGTTTTCTTTGTTGTTCGTTTTCAAAACTTACTTTATTCATGATCGTTATCCTCATTTGCTTTATGGGAGGAGAATAACGATCTGCTGTGAGGAAACAGTGAGCTTTGCCAGAAGAAATTATCAGGGATCGTAAATACTAGGTTCTCTGTCGTAGCCATCGACCACCCACCAGGGCGTCCCTGGCTTTCCGCCATCTGGTTTGAACCCGAAGCGAGCGGCGAAGTTAACGTGCAGTGTTTTCTTTCGTGCCGCTGATTCGATTGCCGCAATTCCGAATACTGATGTCTCGTCAGTGCCTGGTGCTTTGTTCAGTACAAGTGGTGGTGGTGGTGGAAGAATTGCGCTAACGGAAAGAGCGTACACAAGCGTTTTTGTTATGCTGATCTTCGTTTTCAGTTGCATTCTCTACCTGCCATACTTTCGATAGCGCTCGCGGTCTTCGTTGAACCAGATCCGCGCCATGTCTCGCATGAATTGTCCGCTTTCCATATACTGTTGATAGAGGGCTTTGTCGTGTTCCATTTGGGCAAGTTGATCCCTGTATCCAGGTTCTATGTGATCCTGAAGGGTCTTAGCTTTTGCGCGAATGGAGGCTTCACCGCCTGTGGTGCGCATGCATTGTTCCAACAGGTTGTGTCCATCCAAATATTTGCCAACCGAAATGAACATACAAGCCATACAAAACGCCTATATATGGATTGTCAGAATTCGGAAGCGAAGTTCCCTCTCAAATTTGGCAAACTCTTGGCTGGTGAGGGTTTCGTAATTCTCCCACTGACAGTGGGCCGCCGTTAGATTAGTATCTTTTCAGGGTGGTTGGCTAGGTGTTCGTTAAAGGTACTGGTAATGGAAAAAGATCATGTTAATCAGAAGGCGCTCGCCCAGAATGAGGTTACATTAGCGGCGTTAAGAGCTCCGGCATTGGAGTTATTGCAAAAGGGAATTGAATCCTCATATTCAAGCCAAGCCACTAAAACAGACCGTGGGCTGGAAGTCACAACGGTAAATGATAACGACAGCAAGCATGTGCCAAATTTGCTGATCGTTGATGGTAAGACGAAATCAGAAAGCGGACTGTTCAATGTAGCTCTGCACGGCGACTTCAATATCACACACAAGTCGGCCCGTGGACAGTGGCAGGAGAAAGCCACATTTGATCTGGTTGGAAGCCATTGGGATCATATTTGGGGCCGCGATGATAAGTTCAATGCGTCAATAAAGAGAATGAATGCAGAAGGAAAAGCATTCCAGATTTATGCGCCAGCTATTACTGAAGAGCAAGACCGCTTAGATCCTAATGGACAACCGATTCGTATAGCAAAACTAGCTGGGGATCAACCAAATGCAGGCATCGAAAATATTGCCAGCCGTGGTGACCGCCGGTTCCTCACTGAATACATCGTGGACAACAAACTGAGCTTCAACGAATCGAGAACACAATATCCAGCTATGTGGGAGCGCCGAACCGTGGTTCGCGATCTTCAAGGGAAAGTTCTCGGCATCATGTACCAGGACTACAAACTTGACGGCAACGGCGATATCACGTCAGTGAGCACCAGCGCGCGCAAGCCAATGAAATTGCGCCAGGGTAACTAAGATCCCCTCGGTAGTGTCGGCATTTCGCATAGATATGAATAGCATCCGTGATGTGGTGCTTAACTTGAGTACTTGCACAATCATGCAGTATGCATCCCTGGATTCGCTCAGTCGATAAGGCTCTTCTGCACATTTCTTGCAGGCGGGCGTTCATCCTATTATATTCACCGGGAGACTTCTAAGAGATCGCTTTCTAGCTGATTTCTGTGGAACACGCACGTTTCGTTCAGCGAACGTGTCTTTACTATGGTTGTCTAAAGGTCGATCCTTCATCATGACCAAAGAGATAGCAGACAAGCGCGATGCCGCGCCTAATTCTGAACATGCTGAGAATGAGACTGAGAAAAGTGATGAGTCTCTCTTCGGACGCGTTATGGATGAGCGACTTCTTCCGCCGTTGAAGTTGTCTAACGAGTCAGATTCGACTTCTGATTCCACGAAATTGAAAAGTGGTCAAGCTGATGCCTCCGCACTCCCTGCTGGCACTGATAGCAACGCTTCCATCGAGGCGAAAATCAGCAAGGTATTTTCTGAGTTGCCAAAAAGCAACATCTTCGTTTCGGCCAGTGGAGCTGCAATGGCGATCGCAAACGCGTTGGCTAACAATCCGAGGATGCTTGATGCATTAAAGGACATCAAGCCTGTGATCACGCCAACTGTAGTTGATCAGATGAGGTCTGTCGTTGAGGGACTGGAGCAACGATTGAACGAGGCGGCACCTTATGAGTTGCCTCCAAAATTCTTTGAACAGAAGGACGTGAAAACACTTGATACTGTCCGCAAGCACATGGAGACTTTGTCGAATGCCGGTGTGATTGGAGCTGATGTCGGGCTGAAAGTTAGTGAGATGCCCGAGTTCAGTAACGAAAAAATCGCCGCGAGGTTAGCTGCTCGGCAACATGACTTAATCGATATCGCCAAGATCGAGCAGGTGATGCAGAACTCAGACCATAATGATGGGATCATGAACCGGCTACTTTCGCCTGTTGATGCTGACCTCGAAAAACGCCAAGCTGCCCAAAAGCTAAACGAGAAGGAGAATGTTCGCGGTCGCGAAAACGAACCGCAGCTGGTGTCACCTGAAAAGCCGGAAAGCAAACCGGCAGACAAAGCTTCCCAAAAAGATTATCGCGAAGAACCGAAAAGTCTTAAGGATGAAGCATCCAAAGATGCCAAGCCAGAAGGAGGCAAAGCTGGAAAGGAGGAAGCATCGAAGGATGCTAAGCCTGAAGTACTTCTGCTCAATCAAAAGGACTTTGCGGAAGTTGCAAAAAGAGTATTCGACAAGATAGACAAAGATGGATCTGGAAAAATTACGCGGGATGAGATCTACAAGGCTATAGAAGATCCCACAATAACAGGGCAGGACGCACAGGCCTTGACCGCAATGTACACAAACTTTAGGAGTCTTGCAAACCTGGCAGGAAAGCAAGGAATTTTCGAATGGAGTGGTATCACAAAAGCAGACCTCGATAAGGTATCTGAAGTGGCATCCCGGCAGCAAACAAGAGTAGATGATGCTTACAGAATGGAAGCCTGGGCCAAGAGCAACATGCACCTGTTCGATCGCTCGGGGAATGGTAAACTTAACTTTCGAGAGATTGATGCTGCTCTTCGAGACCCCAAAATCTCAGATTACGACAAGCAAAATCTGCAGTTGGTGAGAGACAATTACCAGAAGATTGGGCCTGATGGTCAAGCTGGAGTGTCGCTTAAAGCGATAGAAGAATACACTTCCAAAGTTTATCAAACAAACGAAGGCAAGCTCATTGCAGTACTATCGGCTTCGGCGTGGCAGACCGCGCGCTCACAGAGACCTGAAATCAGTCGTGATCTGTATGGCGACAGCAAGGATCCGCTCAATAGCATAGTTCCAGACGCGATTAAGCAGGGCACAATCGGCAACTGTTATTTTCATGCCTCGCTGGCAGCTGTTGCTAAGTCAAATCCTCAGCTAATAAAGGATATGATCAAAGACAATGGCGACGGCACCTACACTGTTACTTTCCCTGGAGCAAAGGATGAACCGATCACTGTGAAAGCGCCGACAGAAGCAGAGCAAGGTCTCTACAACAGAGGCAGCGAACATGGAACCTGGGCAAACGTACTAGAGAAAGCGTATGGACAATACTCTCAAACGTTCTATCGCCGCGGTCTTTTTAATCCTACCGGAGGAAACACCCCTGCCGAAGGCGGAGATGGTGGTGGCAGGCCAGAAGGTGTGATGAAACTTCTCACTGGCAGTTCCACCGACACCGATATGCTTTTGATTAACAGCCAGTCCTCAATCGCGAGAAAATTGGAAGATGCCTTTTCTTCCGTGCCACCAAAAGCAGTAGCAGCCGGAATTAATAACTTGTTCTTCTGGAATACGACTTCTGACGGCTTCTATGCAGCCCATGCCTATTCAGTTACGGGCTTCAAACCAGACGGAAAGGGCGGCGGCATGGTGACGATTCGCAATCCATGGGCGGGTGAAGATGGAACAACTCAAGGGACCATAAGCATTCCGCTTGAGAAATTCATCAAAAACTTTTCCCAAATAATTTTTGAATACCGATAGTTAGAAAATGCAAAGCCTTGGTTTCCCAAGCTTAGCTGCGCGATTTGCTGGTTATTCTGCTTCTTGTTTCCATTGATTTGAACTTGATAAACTGTCACAGATCATAATATTGGTGTAGTGGAAAAATATCCATGAAATTAAAAAGGAATGCAACTTTGGCAGCGTTGTTTTTGCTTCTCTATCTGAGAGCTTCATCGCCTGCGTTTGCCGATACTGGTGCCTCGACGATACCTGACAGTGTCAAACAATTTGCTGGTGATACATTTCCATTGATGCCCGCCGATTTGGAAGGCATTCCCAATGCAGATAGGGCTTACCTAAAGGGACTGTTTTCTCTTATTCTTGAGTCGGCAAACGCGCGCTTGACCTTGACCAACGCCATGTCTGTAGGGCAGAGCGGATTGGTCGATCCTTTTGTGCTCAAGACCAGGCAGCTCAAACTCAAATTCTTGGAATTGACCGATAGCGGAGCCGCAGCGCAATTGAAAGGCGATGTCCCAGCTGTGCTTGATATTCAAGCGAAGGTTCTAAAACGAGCTGCAGATACAAAACAGCCGCTTTCCGATTGTGTCAAATCCCCTGAACTTCTGGAGGCACAAACGCGCATAAGTGGCATGTGGAACTTGCTTCAGAATAAGTACAGCGGCATGTCACCGGAAGTTAAAGCTGCTATGCAACAGTACCTTAACCTGCTTGATATGAGACGACTTGGCCGTTAATGCTCGGCCGTAAACAGCGGAGGCGTTGAGCTGAGCGAGTTTAAATGTGATCGCAGGGTTGGTGTTGCGCCAATGGGCTCAATCCCTTGAGCCCCCCACTGGGGTAGCTGCGATTATGCTTGATAAGGCTTCCAGGTCACCTGACAAATTCCATTGTTGCAAGCTGGAGTCTGGCTATTGGCTCGTTGATTCTTTTGTTCCGAACGTGCAGTTTCGGAATACGCTTGCGAGCGATTGCTCTTATTTTTCTCTGGCGAATTAGAATTTGCGTTTTTCATAGTGGGTGCCTTGCCTTCTTCCTTATCCTGCCCATGATTATAAGGTTCTAATCAAGGCTTGAAATGGGTAAAAATACGAAGTCTGCTGTGGAATTCGACAGTTTTTTTGAAATTTTGCCACCTTTCTTGCTCCGGCGGAAACTGCGAAAATGCTTACTGGTTTTGGCTTTTACCTCGTGTGTAGACAAAAGATGATCGATTCCGGCAAGAAAATCTTCGAAAATAAGTTCTGGCATCTTTTGCTGGGGAGCTTACTGCTTACCGTTTTATCCGGATGCTCAGCTAGCAAACCGGATGGCCCCGAAGCGACGATGGATCGTGACGCCGCTCGCCAAAAGTTAATGCAAAGAAAGGCTGCAGCAGCTGAGCTGCAGCAACGAGAAGCGGAACAGCAGCGATTAGCCGAAGAAAAAGCGGCAGCTGAAGAGGCTCGCCGGCAAGAAGAAGCAAATCGTCCCCACTATGATCCTCAGCGACTGCAAATGGCTGCGAAGGTCCGCCAGTGGCAGAACGTGACGATTCCAGATTTCAACATTAACTGCTGGCTTAAGAGTACCTGGGTCGATGGAAAAATGAATCTGCGGCTGGCATTGGTCGGCGATAAGACTGCCCTGCGTATATTTCAAGGAAAATGGCCGTTCTTTCGATTGATTTTCACGGATGGAATTGGAAACAACCTGCATCAAGCATGGTTGCGTTCTTCTGATCTCCATTGGGCAGATAGCCTGAAGAATAGTGGTGCGCCCACGTTGGAGTTTGAATCATCGACTGAGGTTCCGCTCAATATTTATGAATCATGCGTTGCTTGGAACCTCAAATGGGAAGAGCAAATGCAGTAACGAAGCTGTTAGCGAAGGGAGTATGCGTTTTAAATGAAGAGTTTCATTCACCTGATTTGCGATTACGCACCGGGCGATTTGGCCTGGTCCGAGGTTTATTCTGCAATGATGGCTCGCCTTCCGGCAGATGCAAGCGTGCATTTCACTTCTGTCGGATCCTTTGACACCATAGCTACCGGTTTTGTTGTTGCTCAGTTGTCCATGGCTGATAAAGATTTGCGCCCAGAGAATATGGTAGTTTTTGCCAATTGTGCTCCCCGTCGCGATAAGAAAGAAGCACGATCAAACAACGCTGGCGAAGGATTGGTTTATGCCATGACCAAATCTGGAGTGCGAGTCTTAGCGGTGAACAGCGGTTATTCCATGTCATTTGTAAGAGATGATCTTGCAGAACTTTGGGAGGTCGATTGCGCAGATGAGGGTTCACAGTTTCGATCGCGTGATTTTTTTCCAAGGGCGCTAGAACGCGTAGTGGCAGGTGATGAGAGTTTAAGAACAAGTCGTTTGAATCCTTCTGAAGTTATTCGTGACTATCCGGAAGAAGTTATCGGATACATTGATTCCTTTGGCAATCTAAAAACTACCATTCGTGCTGGTGATGCCATAACTCAAACGCTCAATCCTGGCGACCGTTTGCGCGTGCGAATCGGAACTGTATTGAGAACAGCTACGGTTGCGACCGGCAGCTTTAATGTGATGGAAGGTGATCTGGCCTTTGCGCCCGGAAGCTCCGGACATGACAGGCGCTTTTGGGAATTTTTCCAGCGCGGAGGCTCTGCTGCCGCGGATTTCGGGCATCCGCCTGTCGGCTCCAATATATTGATCGAACATCACGAACGAATGTAAGAAGTAAGATTCGTTATGGTAGGCAAATCGATTGATTTGCAGGAGCAATTATCCTGGGATTTAGCTTCATTCAGAGACGAGGGGGAACGGACGGAGCCTGTGTTTTCGGTGAGAAAGGCGACGGACCTTAGAATGGACGCCGCGTTTAATAAGGCTACTCCCTATCGACAATTACCATAGTAAGCAGTAAGCTCAAAGTAGGAATACGTCCGGCTTACGCCGGGCAAGCGGGGAGGGTTTATGGCTGATAACAACGAAGAGGCGAAGGCTCCTGAGAGTGCGCCTACATCGGAGGCGCCTGCGGCGAGCCTGAGTGAAGAAGACAAAGATGCTGCACTTACTACTGCACCGGAGGATGGGACTCTCAATCCGGATCAGAGTTTTGCGTACTGGTTGGTGATGTTGCCATTCCTTGCGATTGCTGGAATCTGTCTCTACAACTTTTATCAGAATCCAGGTAGCTACACGCAGCTGTTCAATGCTCTCGGTTCGATTGTTGTAGGCGTTTTTGCTGCATCGTTCGTTAACGCGTTGACTGGGGACAAGTCCGGAAATGCTGACGAGGCTAGTACGGAAGCCCCTCCGACTAATAGTTCGACATAGGGTTCAGTATACGCTGAATTAACTACGAAGGCACCTGTGTTAGTGTCGTATCGTGATTTGCCATTTCTGTGAAGTCAAGTGCGATTCTGACCTGCCTTTCACGCTGGATTAGTGCAGAAGCTGTATCTTTATGGTCCTAAACCTTCCTCCTCCGACGGGACCATGGATACGACTCTTTTGCCGGAAAGTCCTGAAAAAGAAAGCATTGAACATGCCGAATTCAGTGCAGCAGAGATAGAACTGCTTACTGAAGGACCAATATGGAAAGCTATCGCCAGCATGTCGATTCCGATGATGCTGAACGCACTAGCGATTTCGGCTGCAACATTCGCTGATGCTTATGTCGCGGGCAAAATGGGTGCCGATGAACTTGCTGCCGTGGGTATCGGAGGTCAGGTTTGGTTCGGCATGATCATCATGGCGATTGCAATTGCCACCGGTGCTAATGCTTTGGTTTCACGCTTCTGGGGCGCGCGCGACTTTGCCCAAGCGATGGAGGCTGCCAGGCAATCAATTTTTTCCGCCATTGTATTTGGTGTCGTTTCTGCAGCTATTGGGGTTTTTTGCACAGATTTTTTCCTTCAGATTTTGGGTGCATCGGATCACGTAAAAGAGCTTGGTTCGTCCTATCTCAAGGTTCAATTCCTGGCACAATTGCCGCTCACGCTTTTGTGGGTGTGCCATTCGATTTTTCGAGCTAAGGGAGATGCGACTTTACCGACGGTGATTATGGCTGCCGTTACTGCTGGCGTTGTAATCCTTGATTTTGCGCTTTGTATTTGGCCTCTACATCTCGGGATTGTGGGAATAGGAATTTCATGGTTCGTCGCAAGCAGCCTGGGATGTTTGTTGATGGTTCTTGCGTTTCAGAGGTCTGACTTTGCATCGTCGGTTGAGATAAGCAATAAACGACCGTTCAATTTTTCTTTTGACTGGATGAAACGCATCATGGCGATTGGCTTGCCTGCTTGCTTGCAGGATCTAGCGTGGGTGTCCAGCAATTTCGGATTGTTTCTGATCTTTTCTCACACCGCCAATCCTACCGCTTGTCAGGCCGCATGGGCGGTCGGTTTACGAGTGGAGGACGTAGTGGCGGGGTTGCCGATCTTCGCCATGATGATGGGTGTCGCCACTGTTGTAGGGCAGAACTTAGGCGCAGGTAAGCTTGAGCGTTCGGAGAAAGTGGGATGGCATGCAGCTGGATATGCGTGCGCTTTGATGAGCATTGTCGGTTTTGTGATGTTCTTCGGTGCTGAAACCATCGCCAAGATGATGAGTTCCGATCCTCAAGTCGTGGCCGACTCCAAGTACTATTTGCAAATATTGGGAATCTCCGAGCCTATCACCGCTATCTGGCTGGTTCTTTTCGGAGCAATGGAAGGTGCCGGATACACGAAGATTCCTATGTTGTTCTCCTTTCTGTGCCTTCTTCTTGTGCGCCTGCCACTGGCCTACCTGTTCACGCTGCCTTTGGGTTGGGGTGCGAAGGGCGCATGGACGGCAATCGCCTTAACATCTCTGGTAGGCGCTGTAATCGCCGTATTATGGTTCAAGCGCGGAACCTGGAAGCACCACAAAATCTAGGGGCGCCACATGGCGAACGCGGCTGGTAGAAATTGGCTAGAGACCTTTAAACAAAAGCAAGACCGCGAAGCAAAGCGCGAATAGCCCAAAGGCGCCTTTCACAATGGTATTGTCATAGTCAACTTCTTGAACCAGTGCAGCTTTGTTGGGATTGCTGCTGTCATAGTAGAGCTGAACCTGTTCGTTTGTTTTGACGATCCGATCTGGCGGGATTGCGACTTCGGTCTTGTAGGATTTGCCATCAAGGGAGAAAGCGACAGTACAACTTTTCGTTTGGTCGAAGGCATTGAAGACTGTATTCACTGCGTTCACACGTCCGGTGACAGCCTTATACTGGAGAGCTGCGAGTCCGTCGACATAAGTGCTGATCGATTGGAATAGCAGGCTGCATGCCACCGCAAGTAATACCAATCCGGTTGCGAAGCGGAGCGGATTTCTTTCCTGTTTTTGTGATTGAGTTTGGTTCACCGCTTGCTCTGAGCGGTCCGCATTGTCATTTTGCCCCATGGATGGTGCTGTCAGATCCTGGTTCTCTGCCTGCTCTGATCCTGCCAATCTGGAAACCTCCACTGCCTTATGACCTCCACTGATAGTCTTGCGTTTAGCTCTTGTTCGAGCCAGCGCTTTCTAAGTTTGATGCAGGCGTGCCTTCTGTCGGGCTGCCTGTATGAGCGCTTTCCATCAGTACTTCTACCTGCTCAATGGCGTTGGTCTCTGTTTGTTCAGCCTCGTTGGAGGCTTCGGTATCCTTACCGAACACGCCTTCCCATCGGGCAAGGACGACCGAAGCCAAGCAATTACCCAAAACATTTATTGATGTCCTCGCCATGTCCATGATCGTGTCGACACCCAATATAAGCGCAACGCCAGCCAAGGGTAGATTGAAGCTGGACAACGTTCCCGCCAGAATAACCAAGGAAGCTCGCGGTACAGCTGCGACACCTTTACTGGTAAGCATGAGTGTGAGCATCATCATCAATTGCTGTTCCAGCGTCATGTGAACGCCAGCAGCTTGTGCGACGAATGTCGCGGCTAGCGACAGATACAGCGTGGTTCCATCGAGGTTGAAGGTGTATCCGACTGGCAATACAAAGCTCACAATGTTTCTCGGTACACCGATACTTTCCATTGCAATCAGGGCTTTTGGCAGAGCTGCCTCGCTGCTAGTTGTCGAGAATGCCAGTATAAATGGTTCTCTGACTGCACCGAGAAATTTCTTCAAAGGAACGCGGGCCATTATGGCGATGGGCAGAAGCACGGCTAGGACAAAAATTGCAAGTGCAAGATACAGAGTACCAACCAACTTGCCCAGTGAAACGAGAACCGTCAACCCGTGCTCCCCTACGGTGGCAGCCATCGCTGCTGCCACGCCGAATGGTGCGAACATCATCACATAGCTTGTGTATTTGAACATGACCTCGGCAAGTGAGTTGCAGAGCTTTAAGATAGGCTCAGCCTTTGTTGCACTTACCGCTGCGGCAAAGATGACTGTGAAGACGACGATCTGCAGAACATCGCCTCTGGCCATTGAATCGACTACGCTTGATGGAAAGGTGTGGACGATAATATCTCCCACTGATGGCTGTTTTGAAGCTAAGTGCCCCACCTCACCAGCTTGAACGCCACCAAGGGTGATACCGGATCCTGGTTGCATTAGGTTTGCTACCAGGAGCCCGATTGCCAGCGCAAATGTAGTGACAATCTCGAAGTATATGAGAGATTTGACACCGAGCCTGCCGACCGTCTTCATATTGTCGTGACCGGCGATGCCGACTACAAGGGTGGCGAAAACCAATGGTGCTATGATGCTTTTGACTAAATGCAAGAAAACATCGGCAGCCGGCTTTGCGGCTTTTCCAGCTTCAGGAGCCAGCCAGCCTAGAAGAATACCGAGTACTAGCCCAATAAATATTTGCGTAGTCAGACCAGGTTTGCGCACGGCAAGCCTCCACTGCGACGGACAATGGAAAGCTTACGGCAAAAACGCTGATTCAGCCTTAGTTTTGCTTTATTGTCAACTACTTGCTTTTGCGCGTCCAGCCGCGCTGTCTCTTGAACTCTTCGTATCGCACAATTTGGTCATCTTTCAGAAGACGCCTCACTTCAAGGGACATCTGGCAATAATGAGAAGTTATTTCCTCGTAGAGGTGACCAATCTTAATCTGTTGGGCCATGATGACGTCCGAGGAAACTCCCTTCACAACATTTGTTAGAAACTCTTGCCGCTTGGCGTTGTATTCGTTACGCAAGGGCTCAAGCCTGCCTCGATAGTTTTGAAGGATAACGGTAATCTTGGCGCGCTGGTCCGGATCGGCTTGAATGTGATCAAGCATCGGATTCAAATAGTAGCCATAGGGTTTATTAAACGCGGCGACGGGCTTTCCATCGGCTCCGGTAGCCGGTGCCGGCTCTCCGCTTGCAGCCTCACCTGCATTCTTTTTTGTACCATCTTGTGCGATCGACGATGCCGATAAGAGCGTGAAGACGCTGGCAAACACAAAGCTGTTTATGATTAGAAAAGTTAAGAACTTAGTTCTTTCAGTGTGCTTATCGGACGGCGGTTTTTGCGCGCTGTTCGAGTTAAGACGAGGCTCGCTGCTTACCGAAAGGCACTCAGGCTCTGATTTATTGGCAGAAAAGGATCGCAACATAGGGATGAAACTTCAACGAGTTTATTGTGAAAGGTGCTTGATAACAGTGATCCGAGCTTGCTGACTTATGATATACCCCGAATCAGTCTAAACATGTACAACGCAGGATCGCCCCGAAAGTTCGGTCAAGTCTTTTATTGCACTCTTTAATCTCAGACGCCCAGCTGTTGAAAATGTGCCCGGGGCTTAATTCGGGCTTGTCAAGGCATCGCCGGCGTGCTTAAATTGAGCTTTCCGTACCGTTTTTACCACTTCCGGAAGCTGTAATGCCAAAGCGTTCTTTCAAGGACCGCCGACTCAACGCTCTAAAGTTTCGCGAGGATCACGCATCGGCGAAGCAGTATATTTTCTACATCGCCCGAAATGTTTGTTTCGTGCTTCTGTTCATCGGCTTCATTGCGGTTGCCTTCCTTGGTTTCAAGGTCGGCATGGCGCTGATGGACGTTCCGGATCTTGCTTTTCTTGAGAAATACAATCCAGTTCAAACCATTCAAGTCTATGACAAGAACGATAAGTTAGTTGTTGCGGTGGAGGGCTCCGAGCAGCGAATAATTGTGCCTTTGAAAATGATTTCTCGTTCCATGCAAATAGCTTTGCTTGCAGCTGAGGATCATCGTTTTTATGAGCATCATGGTGTTAGTCCGGCGGGGATTGCTCGAGCTTTTCTCTCAAATGTGTCGCATGGAAAAGTCGTTGAAGGCGGTTCGACTATTACGCAACAATTAGCTAAGAACCTCTTCTTTGAAGGAAAGAAGCGTTCAATCGATCTGAAAATTGCAGAGCTGTTAATCGCAGTGGCGATTGAAAACAAGTTCAGTAAGGATAAAATTCTAGAACTCTATTTGAATGAAGTTTACTTCGGAAACAACGCTTACGGCATTGAACAAGCTGCCAGAAATTATTTCGGCAAGCATGCCTCAGAATTAGACTATGCAGAATCGGCATTCCTAGCTGGAATCATCCGCTCTCCCAGTCGTGGTGGATCCGCTGAAAATCGCGCATCTGCAGTTCGCAGGCAGCGAAGTGTTCTGGAAAAAATGACCGAGTACGGTTTCATTTCTCCCGAGGAATTTCAAGTTGCCTCGAGGGAGAATCTGGTTTTTAGGTCCTTTGGAGCTGAGCCGGCGAAGCTTAGTATTCAGAAGTATCCGTACTATGTGAGCGCTTGCATAGAGATGTTGAAGGGGCGTTATAACGCGGCATCGATTGAACGGCAGGGACTGAAGATATATACGAATCTTGATTGCGGTGCGCAGGAAGCGGCAGAGCGCGCATTGGCGGCAGGCTTGGCGAGGGCACCTTATGGGATCAATCAGGGGGCTTTGGTCAGTATTCGTGTAGCGGACGGAGCAGTTGTGGCGCTTGTTGGTGGTGTCGGCGATTACATGTCGAACCAATGGAACTGTGCTACTAACCCACACACGGCAGGTTCCGCGTTCAAACCATTTGTATATTTGGCCGGCTTTGAGAAGGGCGTGATTGAGGAATACGGAATGGTAGAAGATACGCCATTCTCGATGAAGGATCACCAGGGTAAGGAATACAAGCCGAAGAACTATGATGGCAAGTTCCTTGGTGGTATCACGGTCGCTAAGGCATTCGCCTATTCAAGAAACATTCCGGCATTGAAAATCGCACAATCAGTCGGGATTGACTCAATTATTTCTGTAGCTGAAAGAGCCGGCGTGAAGGAAGTTTTGGCACCACATATTTCGCTTGCTCTCGGTTGTTCTGCAGTCTCTCCTTTGAACCTTGCAAATTCATATGCAACTTTCGCACGTGGAGGGATGTATATGTCACCATCACTGGTGCGCCGAGTGGAGACTCGGAGTGGCAAGGTTCTAGAAAATTTTTATCCCGATAGTAGCGCCGCATTCGATCGCAATACGGTCGCGCAGTTGGTGGACCTGATGCAGGACTGCGTTGCCGAAGGCACCGGACAGCTGGCGAAATTGCCCGACCGTCCGGTTGCTGGGAAAACGGGGACAGCCGACCAGGGGAAGGATTTGTGGTTTGTTGGTTTTACGCCGGATCTTGTCACGGGTGTTTGGGGGGGCAACAAAGACAATAAAGCAGTTGGCGGTTCAGCCACTGGTGGAACGATCATGACGCGCATCTTCCGCGACTATAATGTCGCTTACTACAGGCGCAATCCCACTCCGGCGGGTTTCTTTGTGGCTTGCAATCGTGGTGCACAAGGACTCGGTACGGATAAGCCAATTGAACCGGTGAAGGCTTCGTCGAGTTATTCTAGTAGTTATTCGAGCTATTCGGCTTACAGCTCACGCAAACGAAAGAAAACTGCTGGGGCAACACGAGTTGTTAGAGAACGGCGAGGTACTCCGACCGGTGCCGCCGTAGTTCGCGCAGATCGCGGCATCACCGAATACAGCTGGTCCCGACGCTAGTATGCTCGAGTAAGGAACGCGGGCATTATCTTGCAGACCCACGAAATGATCAGATCAAGAAACGAAGTGGCTTCAGGCGGGTAGGGCTGGGTTGATGCCGGAACTGGATCCGGGTTTGTTTATAGGGGGGCGGGCATCGACTTGCTCGCCGTTTGGATGAAAACCAAGTGTTTCATTCAGTTCAGCCATTAGATGTTCAGCAAAGCGCTTATCGTCGAGAATCTCTTTGTTCATCTCAGATTCATGCGTCATCATTTGCGCCGAAAGTGTGATCGTGTTCGTCAAGATACGAGCAAGCGTTTTGCGCGCCCGATGACTTACATATGGATTTTCATCCTTCAACGCCTTATATAGAACTGAAATCGGAGCATTCGGATTTTCGGCAAGCCGAAATCGCACATCTGCACACCGATCGTCGATCAACATTTCAAGGCAAATGGATGGACAGTTTGGATTCTCGGCCACGGCCATTCGTACTTCAAAATCCTCATGCATCGCCAGTCGCGTCAGCGTTTGACTGCAAGCATTCTGGTTCTCAGCTACACGCACTAAAACATCAACGGGGCTGACGTGCGTTAGAAACTCCAGCATGTCCGCCGGAGTTTCTGGGTTTGAAGCAATCATTGCTTTTAACCGATTACATCCTGTTTCGCTTACTGCCTTGCGAGCGCGCTGTGAAACATTGTGCAGGCGCGCCGATAGAAAAAGTGTTACTGCTTCTCTCAGTTGCTGGAGACTTCGCCAATTGAAGCGAAATATATAGGAAATGTCAGATTTTGGTTCCCACCAGTTTAGCAACTCCTCGCAGTCTAGTTCCAATCTTTGCATAGTTCCGTTTCCTCTGGCCCGGTCCGCCCGGGCACCACCCGCTGTATAGACACTCACAACCACTATCGAGCATCTAGATCCAACAACTCAATTGGACAGCAAGTATCTGCCTTCTCAATATAAGGTTATGGGTTTTCCACAAGCTTGATAAAAGGATGTGGGAACTTTGATTTTCCAATTCACATGTTGGATAACAAATTCCTAGGATGGTAATACTTGGCGATTTTAACTTGGTGAGTGAGATTAAGATTATGGCGTACGCAACAGGCACCTATTTTGCACCGATAACCAGAGGCAACCGTCGCAACTATAAGTTGGTCGGCTACTGGCTCAGCTCTAACAACAGCAGCCTCGAAGGCTCTACTGCGGAGATTAAACTCCGGCTCGATGACTTTTGCTCCCATCAAGGTTGCATCCTCAATGCGGTTGAATGGGATTGCGGGTCGAATCAAAACCCGATGAGAATGGGTTTTTGGAAAGCACTGCGCAGACTCGTCTGTGATAAGTGCCCACCGAAGCGCATGTCAATGAGCTATATGAATCTCGACGATTTCATGACGCAAGCACTTGCTCCGTGCGGTTGCGCTCGTAGAGAAGGATTGGAAGGAATCCTATTCACAACAATCAGGCATCTGAGTTCTGATCAATCGAAGGTTTCACAGGTCGTACTCAAACTAGCAGAGCAAGGTAAGCATGTCATCGCTGAAGATGGTATCTGCCTCAGCTGCTGCCACCCAGCGACTAAAGCATTGCTTCAAAAGCGCAAATTGCTTATCGCATCCTAAACAGTTTTTTTCAGCCCCCCGGAAATCTGCTCTCGCGGCCCTAGATCGTAAGATCTAGGGCTTCGAGATCTCAGGGTTAGCTTATGGGTTTCGCGTTTGATGAGTGATTGCTCAAGGACCGAAGGGCGAAAGGAGCAAAGCGAACCCTTGTGCCTGACCCCTGCGCTACTTACTTATTCGTGACCAGCAACAGCTTGCTTTCGCCGAGAGCTTTGCCCTTGCTTACGAAGTAAACCGGGTTGATGCTGCGCGGGATGAATGGATTGCTTGCCAGAACTCGCGAATGTTCTTTTGCCGATGAGCTCATCTGTGCGTATTCGCTTTCTTGGATGAGCAAGACCGTTTCGCTCTTCGAGCTCAAGAGCTGTTCCGCCATCTTGATGCTTTCAACTTTTATGGGCTCGAGATTTGTCTGGAAGGTTACCTCGTCAATCCAATTTTGGAGGCTGGTATAAACTCCAACGCGTGCTGTTTCCGGTAATGTTTGCAGGTAGGGCACGTATTTGAGAACTGCCTGCTTGCTGTTTATCCACGGATAGACTTGAGCGGCAACTGCCATCGCTGACAAGCACACGCACACGAAAAGCATTTTGAACATTCGGCGTGGTTCCTTGCTTGCGCAAAGTTGAAGCATGAGGGCGCCGCATGTGGTTAGCACTGCTGGCAGTGCGATCCAATTTTCGGGACCTTCGCCAGGGAACGCGCGAGCACACAGCACCGCGATTACGATGCCACCGATTGTGGCTCCTGCGGAAATTGTCCAGGAAAACGCTTTAATGAATGGCGTTTTTAGCTCGCACGCTGCGCTCAAATAGTGAGCGATGAGAATGGCGGCGGCAGGATAGACCGGTAACGCATAGTAGTCGATTTTGCCGCGAGACAGACTAAAGAAACCAATTACGACTGCAATCCAAAGCCACAAGTAAAAATGCTTTTGAGCTGTAACGTTTTGCAGTCCCGCCTTCATTTTCTTGAATGAATCAGAAAATGCCATCGGCAGGAACACGGACCACGGCAACATTCCGCCAAATAGTGAGACGACCATGAACCATATCGGGCGATGCGTGTCGTAAGTCGAACCAGCAAATCTTTCCAGGTTCTCGTGAATGAAGAAATAACTGAGAGCACCGGCGCCATTTTGTCTGTATGCCGCCATAAACCACGGAACGCCAGCAAGAGCCATGAAAAAGGCGCAGGGCAATACATGCCGGACCAACTCGATTTTTTTCCACTGCTTCGTGAGCGTGAGATAAATCGCGAATGCCAGTGACGGCAGCACTATACCGACAGGTCCTTTTGTCAGAAATGCCAAACCCATGCTCAGCGATGCAATATATAGAAGAATGTTGCGGCGCTTCTCATTTTCCAGTGACCAGTAGAGAAGTCCCATGGTCAGTGTGTCGAAGAAGACCAATGTCATGTCTGACATGCAGAGGTTTGAGAAGGAAATGAACATGACTGAGCTGGCCAAAACTGCCGCAGTTAAGCTGCCAACTTTCGTGCCGAATAAATGTTTGCCTGCAAGCGCGCTCAACAATACAGTTCCGAGCGCGCAAAGAACGGAGGGGATGCGCGAAGTGAAGTGGCTAACGCCGAACATCAAATAGCTCGCTGCAATTGTCCAGTAAGAAAGAATCGGTTTGTCGAAGAATGGTGTGCCGTGATAGAGCGGCGTCACTAAATTGTCAGACTGAAACATTTCGCGCACGCATTCAGCAAAAAATACTTCTGCTCTGCTGAACTTCGGCCACCCATAAGCCAAGCTCAAATAAGCTGCCGCCGCAAGGACTAGCACCCCGACCACGACGATGCCGAATTTTGTGTCATCGTCAGGATTGCGTTTGAGGTACGTTTGGCTTAGCTTTTGATATGCCGCCGATATCTTTTGGCTTGCCGAAGGCGTAGTTGGGGAGGGAGATTGAATCATTTATGAGCTCCGCTAAATCCGTAGCGCGTGCTTGGAAGGTCCAATTATGGCATTGATTTCGCTTCCGTTTGTGAGCGGAAACACACACTAGGCCCCGCTTTAACCTATTCTCAAGAAATAGACATTTTTGGGGTAGGAGCATGGGATTTTTACTAAGAAAGACGTAATTTCCCCAATGTACTTCCTTAAATTTCGCAAATAACATTAGAGACGTGTGTGAGTGCTAAAGCTTTAGCGAAAGAGGGCTTCGTGCGAGCTTTTGGGGGCAATAAAAAGATATGACAGGTGATCGTTTGTACGAGGCCACGGCAGCGCGTGATGGACTGCTGGACACTCAAGTCTCAAGCTCTTTCCAGACAGAATTACAAAATATTAGAGAAGGCCTCTCACAAGGATTTTCGGAACGTACGCAACATGCCAAAGATAATTTGCTTGTTACAGGTGTCGAAGTAGCAGGCTCTTTTGGTGTTGGCGCAGCCTTGATGGCAGCCGCTAAAGCCGGCGGACGATGGGGCGTAGCAGCCGATGTCGCCGGAAAAGTGATGCTTCTCGGAATGGGGGCTGACGTACTTCGTCGCGGTGCCAATGTATACGATGCTTACTCGGTCGCACCGGGTAACACGGTCCAGGACCAGCTTACAAGACGTGAAGCAATTGCACAAAATCTCGGAACAGCAATGTTTGACTATCCGGTGATGATGGCTTCCGGATTTGCGGGCGCCGGCGCCGTGCATTTCGGACCGAAGCTCAGCACCAGTTTGCGCACGAGTCTTGAAGGATTGCGCACTCCGATGATGCCTAGCATGGTGGAACAGCCGGCTTTTGCGACTGTTCGCGCAACTAGAATGGATCTCAATTCAACTGGACGCTTGGGAGCGAAGGAACTTCCGGCCGCAAAAGGCAGCGATCCGCTTGCTGTGTTTCGTGAAAGGCTGGATGCGCCTCATCGCATCGCTCGCGGGATGGACGAGCTGTCCGCTTTGATGGAGGCGAAGAAAGTCGCTGGGCATCCAGAGGTGCGGCCGCTTTATGAGCAGATGAGTTCAACGCTACGCGAAGCCGACACATTGAAGCCGCTCATCGCGCGCGATGAAGTCGCACTTGCTGCTTTTGACAAACAGATAAATGGTATCAAGGGGCTGAAGTCCGAAATTCAGACCGCTCGTCAGGCCGAAAGCGTAGTTGAAGGCTTGCGTGCCGACATTGAGCGTTTGCCGAGTTTAACGAGCCGGCAGTCAGAACTGAACGGACAGATTGGTCAGGCAAAGAAAATTCAAGAAGGAAAAGCTCAAGCTCCGGCCGATCAACCAGTTCCAGATATCGCTCAACTGCGCGAAGAATTGGGCGGGGTCAGACAAGATATCGCCAGCATCCGTGATCGCCAGCCGCAATTGAGTGCCTTCGAGCAAAGACACAGCGAAGCTCAAGCAGCTTTGGAAACCCGGAGAAAAGCTATTGAGGCGGGAACGGATCCCGAGATAATGGCGTTGGAAGCTCAGATGGCTCCGATCAGGCAAACGCTTGAAGGCAACCGCAGCCAGATGGCAACGTTGGTCGCCAAACTTACGGAATTGGATGCGCAATATGTCGCTAAATCCGCGGAAGTAAAACCGCTGATCGCCCAGTCGGATTCAAATGCAATCTTCGACCTGCCCAAGTACGAAAGACCGCAAATCAATGTTGAGCCAGGTCCGAAGCCAGTCAAGAAAGTTGAAGCCTCATCGACGGTGGCGGCAAATCCTGCTGCAAAAGTTGTCGAAAATGGCAGCACCGCCAAACCGGTTAAAGTAGATCTTGCTGCAAGAACAGCTGAACCTATTGTCAAAGCTCAAGCTGATGCCGGAGCAAAGCCTGTCGCAAAAGCTGATAATGGTGCTCGACCTGCTGAAAGAGTTGAACGTACCACGACCAGTGCGAACCAAGGACAGGGCGACCGCCGCAATACCTCTAATGACCGCAACGCCCGCGTTGAGAAGGTGGAAGCGCCTCGCGTAACTCGGAAAGATGTCGCCAATGCTTATATGGATGCTGAAGTTGCAGTCAATGATTTTCTTAGAACAACGAAAAGGCACACAACAGCCCTGAAGAAGGTAAATGATTACATTGATAGTGCCTCGAAGTTGATGGCTACCGATCGCCAGCTAGCTCAAGCCGAAGTAAGAACTGTACTTAGCAATGTCGAAACGTTGCTCGGTAAGCTCGAAAACTGGGAGCGTGCGCCAGGTTGGATTCGCGGTGCCGAAAAAGCCAACGTGATGAAAGCTCAAGGTATTTCAGCCGAAACCATGGCAAAGTTTGATAAGTGGTACGAGTCGCAGAATCAAATATTCTATGAACGCGCAGCTTCGGGCTCACCGGAAATGAAACTAGCGATGATTCAGGAGCATCTGCAACGCCGCGTCTCCGTAGAGAGCGTCAAGAACTTCCTGAGAACATCCGGCGATGTGGAAAAAGGCACGAGCCCAATAGTTGCGGAAGGATTCCGAATGATGGCGGAAGGAAAGCTGCCTGACGGTAGAGCTATTCCGAAGGGATCTGACCTCATCGTTTTTGAACAACGCAAAGTTCCAGGTGGTCAGCAAGGACCGCAAGAAGCGATCATTCCGTTCGCGAAGGAAGGCGCCAACATCCAGCGTTTCGATGACGCGAAGATTGCAGCCGGCACCAAGAAACTTGAAGTGCTCAAGAACGAAGGACCTGAAGGACTGCCCGCGAAAGATCTCTATGGTCTCTGGCTCGATCATGACCCGAGCCGTTTGATTCACGCAAAGAATCAAGTGGGATTTGCGATTCTTCGTCCGGGCGGCGCGCATGGAAAGAACGTTTTCCACCTTCAATTCAAAGACGGTGTCGAACCGGCACTTCTTCCGAAGGGATTGAGAGCCGACGCGATGGACGGAACACAAATGGGCACCAACACCGGAGTGCTCTATC
This sequence comes from Candidatus Obscuribacterales bacterium, assembly GCA_019747875.1. Taxonomy (GTDB): domain Bacteria; phylum Cyanobacteriota; class Vampirovibrionia; order Obscuribacterales; family Obscuribacteraceae; genus JAIEPM01. The sequence goes on from JAIEQI010000057.1 coordinate 62,952, forward strand.
AAATGCTGCGCAACATGCTCAATAAACCGAAGTCTTAGTGACCTGGGTCACAATGTTCTTATGACTAACAGGCGAAGACGCCACACGGTCTGCGTTCTATTATAGGAACGGATATGTGGAGGGATTGTTCGCATGCAACAGACTAACCTTTTTGCAGATGTCGCTCGCCAGCTTAACGAGACTACATTCTACTGGTGTATCTTTGTTTTCAGCCTCTGTCTTTGTCGAGTGGGGGCTGTGTTCATCTGCCTTTTCGTTGTCGTCATTTATAGTTTTGCTGAAGGAACTTTTCGGCAAGCAATAGAAGATAGTAAGACGACCAAAATTATGCAATATTCGTATCGTGGTGCACGACCATGACGAAATTTACTTCTGGACTTTGGCTAATTGGTCGGATGTCTTCGGAGCGAAGAGTTCGTAGAGCTGTTTTGCGTCGGCAACGATGTCTGCAAGCGTATCCGGGGTGATGGATTGTTCGCCGTCGCTGAATGCTTGTTCGGGGCATTCGTGGACTTCGATTAAGAGTCCGTCGGCACCACAAGCGATGGCAGCTCGGGACATCGTGCGGATTAGATCGCGGCGTCCTGTACCGTGGCTTGGATCAACGATGACCGGCAGTGAGCACATCTTCTTGAGGATCGGAACTGCGCTTAGATCCAGTGTGTTGCGTGTTTGCGTTTCGAATGTACGAATACCGCGTTCGCAAAGAATGACCTGCTTGTTGCCTGCAGACATTATGTATTCTGCTGCGTTCAACCATTCGCTTATCGTGGCTGAGAGTGCTCGCTTCAGTAGCACCGGGCGGCTGCTCTTGCCTAGTTCTTTTAGTAACTCATAGTTGTACATATTGCGCGCGCCGATTTGAATGACGTCGATGTATTCTTCAGCTGCTTCAACATGTTCGGCTGCCATCACTTCACTGACAATTGGCAATCCCGTGGTTGATGATGCTTCCTTCAGATACTTCAGACCTTCAAGTCCAAGACCCTGAAATTCGTAGGGACTTGTTCTTGGCTTATAAGCGCCGCCGCGCAAAATCTGTGCCCCTGCCTCTTTGACCATGTGTGCGGTGTGCAGAATGTGAGCCTGCCCTTCGACGGAACAGGGTCCACCTATAACGACGGGAGGCTGACCGTTGCCGATTTTTACTTCATTAGGCAATTCGATGCATTGGGCTGGCGAGTTGATGGCCAGGTTCGCCTGATGTTGGAGACGGACTACCTTGTCAACTCCGGGAAGTTGACTGAACAGGTGTGAAGGTAGGCAGCTGACATCCTCTTTAATGGAAACTACAGTGCCAGAGGCGTTCTCAATGACATGCCCTGTCAATTTCATGCGCTCGAGCCGGTCGCAAATAACTGCGATCTGCTCCTGACTTGTCGGCTTTTGTAGTATGAGAATCACGATTGGTCTGCCTAGATTCCGATTTACGACTTTTGGGCGACTAAAATCTTAGTAGATACGGTCTCGAATCTGGCCATTTTTCAAGAAGCTTGTCGGTTAACGCACCGGAATTCTCTTTCATCTGACTCGTTGATGTGATTTGATTAAGGTCTCGCTCCGGAAAGATCGAAGTCAAGAGACCGCTTTGACTGCTTCAGAAGTCCAAATTGCTGAACTTAGTTTTGACGAGTCTAAGCAACTCGATCTCTCCTTTCTTTTGTCGGGAAAATGGTGGAGTTCAACGCTGAAGCTCGTTTTCAGTGTGATGCGCCATTTCGTTGTCGTCGCCTTCCTATTTGGATGGTCGAACGCATTTACTGCTTATGCTGATTACAGTTTGACCAACAGCGGGCTCGACTTCACGGTAGTAGATCTTCCCGCGCTGACGAATCTCGGTATGAAGTTAGCGATCTCCACTGTTGTGGCTCTTGTTCTAGGGCTAGTGTCGCTTTCGATTTTGCTAGAGAAGTTGACCGCGCTTGCTCGTCTCTATCTGCTAAAGCGGGCGCCGAGTCAGTTCGTTGCAACTAAGAAGGAAGTGGATGCCAGGAAAGGCTATATAGCCGGTGTTTGGATGGTTGGAGTTCTTTATCTTCTGCTGCCGCTGATTCCTGCCAGTGTTTGTCTTGCTTTCAAGATTCTCAGTAACTCGCAGCTGTACGTGATGGGTGAGCCTATTATTCAAATCCCGGAAACCGCTCGAATTCCCATGAATGTTGCAGAGGCGATGTTATTCGCTATCTCGATCGCTTACTGTATCGTCCTGACAGTTGTCTCGTCGGCACTTTGTATTAAGGCGACGAAAGCAGCGAAGATTGGCGCTTTGCTTATGCTGAACCAGGCCGGGCGCTTGATGATTGCAACTCTGCTGGTCGCTATAATAAATGCCCTCTTGTCGGCTCCGCTGAGTATATATCTTGCGTATCTAGCGCCCCTGGAGCAGAAAAAAGATCTTCCCCTCATAATTGTTTCCCAGCTTTGGTTTGGAATCAGCAGTGCCTTTGTCTGGCCCCTATCCATGCTGGTTTTCGCCGAGTTGCTAGAAAAGAATTTTTCGCAGGCCAAGCCGCCGGAGAATAGTATTTCCTCACCTGGCAATTCCCAAGAATAGGTTAGAATTCAATTGTTGGAATTGAATAGGATTCGCGGACCGTGAAGGACGTCGAGTTTGCTTCACCATATATAAAGATATTGAATGACCCGTTCGACAGCTTTGCGAGAATTCGCCAGGCGGTGAAACGAGCGGGGAATGCTCTCTTTCTGCTGTGTACAGGCGGAACAGCTACCAGTGACTGTGCTGGAATCTCTGCTGCTGGGGCTTCAGCGAATGATCGCCGTTTCACCCCGGCACTCGATGCTGAAGCATTAATTGCCGGACGTACTTTCTCCGCTGAACAACTTCCGGTATCTCCCGAGGGAATAGCATCGCCCGTGGTGATCAGTCGGGCGATCGTTCAAGAGTTGCTAAAGATCGATTCGCTTATTATCGATGCTGGTTGCTTTGTCAGACCAGCTGTTGACTGTTTGCGCTTTGCTGATTTGCCGGCCCAGTGTCTCTCAAGTGGTGCCGCCATGAAGAAAGAGCATGCGGTATCACTATTCGAGCAGGGCGTCGCACTAGGTAAACAGTTATCTTTGAAGCATGACAGCTTGGTTCTAGCCGAGTGTGTTCCAGGTGGAACGACAACTGCGCTTGCAGTTCTTAAGGCACTTGGTCATGGCGTTGAGGGGATGACCTCAAGCAGTTTGCCCACAGCAAATCATGCGCAAAAGTTGGAGCTGGTTTTGGCTGGTTTGCGAAATTGCGGTCTCAGTGCAACTGACTTCATCAGAGACCCATTGCTGGCTGTCGCAGCGGTAGGTGACCCGGTGCAAGCATCTTTGGCGGGCGTAGTTGTCGGTGCCTCTCAGCGAATCCCGATTCTAATGGGGGGCGGTTCGCAAATGCTGGCGATTTGGGCTCTCGTTCAGAAGCTCAATTTAGCTCATAAGTTTGGCGTGGAAACAGAGAACTTATTCGTTCTCAGTACAAAGTGGGTTGGTTTTGATCCATCAGCTGCGGTCGGTAAGTTGGCGCAGGTTTTGGGCGCACCATTTGCGGTGGCGAATCCGAATTTCAGAAATTCAAAACACACTGGTCTTCAAGCTTATGAAGACGGTCATGTGAAGGAAGGTGCAGGCGCCGGAGCGGCATTATGTGTTTCCTTCATGAAGGATCTTTCGCACGATACAGTGTTGAACGCTATAGATTCGGAGTACGATCGTTTGATCAATCGTCTGGGACTCGAGGACCAAATTGCGTTCTTTGATGCACCAGCGATCCTGAATCAAGATGGGACTTTTGCAGCTCCCGAAGCCATTCTCCCAGACGGTAGTTTTGCAGTCTCAACTGATTTGTCGTTCCGTAACGATTCGAGTAACTCGAATTCGGTTGAAACATTTGCAAACTTTACTCAGCTTGTCTAGAGAACGGCGCCGACTAATCCAGTTCGACAGTTCGGAAGCAGGAGGCGCAATTCTATGAGAAGAGACGACAGGCGCCCTGTTCAGCGGCATTCGCATAGCCATGGTGATAAACCGGAAAACACTCTCTTTGCGCGTATTTTCCTCGTGTGCTTTTTCAGCCCCCTTTATATAGTCTTGTGGAATATTCGAGAGCGCTTGCCGTTTCCGGTCGAAGCACTTTATGTGATGATTGGATGTTATTTGGCTGCCGGTTCTATGATCATTTTCATGCCTAAGCTGGCGCAAATGTTGAGTCCTTTGATGGGCGTTCTTATCTACTTGATGATTTTTACGCCATTTGTATCGTTCTTTTGGAACCCGCATGTCCCTCAAGTTGTAGGAATGATTATCGGAGGAATCGCTTCTCTCCCCGTTCTTTTTTTGAGTATCGCGATGGTCCAGCGCACCTATAAAATGCTCTGCGGCGTAGATGTTATTGCCGAAGACAAAGCAATCGAAGAGAGGGCCTACATGCGGGCTGAGCAATTTAAGAACAAGTACAATATTGAAAGCAGATCCCACGAAGACGAGCATTGACCGCAAGTCTTAGTTTAAGAATGTCGCAAACGTTTCAGAGCTCCGCCGTTCATAGCACGTTCAATCAGTCAGAAACGCAATTGCGGCCTTTTTCTTTCGCTCGGAGGAGGGCATCCTTTGCGTCTTTCAAAATGCCTTCTGGCGCGGAGTTCTTGAAATCAAAATTTGCGCAGCCGACGCTAATGGTTACACGCGGTGTCTTGCCCGTTTGTTCGGTTGTTGGATTCAATTTCTCGGCTTCCGAACGTAGCTTCTCACCGAGGATCTTGACGCCATCAATCTCTGTGTTCGGCAGAACGACCACGAATTGGTCGCCACTGTATCTTGCGATCAAGTCGCTGGATCTAATGCATTTGCTGAGGCGTTCTGCCAATGTCTTAAGCAAGAGATTTCCTGTCTCTGGTCCGTATTGCGCATTGAGACCGACGAAACCATCAACGTCGATAATGCACAACCCGACAGGCAGCTTTTGTCGCATCGAGAACAGAAGTTGCTGTTGAAGGAAGCCAATGAAAAATTCCATGTTGTACAAGCCTGTTATCTGATCCACCATGGACCAGTATTGGGCCTGGGCTTGCATGTTTTGATAGCGGTCTTCCGAAATCAGTAATCTGAGAACAGGCTCCATTTGATCTTTCAAATGTTCAAGTGCAGTTTTCAAAACAGAATCAATGTCTTTGTCGCTTGACCAGCCGACGAGTATGGCACCGAGTTTGGTGCCATCTGCTCCAGGTATTTCTAAGACCTTCGCTTTCTTGAGTTGGACTCCACGCTCAGCAAGCGGCTCTCCGAAGAAGGACGCTTGCACCGGCTGGGTCAGCCCTAAATTTGCTGCAGCATTTCCGACGATCGTTTCCAGCATTTCTTTGTTGATAGATTTGCTTGTGTGAAACACGCTCCAGGGTCCGGTTGGAGAGTTGACTATGATTGCCGATACGTCAGGCGAGAACAATCTACTAACCATGTCGAAAAAAATGGTGGTGAATTCAGGTCGATCATGTGTAGTACTTGCCAGGCTGCGCGTAAAATGCCTGACGAGTCGCTCAGCTAAGAGTCCGTTTAAGAGTTCACCATAGCTTTTAATAAGATCTGAGCCTGCAAACTGTCCAGAAATCACAGGTTGGTTATCAATCTTGTCGGGGGTGATTGCGGAATTGGTGTTCCCTTCGGCTAGTCGCTTAATCAACTTCACCGAATCTTGCTCGTTCTGCTCCACTTGTCGGCGCTTCAGCACCGAGTCCGCCATGCTCGCTCGCTTCCAGAAATTGTCACTTGAGTCATTGGCAGAGGAGACCAAAACTACAGGCAAGGGATGGGTGATACTTGTGGATTTCAGAAGGCAGGATAGTTGGAAGCCACTGATGTCAGGAAGCTGATCCGCTAATACCAGTATGTGACCACCAGAGTTGATTAACTCGTCAAGAGCATCAAAGCCGCTGCTACAAACTGCTACTTGCAGCCCGCTCTTGCTAAGACTGTCCTTCAGGACTTCCATAGGATCGTCCTGATTTTGCGCCAGGACTACCTTTATCTCAGACATTGCCGACAGATGACTCCCCTACTAAGAACGCTAATTTTAGACTATTGGTTAAAGGAATTGCTGAATTAGCTTTAGAGCTTCATGAAAGCAACATATGCTGGGCCGGAAGCGGTTTTCCCAAGCTTAGATGATAAAATTCAGCTGGGCCGATATCAGGTCCAAACTATTCGTCCGGCAGTCAAACTGTCGTGGCACGGATATCAGGTGCTGGACTCCAATTTATCTCCGCGGGGGAGAACAATGACCACAGGTACAAGTCTTAAAGAGTCTCCAATTGCGTTTGCTCTGACGCAAGAGCAACGTGACATCCAGGAGATGGTGCGCGAACTTGCTCAGAAGGAATTTGCTCCGCGAGCGGCTGAGGTCGATCGCAATCATCGTTTCCCTCGTGAAAATTTTGATTTGATGGCGGCTTCCGATCTTTGCGGATTGATTTTTCCGGAGGAGTACAGCGGCGTCGGACTGGATCACGTCAGTTATTCTATTGCCGTTGAAGAGATGGCGAAGGCTTGTGCTACCACTTCCGTGATTTATTCCGCCCACGTCTCACTGACCGGTTCGCCTGTGCTGCAGTGGGGAAATGAAGAGCAGAAGAAGCGAATGCTTGCGGCAATGGCTCGTGGTGAAAAGTTGGGTGCTTTTGCGCTATCCGAACCAGGTAATGGATCAGACTCCGCAGCTGCGCACTGCCGGGCTGAGCTCAAAGGCGATCATTTCATCGTCAATGGCGTCAAGAACTGGATCACCAATGGCGTAGAAGCTGACTATTATTTGGTTATCGCACAAACCGATCCCAACCTCAAACATAGAGGACTAGTTGCGCTCATTATCGAGAAGGGTTCAAAAGGATTCACATTCGGCAAGCTAGAGGATAAGCTCGGAATACGCGGCTCCTCGACTTGCCAGATCATTTTTGAGGACACGCCTGTTCCAGTAGAAAACATGCTCGGAAAGGTCGGAGAAGGCTTTAAGGTAGCAATGAGCACTCTTGACGGCGGACGCATCGGTATCGCGTCGCAAGCGGTTGGAATCGCTCAAGGCGCGTGGGACCACGCTTTCAAATATTCGAAGGAACGTATCGCGTTCGGAAAATCGATCAATAAGTTTCAAGCGATTCAGTTTATGCTTGCTGAAATGCAAACCGAAATTGATGCAGCCAGGTTGCTAACTTACAATGCTTGCGTTGCACAAGATCGCGGCGGACGCTTTACCAAAGAAGCCGCGATGGCAAAACTCTATGCTTCCGAAGTCGCAATGCGCAGCACGACAAAATGCGTGCAGATTTTTGGCGGTTATGGGTATGTCACTGATTATCCGGTCGAGCGTTATATGCGTGACGCCAAAATCACTGAGATCTACGAAGGTACCTCTGAAATTCAACGACTCGTAATAGCAAGTAATTTACTTAAGGGGCAATAACTATGTCGTGGCAACCACCTCCTCCGCCAAATCGAAATCAGCAAGGACCAGGACCTGGTCCAGGACCGGGTAATCAGCCAGCTAGACCGCAAGGTCAGCAACAAGGCAAACAAACCTTTTATGAGTTACTACAGGTTGACCCGCAAGCTCACCCGACGATTATTCGATACGCGTATCGCTTCCTGGCCGGCATTTATCACCCAGATAATTCTGAAACTGGTAATGCCGAAACCTTCAGACTGATCAGTGAAGCCTTCAAAACTTTATCTGATAGCGGCAAGCGTATGGCTTATGACGCTCACTTGGGGCCGCTTGCCAAACCGCAAGCAGCGGAAGCCGCAGGTGCTGCGCAAGGCGCTGGTGCTCCAGGCTCCACCATTCCGAAGATGCCTCACTTCGAGAAGAGCAATCTCTCTTCGAACGAAATTGAATTTCGTCTGGCAATTTTGCAAATGCTTCTGCAAGCTCGTAAGAAACGGGTGCAAACTGGCGGATGCTCTGCAAAGACCATCATGGATATTTTGGGAACGGAAATGGCGGAAACGGAGTTTGCGCTCTGGTATCTGCGTGAACGCGGATATATCGAACGCTCAGAAGCGGTATTCATGATCACTGTCATGGGCGTCGATTATCTTATCGATCAACTCAGCAAAGCTCAAATCATCGACGAAGGGCCAAAGAGCATGCCGAATGTCCCGTCGGGACCCGGCTCAGCCAACGTTCCTGCCCGCATCCAGTATTAGAAATTCGGTGATGGTCGAAGCCAGCAAGCTGCCGGCGCTCTCAAAATTCGTCAGCAGATCTGAACGCGCACAAAGCGGGGATCAGGTCGGAGCGCGGACATCATGATGCTGCTGGCGATCTCATTCTTGGGGCAGCGAATGTAAACACTGCTTGCACTTTCCTTTTTGATTCGGCTCGGAAACGTATGGAGCGCGGGCATCTTGCCCGCCCATATGCAGATTCTACTATCTACGCTACAGCTTTAGAAGGCTCTACCTCTTGCGAAACTCCGAATACGTAGCTGCAACGCGCTTCGCGCTTATGGGCGGACGGGACGTCCGCGCTCCATACTAGCTGCAAAAATCTGTACTATAACGAATCCAGTGCCCTTCCCGATTATGTTAGCAGGCTGAGTTGTTCGACTTGGAGTTTGGCGCAGAATGATTTTCTGTGCCAGGATGTGAGTCCGTGTTCGTTGATTGCGTCGCGGTGATCCTTTGATCCGTATCCTTTGTTCGAGTCCCAACGATACATGGGAAATTCTTCGTGGAGTTTTTTCATCAGTCCGTCGCGATACACCTTTGCTAAAACGGAGGCTGCCGCAATCGATGCCGATAGCGCGTCGCCTCCAATGACTGCAATCTGGCGGAATCTGACTTCGCTGATCGTTTTGTTGCCATCAACAAGGATTACTGTTCCCGGTGGCGGACCTAATTCTGCTAGTGCTCGCTTCATTGCCAGTAAGCTTGCGTGAAGAATGTTCAGTTGATCTATCTCTTCAACAGAAGCTTCCGCTATTGCATAGCGGCACTTAGATTTCAGTACTTCAGAGATCTCCTCGCGTTTTGAGACTGCCATCTTTTTTGAATCGTCTAACGATGTTAGCAACGCTGCGAGATCTGAATCCTCCGCAATATCAGATAAATGGACAGCTGCTGCGACGACGGGACCTGCTAGGCATCCGCGTCCCACCTCATCTGTGCCCAGCAAAATCGCACCAGTTTTCTTCACCCACTTACCAGTCATTTCGCGATCGAATGAAAGCAGTTTCTTCAATCGCTCTTGATCAACTTGAGGATCATTTTTTGAGACTTTTGGCGAAGGTTTTGGATTTAGTTTCGAAGCGGATTTTGAGCGTGCCTTCGCTCCGGATTTTGTTGTGCTCTCCGGAGCTGATTTCAAATTAACAGGCGCATCATCCGTGGTGGCAGTCATTAATGCATATCCCTTGAATATATCGCCCTTGATCGGCGCGTGTCTATTCTAGGGTCTCATGCCCGTGACTTCAAATTATCTACCTCTCGTTTTTCCGCGAGAGAGTTTGTCTGTGCCGAGGGGGTAGCAAGTTTTAGTTCCACGAGCTACTGCTATTCCTCTGAATCGTGCGAGTCGCCAGGCTTCCAGGTGACATCATTGTCGCTGAAAAGATCCTCGCGCTCTGGTTCTTCTGCCATTTCATCACCGTCCACGATTGATTGCATTTCGCTGACAGCCGATTCCAATATAACCGGACCTAATTTGCCTGCTCTCAGCTCACTCAAAAACACCGCTGAAGCTCGCTGCAAATCAGGCACGGCACCAGTCTTGATGCAATGCCGCGCAATCGCAATTCTTTCTAAATCGACGGTACTATTTTCAACATCACCGCGATACGTGTTCAGATAATCGTTGTATTCGTTTGATAACAAGGTCAGCGCCCAGAGCGCGATGTAATCGTTATCGTACTGATCAGAGGGCAGTATATTGCAGAGCGCCAGTCTTGTTGCCTGGTCACCTTTAAATGATGCGATTGGCAGTATGCCCGGAGTGTCGAGCAAATCTATTTGCGGATGAATTCGAATCCAAGAGTTTCCTCGCGTGACACCAGGCGTATTGGCTACCTGCGCTTTCTTTTTCCCAGCTATCCAGTTGATCAGGCTAGACTTGCCGACATTGGGCAACCCCACAACTGCCGCACGCAAAGGGCGATCGAGCAGCCCTTTTTTTCGCCTGCTCTCGATTTTGTCTTTGCAAAGATTCACTGCCAGTTGAACCAGTCGATCTTTGCCTTTTGATAGTTTCAAAGATAAAGCGATGCTGGCATTTCCATCTTTTTCAGCAAGCTCTTTCAAGGCAGGCTGCAGTCGTTTTTTGTCAGCAAGATCTTCCTTGCAGAGAACAATGATTCTCGGCTTGTTTCCAAATAGTTCTTTGATTCTCGGATGACCGCTAGAATACGGCAAGCGAGCATCGCGTACTTCAAATAGCACGTCGACTGCCTGGAGCTGCTCCTTGAGCTTTTGAAGCGGTGTTGTGGCACGCTTGCTCAAACGGAAGCCTGATCCTTATTCTTTGGGAGCTTCCTTGGCTGCTGCTTCTTTTGCTGCGGCTTCTTTGGCGGCAGCTTCTTTAGCAGCGATATCTGCCTTGCTCAATGTTGAACCGATCTTTTCTTTGATACGGGTCGCTTTACCAGCACGGGCGCGCAGGTAATAGAGCTTGGAGCGGCGGACATGTCCCTTACGCTGGACGCTGATTTTCTCAACGCGCGGTGAGTGGACGAGAAATACTCTTTCGATACCGACACCTTGGAATACACGGCGGACCGTGATGGTGTGGTTAATGCCACTGTTGGCCTTCTTGATGATGACGCCTTCGTAGCCTTGTACTCTCTCTTTGTTGCCTTCTTTGATCTTGAAGAAGACCTTGACGGTGTCGCCCACATCCATTTGTGGGAGGTTCTTCTTCAGGTGAGGCGCTTCAACTTCTTTCAGAATCTGATTCATGGCTGTATATCTATTTATGGAAAACTGGATAGTCGATCTTAGCATGGAGGTAGGACCGATCTTTCATAGATGGGACTTGCATTAAGAGACATGTTAAAGAAACTGACCCTATAAATTTTTAAGCTTTATGCCCATTGGTACTGAATTTCAAGGGACTCAAACTGCTCAGAGTCTCTGAAACTGAGACTCTGCTTGCTTTTGGGGGCTATGTTGATGAGCCTGCCGGCTGTCAAACTACTTTTGATGATGAACCGTTGCCGCATCAATATAAGGATTGGGCGACTGAACTTTCATAACTGCACTTTCACTTGCGGAGATTCTTTGCAGCTCCTGAACAAAATCCTGAATCGATTGAAATTGTCTATAAACGGATGCGAATCGAACATAGGCGACGTCATTGAGCGCGGCCAGTCTTGTCAGCACCAAACCACCCAGTTGGCTGGTTGCGATTTCGCGTTTGCCAAAGAGCTGCAATTCAAGCTCTACTGATTCAATCAATTCGTCTATTTGCTGAGCACTAACTGTTGTCTTCGTGCAAGCCGTTACGATTCCTGCTCTCAGCTTCTCGCGAGAGTACGGTTCACGCGCGCCTGAACTTTTGACGACAAGCAATTGAATTGATTCAACTCGCTCGTATGTTGTGAATCGTTTCTTGCAATTCTCACACTCGCGGCGGCGACGGATGGAGCTGTTTTCATCAGCAATTCTTGATTCGAGTACACGGCTGTCTTTTTGATTGCAAAAAGGGCAGTACACTTAACTTATCTCCATCACTCGTTGCGTTCTTCTCGCGACCCGGCACTTCAAGCTCTACAATATTACAAGCAATATGACTTCAGGCAAAGACGCGCGGTGAGCAAAAAGGATAAGACTTATTACCAGATTCTCGGATTGACTCCCGATGCGGCGTCCACTGAGATCAAAAAATCTTATAGAGCGCTGGTGAAGACTCAGCATCCGGATCTCGATCATCTCAATAAGTCGGAGCGCGAGCGACTTGATGCTACAGAAGATATGCTTCTTATAAATCTTGCGTATGAAACCTTGATGGACGCAACAAAGCGTGCGAACTACGACGTCCTGATTGGCGTCACGATAACCATCAAACAATATAAGTTCAAACCATCAAATGAAGACGAAGCGCGCGAATTTTTTCTGGGCAAGATTTTCTATCCATCAAGGCAAGCTATCGATCGCGTTATCAAAGCCTATGATAAGCAGATCAAACAACTGTCACAGGATCCATTCGATGACGAGTTGATCGAACTCTTCTCCGATTATTTGAATGACTTCGAGACTGCACTCAAGAAAGGATCGACAAGTCTATCGTCGCGCGAAGTTCCTCCAACCTTGAAAGCTGCAGTCCTGATGATGCGACATGCTATTGCGCAAGCTGCTGACGGCCTGGAAGAGATGCGCCGCTTCACTCAAAACTATGATTACGATCATCTTGCTACTGCCGAAAGTTTATTGCGTATATCGCATGATTTGCTAAAACAGGCGTATGCGTTAACGAAAGTCCGATAGATAGCAATTTTTCGGGTGTCACTGGGCTGTCACAGCAACGGATGTCTAATGCTTCCAGGAATTGGTTCTGAGGAAGCGAGCAATGGCAAATCCTGCATTAGAAACAAAATGTCCTTTAGAGATAAAAGAGGCAGCTGCTGCCGCTGATTCTAAGAATATCAATGCCGCATTGACCGACGACCCGAAGAAAAACCTTGAGCTTATTCGTTCGGTTGCTAGCAAGGCTACGGAATCCAAGCCTCAAGGGCTACCGGAGCTATTGTTGGATAATGCCAAGGCATCCTCTAAAGTGACTGCTGATGGTACCACTATTGAACGTGACGCACAGAACCGCATCACCCAAACAACCGACAATACAGGTCATAAAACAACCTTCGAATATAAGGGAGACAGCCGGAATCCGGCAGCAGTAGTCGTTAACGGAAAACGCATCCAGGTTCATGGAGACAATCCGATTATGTCCTCCGCCGAAAATCCGATCACATCAGTCAAGTCCATCTCTGCGCCTGACGATAATGGGGATTTTGAATATGGCGATCCCGCGGGAGCAAAAATCAAACAGTTTCATGATGGAGCCAAAATGGTCTCTAATGAGCACGGACAAGTGACTAGTATCATTCATGCAAACGGCGAACAAACGACATTCGAATACAGCAACCCTGAGAGCGAGCTACCGCAATTCATAAAGAACTTGGGCGGAAAAGATTGGATGTGCTATCAAGAGGGACTTTTCGGCTTGGGAAAATTCAAGCAGCCTGGTGAAGATATCAATGACTCAGGTTTGGATATCACTAATTTGAAAATCAAAAAGGACGGAACTATTGAATATGACCTGGGTCCGTCTGTAAGAAGTGAGCATGATGCGCATATTGCAAACTATCTCCTGGGTAAGTTGGGCAATTCGTACGTAACAGGTCGCGATGGTTTTCAAATAATCAAGAGATAAGCGCAGCTATGAGCAACGACCTAGTCAATACCCTGTCCCGCTCGGTCGCTTCAGTTGAATCACCGCGTGGAACGATCGGGACTGCTTTTGTTGCTGACGACAACGGCAGTCTCATTACCGATGCTCATGTGGTGATGCATGATCGTGAGTTGAGAGTAACTCTGTCCGACGGTAAGTCTTACCCAGCAAGAATAAAAGATATCAACGATCTGGAAGATCTCGCGAAGCTTGAGCTGATAGAGTTCGTGCCTGGCTCGGTTCCGCAGGTCAAAATGGGGAAGCACTCGCAACTTTCCAAAAATCAATCTTTAACCAGTCTCGGATTTCCTGGAGCTGCTGATTGTGCTCAGTTGGCCGAGGGTAGCTATCTCCATGCAGGAAAGCGCGCGGATCTATTTAGCAGTTCAAAATTGGCGAATCCTAGTGCGCGCAGTCTCTATGCTGGTCTTAACGATTCGGAATATGCTCGTTATGATGACGGGCTTAGCCGTCCCGTTCTGGTTAGCAGAATGGATGCAAGGCCCGGACACTCTGGTGCGCCAGTCGTTGATGAGCAAGGTTTTGTTCGTGGTGTGGTGTTTGCTCGCAATCTTTTTGACGCGAACCAGATTTACCTTACTCCAGTGGAAGCTGTGCATAAGCTTCTCTCTGATGAGAAACCGTCCTATCGGTTTCAATACAAAATGGAAACAGATCGTGCAGGAACCTACATACGAGAGAATCCGACTGGTTTTTTGGCTATGTCGTCAGTTGGAACATATCTTGGAGCGAAAACCATTTCGTATCTGCCCAGATCCAGTGCAATGATTTTTGCAGGAATAGGAGCGATGGCACTTTCGTCCGATTATGAGACTTGGAGAAAAAGTGCTGCTCCGAAGGATCAAATGAAGAGCAGATTGGCATTGCTTTCGGACGCTAGCTTGTTGTTAGCAGCCAGCGCCTGTATGGGGTCGGCACCACTGAGAGCGCTGCTTCCTTTGAGCATTGCTGCAGCCTCTAGAATCGCTTCGCACTTAATTCCTAATCGACTCTGCTTACAGAGCATTCAACGCGTTGACGGTTCATCTGATAAACCCGTTGAGTACTAAAGCGAAGTAGTTTCCTGTCACAGGGAAGTCACAGCAGATGAAGAGAATATATTCATGGTTCGAACGAACCGCAAGGAACGAGGAACCCTCTCCCACCCCATCTTCTCCTCCTCGTTTCTAAGTTGATGTTCCAGAGCATTTCAGCTCACAACCCAACCCTCAGCAAACCCAACCTGATCTGGGACATCGATATTGATAGAGCGAACCTTCTGCCCGAGGTTCGCTCTTTTGTATTGAATAACTTGCTTGTATGCCTTTATCTATAATCCCAAATTTGAATTCATAAGGTACTTTGTTGGTCTTGGTGATTACAGAGGAGCTTTGGGTTCGTTATATATAATTCCGGAAGTCTATGGATATGCCGATCATCACCTGATTCGAGTTTATTTCATGCTATGCGAAAGAGATGGAAAAAGTGTAGGTGATTGAAGGATGTCACAGCGGAGTCACTCACTCTGAAGAGAATAAGTTCATGGTTCACATGAACCGCAAGGAACGAGAATCACCCTCCCACCCCATCTTCTCTTTCCCGTTCCTTGATCGATGTTCCAGAGCAATCAGCTCACAACCCAACCCTCAGCAAACCCAACCCGGTTCTGGGATATCGATATAAATTGAAAGAGCGGACCTTTGCCCAAGGTTCGCTCTTTCGACTTGCTTATAGTTGCTAGTGATATCAAGAGTTCTAATCGGCTAGAATAAGCGGACATTCGAAAAACCCGAAGGCGTTTGCAGGATTATCTATTGGCGACTTGAAATGGCAAAAATACTCCTTGTCGAAGACGATCGTGATTTGTGCTTGATAGTTTCGGACTCTCTGAGCGCGCATTCTCATGTCGTGGACATGGTGCATGCCGGCGATGAAGGGCTGGAACGACTCCTCTATTACGACTATGACCTGGTGGTTCTCGACTGGGAATTGCCAAAAATGAATGGCGTTCAGATATTGAAGGAAGTCCGATCGAAAGGCAAAATGCTGCCGATTATCATGTTGACCGGTAAGAAAAGCGGCGACGAAAAGGAGCAGGGGCTTGATTCCGGCGCCGACGACTATCTGACAAAGCCCTTTGAAATGAAGGAACTGCAGGCTCGTGTTCGAGCCCTATTGCGACGTCCGCAGGCTTTTTTGGGGACGCAGCTACGTTGCGGCAATATCGTATTGGATCCGCAAGCTTTTAAGGTGACTCGTGACGGCGAAGAGTTAAAGCTTTTGCCGAAGGAGCTAGCTTTGCTGGAGTTTTTTATGCGCCACCCGGGGCAGGTCTTCACCGCTGAGGCGGTACTCAACCGAGTGTGGTCCTCAGAATCTGAGGCTTCTCCCGAGTCTTTCCGTACGTGCCTTAAGCGGCTTCGGCAAAAAATTGATGTTGGCGATGACTCAATAATCGAGTATGTCCACGGTCTTGGGTATAGGATTAAAGGCTGACCTGGGTTGAGAGGTCTCCGACAGAAGTCTGCTGGGTGACGCCCGGCTAGTCCTTGCCCGAATCGGATACACCTGATGCTTGGAAATTTGAAGCTCTCGTACAAAGGCATACTGATGGTTTCTGTGCTCCTGCTGATGGAGCTGGGATTCGTAGGCGCTCTTGCTGTTTTATTATCGGAAACGGAGCAAAGTGCTCTCAAGGAGGAGCACACAAAAAAGGTCGTGGGCGTAACGAACAGGGTTCTGGGACTGATTTATGATGCGGGAAATTCGGGCAACAAATTTATCTATAACCAAATGCCCGAGGAATCCAGGCGCTTTCACGAAGCTGTGGGCGCATTGTCTCCCGAGCTCAAGCAGTTAAAGTCCCTATGCAAAGACAATCCGGATTACTTGAAGCGAGTTCAAATCATTGAATCTAATGTGTTCAACACACTGCAACTTGTAAATGGTGCTGTGCGCCTCACAGAAGCAGGTAAGCACCAGGAGGCGCTGCTATATGATCAGCGAACGACAAAGGAATACAGGAAAGGCAAAACCGCAACGTTGAACGAGATACGGTCGTTCATGGATGACCAAGAAAAAATCGTTGCAGACAGCCCCGCCGATCGCGCGAAGATGCGCGACCTGGAAGAGAAGTTGCTACTCGTGGGTGTGGGACTGAACATAGTTCTTGTGATTGCGATCGCGCTTTTGTTCACTCGTGGTATCACCACTCGCCTGGGAATTATGGTGGCAAATACTCAGCGATTAGCCAAGAATGAGAAGCTAAATCCACAACTGACAGGCAATGACGAAATCGCGATGCTGGACCGTTCATTTCACCAAATGGCAGCTGATCTCAAAGAACTAGAGGAAGTCAAACAACAGTTTGTGGCAATGGTGAGCCATGACTTGCGCACGCCTCTAACATCAGTTAAGGGCTTTCTTGAGCTGCTGGCTGGTGGCGTATATGGTGATCTTAATGAAACTGGTGAGCATCGCGCGGGGTTGGCTCAGAGAAACATCACGCGACTGATATCTTTGATCAACGATTTGCTCGATTATGAAAAGCTGCAGTCCGGCAAATTCAGTTTGGACTGTCGAGAAATTGATGTTGCATCACCGATCAATAGATCCATTGATGCCTTGCGCTTCTTCGCGGAGAAAGAAGAAGTCGCGCTGGAGACCCAGGAAGTCGATCTCAAAGCTTATGCTGACGAGGAACGCCTCGTTCAAGTGCTGGTAAATTTGATATCGAATTCGGTGAAGTTTTCTCCGAAAGGCGGCAAGGTTACTATCACTGCTGTTAAGAAGGATAACTTCGTTGAATTCAATGTGATCGATCAGGGGCGCGGCGTGCCGAAAAATATGCAAGAAGCAATTTTCGAGCGTTTCAAACAAGTGAAAACAACAGATGCAACGGAGAAAGGCGGAACGGGCTTAGGACTTCCGATCTGCAAAGCGCTTGTTGAATGCCATTACGGTCGAATTGGCGTCGACAGCGAGGAAGGAAAAGGATCGCGCTTCTGGTTTACTATCCCCGTGACCAAGCCTGTGGAAGAACTTGCAGTTATTGCAGGAGGACCGGCCACTGCGACAAGATAAGCGACGGGAGTAAGTACAACTTGATCGAAATCACAGTTATAGAATGTGCGGAATGACGAGAACAGCAAGGAAACGAGTTTGATGTTAGCAAACTGGAATCTATCCCAAAAAGGAATATTGCTAGTTTCCGTTCTTTTGGTTCTGGAACTGGTGTTCATTGGTAGCATGTATTGGTTGCTGCAAGAGACTGAAAAAATTGTTGTTAGAGAAGAACATTCAAAAAAGATTGTTGGTGAAACCAATCGTGTATTGCAATTGGTATACGATGCAGGCAATGCCGCTGCCGAATTTCAAACGCAAGGGCAGCCGCCACCGGCAGCAAAGCGGTTTCACGAAGCTGTAGATAAGTTGCCGGAGCAAATCGATGTCTTGAAAGATATCTGTAAGGACAACCCGCATTACTTGCAGCGCGTGCAAGTTTTTGAATCGAATACGCTAAAGCTGATGAGGCTTGTTGGGTTTGCCATGAAGTTAGCCGAAGAAGGTAAACTAGGGCAAGCCATGGTTGTTGGCAAGCGAATCAAGCCGAAATATACCATTTTACGAAAAGCAATGTTTGACGAAACGCGCCTGCTTATGGAGGAGCAGGAAGCAATCCTCAAAGACTCGCCAGCGATCCATTCTCGAATGAGAATGCTCGAGAAAATCTCTCTGGTTTTCGGTTTGTCCGTGAATGTAGTCTTAGCCATCTTGATGGCGCTTTTCTTTACCAAAGGTATTACGGCACGGATAAATATCTTGGTGTCAAACACTCAACGTCTTGCCAAAGGCGAGAAGCTCAATCCGCTGCTTGGTGGCAAGGATGAAATATCATTGCTGGACCAATCATTCCACAAAATGACTCAAGATCTAAAAGAGCTGGAAGAGGTAAAGCAACAGTTTGTTGCTATGGTTAGTCACGATTTGCGTACTCCCCTTACTTCAGTAAAGGGATTCTTGGAGCTGCTTGCAGGCGGTGTATATGGTGACCTCAATGAAACAGGCGAGCATCGCGCTGGCTTAGCCCAACGAAACATCACGCGACTGATTGGTTTGATCAACGACCTCCTTGATTATGAAAAACTGCAATCCGGAAAGTTCAGTTTGGATTGCCGAGAAATTGACGTTGCTTCGCCTATAAGTAGATCGATCGATGCACTACGCTTCTTTGCCGAGAAAGAAAATGTTGGCTTGGAAGTTGGAGAAGCGAACCTGAAAGCCTATGCTGACGAGGAGCGTCTCGTACAGGTTTTGGTAAATCTGATTTCGAACTCTGTAAAATTCTCACCGAAAGGCGCGACAGTCACTGTGACGGCAGTCCCAAAGGAAAATTTTGTGGAGTTCAATGTCATCGATCAGGGCAGAGGCGTGCCAAAGAATATGCAAGAAGCTATTTTTGAGCGCTTTAAGCAAGTGAAAACCACTGATGCAACGGAGAAAGGCGGAACAGGACTGGGGCTCCCGATATGCAAAGCCCTGGTCGAATGCCACGGCGGTCGCATCGGCGTTGATAGCGAAGAAGGCAAAGGTTCGCGCTTCTGGTTCACGATTCCAGTCACCAAACCCGAGGAAGAATTGTCGCCGGCGCTTGTCGAACAGACTGCGACAAGGTGATTTCTTTAAAGAGCGGACAAGATGTCCGCTGTCCATACTTATGGGCGGACGTCCATACTAAGTTCGGTTCGATCCCGGGAGCGCCGGCATCTTGCCGGCTTCTAATTCTTTGAGAGCGATTCGCCAGAATTGCAAACGAATAGATGGCAGAAATGCCAGGCAGTTTTGGGGCTTGCCTGGCATTCTGAGGGGCTGAACTTTTGATCTTTGTTTAGACGGCCGCAGCGAGTTTTTGTTCGTTGCCGATCGTCGCCGTTGATGCGGCCTTCGTTGCTTCTTCTTTGTCAGGCGAACTTGTTAAGGCTGCAATGACCGAGGCTTTTACCCATCCTCTGCGAATCAGGATGTGTCCGAGTGAGCAGCCCGTTGTTTCGCAGTCCACTTCCGCCATCTCTAGTTCGGCTCTTGTGACCAAGCCTAGCTCAGTGAATTGCCGTGTCATGCGTTGCGGTGCCGTCGCGGAAAGTTGAATGAGATCTTGCAGCTTCAAGAAGTATGCAAGCTGCTCCCATGTAATTAGCTTGCGGCTGACAAGAATTCGGCCTAGCGGCAATGGCGGTTGAGTTCTGCACTGTGCCATCAAAGCGTCATCCAGTTGCTCACGCGAGATGATTTCAGCTTCTACGAGGATTTCGCCAAGCAAGACTCCGTTTGTTGAAGTTGTATGCGTTTCAGCTGCGTGTGAGGAATGCGCTCTTACACGTTCATATTGTTCGCTGATTTTTTCCCTCGCCACTGCGTAACGATTGGTCGCACCTTCCTTCACTTCGCTTTCAGCTGAAAGCAGTGCGGTCATGATCTTCTGATATTGCTTGCGCATTTCAGAGGGGGAAACATTGTCTGGAAGTCCCATCAATAGAGATAATCTTTTACGCATAGTCACGCCAAGCTCCCGGTAAAGAACTCTTCCATTCAATCAGGAGTAATTCCAACATCTCCATTGGAATTTCGCTGTACCCCAAAAAGAAAGTCCGCTTCTTTCGAAACGGACTTTCTGCTAGGTTTCCAGGTTTTGCTGTTCTATTTCTCCGGGGACCTTTATCGCGGCCGTGCAAGGCACGCAGATGGAGGTTCGCGGGCTTAGGAGAAGAGGTTTGCGTCGCGGGCAGAGGCGACGAACCAATTGATTACACCCGGTATTGAAATACCAAGCGTCGCGATCACGATGCCGAGTAGGACCTTGCCGCCTGGTCCCAATTCGATGTCTTCACCGATCTTGAGGACCGATTTGCTCACAAAGCCTTGGGCTGCCATTGCTATGCCTCCGAGGAGACAGAGGATTTCACCCAGATTGGCAATGATGTTCAGCAGAGCTTCCAGATTCGCCAGATTGTTTACTCGGACGGTTCCAGCTGTGTTGACTCCCATGATTACCGTGGCATCTCCTCCTTGTGGTCCGATCGTGCCGTTTGTGGCACCTTGCAGCAGCGGTGCGGAATTGAACCCGCCGGTTCCGCTATCACTGGTACTTGCGTCAGTGTTTTCGGTGCTCTCAGGAGCGCTGCTGCTGCTGTTTTGCTCTTCTGCATCGCCTGCGTCTGCCTTGGGTTGACCGCTTATGAGTGCGGAGCTAACTGGGCTTACGAATCCATAATTCAGAGCAATTCGAGCTGCTTTCTTAAAGTGGCGGCTAGCAACGAGTTGGCTGCATTGTTTTATTGCATTCACCGTCAGGATTTCTTTGGCTTCTTCCTCGCTAGGCTTTAGGAATTCCTTCGGCGTCGCGGTGACATCTTTCATCTCTACAGCATAGCTGCTGGTGCCTGGGCGCCATTTTGTGAAGAACGAAGCCAAGTCTGTGCCTATGTTAGCGCCGTCTCGTGGCACCTGGCAAAATGGACCTATTTCAGTATGGTTCTTGAAGAACTCGAATGTGTCAGTGCCTGCACCCAGTGAAAGCTCATAGAAGGATGGGATGGCAGTGTACGGCGACATGATATAGATTTCTTCGTTGATAACCGGTTGTGGTCCATGAATCCAGAGTAGTGCTCCACCCTTTGACTCACCAGCCAGCTCCGCACCGTCCACTACTGCTTTCAGATTGTCCTGACCACCAATGAATTTGATGTTCTTCAAATCTTCCAGTCGTTTGTTCAGCAGCATCGGTTTTGCAAGGGCTGAATTCTCTTGATTTGCAATGATTACGGATGTGGGCACCGTCGATGGTATCTGACGTAGAGCTTGCTCAATTTCGGGCATGCTCTTTGCCATTTTTTCTGAACCATCAATAACAACAACGAGGTGCTTTGGAGCGGCTGCTCCAACCTTGTTGATGCCTTCGACTAGATAGTGTGATTGAATGGTTCGAATTTTTGTCTTCTTCGCTGGTGCGTTCTTTTTCTTGGTTGGATAAAGGACGCGGGTTAGTTGTTCAATTTGCGAGTTGACTCCTCTTGATCCATCAATCATCACAACTACTTCTTTGAGCTTGCTGTCATCCTTTTGCTCGTTGTTTTGTTGCTTGGCCTTGAGCTTCGCTTCGCGCTCCTTTCGGTCTTGTTCGTGGAGGGCGGTGGATATCTTATCCATCACCACATAAGGCTTGTTAACAACAGAGCGTGCTGCAAAGATGGTTACTCCGTTTGTCTCAAGTTGCTTCTCATCAAATTGACCGGAGATGACTTTCTCACCGGTTGGGCTAACACCTTTGCTCATGCTCTTGGAAGAGCTGCTGAGCTCAGTTGTCGAACGAAGGCGGACGAGATGATCGCCATCCAATCCAAAGTTAGTAGCTATGAGTTGGGGTGTGATCAATGATGCTGAAGTATCGCTTTCGGCTTTCATCGGCAGAACCATTGTGACGCGAATCTTCAATTCTTCCTCTGCCGGTACTGGGTATGCATGCAGTAGCGCGCGTCCATGACCAAGGTCGGTGACCATAGCTGGGCTATCGTGACCTGCTGTTGTTGTCTGAATTCCGTCAACTTTGTTGGACGCAACAAAGTCAGCATCCTCTGATTCGCCACGATGCCACACCGTCAATCCCGTTATCGCGGCACCTGGTGGCAGTCCAATTTCAGCACGTGCTTCTTGTGGATACGAGTTGCCGTTTTTTACCACGAACGTCCAGTTCAACGTCGACGTAAGAGTGTTCGGGTGGAGCGCTCCCGTGAGGCTGGATCTGGTTAGGGCCAGGTTGGCTATTCTATCGCCGACCACGTGGCGGCGCAGATAATCATCGGGCATTGAAGAAAGATCCGTCGCATTCATATCCCTGAAGCTATAAGGCGTACCTGTCAATTGGAAGTAGAGCTGATGTTGCGTGCTTTGCTTGAGAGGATAGAAGAGCCCAGCAATGCCCGCAGCGCGGGAGTCAGCGCACTCCATCAGCATCTCGCGTTCTGGTCGCAACTGTCTTAACCATTCTAGTCCAGCTGCTCGTTGCTTCGCGTCCACTGCCACCGCCTGTGATTGCGCCATGCGGATGCTCCATGGGCGGTATTCGGAACCTGCAAGGGCGAGCAGAGCAAGAACCATTCCGCTGACTGCTTGCGTGATAACTTTGAATCGAGTCATCGGCAGTTCCCAGCTAAGACGGAGTTTGTTGACCAAGAAGGCGCTGACGCCGGCACAGACTAGAGTAAGTATGGCCAGCCATGTAAATCCAAAACTGAAGTCCGTCCCAATACTGTTGCTGAGATCGGTGCTTCCTCCAAACAATGCGGCGATGCAGACCCCTGCCATTGCCAGGCTGCTTGCAAGTGCAGAGCCGAGCGCCATCAGGAGAAGACGCGATACGTTCGTTTTTCCTTTGCATAATGCATTCCAGACCAAATAATTGATTAGAGGAACACTTGCTACAAGAAGCAATTCAATCGATGTCTCAATGGGGTGATGCAAGAGAACAAGCGTGAAGCGCTTTGGCGCTGAGCCAATGCTGGCGAAGAAAAGAAACGCCGGTATGAAGATTCCAAAAACGCTGACCGCTATCCCCTGCAAGCCAGTCCAGATCTGTTTCTGTCTGGGGACATTTAGTTCCGCCCATGCGCCATCATTAGTTGTTTCGCCGTCTGCGGGAGCGGTGGTGTGGTCATTTGAAGGATCGTTTTCCCCGGGCTGATCGTGTTCGCCATCACTTTCTAATGCATCTTCGTTGCTGTTCTTTTCTTTCTCATCGCTGGCGGCCCCTGCCGTTCCATGCTTAGCCTGAGATGCAGCGGCGTTAGAGTCTTTAAGAGACGCCGCTTTTCCATTCTTGTTTTTGACTTGCGCTGCATTTTTGTTCTTTCCAAATTTGAAGAACAAGGTTTTGCTGAGGTTGACTGCCGATTCCATTGAATTGGAAAAGCTTGAGGAGCCGTTTGAATGTCCATTCGAATCGCCGTTTGCGTGATGAGAAGAGCCATCATCTCTGCGTCCACTATTGCTCTCCTCGTAATTGTTTGGATCGTAATACGCTCTACTTTGGGATCCGTGTTGTGATTGAAAACCTTGTTGATTGAGAAACGGCATCATTTCTTCAATTGGGGAGCCATTCGGAGCGGCACCATTTGTCGCTTGTTGATAAATGATGTGATGAATGTATCGGGTTTCAATCTTCGGAGGATGCTCTCCTTTGCAGTGTTTGTTCTCACAGGATTCCGTATGAGTTGAGTTTGATAGATTCTTTGCTTCATTAGAAGCTGAGCTGGGGCTCTCTTCTATAGTTGGATCCATAAATCCTCCAGGCGGTTTGCCGAGTTTTGTTTGGTGTAGGAGTTGGTAATGAATAAAGCGCGCGCGAACAAAATGCACGAAGGTGCATCTCTATTGGCAAAAATGCGGACAATCAGGCTATTGAGATCATAGCCGTCATCACGCGCTAATTGAATTCACTTCAGTCATAGCTTGAGTAGATAAGGTCATGGTTAACTCATGCCATAGGTCATGTAAGTCTATTTTGACTTGACTGTGCCCTGTACACGCGGCACTGCTACTTTTGCTCCACTACGCTGCAGGGCTCGGCGAGCGACATCAAGCTGTCTGTGTTCTTCGCGTAATCTAGCAAATTCAGCTGCAAGGTCTTGTTCTTTCAGAGCCAAATCCGTATTCGCCCTCACCAGTCCATCTAAATCATTACTGGTTCTTTGTGCCTTACTGAGTCTGGACTCGGCCTCCATCAGTTCCCGTTCAGCCACTGCGACGCGTTTGGCATATTCGGTGACTCTATTCTGAATTGATTTTGCTTCTTCGGCAGTAGTGCCGAGTTCCAAGCAGATGTGCGGGGGTTCAATATCCGGCATATGGAACTGATCGCAATGAAGCTCCATTTCCTTTTTGAATTTCTCATATGCTTCTAAACTTGCCTGACACTGTCCATATTGCTTGCGAACGGCATCCGTATGGGCGCGGTAGTCTTTTGCGTGCTTTGAGAACTGAGTTAGGTCAAGCTGAAATTGCTTTTTTGCATCACTGAGCGCTTTACCTTTCAATAAAGGAGCGTTGAGTCTCAAGTTTTTTGTGTATTGTCGCGCTTCGCCCCGCAATTTTTTTGCTTCTTTAACTGACTCTTCTGCCTGCGCCAGAAAAAGTTTGGATGACTCGCAAAACTGCCTGCTATCCTTTATGAGTTTGGTAGCCTGTTCAATTCGCACGGGATCTAAGTCTGGAGCACCGGTTTCTACATCGGCGGCAACAGAAGCTCGCGGCATTAGAGAGAATGCCAGAGCAATGCAAAGAATGCGGATGCATGTGGTCATACGTTCTCCTGAACTCAGCTCATATTTTACTATTCCACAAAACAATAGCGTATAGATGGAGAGCTTTGTAAACAAGACATTATCGAGTTTTAGGTTTTGCATTTTTGACACTTGTGGAAGCTTTCGCTCTCTCACTTTTAAGTTCGTCCTCCAGATTGATTTTAGAAGGGTCATCGGTAATGAATCTGTATGACATTACTAATTTGCGGAACGAGGGGAGTGCTGCCTTGTAGTCCTTGTCACTACGGGCAGTCAGGACGATATTCACTACTACATTCTTTTCGACAATGTAGGCAACCATTTCTGAGTTGCCAAAGCTATCCCCGGTAAAGGTTTTCAACAGCGCTGTCCGATTGTCCGCTGTTTTCAAAGTACCGGCATCCATAACCTTGATCTTTGGATTTTTCGAGCGCATTTCTTCGATGTCGTGATTTATTGCTGCCGTCGGATCTCGCCCTTCTCTCCCGGCTGCATTGCTGCCGGTCCATTCCACGAGGAACCTTTCGGATAAAACGTCGCATAAACTCCCTGCTCACGTCCGCTTTCATTGTCGAGTACCCAGCCTGCTGGTGCTGTCAGGAAGTATGCATGACCGCCACCATAACAAAGACCCGTGCCTAGTTCGGTTATTTCGGCGTTCGTGAGAGGTTGGCTAGAAACTAGAGCGGCGATGAGGATGACCAGACGATTTATAGAAGGAGCATAGTTTTTCATGATCTTATTTCAACTCAGCATGTCGGTTTCATTTTATTCTTTTGTTTCTATTCTTGCTTGGTCGTGCCGTTGTTTTTGAAGTGCTTCTGAAATTTGAGTGGTGCTGTTTCGCTGGTTGTTTTAATGATTGCATTCTGATCGTTTTTGCTTGCGCTTTCAGCTCCGGTGGATACTCGCGAGGGATGTACCAGGGTGCCAGGTTTCTTGTTTCGGAACCATAATAGCGTGTGTTGAGTGTGGTTCCAAAGGCACGAAGACGCGATCCGCCGGGAAGAATCTTCGTAGTTAGCAGCATCTTCAGATTGTTCGCGGCTTCCTTGGAGTAGGCTGCCCTTAAGGTTGCATCCTTTTGCGCGTTTGCTGCTTGGACTCGGGAATCTGTTTGAGCATAGTTGCTTCGCAAGGCGTATTCATTGCTGCCGTCTGGTGAGTAAAGTTCACCGGCAAGTCGGTTTGTGAATCGAGCTGTGGTGTTTTGCCTGTCGGTTGCGGCTGCATTTGCGGTCTTGGAAAAACGTCCT
This sequence comes from Candidatus Obscuribacterales bacterium, assembly GCA_019747875.1. Lineage (GTDB taxonomy): Bacteria > Cyanobacteriota > Vampirovibrionia > Obscuribacterales > Obscuribacteraceae > JAIEPM01. The sequence continues at coordinate 88,964 of JAIEQI010000057.1, forward strand.
GCATCCGAACTTGACTGGTTGTTTATTTTATTTAGCACTTGCTCGACAGTCTTCTTATCGTCACGAGGACCTCGCCGCCGTATTTCTTCGTCTCCAGCAAGAATGATCAAGCAGTTCTTTGCGTAGCGGCCGAAAGTACCAAATGGATCAAGTTCGTAAGCTGCTTGCATAGCATCCATCGCTGATGTTCGCTCGTTTAACTGAAGCAGTGTTACTCCGAGATATGCATAGGTTCGCGCCAATCCTGGAGCCATGTCTACAGCTTCGTTGAAGTCATCTTCGGCATTGTGATATCGGTGTTTGTTGTAGTTATCGATGCCGCGATTAATGATTGCAAGCAGATTCTTTTTCTTTGCCGGGGCTGGAGTTGCTGATGGCTGGCCTATACTTGAACTACTGCTAGCTGTCCCCGGATTTGCCTTAGTAGTTGAGGTCGCGAGTTCCGGAGATTGTGGAGCACTTTCGTTTTTCGTCGGTGCTGGATTTGAATCTACCGAATGAGCGCTGAAGGGACCTTTCCGTGCAGTCAGCACTTTCAACAAACGTTTTAGTCTGGTTTGGCTATCAGCTTTGGAGGGACCCCCAAATACAAACTTTTCCAGGCGCGTTATGCGGTCGTTCAAAGTATCTTTTTCAAAGTTTGAGCCGAAGTACTTTTGTTCTAAGTTACCTATTGCTGCATCATCTGGAGCGGTAAGGTCGGTTTCGGACTGGTTTGAAGTCTTGCTCGCCTCGCTTTCATTTGCGCCTGGCTGAATCGGTTCGACGTTGCCTGGCTTCGCCTCCCCTGCTGCCGAAGCTTGCGGCTCTGTGCTGGTCAGATTTGGAAGCTTCTCTGGGGAGTCTTGGGCTGCATGAACCGATAAGTTGCAGACCGTCATCAACAGTGCACAACCTACGATTAAGGCTCGCGTTAATCTTTCCGGGCTCATCGAGGATGATATACCCAGTTACTGCCCGCAGGCTGTGGAGTTTACCCTATAGTAGATGGGGGTCTATTATGGTAGCTTGATTGTCTGCTGTGGGGGCAAATCGAGTCTTTCAGGTAGGAACCAATGTCCGGAAGTAGCTGGTTTACACAGCGAAAGTATCGAATTCTCTTTCTAGTTGCGGTCGCACTTGTTTTTGGACTGGCTGCGGCTTTTTATCGTCTGGTGTTGGACGAAACTGGTCCGGCGTTAAAGATACATTTGCATCTGCCTTTTGATCACACCTTAAAACCGCGTTTGATTACATTCAATCAAGATGCTATAGATCTTCTCGAATCAGCCGAGCACCATGATCAATCTGGCGAACCTGATCTAGCGTCCATGGATTATCGAATCTGTGTCAATTCGCCCGATTTTAAGCGGGTGAACGGTAGACCTCGCCTGGCAATCGAGGAGTTGGCAGATACGCGCAAGAGCGCAAAGGAACCTGACTATTTTGGCGAACTAGTAAGCCACTCACGAATAACGTATTGGCCGGAGAACCGAATGCCTATTAAGGTATACATCCCCGCAGGGGAATCAGCCGGTGCTTTTTCGAAGGTAGATGTTGATTGCATTAAGTCCTGCTTTGACGAGTGGGTGGCACTAGTACCTAAGCGTCTTAGCTACAAACTTGTTCTGAAACCGGAAGACGCAGATATCGTTTTTTCGCAAGCGCAAAAGCATTCTGATCTCGGGCTCTCTCAAACAGTGATGGCGCATACGGTGCCTGTTTGTGAGGGACCGCCGAAGTGGCGCGTTGGCCGAATCAGCAAAGTCAATATTGATGTGGTGAGGCTTGAGCCGCCCATTCAAAGCGTTGCTGATGACCGTATGCCTAAACGACATGCCGTGTTCCTGCATGAGATAGGTCATGCGTTGGGGCTTGATGGTCATTCGTGCAACGGCAGCGATATGATGTTCTTCCAAAACGTTGTATTGAAAATGACTGACCGAGATCGGCAAACCTTCAAGCTTATATACGAGCCCGGCTTGTATGAACGCGCGGAGAAAAAACTAAAAGAACTGGCCGCGCAGGATGATAAATACGCGCTGATTCAGCTTGCTTCTGTGTATCGTGAAGCTGGAAGTGCTTCGCCCGAAAAGATTCAGGAAGTCTTTCGCCTTGCAAAGAAATCGGCTGACCTCGGACTTGCGAGGGCACAGCTTTGGGTTGGTTACATGTACGCAAATGGGGATGGTGTCAAACGTGATCTCCATAAGGCAGCAGAGTATTATCAGATGGCTGCTACTCAAGACATAGGGGCTGCGTTTTTGGAGCTGGCTAACTTGTACGAGGTTGGGGAAGGCGTCGTGCAAGATGTTAAGCTGGCTCAGGAATATTTGCGGCGGGCCGTCAGCATGGATGCAGTTCCTGCAGAACTAGCCTATGCAGATTTGCTCTGTTATGAGTTTGGAGATCCAGAGAGCTATAAAAGAGCGGTTACCTTTTATAAATTGGCTGCCACCAAAAATAGCGGGCAAGCCTTTGGACGGCTGGCGAAGCTGTACAAAAACGGATACGGAGTCGAGCGTGACGAAAGACAGGCTGCTCATTGGATGCAGAAAGCGATGTTGGTGATCAATCAACAAAAGCCTCAGGATGCAGAGGACTACTTCTCACGCGGATTGCTCTATCACGAGATACATATGTCCAGCGAGGCGATCGCTGACCTGTCGCGCGCTTTAGAGTTGCGTCCAGCGTTTCGGAATGGTTATTTGACGCGCGCCATGGAGTATGACGAAATTGGCGAACATGAGAAAGCACTCCAAGATTACACGAGCGCCATCATGATTGATCCGGATTGCTTGAATGCTTATTATCCGCGCTGTCTTACCTACCTCTGCTTGAACCAGCCAGAGAAATGTTTGCAGGATGTCGAGCAGGTTTTGCGAATGACTTACGATCCGGATTTCCACAGAATGTATGCGATGCTTTATGGGTCTTTTGCGTACAAAATGATGGGCAACAAGGATGCCGCTAAAAAGTTGGTTGCAGAAGCTTCAAAGCGGATGGTCAAGGAATATTGGCCCGCGCCAATTGTCCAGTATCTCAACGGTGAGATAAAAGCCGAGGAGCTATTGAAACAGGCACAAGGAGAACAGCGCGGAACTGAAGCACGCGCATTCCTTGGAGTCGATCAGGCGTTGTCTGGTGACCTTGCAGCTGCGCTGAAAAATCTAAAGTGGGTCAGAGAATATGGTGATGGACATTTCTACGAATACCCAATTGCAGTGACCATGCTGGAGCGAATAGAGAAGAGTTCGATTGCAAAAAAATGAACTGATGATGTCCGCTGCGAATCGCAAAAACAATAGAAGCCGGCAAGATGCCGGCGCTCCCGGGATCGAACCGAATTCTATACGTTGGCGGAAGCAAAGGCTTGGTGCAAGTGCTCTCGAAGTTTCGCCGCCGCAACCTCAATTGCAAGCCGCGCTGCTGGCGTTTCGGTGATTGCATTCAGCATCACGAAATCGTGGATCGTGCCTAGACATCGAATGGCTTGAACCGATACACCAGCTTCCATAAGCTTGTGAGCATAAGCTTCGCCTTCATCACGAAGTACATCACACTCTGCTGTAATCACCAGAGCTGGTGGCATGTTCTTCAGATCATTCGTATTTGCTTGTAGAGGTGAAAGAAGCATATGCATTCTGTTTTCTTCATTTGGCTCATATTGTTTCCAGAACCACTTCATCGCTTCTGTGGTCAGAAAATGTTTTTCGCCAAATTGTTTGTACGAATCTGTGTCAAACTTTGCATTAGTAACTGGATAAAATAGCAGTTGAAAAACAAAGCGGGGACAAGCCTCTAATTGACTCTGAATTGTCAGTGCGATTGACATATTGCCACCGACACTGTCGCCTCCAACCGCCATACGAGTTGCATCAATGTTCAATTCGCGCGCATTGTCTTTCAAATAGCGTGCAACCGCACATGATTGCATTATTGCATCACCGGACTTTGCCTCTGGAGACAAAGAATACTCGACAAATGCAACAGCAATGTCAGCCTTGTTTGAAAGCTCAAGTACAAGTCTATCGTGTGTATTCCAACTTCCGAAAACCCAACCCGCTCCATGAATGTATAAGAGAACCGGAAGCTTATTGTTATTACCCTTTGGACGAACGATTTTTACCGATACGCTGCCGTAGTTACCGGCGTCTACCGAGACATCTGTAAGATCTGCATCCAATTTCTTTACAGGCGTTGATGCCTGGAGGCTCTCGAAGATCTTCCTTCCTTCAACTGGAGGCAGTTCGTAAATAGCTGGACCCGTATTTGAATTCACTATGTCGAGGAATGCCTGTGTCGTTTTTTCGATTTTACTCACTTACTGTCTCCTGGTTGAATCTTTAAAAGCCAGGTTTCTAAATCCTCTATTGTTGAGAAGTCCAGAAAATCTTCTGCTAATTGCTCCAAGTATTCCTTGCTAAGAGTATTTATCCGGTTTGTTAGCTCTTGATTTATTGAACCGAATTTTCTCACTGCGAAACGCTTTACTATGTTTTGAGCTTCAAGGGTTAGCCCTTCAGCCAGACCTTCAGCCATACCTTCAGCCAGCCCTTCAGCCATACCTTCAGCCAGCCCTTTGGCCAAACCTTCGGCCAGTCCTTCGGCACGCCCGATTTCTATCCCTTCTTTATGCCAGCCTGTAATAAACGTCATAATAGTGTCCCTCTCAAAAGGCCTTAAATAATTGACCATCTCTTCGAATCGTTTCTTTTCTGAAGTAGACAAGTCCAGATAAGCATGTATGAACTTTTGAACTACTGCCGACTTGTTTGGGGGAAGGCTTAAATCTGCCAAATGTAGCAAGCACTTCAATTTTACCTCAGGACGCTGCGTTTCTGTGAACCACATGCAGGACATTAATGCTGAAGCTACCGGATTTCGAATCTTGAGGAAACTCTGCCAGTTCATCATATTAAGCTGCACCACAAGAAATTGGAAATATCCAAGCGAGATCCCGTTGGAACAAAGTTCTATTCGCGAAGATGCTGCTTTCCGCGGGCTTTTAAATGAAAGGATCGCGATTGGAAGGATTGGCATCTTGTATTTCTTGTGCAGTGATGCATAGTAGTGCAGCATTCTTCCTGGCAATGTCTTTTGGTGACTCGACTCGATTTCAATGTGTATCAAAGACGGTTTGTTGGAACGATTGTTTGAAACTTGAAATACCAAGTCCGCTCGGTGTGCTTTTCCGGGTTCGAGCTCTGCTTGAAACTCTTTATCCACCTGCACTGCTACCAGCCTGTTTAGTTTGGCAGTGAATTCCGGTGGCACAAAGAGATCGAGGAACTCAAAAAAGAATTCACCGATGAGTTCCTTTTATGTGTTGTCAGCGGTTATGTGCTGAAGTGTAGCAAAGTCTTTACCTGACTCAGCAAATCCCCATATTCTTCA
>JAIEQI010000089.1 GCA_019747875.1 Candidatus Obscuribacterales bacterium
CTCCATACTACGAATCTTCGAAACTGGACACCGTGCTTCGAAACTAGACAGCGTGCGCAATTTATACTGCGCTTTCTACTAGTTTTTCGGCTTTGCTTTCCTTTCGATTTACTCGGGATTCGTGACTGCGGGCAGCTAATGCACGAACCTTTCGTTCATCTAAAAGCTCAACACCTAAATAACGATTGCAATGCATATGCACAAAACTCGAGCAGATATGGGCAAATGAGAACGTTAACAAGCCCTGTTTCTCAAGGTTCCTGTATTCTTCGCCAACCTTTTGCAAGCGCTCTTTCCATATCCGCAAGGCTTCGCTTAGCTCTGCAATTACATCGACAGATTCATCATCCTCTGAATTTGTGCCATCAGCTCCGCGCGAACTTGCACCGGCAGCAGTGTCATAAGCGATAACGAAGAGTCGGTGCAAAGCATCCTTTTGATTACGATACTCCGTTCCCATCTCAGTTCTGGCTGGGGCGAATTTCTTGTACCATGCAGACTTTTCTTCGCCAACGAATCCAAGCGACTCCATCAAAAGGTCCACAGTCATTGAGCAAACATTATTGCGAACAAATGACCAGTTCTCGCAAGATTCCAACCGCAACAAGTTCTGCACTAACTCGCTATCGGCGCTGAACAAGCGTTCTGCAACACCGATTGCTTCGTTGCCTCCGTATCTTTCAATTTCGCGATCATAGCTGTCAATTACGAATTTTTGACAAAGTTGTTCGGTGAATAGTTGATCGCAGAGCTCCATTACCCGCGGGAGAACCTGGACACGAAGGAGATCCGCATTACCATTGAAGCGAATGCGCAAGTGCTGTTCTGGATCGGCGTAGCGGATGAAAAACCAAGAATCAATTAACTTGCCGTTCTTCAATTCATCTACCAGCGATTGGACGCTCTGAACTAAAATGTCCTCCTGCAAGCTCTTTCCGGCATACAGCTTGAAGTAAATCCAATCCTTCCCGGGAATACGAACACGATCTTCAGGCTCCACATCGGCAGTGAACAAAGGAAATGACTCAGCCTGTTTTTCCTCTGGCTTCTCGCTCAGAATGAATGAAGCAACAAGCTCAGATGCGTACTTACCTTCTGGACCTTCGACCCAGAGTTGCTGTGGATCACAAAACGATTCCTGCAGGTTCAACGAACTTTGTTTTGTAGTGCAATATTCTCTCCGAAGCTCTTCGAGTTGCGCGTCGTCGTCCAGATCCAACAGAAGCAAATTATCAAAATCTCTCAACTGCACAAAACGCGGTACGAACCAGCGTTGGCGCCATTGGCTAATCCACGACTTGAATGCATCAGCTTTATTGAATTTCGTCTTCAAATCAGCATCAACATGAATAGTCCAGCGAGCCGGACTTAAAATAAACTTCTCAAATCGCAGCCGCGGTGTAAATGTCGCAGCACTAGCCGTCCCCCACGAGAATCGCCCACCGAAGCGCAAAGTCGCATCCTCGCAGACAGCCGTCAAGAAGCGAGCAATCTGCGTTTTGTAAGTCGGGTTTGCAAGACTCGGCGAATTAACAAGAACACGGGTGCCATGTTTTTTAGAACGTAGATAGAACCTGTCGTCCTTAATTCCAACTAGCAAATCGTCCAGCGGAATAATTTCGCTATGGATTTCGTTTTCTGTTCCGGGCCATGAATCAATAACTATGTGATAAGGACGGACCAGCGGAACAGTGCTCACATTGCCCAGTCGCAACATGCGAGCCATTGAGCTCAACTCGACGTTCATATATTCTGGAATTATTTTTTCTTCCGCAGCGATGACATCTTTGAGTGAACCTATGGCCTTATCGCCAAGCATGTCAGCGAAACGCCCCAGGTTGCGCCCCGCGCCATTCACAACAGAACCATTCACAAATTGATAGTTGCCGTTGTCCATGTCTTCAAGTGAGTTTGCAATGATATCAACGAAAAGATCGCAAGACGTTGGATAAACGAAATCCTTCACGGGCGACATCAGTTTCGTCAGCGCAGTGGCGTCCACAACGACTTCTAGCTTCTGATCGCGAATCGCTTCAGCGACGAACTCATCAATGATTCGTTGTTTACCATGATCAGTTTTTCCGGCAGCAGGACCAGCAAGATAGTCAGGGAAACCCAGTCCATAATCTTGATTGAGCAGTTCCAGAATTGGAACCTCGCGTCCCTCAAAGCGCCTCATGAAGCGCTCGCGGTACGAATTCAAAGCCGAGTCCTGCGGATTTTGCGGACTCAAGCGAATAAGAAGATCCGCGTATCTGGCAAGCTCATTTGCCAAATTCTTATTGAGTGAATTATGGGAAAGCTCAAGTTCCATGTCTGTCTGCAATCCAGAGTTAGAGATCTTGCCTTCCTTGAGCATTTCCCCGACTTTCTTGTTCAGCTCCGTATAAGTCTGCTCAGTAATTTCAATTTTTCCATTATTGAACGAGTGCAAAGTGTCAATTGCCTCTGCCATAGCGTCACGCAACTCAGTTTTCTCGGATGCATTCAGAACCTCAAGAAGGTCTTCCCCTGCGCGTGCATCGAAGGTGTTCGGGCGGAGATTCGTCAGCAGATAAGTATTCTCGACAAGATAGTCAATGAGCAAATGACTGTCTTCTTCGTCGATCTCGCCCGTGTCAACGAGAGCTTTCAGGACTTCGCCATATGAGATTGGTGTCTTGGTCAATTTCACAATCAGATCAACTTCAGCCGTGGATTCAATCCAGGATCCATCCACATCCTTCTCGTCAAGAACAGGCGCCTTCTCCAGGAGATACAGGCGATTGCCATAAGGGCGGACTGTTGGATTGAGCACTAAATCAAGACGATTCAATAGCTCCTTCTCCAAACCGAAAGCAAGTTTTGCTACCAATTCCATATCAAGGCGGGAACGAGTTTTGTTACCCGAATCAGCAACCTTCAATTCGCTTTTCTCACCCCAGCGGCCGATCGCAACGCCTGAGTACAAGCCAAACGGTGTTGAGCGCGTCGACATCCGAATCAGAATGCGAAGCAACTTTCCAAGCAACTTCTCGTAGTCTTTTGCTGATTTCGCATCTTCCTTTGCGTTTTTCAGCGATCCATAAAATGATGGATTTCCTACAGCCAAGGCGCGTTCTATTCGCTTGTTACTCGATATCAGATCGCCGAGTTTGAGATCCGACTTCTTCATTCTTTCGGCGAGCGAATAATAATATTGAATAGGCAATGTCGGAGAACGAAAAACAAAAAAGTCGAGAGGAGTAAATGAGTTCTTCTCTGGGAAAACTGTTTGCTTTTCGTTCTGCTTTTCCATTTTTTGATTCCACCTGGTGATTAACCGATCGTTCCCGGCTAAATTGCAATCCAATCTGCTTAGAATCTGTTCTTTTGAAGAACGTATAGATCCTTATAAACGATACTATGACTAATTTGTAGGACATTTGTGAGGAGTCGACGTTCGAGCCCTCAGAACCGGGTTTCGCTGTAACGTGATCAGAAACGCACTCCGCGAGCTTGCTTCGCGCCCGGGACCGGTTCGACCCCGGGAGCGCCGGCATCTTGCCGGCATCTTTAGTTCTTTAGGGGATCTTGTTGCACGGCTGGATCTTGTAGCACGGCGGCATCCTGCCGCTTCAATCTTTTGAAGCGAACCTGTCAAATAGGGGGACTCCAACAGCTCAAGCGCTCAGCACTTGAACTAGAGCTTTTTACCATTTGCCTCAGCGGCCGTCTTCAGTGGCTGTTTGGCTGAGGATTGTGCTGCCGGCTGCGCTGAAACTTGCGCGGGAGGTTTTGCTGGTCCTGCAATCTGTGCAGCTGGTTTTGACGCGCCTGGAACGATCGGTAACGAATTCAGGGAAATTTCTTCCGAGAATCCAATTTGCTTCAGGAGCGAATAAGCAGCCTCTCCGGTTGCAGTTTTCGGCTCGGCAACCACAATATCAACCAGTGGTTGCAGCGCTTCAGGTTGACGGTTTTCGCGAATCAAGAACTCCGCCTTCAGCAGCATTGCCTGCCTTTTTAACTGCCCCAACTTCAAGGTCGATTGTTTCTCCACATCTGCTTGAGGCTTCATGGACTCGACCTTGGCAAAAGCGTTGTATATTTTCCAATGAGCATCAGCCATGTCGGCAAGCCAATCAAGGTAATCACCGATAGCATCTTGAAACTCTTTCGGTTTGGCAGTGACCATAATGTTACGTAGCTCTTCGAGCCGCACAGCTGCATTCTGGTAGTTGAGTGGCAGGCGGCGATAAGGCGAGTGCGGTGATTCGAGCGAGTGTCCCTGGGCACCTGGAATCGGCGCTGCCGGACCTGAAGCTTTCGGCGAACTTACCGGAACGGCTGTTGGAAACGGCAGAGCACCGGGAGAAGGTGAACCGGCAGAAGACGGGTAAGCTGAAGGGGGCGCGTAAGTCGGACTTCCACCAGGTGAAGGCGCGCCTCCTGGAGACGGCGCTCCCTGCGCTAATAATTTGGAATCAGGCACACGCGCCGACTGCGCGAAACAAGGCATGAGCGCAAGAAGGAAGCAAAGTGGAGCCGATAGACTGAAAGCCGGTAAAATTGAACGTCTCATCTAATCCCTCAGGGGTTGGTACTTGACTAGCCACAGAACTACATATGGCGTGGTCAATTCGGTCCATGATAAAACGAGTTCTGTTAACCTGTATGTGTAAGTTCATACGAGCTGCTTCACATTTTTCTAAGCAGATCGTTTCCGAAACTCGGAAACTTGCATGCATTAGTACTTTAGATACTTTCAGCATATTCAGGAGCCTCCCCTTGTATCCATCGATGTCAGCTTCAGAGAGAAGCATAAAAAATGACTTCATCAGAACCGCCCAAAAAGTGCTGGTTCTGGGAATGTGCGTACTGCTTTCAGTAGGGACGGGGCTACCCAGCCTTGCCGCCGCTGACGCACCCGGCCCAGCATTGGACGCTCCTTCAACAGAGTTACCCGTGCGTTCCTTTTTAGACACGACGGATCACAGCTTCGTTCACAAATATCTGCCAACCGGCTCGTACCTTGCAACCAACGAGGTAAAGCCCGGCATGAAAGGGTACGGACTGTCGGTATTCCACGGAACCGCAATCGAGAAATTTGATTTCACCGTCATCGGCGTTCTGAAAAAGGTGATGTCCGGTCGCGACGCGATCTTGGTGAAACTCTCCGGTCCTGCGATGGAAAACAACAATGTGATCAGAGGCATGTCCGGAAGTCCCTGTTATGTAAACGGCAAACTCATTGGCGCCGTATCGTTTGGATATGATTTTTCGAAGGAACCAATTGCTGGCGTAACGCCCATCGTCGAAATGCTCGACGGATTAGCCGGTGGAGATGAGCAAAAGACACCGATAGCCAAAGCTATTCAACGCGGTTTCAAGGTGCCCTTTAACGAGAGCGGTTTGCAAAACACTAGCTCAGGCGAACTGCACATGAGTCCTCTGGTATCGCCCGTGGCACTAGCCGGTTTCTCGCCGAATGCAGAGAAATTCTTGTCCAAGCAATTCAAAGATCTCGGCATGATGGTCAGCTCAGGATCATCAGGCGGGCTTTCCAGCTCGGGATTAAATGCTGCTGCTGCCGGACAAATCAAACCGGGATCAGCTGTGAGCGTTCTTCTCACATCAGGTGATTTCACAACTGTCGCTACCGGAACAACTACAGCCCGATTCGGAAATAAAGTGCTGGCGTTCGGACACCCATTCCTTTCAGCTGGTGCAATTGAATTTCCGATGGCAACAGCTGTGGTGCACCAGGTTCTGCCAAGCCTCTCCGTATCTTTCAAAATCGCATCGCCGATCGCCGAAGTTGGTTCATTCACGACGGACCGCCCCTGGTCATGCGGTGGTCAGATCGGCAAAGCATCAAAGATGATCCCGGCATCGTTTGAAGTCTTTGACGAAACAAGAAAAATTCAACGCAGCTTCAACTGCAAAATTGTCGACCATCCGGACCTGACGCCGCAGTTGTTGGCTGCGACCACGATGTCCGCCGTCGAGGCAACCCACCAATATGCAGGTCCCTACGTTGCAAAAGTGGAAAGCAAACTTGAAGCGGAAGGGATCGATCCTCTCGTACGCCAGGATAAGTTCGGCTCCAATATCGCTCCGCACTCAGTTTTGGAAATGTTGATGTCGATGATGGGTGGAAGCTCTGTTGCTGGCTCGGTTTACAGAAACGCTTCCGCGATCGCAAACAACGACTTCCAAAAGGCTGCTATCAAATCATTCAAGATAAGAGTAACGCTTGAGGATGGACACAAAACGGCGAACATCGATCGCGTTTACGTCGAGAAGCCTTTTGCCGCACCGGGCGAACAAGTTAAAGTCATGTGCGTCGTAAAGCCATACAACCAAGAACCTCGCACTGAAACTCTCAGTTTTCAAATTCCCAGAGATGCACCAGATGGCAATCTCGTACTTGGTGTTGCCGGTGGTGATCAGATCGACTACGTGCGCCATCGCATTGGATTGTCAGATCCAGAACCGGAATCGCTCAAACAGATCGCCGATGAAATAAGACGCGAAGGTCGCGGCGACGAGATCAATCTGGTTGTCGGACTCTGGGATCAAACGCTATTAATGAATGGAGTTAAGATTCCAGACCCGCCGAGCCATTGGGCAAAGGTTCTGTTCTCGAACCGGCACACACGTGGACCGCAGATCGTAAAAGGCGAACTTCAAACCAGGAAGCTAACCGATTACATGCTTTATGGCAGCCACATTCTTACAGTTGAAGTACGCAGTCAGGACAAAGCGGCAGCCCGCTCAGCTCCTTCCAGCATGCCTAATTACACGGGCGGCGACGAGCCTGCGATGACTGATTTGGCAAGAAAGACGCTTGGCTCTTCAAACAACATAGGTCGATCGAACAATAGATCCGGCCAAACGGTCACAATACTTCCAGGCGGTCTGAGCGGAACAGTAGTCGTGCAATCCGGCAATGCTCAAGCATCTTCAAGCTCAACATCAAAAACCACCTCATCGAGCGGCTCCATATTTTCCTCAGCAGGAAAACTATATCCGCACATGCGACTGCACCAAATATGGAGACAGGAGACCGAGGAAGATTTCCACAATGGAAAAACTGAAGGCACCACAATCGACAGCTGGGGACGCATCGGTCCCGGTCTAGATAACACTGACACGCAAACAGTCTCACCCGAGAATACAATTTGGGCAGGGGTATGGTCACAGGGAAGTTTCCACTTTGCCGCCGACAACAAGATTTGGAAGTGGCGTGGAGACGGCAGCAAGCCAGAGCTACTCACAGCACTCAGCACGACAATCGTGCCAGCGCTAGCGGCTGACTCTACAGGCACCATTTACGCGGCGGCTGTGCCCGGCGGAGGAGTCTATGCGATCTCCCCAAGTGGTGACGCTAAGCAAATCTACAAACCGGCCGAACCAGTTATTTCGGCACTCTGCACTGACGATCACGACAATCTATATATAGGCGTTTCCGGCAAAGGGAAAGTTTATAAGCTGGACAAAAATCGTGTTGCGACGCCAGTCTTCGACACAGGTCAGGCGCATGTTACAGCACTCTTCTTTAGCCGAAACGATCACAAGCTATACATTGGAACATCAGAAAAAGGATCCGTGTTCAGCATTGACGAAAACGGCAAACCTCACTCCATTTATCAATCACCTGACCATATTGTCACTGGTGTAGCTCGCACAAAAAATGGCGACTTGTATGTCTCAACAGCCTCACAAGGCAAGCTCGTTCGCGTTCTACCCTCAGGTGAACCACAATCATTAGCAAGCAGCGAAGCTTTCTACACGCTTTATTACGACGCTGATCGTGATGCGGTTTTCTCGGGAGACGCAGAAGGCGACATTACGATGGCGGCAATCGACCCCGTCACAGAGCAGCCATATTTCATTCCTGTTTGCCACACAGAACAAGAAGCCGTTTTGGGATTAGCAACCAATGGAAAGCAATTGTTTGCTGGTAGCTCGAATTTGTCGCTATTGAAGTCGTTCAATTTGACGTCTTCGAAAACACCTTATTACGAATCAAAGGTAAAAGACGCAGGCCGGCTGGCAAATTGGGTTAGATTGCGCACCTCTGGTCCATTCACTGAATCAGATCGAACCGTCAATACGCACGTCAGGGTAGAAACAAGAACCGGCAACACCTCTATGGCGGATGCCACCTGGAGCCCCTGGTCAGCAGCTAACTTTGATGGCGAATCGTATTTACTCAGCTCACCTCCTGGTCGTTTCCTCCAATACAAATTAGTTTGGACGAATACGACCGACATAGTGGCAGCAAAACAATCCGGTCCACAAATTGGCCGCGTTGATGTAGTGTTCATGCCGAAGGATGTTGCCCCGCAGTTCTCAACAATTTCGTTAAAAGCAGCAAGCGCGGTCAGCGGCAAGCAAGATATTTCCATCACAAGCACCGATGGTGATGGCGACAACATGCTTTGCACAATCGAGATCTCGGGTGATGCAGGTAAGACATGGGAACCATTGACGTCAGATTTGCGACCGAAGAATGCGAAGAAAGAATCTTCCGTCACCAAGGAAGCAACAAAGGACAGCAAGGATTCAAAGGATTCAAAGGATTCAAAGGATTCAAAGGACTCAAAGGACACTAGGGATTCGAAAGATTCGAAAGATTCGAAGGATTCGAAGGACTCCAAGGATTCGAAGGATTCGAAGGACTCGAAGGACTCAAAGGACTCGAAGGACTCGAAGGATTCGAAGGACTCCAAGGACACAAAGGATTCAAAAGATTCGAAGAGTTCAAAAGAAGCTTCCGGCGAATCTAAAGGTTCTAAAGACTCCAAGGATTCGAAGGGATCGAAAGATTCAAAAGGAACAACCGATTCTCGCGATTCCAAGTCACGTCGTTCTCGTTACGGCGGTCAAATTAGCGATAAGTCTCTGATTCTAGGAGTAATTCGCGAAAGCAGCCGTTCACGTTTCGGCGATGCTGAGAGCATTCAACTCGACGATCAGCCCGACAACAAAGGCGAGAATAAGGACGGAGACAACAAAGACGGAGACAACAAAGACAAGGATAAAGACTCCGCTTCCGACAAAGATTCAAAGGACGACGACAAAGACAAAAAGGATGGCGAGTCGGCGCCTGATCGCGATAACAAGAAGTCGGATGATAAAGACGACAAGTCCGATGACAAGAAGAAGCCTAAGGCAAAAAATGCTCGCGGCACTTCCGTCAGCGCCAGCACAACTACAACTGGAAAGAATAGCGAAGGTACTTCAACAGAAACGTTCTCATACAACTGGGACACGAATAAACGCAAAGACGGCGCCTACATTCTGCGATTTATCGTTGACGACAGGCTCTCAAACCCTGAGGACCACCAACGAACAATCAACGTTCGAGCCGTAATGGTGGATAACACAGCTCCGGAAATTGAAACTATTGAATGCAAACGCCACGGCGACAAAGTAGAATGCAAGGTTCAAGCAAAGGATAAGCAAACTCCTATTGTGAACGCCATGTTTCGCTTTGATGAAGGTGAGTATTTTGCATTCGCCTCGACAAGCAACACGAGCGACGGATTGAACGGTACGCTCATTGCAAATTCAGTGCCCGTTCCCAAGGGCGCAAAGAAGATAGAGGTCAAGGTCAGTGACAGAGCAGGCAACACCGCCACCAAGTCAGCCACCATCAAATAAATCCCCCCAAGTTTCAAAGAAGGGGATTTTCAGAACCCGATCTCCGCAAAGCCTTATTGATGAGGCTTACCATGAGTCTCGGCTCATGAAAAAGACGCTGACTGCGTTTGACTTGATCTCGTTTGGGGTCGGCGCGACGATTGGCTCAGGAATTTTTGCTTTGACCGGTGCCGCCGCCGCCGGGCAATTGATGGAGGCCGGGGGGAAAGTTGCCAGTTTAATTGATACACCCATCATCAATTTGATAATGGGCGCGAGTCTGGGTCGGGAAGGCGCAGGACCTGCGGTTGTTATTTCCTTCATTATCGCGTCGATCGCGTGTGGACTAACTGCAATGTGCTACGCTGAGTTGTCGGCAATGATTCCTGTCTCTGGCTCAGCTTACACGTTTGCGTATGCAGCGTTAGGCGAAATCGTCGCCTGGATCATCGGATGGGATCTCGTTCTCGAATATGCTGTTGGCGACGTCGCTGTCGCTGTAAGTTGGTCGGAGCATTTCCTCCATTTTTGGCATGGACTAACGGGACAAGGACTACCGCTGTGGCTTTCGGTAGATATCAATACCGCCCACGCAAAGATCAAAGCCATCGCTGAACAGCCAAACCTGAACTTATATTCTGATCTTCATTTGCCGACCTTTATGGGGCAGGATATCGCCTTAAACATCCCGGCTTTCGTCATTGTTGCCCTTATCACCGTGCTTCTGGTGATTGGTGTCCAGGAAAGCGCCAAGATGAACTTAATGGCGGTAATAGTTAAAGTATCGATCGTCGTTTTCTTTGTTCTCTACGGTGCATTCTTCATCAAACCTGAGAACTGGGTGCCCTTTATGCCACACGGGTGGCCTGCAGTTTTCGGGGCTGCTGCGATTGTATTTTTCAGTTTCATCGGATTTGACGCGGTTAGCGCTACAGCTGAGGAAACTAAGAATCCACAGAAAGACATGCCGATTGGAATGATTGGCAGCCTTATCATTTGCACGTTGCTTTACGTGTTAGTCTCGCTGGTGCTTACAGGAATATTGCCTTACAAAACATATGCAGGCGATGCGGCAGCAGTTTCTACCGCACTGCACGCAGTTGGGAATAACTGGGCTCACATAATTGTCTCTCTTGGAGCTTTGGCCGGTATGACTTCGGTTCTGCTTGTTTGCCAGCTTGCACAACCTAGAATTTTTATGGCGATGGCACGGGATGGCTTGCTACCGAAAAAACTCGGAGAACTTCATCCGAAGTATAGAACACCGTTGTGGCCGACCATCTTTACCGGCTTATTCGTCGCTATACCGGCACTGGGAATTGATATCAGCGCGGCGGCCGAACTAACAAGTATTGGCACTCTTGCAGCATTCATTTTGGTTTGCGGTGGAGTGATTATGCTGCGCAAGACCCATCCGGAAATGAATCGACCATTCAAATGTCCATGGTCTCCAACTCTTCCTATATTGGGAATTCTATCTTGCGTGTTTCTGATGATGAGCCTTCCTGTACTCACATGGATCCGCTTCGTTGGCTGGATGGGGATCGGCATGGTGATCTACCTGCTATACGGATATAGAAACAACAACAAACGTTTTGCAGATATGGAACATCCAATTGCAGATGAGCCAGTCGCCACAGTTCAATCCGGTACCTTCCCAATTGAGCATCACACACCGCCTCCAGATGCGACAACAGACCCAGCAAAACCAAGCGATCCCGATTCAAAATAGGAGCGATACCTGTGTCCACCGCAACGTACACCGCAGAAACAGAAATGGATATCTGCACATTTCACTCACTGCAATTTGTTTTAAGCCATGTGCAGAAAGGACAGAAGCTGCTCGAAGTTGGATGCGGTAGTGGCGAACTTGCTCTTCAATTGGAGAAAGCGGGACTCCTAGTCACGGCAATAGACAAAGACGAGAATGCCAGCATGAGAGCGGCTGCCGAAGGTATTACAGTCCAGGAAGAAGACTTCTTTGAATATTCAGCCGAGAAAGAATCATTTGATGTAATTTTGTTTTCGCGAGTTCTTCATCACATGCACCCGCTGGATGTCGCCCTTGAGAAAGTGCACACTCTTCTAAAACCGAATGGCATACTTCTTTTAGATGAGTTCGCCGTCGAAGGAATGGACGAGAAAAGTGCTACCTGGTTCTACGGTCTGAAGCAAGTACTTGCTGAAGCCGGAACCTATTCATGGAGTCTCGGCGAACAAAAAATCAAAGACAAGTTTGGAAAAGAAAGCGATCTCGAAATTTGGAAGCAACTGCATTTGGGAATGCACAGTGTCATAGATTCAGAGACAATGCGCAAAGAGCTGGCAAAGAGATTTAAGCTTCAATCTGACAGCACGGTGCCATATCTCTACCGCTACTTCGCAGACCGAAGATTCCGACTCAAAGATGAGTTAGTTCCGCGAGTATATGAATGGGAATGCAAATTGATCCAGCAGCAAGTCCTCAAACCCATTGGCTTTTACTGGCTCTACCATAAAGCTTGAGCACTCTTGAGCGTATGACCAAGGCATAGAATTGACGTCAAAGTTTAGAAGTGGGCAGCAGGTGGAGTCAGTTAGTAAAAATCAAGCAGCGCGTCTATTCAGTGTTAGTTTACTAGTACTGTTTGCCGAGGTAGCTTGCATTCGCTGGTTTGGCGTCGAGCTGCTAGTGATGCGAGTTTTTCCAAATCTCACGCTCACTGCCATCCTCATCGGATTTTCTATCGGCTTGGCCACCAGCAAGGAGCAACTGCCGAAAACTAGCGTAATCCTGTTCTCGGTTCTCAGCACATTTGCATGTCTTGCTCTTTCTGACTTGCTTCACATAAATAGACTCAATTTAGGCACCACCCACGGTATCCTCATCTCTCTGAGTCTTATTGGACTTCTCGTCGTTAACCTGACAATGATCTTTGTTAGTCTTGGTCGCGTTCTTGGTCGGGAATTTGCAAGCATCCCCGCACTGAAGGCATATGGTATCAATCTGGCTGGAAGCATTGTCGGCGTCTTGTTATTTGCATTGATCTCTTTCACATATAGCCCGCCCGCTGTATGGATTGTCATAATAACTGCCCTAACAAGATTCCTCTGTTCAAAAAAGTACATTCTGCCACTGGGGCTTGTTCTGGCATTGCTTGCAGCAGCTGTGGATAAGGACGTGACTTGGTCGCCGTATGGCAAAATCAAAATTGGCTCGTACGCCACGGACAATTGGACCGCGGAGGGTCCATTACCTGCGGATCCTTATGGACAAGATAAAGGCGGTGAGTCCGACTACTTCCTACTTATTAACGGAGAGTTCTTCCACAGCGGCAAACATTTCGATACCGTTAAAGAATCTACCTCAATACTCGAGCTGCCATATGTGCACGAGCCACATCCTGCCAATGTGCTCATCTTGGGTTCCGGCTCAGGCAACGACGTCCGCTATGCATTGCTGCATGATGCCAAACACGTAGACGCTGTTGAAATCAATCCCTTCATTGCGAAGTGCGGAGTAGAACGTCATCCGGATCGTCCATACAGGGATCCTCGTGTACACGTTGCCGTGGAAGATGCAAGAAGTTTTCTGCGCTATTCGAAGAACAAATATGATCTCATTCAATTTGCCTACCTGGATCCCGGCCACATTCTACGAATGAGTTCTTTCCTTCGCTCAGACAATTTTGTGTACACTGTTGAGTCACTGAAATCGGCGCTGTCGCTACTGAATCCCAACGGTGTTGTTTCGCTCACTTTCGCCACCGGTGGAAATGAGGGTGCAACGCGAAGATTGTACAAAACAATTACTGACGCCAACGGCTCTCCTCCAATTTCTTATGTACAGGATCCAACCCCGCGACAATGGGGCTCATGCTTGTTCTTGTTCGGTCCGGGGGCCAAAGCTGTCGATCCAGCCATTATTAAAGGTATGAATCTGCGACCTTGGCCGGAACGCCCCGGCGAAGCACCCGACTCTCATGCCGCAACAGATGATTGGCCGTTCCTATACTTGGAATACAGTACCGCAGCGATAGTCTTGTACATCTTTGTTTTAATCAGCTCTGCGGCATTGCCAGTTCTGCTATTTCGCAAGTCGCTGACCTTCAACGTCAAACCGTTAGAGTTTCTGCCAATGTTTTTCCTTGGTCTGGCATTCATGTTGATGGAAACTAAAGCAATAACAAAGCTGTCCTTGCTTTTTGGAGCTACCTGGATTGTTAGCTCCGTCGTCATATTGACCATTCTTTGCCTGGCAGTTTTCGCGAACTGGATCGCTGATCGCTTTGGAGTCAAGAGAACATTTCCCGCATACTTGGGTTTGACCATCATGCTTTTGGTTGACTACCTTGTACAAGTTCCAACAACTTCAAGCATACCTCCACTGCTAATCTCATTTTCGTTCGCTCTCATAACATGCGCGCCTGTTTTCTTCGGTGGCATGATTTTTTCTACACTGCTCAACAAGACGGATAAGCCGGTAACTCTAATGTCCGCTAATGTTCTGGGAGTAGCGATGGGCGGACTAATGGAGAACTTGTGTGTCGTAACGGGGATCAAAAGTCTCTCACTGATTGCCCTGGTGCTGTACCTCTGCTCAGGATTACCTCTCCTATATAGTCATTTTCAGCCTAAGTCTGAGACGCCATCATAGTAAAAAAAGTGGCAAGGGAGGAGATACTCAGATCTCCTCCCTAAGCTTTTTCCGCTAAATCAGTTCGAGCTAGACTCGATTGATTCAGGTAGATAATTCAAGCGCTTGCTTGTTTTATCTTACTTGACGGAAACTTCGTGCTTGCTGCTGACGCGTGTTTTAGTGGTGTTCGGCATGTGGTTTTCTACCATGCCGGCGCTCACTGGAACGCGCAATGCAACTTCAACCTTCGGAATGCTGATGTACAGAATACCGCGATCGAGACGTGCATCAATTTGCTCAGCAATGATTTCGGTGTCGAATTCAAATTGACGGAGCAAGTAGATTGACGGCAGTTCTTTCTGAAGAATGGTTGCTCTTTCTTCGAAAAGGGTTGGTACGCGCTTGGCGCAGATTGAGAGAACGTTCTCTTCAATCTTCAATTGAACATCATCGAGAACGACGCCCGGAAGAGCGACTTCGATAATGAATTGCTCATCGAGCTCGAGAACATCAGCTGGGGCTGTGCAGGTTTGTACGCCATGTGGCCAATTATTTGACCAGCTGTTCATTCCGGAAATACCGTGAAGCTGACGATGTTCCAATGTGTTGATTGGAAGATTGTAGCTCATTGGTCCGTAGCTCATTTGATGGCTGAGGCTAGGACGGATTGAAGTTCTGGTTTCCGGGAAACGGCGCACGAATCTGTTATAGAACATTGATTGTTCCTCCAAGGAATTTACTTTGTCGAGACACAAACATCTTTCGCGCACCACATACGGTGACTGCGCGGATTTATTTGATGCGTATCCAGGACTCCGATACGAATATATTAGCTTAAACGCTTTTCGTATTCGCAGGTATTCAACATTTGATCTTCTTTCTTCTTGACATGCGACCTGAACCCGCATGAATAGGCTTTTTCAGAGTCCTATATATAAGCAATTCGCTACGACGATCGCATACGCAAAATATATGCTTTTTGATTAAGTGGCAAATAGAAAAAGTCCACAGAAAGAGAACTGTTACACCCCTCCGACGAAATTGGATCACCCCATTAATCATCACGACTTTCTTGACCGATTTGTGTCTGTAGACTTGTGCATTTCAGACGAACTACTCGACCCATCAGACTGTGTCCTCAATTACGCATGTAGTTGCGAATTTGGATCATCATGTGAATCGCAAACAACATTCAAACCAAGTTGCTGATCCCCAACAAGCTGTGGACAAAGTGCCGCAACACACAGCGAGGCATTGACCAGAAAGCGCAATGGTATCCATTCTAGCGCCATGCGCACCCCCTACGGTCTCGGGGTATAATCCCGTCGGAGGGAATATCTTGCCTGAGCCCAAAGCCGGAAGCATTTTCGATAAACGATACCTGATCACCAGGGAACTCGGCGCTGGTGGCATGGGACTAGTCTTTCAAGCGACACAGGTTGACGCCAATCGCGAAGTTGCGTTGAAGATGCTTCGGATCGCAGGAACCGATGAGGAGTCAAAAGCAAGATTCTTCCGCGAGTTCAAAGTTCTCTCTGAATTGAATCATCCCCACATCATGACAGTTTATGGACTCGGCATTGATTCAAATTCAGATCCTTATGCGATCTGCGAATATCTCGAGGGCATGTCACTTCGAACTTATTTGGCTCAAGGAGCCTTGGACTGGAAGGAAGCAGCACGAATAAGTTCAGAGATCGCGGAGGCACTGCAATACGCTCACAAAAATGGCGTAGTCCATCGCGATCTCAAACCAGAAAACATTGTGCTAGTCAACAAGCCTTATTCCAACTATGTGAAACTCATTGATTTCGGGCTAGCACGCATTATTCAAGAAGGCGCTCAAAAGCTAACCGGTACCGGTCAACTACTCGGCAGCCCTCTCTACATGAGCCCAGAGCAAACGCGGCAGGCAGCAGACAATCGCAGTGACATATATTCCCTGGGATGTATTTTTTTCGAGATGCTTTCCGGACAACAATTGTTTCCAGCAAATGAAGCCGCATCTGCAATATATTTGCATTCCAGCGAGAGTGCCACACATAGATTCGTCGCCATTTCGCAGCAAGTACCGGCAAAATTGATGGATCTCCTGGCTGAAATGTTAGCGAAAGACCCAAACGATCGCTGCCAAAGCGCTCTCGCAATCAGCTCGAGATTGAAGAGTATCATTGAGAATCCAGGGCAGTCTTTCAGCCATTCCAATAAGCAACCGAAAGCGATGAAGATTATGGTGGCTTTAAGCGCGATGCTTCTTGCAGCTTTGGTTCCGATCTCCGTTGCTGCTTTCATGCATCAACAGAAACGAAAACCTGTCTATATCGAATCAGCTCCAAAATCATTTCAAAACGAAATCAACGCTTTAGACAAAGAAATGGAGAAGTACCACCAGAAGCAAACTGAAGCCAACATCGTTGCGATTTCACATGAAGAGCACACAAAAAAGCTGTCGCATTGGCTAGAAAGACTTAAGCAGCTTGAGAATAAAGGGCGAAGAAATAAAGATAAATTTCGAGTCTATTGGCTCGAAAGCATCTGTTATAAGAAATTGAACGACTACGAAAAACAAAATAAGTACCTATTGCTTTGCTTAGAACTAATTCCAAAGCGCAAAGATCAACGCTACGGAGAGGTGCCTGGTCTATTGTTTGGCTGCGCATTGGGCTGTAAAAACATGGGCAAGCTTCCTGAAGCGAAACGATATGCGCTGGCCGCGATCGACACCGCAAAAGAGTTGGACGAATGGATAGCTCAGGGAAATGTAGTCAAAGAAATGTTACCTTCGGGCACTAGACATATCTCCGGTTGGTCCGTCACCAGTTTTGGTATTGTTCCGACCCAGCTCTACCTAAACGAAGGCAATTTCAAAGATGCAATGAAATTTGCTCAACCGATACACTTCGATGAATTGAAAGCCTTTCCACATACCCAAGCAGGCAACGCCTCTATTAGTGGAACGATATGCTACGCAGTTTGCTTGGCAAAATTGGGAAACAAAAAAGATGCAGTTAAGACAGTCGAGGATATCGTAAATAAGTTCAACCAGCCTGGCGACATTCCTGAAGATATCAGCAAACCGCACCAACAATTAGCTACAGCGGCGGACATCTTAAAGGTCTACGGAGAAGCATGTGATTGGTTTGATGAATACGAACCGACACTGGCACCAAAGTACAGAAAAAAAGCGGCTGAGTACGCAAAGTTCTACGGGCTCGAAGATTTCTGGGCAAAACAATAGCGCTACCGTTTGAAACACGCTGATTCTCCTTTCAAGAACCTGCGCGTCGCCACCGCCGCTTGTGCTGTTATAATCCTCAACGGAGGGATCATTTTGCCTGAACCCAAAGCCGGAAGCATCTTCGACAAGAGATACCTGATCCTGAAGGAACTCGGGGCTGGCGGCATGGGACAAGTGTTCCACGCAAAACAGGTCGATGCTGAACGCGAAGTTGCACTAAAACTATTACGCGTATCGGTACAGGATGATGAATCCAAGACAAGATTTTTTCGAGAATTCAAAGTCCTTTCTGAATTGAATCATCCTCACATAATGACGGTCTACGGTCTTGCATTAGGTCCGGACTCAACACCTTATGCCATCTGCGAATATTTGGAAGGAACATCACTACGCACTTTTCTGGACAACGGTGCACTATCGTGGAGAGCAGCCGCACAGATAACGATCGAGATCGCCGAAGCGTTGCACTATGCTCACACAAGTGGCATCGTTCATCGTGATTTAAAGCCGGAAAACATCATGTTAGTTAGCAAACCGCACTCCAACTATGTAAAGTTGATCGACTTTGGACTCTCGCGCATAGTCCAGGAAGGCTCGCAAAAGCTAACGGGAACAGGTCAGTTAATTGGCAGTCCGCTGTATATGAGTCCCGAGCAGTCGCGACAGGCAGCCGATCAGCGCAGCGACATTTATTCACTCGGCTGTATCCTATTTGAAATGCTTTCAGGACAGCAGCTCTTCCCTTCAGCTGAAGCTGTATCCGCTTTGTATATGCACTCGAATAAAAGCGCCACCAACAGATTTTGCAACATCGTTCAGCAAGTTCCAGAACGACTCATGAATCTTTTGGCTGAGATGCTTGCAAAAGATCCCGCTGATCGATGTCAAAGCGCAGATGAAGTAGCAAACCGTTTAAGAAGAGTCCTCGATACTCCAGGGGAATCTTTTAGTCAGTCTCACCAGAGCAAGATTCCGAATAGAACAAAGTCCCTTATCGCAGTTGGCTTGATCTTGACTGCTATTGCTATCCCTCTGCTGCTTGCCGGCTCGATCAAGCAACAGCACAAAAGGCCTCCCTCGTTAGTGGCAACACCAAAATCATTTGCGAAAGAGCTCGCCGCCATAGACACGGAAATGAATGACGCTCATACGGATCAAGTGGAAGCGATGGTGCTTGATGTGGATTCACTTCGAGCAGATAAGCAACAATACAAAGCCTGGCTTTGGAGGCTAAAGGAGCTGGAGCCCAAAGCAAGAAACAACAAAGAAAGGTATGCCGTATATTGGCTTGAGGCAATCTGTTATTCAGAGCTCCGTGATTGGCCAAACAGAATAAAATACCTCAAACTCTGTCTTGACCAAATTCCAAAGAACCAGGACAAAAAATACACCGAGAAGCCTGGCATTTTAGGTTTAATTGCAATGGCTTTCTATAATCTGAATAATATCCCCGAGGCAAGACGATATGCTCTTGCAGCGGACAAGGAGTCCAAAGAATTTGGAAAGTGGCTAGACAATGGAAACGAGATCACTCAATTAGCGCCATCGACATTAAAACAATCAGCAGGATGGTTAGTGCCGCAAGCAACTAGCATACTTGCAGAGATGTACTTCGGCGAAGGAAATTATGAGGAAGCCAGCAAGTATGCTTCCAGAATGCACGATTTGGAACTTACTGGTTTTCCATTTGACGGACCAGGCAATGCCACAATTAATTCAACATTGATTTACGCTAGCTGTCTTGCAAAAATGGGGAAGAGAGCCAAAGCCATAAAGGTAGTTGAGCATTCAATCGGCAAGTTCAATAAGCCTGGGGAAATTCCAGAATCGATTAGACCAAACAACAAAAAAGCGACGGCGGCAAATATCCTCAACCTCTACGGCGAAGTGTGTAATTGGCTTGATGAATATGAGCCTAAGCTGGCTCTAAAATATCGGGCACAGGCTGCCGAATACGCAAAGTTCTACCACCTGGAAAGCTATTGGGCACAGCGACAGAAACCCAACCCTGCCTAGGTTTTGACAATCACAAACGCTATAATCAAAGAACGACTCCAGTGGCATTGATACTTCTGGAGAACCCAGCACCAATCAAAGCCATTCCCGTTATCAAGCGAAAAGAACCGGCTTCCAATAAACAAAACATCAGCTAAAATGACAGCGTGATTCGCAAGTGAACGCAGCCGAGACATAGATTTCCGGACTACCTGTTCGATATAAAGAGGAAGCATGGCAAAGATTCTCGTTGTTGATGATGACGCAGTTCTTTGCCTTAACGTTGCGGAGTTTCTCAAAGGCGCAGGTCATAAGTGCGACCTTAGCCATGATGCCGAAGAAGCATCGCAAATGCTAGAGCGCTTCCAATATGACATAGTCTTGATGGATTGGGAGCTGCCTGACGGGTCGGGTGTGCAAACCATCAAAAAATTCAGGGCTAATAACGGCGTGACACCAATACTGATGCTCACCGGAAGGTCCGCAATAGAAGATAAGGAGCAAGGGCTAGATGCGGGCGCAGATGATTACCTGACAAAACCATTTCACATGAAAGAATTAGTTGCCAGAATAAAGGCACTCTTGCGCCGCCCCCCGATGGTACCAGGGGACGAATTGCGAGTTGGTGAACTCCTCATGAAACCCGAGAAGCGCCAAGTTTTTCTAAGCGGAGTGGAAGTAAGTCTACGCAACATAGAATTTTCAGTGTTGGAATTTTTTATGCGCAATCCGGGCAAAGTTTTCAAACCGGAAAAAATCATTGAACGTGTTTGGGAATCTACAACTGATGTTAGTGTGCACGCGGTTTATTCCTGCATCAAGCGACTGAAGCAAGCTTTGGATAAACAAGGGAAAGAATCAATTTTCAGAAACATTCCCGGACAAGGATACGAGCTCGTTGAAAAGTGATTTTCCGATCCTCATCAGTATTCTGACTACTTTATTGATTGTCTGTGGCTTCATTGTAGCCAATAGTGGAGGCGCAAACACCAATATTGTTTTGCTGCTGCTCGGATTGTGCGGGTTAATCGCAAACTTCCAGATTAGAAGCTATTTTGCTCTACGAAAAGGTATAGATCAGCTTACAAACAACGCGCAGCGGCTTCGAGAGGGGCAAACGCTGCAGCTGGAAAAAGCGCCACCAATTTTGGAAGAATTGGATCACTCAATGCGCCAGATCAAAATAGACTTCAATGAACTGAGCCGAAGAGAACAGTCAGTAATCTCACAAGCACTTGACGTAATTTGCACCATCGGACCGGATCAGAATTTCGAGAGCGTAAACCCGGCAAGCAAAAAGATTCTCGGCTATGAACCTGCGGAACTTGTCGGAAAACAATTCACAGAAATCATTCTTCCTGAAGACAGAGAAAATAGCCTGAATGCTTCGCTCGGTGCCGCACGCAGCGTTGACGTGCTCAACTTCGAGAACAGAGTTGTACGCAAAAACGGATCTGTTATTAACATGTTGTGGTCCGCGCATTGGTCGGCTGCTGAGAAAAAGCTCTTTTGTGTCGCGCACGACATTACGGCCAGGAAGGATGCAGAGCGTTTGCTTGCCGAAAGCGAAGCACGCATCAGGCAAATCATCGAGATCCTTCCTGTCGGTTTGTTGATTTCGAACGAGCTGGGAATAGTCGAATCCGCCAACCAAACATTACTAAACCTCTCATCGATGAGTTCTGCCGATTTTGTCGGCAAGCACCTGCATACGCTTATGCCCGAGCTATTGAATAGTCCGGCACCGCCCGAATACAGCAAGCTAATTGGCACTCTTACCGACAGCAGGATCAAATTGAGAACCGGTGAATTCATCAACGTACAAGTATCCGCGAGCAAATTGATCTTGGGTTCTTACTCGTGTTATTTAATCGCGATTGTCGATACAAGTGAAAAGGAAAAACTTGAGCAAGTAAAACGCGAGTTCTTCGCAATGGTCAATCATGATCTACGGGCGCCCCTGACCTCGCTTCTCTCGGTCTTCGACGTTCTGTCAGAAGGCGGACTGGGGCCTCTGACAGAATATGGAAACGAAGTTATCCAACGCAATGCAGGGGAAGTTGGACGCTTGATCAAACTTGTCGATGAATTACTTGATATTGAAAAAATGAAAGCAGGAAAGTTCGAAATAGAAGCGGAACTTTCAGATGTTGATTACATTTGTTTGGCTTCGATGGCGGCAGTTCAACATCTGGCACTTCGCCACAAAATCTCGATCCAATACACCCCAACTTCTCACTTTGTTTACGCTGACAAATCGCTATTGATTCGCGTGCTGGTGAATTTATTGTCGAACGCAGTAAAATTCTCGCCACCTCATTCGGAAGTTATAGTGGCCGTCAGCGAAAAAAGCGACCATACTCATTTCGAGGTGAAGGATAACGGACCGGGCGTTCCAGAAGAATATCGCGAGCTGATATTTGAACAATACAAACAAGTTCCGGGTAGCGATGAGAAAAAACGCGGCACCGGATTAGGATTGCCGATCTGTAAGATGATCGTTGAACAACATGGTGGACGCATATGGCTGGCATCAGAAGCCCGAAAAGGCTCAAGCTTCCAATTCACGATCCCAAATAAGCAGGACTAAGGAGTTGAGAGGGGCGATAGCCCAGCGAAACTCCAGAGCGTCTACAAAAAAAAGAGGAGGCGTTCTACCAATGCCTCCTCTTTCGTGCTGTGAATGCTTTTCTTATCGACGATGACCATGGTCATGTCCGCGACGCGGAATTGGAATTGGAATCGGAATCGGAATTGGGATCGGAATTGGGAATGGTCCACCACGGCCAGGTCCGGGGAAGCCGCCGTCACAGAACGATGGAATCGTTCCTGCGTGATATGAACGTTGAGGACCTCTGCGCAGATCCTGAATTTTTATATCACCCCAATTAGTCTCATATACATCAAGTCTTCTATTGGGTCCGGCCATCCACTCGGCTCTATTGATCAGCGCTCTCGTATCGCACGGTCTGTTGTATATCTCTTGCCGGATAACGTTTATCGCATCGTGGACATCGCCATAACTCAAATCTGTGGCAAGTCGCCGCGCATTATATTCAAATCTCGGATCCATGGGGGGAACCTCCACACCGTAGCAAACCAAACCGCGCTCGGACTACGCAACCAACGAGTCCAACCGAATCTTAAATCAGAGAGCATTAGAGTCAATGCGGGAATCACTAATGAGCTATGCGGGCGAAATTACAGCGATCACATCTGAGATGCAAGCATGAATAGCGATAAGTGTTCGCGGCTGTTGCACTGAGACTAAATTAAGTCTCATAGTAAGGATGCGCAGAAAGCTCTCTTACTTCTCGGACTTAAGCATTAAGGCGTGTTCTTGGGGGCTTTTTTTCCGGCCATTTTTGTTTTGGACAATGCCTTCACGCGCGCCTCTATTCGATCATTCTTGCGCTCTAGTTCCTGTACTAAAAGCTTCGCATCTTCAAGTTCACTCTCGGCATCTGCAGCTTCCTTCTTGCAATTTTGCAACTCACGACGGCTGACCACGCCCTCTGCATATAGTGAATCGAATGATAATGCACGTTTTTGTTTCTCAGCCAGCAATTCGTTTTGCGCAGTCAGATTATTTCGAGCTTTGCTGAGATCCCGGCTCGTCTTGCTTTGGAGCTCTTTGAGATCTGGACCGCTCATGTATTCGATAAGTTCACCACCAAGTACAACGGTTGGAACCATGCCGGGTCCAGTTAACGTCGGGACGACCGGTGGAGGTGGTGGCACAAATGATGAGCGACTAATAGATGACGAGCGAGACTTCGATTTTGCAACGGCCGGTTTTGTCGATTTGTCATCCTTTGCCACTTTGGAACCAGCTTCTGCCTTATCACCTTTGGCAGAATTAGCAGGGTTAGATTTCAACCCGGAATCTGGACTAGCGGACTTGGCCCCTTTGCCACCGGCTGTAGAAACCTGAGCCGGAGCAGCGGTAGATGCTTGGGATTTAGCAGCAGTTTGGACTTTTTGAGCAGCGGGAGCTTTAGCATCCTTGGCAGTTTCAGCGACGCAAACCAGCGGCGCTACAATCGGCGCCAGCATAATGAATGAAATACTACTTATCTGCTTCAAGTCAAACACGGCAAATCTTCAGATTAGGAAAGAAATTGAGCTTCCGGATTCGGATAAACCTCATTGTACGGTATGCTTGAGCAATGAGTGAGACATTAACTATTCTATTTTTCGGCGATGTCATCGGGAAGCCTGGCAGAAGGGCGCTCTGCACTTACTTGAAGACAAAAAAGCCCGACGCTGATCTTGTTATCGCAAATGTTGAAAACGCAGCACATGGCTTCGGCGTGCAAGAGCAGCATATCAATGAGCTAATCGATGCCGGTGTGAATGTTTTCAGTGGCGGTAATCATACTTTTGATCGCCGCGAAATTTTCGATTTCATCGATGATTATCCAAATATCCTGCGTCCAGCAAACTATCCAGAAGGTACGCCTGGTAAAGGATACGTCGTCGTTGACTGCGCAGGCACCAAAGTTGGAATCATCAACCTTCATGGACGCGTATTTATGGAACCATTGCGCTCACCGTTCTTAATTGCAGACGAAATTCTAAAAACAATCGAGAACGAGACCAACATAATTTTTGTAGACATACACGCTGAAGCGACTGCGGAGAAGCAGGCAGTTGGATGGTACCTGGATGGACGAGTTTCAGCGGTGGTCGGCACACACACCCACGTTCAAACTGCTGACGAGCGAATTCTGCCAAATGGCACTGGTTATTTGACGGATGCCGGCGCGTGCGGACCAATGAACAGCGTTATTGGAATGAACTTCGACGGAGTATTTCGCCGCATGGTTCAGCAACTTCCCTCTCGTTTTGAAGTCGCCGAGGGTAGAGCTGCGGTCTGCGGCGTCATGGTGAAAATAAACAAAGAGACCGGCAAAGCCGAAAGCGTCGAAAGAATTCGTTTCGAGGAAGCGGAAAAATGAGTGCTGATCTGCATCTGCACACTCATCACTCAGACGGAAACTGGACGACGGAAGAGCTCATAAATCGGGCATGTGAGCTCGGTTTAGAGACCATAGCGATTACAGATCATGACACTACCGCTGCCCTGGCAGAAGGTCACAGTTATGCAGAAGGCAAACTGAGACTGATCGATGGTATAGAGTTTAATACCACTATCAAACGAGCTAATGGCAAAACGAAGGACGTTCATATTTTAGGTTACTTCATTAATAAGGATGATGTCGCGATCAAAGAAATGATACAGAGACAGCAATTCGCCCGAAGGAAACAGGTGGAAGATACAGTCGCTATTTTCAACGGCAAAGGATATGAGTTGACTTTCGATGATGTCGCACGGCAAGCCGGCAAGGGATCTATTGGTCGCCCACATATTTGCAAAGCCATGATGGCGGCTGGAATAGTTAACGACGCATCAAAAGCATACCGAATGCTTATGAACTATGACTCGGAGTTTCGGGTCGAACGCGAATCGATATCTCCGCATGATGCTATTGCTGCGATAAGCCACGCCGGTGGAATTTCTTCCCTGGCGCATCCTGGAAAAGATAAAGAGATTGAACCCCTTGTTGCTGAACTAGCATCAAACGGTCTAAATGCTATTGAAGCTTTCCACAGAAGCCATACTCTTTCCATGGTCAAAAAATACCAGAAGCTTGCCCGCAAGCTAGATCTTTTGATTACAGGAGGGTCCGACTGTCATGGGCCTTTTGAAGGTTTTCCAGGATCAATTGGAACGATTCGCCTGACACCAGATATAGTGCGAGCGCTGGAATCGTTTATTTCAAAAAATTGCTGCGCGGTTTGATTCCCGTGTGAGTTCAACGTGAGTTCGCGCGTGAGTTCTACGTGAGTTTAATGCCAGAAGAATGGCTTGTAATCAGGGACTTCGACACTTGACATTATGCGATTTCGCAATTACTATGTTCATGCTTCGGTTCGTTTCCTGAAGTAATCGATCAAATTACTAAAAGAATAATTGAACTTGATGGCCGTTCGGCGGCTCATTTGCACACACTGTTTACCTGAGGGTTAACAGCGATCCCTTCTGTTCGGAGATAGTAAAGATGGCAGAAAACGACAACGACGTCATTGATAGAAGCAGTGAATCGAGAGATTCCTCGCCTGCAGGTAGCGACTCACTCAGAAGCGAAGCTGCAAACGATCCACAATCAAACTCTCGCATTGAGGAAATGCAATCATCGCGCGGAAGTCTGCCCAGTGAATTCAACAACAATCTCAGCCTGACTGACAGCAATGGCGGTGACACTCGCAGTTCGGCTCCACAAGCAGCTGACGGCTCACCAAATAGAACGCCGAACGAAGGTCCAGATAGACCGCAACCCACATTCAAGGATGGTCATGGGGAAGAAAAAGGACAGCAACTAACTCCGAACGAAGGTCCGGACAGACAGAAACCAACTTTAAAAGACGGAGGAGCAGAAAGCCCAGACAAACCCAAGGATGAGCAAGAGTCACTAAAAGATAAACCCAATCCAACACCACCGGACTCACAAGATGCGTCTTCGTTCTCCCATGGTCCTAACGAACAAAAGCAAGAACTAGACAATAGAAATAACGATAGGAATACAGATAAACGAAGGCCTGTTGAAGACGGTCCGCAAGGACCGGGTACAGGAGATCCAGGACAATACAACGGAGACCCAGTTCCGCCTGACGAAGGGCAGGAAGAAGAACGATATCCACCCAGCGGCGAACAACAAAATGACGGCATAGCTTGGACACCCCCCAAGGACGATCCTCGGGACAAGGAAGTGAAGCCACCAGTTGATCGTATTCCGAATGGAGAACCACCCAACGGCGACCAACATAAAGACGGAATAGCTTGGACACCACCCAAGGATGATCCCCGAGACAAGGAAGGAAAGCCAGCCGGCAACGAATACGATGAGCCAAGTTCAAAGGACAGCATCTGGAATCCGCCTCCAGCGGATCGTAGACCAACAGAAGGACAACCAGTCGGCCGTGACGCTGAGCCAAGCGGACCCTCTGGCCCTGTCTTGCGCCCTGGTACGCCTGATGCGCCAACGGAAGGATTGCCAGTTGGCGGTGACTCCAAACCCGGTGATTCCTCTGACTCCGTTTGGCGCCCTCCTTCTCCTGATGCGCCAACGGAAGGACAGCCATCTGGCGGTGACTCCAAACCCGAGTTAACAGACGGAGACTTTCTATGGCGCCCACAGCCAACTAAAACAGAGCCTACGATAGGCATAAATGTAGGAGGTTACCCAACACCGAGAGATTCCAACGGTTCAACAGATCCAAGCAGGCCTCCGCATCAACCAGAATCAACTGAAGGAGCATCAAAACCCTCCGAAGACTACGAAGCACAAAAGTACAACCATCTAGACACAAGAAACAAGAATGAACGGGTAGAAACACAAAGAGATCGCGCCAATCCACCCGACGACAATCATGGGAAACAAATCAATCCGCGCAGAATTCCTGATGATGTGGTCTACTTCAACAAACCAAAGAGGTAGCAGTGCATCGCTCCCAGAAGGGGGGATCGTTAATTGACTGAACTGCGCTCAATACAGGAACATATGGATGGAGCGGCGCATTGCGTCGCTTCTACCTATTGTAGACTTGGTTTAGTCTC
Organism: Candidatus Obscuribacterales bacterium; assembly: GCA_019747875.1. GTDB lineage: Bacteria > Cyanobacteriota > Vampirovibrionia > Obscuribacterales > Obscuribacteraceae > JAIEPM01. The sequence goes on from JAIEQI010000089.1 coordinate 27,085, forward strand.
ACTAGGGGGATCTTCGTGAAGATAGGATCCGTAGCAATGGAGACTTACTGCAAGCACTTCTCTAACTGCGCAGCAATTCCATCCGATTCACCCAGGTGAGTCCAAAAAGTGCGACCTTGCTTGTCGATCACAACTTGCTGCGGAATATATCCCTGGTAGTAAGCTTTGATCAATTGCTTGGTATCAGCACCACTTGGGTGATCAACATCAACGATGATAAATTTGATTTGGTCTTTGTACTTCTTGTACAAATCAACAATTCGACGCGATTGCCGATTGGAATTTAGATCGCCGGAGGCAGCAAAGAAAATCAAGTTGATTTTTCCCGATTCGATTTTCATGTCATCCAGATGATCCGCTAATATCGGAAAACCTTTGTCGAGATCGTGTACAAATGAAATACCTGGCCGCAAACGCAAATTGTCGGCTCCGAAGCAAGTTTGCAATACAAAGCATTGCACCAGGAGACTGACCGCTAGCGACCTATTCAAAAGGCGATACATATCATTCCTGTGGAGACGACTTCTTCACAAAATCACTTGCTTTAACGCAGTGCACCCAACGCGACCATTTTTGTTGCTCATAACTCATAGCATACTCGTACAAGGAATTAAGGAGCCGAGCGCCACTCTTGGATAGGGGCTGAAATGTGTAGCGCGTACCGGTGCTCTCATCTAAATAGCCTTCTGATTCCGGTGTGGAGGTATCGTAGCGCTCCAAGCTGATCTCATGCCTAATGACTCTGTCTACATTATTTTGTGCCGGAAAGGTAAGTCGTTCCCAGAGCCACCGCAATAGAATCGAGTGAGCCGGTAAATTCGGATCAGCCGCTTGCAAGTATTTGGCGAAAGCCTCGAGAATCACTTCAGAACTACCTGTATTGTTTCTGCTGAATCTGGCAGACAGAGGGACCGTATCAGATTAAAAAGCGCTTAGTCCAGCCTTCTTCAAGCTTAAGGCATGGATCCCGATCCAGGCAATATACCGACAGCTAAAGCCTCTTGATTAGTGACGGCTCTGCATCTAATAGATATTTAAACTAAACAATCTATGGCAGCCACGTCTGGGGCGGTACCGGGCATATAGTAAAATGTTAGGCAAGGTTTCTGGGACTTCAGAGCTTCGGCTCCAACCAGAGAAGTGGCTCAGAGGATGCAATTTCTCAACGGCATGTGAAGTGGAGAGCTGATTTCAGCAGGACCTCCTCGAAATTAAGAGAGAAGTTTTTACTTCAATTTACGCATAAGCGAAGGGTAAGACGGGCGACAGCCCAGGCAACCTTCGAAGCGTTAAATCTTCCGGGGCGCAATCGTCCGGAATGATGAGACAAGTACCGTCAGGAAAGATTTGTGGGAGCAAGACCATAAACCACTCAGTTGAGACTCTGCCAGGCACTAATGCCAAGGCAGATAGCAAGCTAGCGCTTAATCCGGAGCAGTTGAGTCAAGTACTCAATAACGATTTGCTTCTCCGCGTCAATCGTCCCGGGCAATATCTCGGGAACGAATGGCGAGCCTCGCGAAAAAAATTCGAAGAGGCCTATGTTCATCTTTGCCTTGTTTTCCCAGATTTATATGAACTTGGAATGTCCAATTTTGGACAGCGCATTCTTTATCAGATAATCAACTTGTCCGAAGGTCTCATGTGCGATCGCAGTTACGCACCGGCTTTTGACATGCAGGATCTGATCAAGGAAAGAGGAATAGCTCACTGGGCTTGGGAAAGTAGAATGCCGCTGAAGAGCTTTGAGCTGCTCGGTTTCTCTTTGCAATACGAACTCACTTACACAAACGTACTAAACATCTTGGAATTGGCTGATATTCCTTTGATGGCTAATGAACGTGACACACTATTTCCATTGATTTTCGGTGGCGGTCCGTCTTCAGTAAATCCGGAACCGCTGGCTAATTTTATGGACTTTTATATTATCGGAGACGGCGAACAAGCCCTCATCGACATAATGGAATCAGTCAATTCTTTCAAGCGCGAGCTGGGTATTGCGGACAACGATTTTGCATTCAAAGGAACGAGGGAAGACCGTGCACGCCTCCTCAGACAACTCGCGACAGTCAGCGGAGTGTATGTCCCGAGCCTGTACAAGCAAGTAGAAAACACGCATCCTGTCAAACCAATTGAAGAAGGAATCAGGGAGCGAGTTCTTCGGCAAACGATGCCTCTAACCGATAGCAATCAACCGACAGCCGGTCTTGTTCCTTATTTGTCTTTGGTTCATGACCGCCAGGTATTAGAAGTTCGCCGAGGTTGCGACCGCGGCTGCCGCTTCTGCCAACCGGGCTACACTTTCCTGCCGGTGCGTGAGCGTTCGGCAGAAGATCTAGTGCGCTTGAGCAAGGAAGCAATCGCAAAGAGCGGCTACGAAGAATATTCGATGTTGTCACTTTGCGTAAGCGATTACACAAGCTTGCATGAATCTGTTCGTGCGCTGAACCGAGTGCACTCAGGACAACGGACATCGATGTCATTCCCATCGCAACGCGCCGACAGGATGAATTTGGACATTGCCGAGGAATTGAAGGCGGTGCGCAAGTCGGGAATTACACTTGCGCCCGAAGCAGGAACAGAACGCCTTCGTGCTGTGATTAACAAAGGTTTGAATCACGATCAAATAATAAGCGCTATTGAATCGGCATACATATCCGGGTGGTCCTCAGTCAAACTCTATTACATGATTGGTTTGCCGACAGAGCGAGATGAAGACCTGGACGGTATCATCAACACTTTGAAAGAAGCAAGCGCAGTCTGCCGGAAGATAAGGCAAAGCAATCCCGAGAAGTACAAACGCGGTATTGAATTCACATGCACGATTTCAAACTTTGTTCCAAAGCCTTTCACGCCATTCCAGTGGTTTGGTCAAGATAAGCCGGAAGAATTCAAACGCAAGCAAGAGTATTTGCGCACGCGCTTGAGAGAATCAGGAATGCGCAATGTCACGTTGAATTGCACGGAGCCGCACATAAGCATGCTCGAGGCAGTTATATCTCGCGGTGATCGAAGCACCGGCGATCTTATTTTGAACGTATTCAAGCGAGGGTGCATCTTCGATGCGTGGGACGAGCACTTCAAACCCGAAGTATGGAAAGAAGAGGCAGAAAAGTTAGGGCAATCATTGCTGGAACAAGCATGCGCTGATCGTCCGGTCGGTTCAAAGCAACCTTGGGATGTTGTTCACGTCGGGCTAGTTGATTGGTGGCTCGTCAAAGAATGGGAAAAGGCGATCGCGGTAAAGGAAACTGCTCCCTGTACCGAAAACACTTGTCACGCATGCGGAGTCTGCACTGAGCTTGATACTGTTCACCAATTGGCAGCTCCCAAAATTGAAGTAATGAAAAAGAATCCCTTCGTAAAAGAACTGGCTGCACACGTCGACAGCGCTGATGATGTGCACCCTTCATTGTTCTTTGAAAAGGCACCGGAGCAACCGAATAATACTGCAGTTTCAAGAATCAGACTCGAATTCACAAAGAAGGCTGACTTCCGTTTCATTTCGCATTTGGATCTGCAACACCTGATCATCAGGGCAGCAAGAAGAGCTCAGCTACCTCTGGCTTACACGGAAGGTTTCAACCCAAGCCCCAAAATTTCTATCGCACAGTCATTGCCGATGTTTGCCGAAGGCGAAGCCGAACTAGCAGACATCGAGTTTTGCGAAAACTGCGATCCACAAACAGTCAAAGAAAAGCTCAATTTGGAATTGCCGGAAGATATTCAGATATCAAAAGCAAAATCCGCAATTGTTGCTGCCCCGTCGCTGCCAACTTACGTTGGACGAGCAACATATAAAACAATACTTCGTCCCGGGTCAGACCCGATCGATGAAGCACACTTGAAAGCAAAGATTTTAGAACTGCTTGCTTTGGACGAAATTATTATCGAACAACAAGTAGCAGAGAAACCGGGCAAGCGCAAAGGCCGGCATAAGACGGACACTGCGCAAGTCAAAGTGAAAAATATCAGACCACACATCTTTAACCTGGCAGTGTCGAACAGTGAGCCACTCACGATCGAATTCTGCATAGCGCACGGATCGAAAATGCATATAAAGCCAACGGATGTCCTGACGCTTCTATCTGCAGACTCGAACTGGCACATCATTCGCACCGGACTCCTTACCGAGGATGGACGCGAAATTTTTGAAGCGAGCACATAGAAGAGCATGCTTAAAACAAACAAGTTCAAAAAAAGTACGAAATTGAGGAACGCGGGCAAGAGCCTGCGCAGCCTGATTCTCGCCTATTAAGGAGCACCAACGGTATTGCTATGAAAAAGTCACTAATAATTTCTGAAGCAGACAACATCGCAGCACTCATGGAGAACGATCGCGTTGTCGAATTTTTCGTCAACCGCGGCGAACTCCTCCTGGGTGATATTTACGTAGCGATTGTCGAAAACATACTTCCCGGCATCGATGCCGCTTTCGTCAATCTCGGCAAAGACAAGATGGGTTTCCTTCACGCCAATGATATTCCCGGTGAAGGAGCTTTGAGAGAACGTCTTGTTCCGAAGCAAAAATTGCTGGTTCAAATTACAAAAGAACCAACGGGTCATAAAGGTCCACGGGTGTCCACCGCAATCAGCCTTCCAGGACGTTTCCTGGTTCTCGTTCCTGAAGAGCGCGGAATTTCTATTTCTCGTCGCATTAGCGAATCGAAAGAACGGGCACGATTGAAATCGGTAGTCACATTGATGAAACCGCCAGGTGTAGGCGTCATTATCAGAACGGAAGCAAAAGGACAAAACGAAGCTTCACTCTTCGAAGATTTCGAGCAGCTTTGGGATCGTTGGCAAACAATCGTCTCTGAGGGCGAAGCATCAATCGGACCGAAACTCGTTTATCGTGACCAGGATCTTCTGTATCGTGTCATTCGTGATGCTTACAGCACAGACGTAACTGAAATTATCTGCGACACCCAAGATGGTCAACGTCGGGCCTCAGACTTTATGTCCGGCTGGGCCGGACGCACGACCAAAGTTCTGCAACATTCCGGCGATGAGCCTCTGCTCATTTCCAAGGGAATCGACAAAGACATAGAAACAGTGCTATCTGATCGCGCCGACCTACCTTCTGGAGGTCACCTGAACATTCAACCGACAGAAGCGCTTACTGTTATCGACGTTAACTCGGGTCGATTTACAAGTTCAAGAACACAAGCCGAAACAGTCAGAAAAACAAACATTGAAGCAGCCCAAGAAATTCCGCGCCAATTGCGCCTGCGCAACATCGGCGGCATGGTAATAGTCGACTTTATCGATATGGAAAGCCGTCGCGATCAACAGCAGGTTCTTGAAGTGTTCAACCGAGCATTAGAAGATGACCGAGCCAAACCACAAGTTGGTCAGATGTCAGACCTCGGTCTTGTCGAACTAACAAGACGAAGACAGGGACAGAGCTTGCGAGAACTCTTTGCAGAGACCTGCCCGCATTGCTCAGGAACCGGTGCCATGCCGACTTTAACCCTGGGTAGCGGCGAGAACAAGCGAGTCATCTCATTACCGAACAGAGACGAAGATGCCCTCAAAGGCAAAGGCAATATGAAGGGGCGCGGTCAAGCCAACAAGGGGCAACTACGCGCAGTTTCCGCAACTGGTCAGCGATTACAGCCAACAGTTCAAGATTTTGAGCCGGCAAGCGAAGAAGGTGTTGAGGAAGAAATCGCAGAAGTTCCGGAAGAGATTCTGGAGCAAATGCCAGATGAGTTGCTCGAATCACCGAACCCTATATCAGATCGCGGAGCCAGAAAAGGCTACCCATTGGCAGATGAAGATGAAGGCGAGGAAGAGGAGAATGCTTCCTCCAGCCAGCCGACAGCAAGCTATAACAATCGCACTGCTACGAGTCCTCAAAGGGCCTCATCTTATCCAAGTTTGAAAACGCAAACGAACTTCGACGAAGATGAAGATGAAGGAGATGATGACGAGGAAGAAGACGAATTCAGCGCTGAAACAACTACATCGATTTCCATTTCAGATCTCGAAGACGAAGAGGACGAAGACGATGAAGATGCTGATGAAATAGCCTTTGCAGAACCAGCAGTCGAAGTGCAGGTGGAGGAGCCCACCGTAACAGTTGAAGCAACACCGCTTCCCGAAAGCGATTTTGAAACAGAGGTTGATCCCATTACCGGTATCTATCGCCTAAAGCCAAAAGACAAAACAGAGTTTTCGACGGAAGCAAGCGAAGAGCAACATTACGAAGGAACGCAGATCCATGCGGATGAATATTCATCCGAAACAACTGAAGTTCTAAATACTCCAATCACAGCGGCACATGGCGATCTCGATAACGCTGATGATGCAGCTACTCAGCTTGAGTTGCCTTTCGATCAATATGCTGAAACAACTCCGGAGCAATTTATGGAAAGTCAGCAGATCGAAACGTACAACGAAGAGACGAATCATCAACATGAGACTTACTCCCATGAGCACAGCCATACTCATGGAGATCATGAGCACAGCCATGAACACTCACATGAACATGGACATACACATGATCATGAACACGCTCACGATCACTCTCATGGATCCGGCGATTCTAATTCAGAGGAAAGCAACGAGCCAACTCGCGTTGAACACAGCTTTAATCGTCCAGACAACGAATAAGCAACCCAAGCGCAGCTAAGAAGAGAAGGCATCCTAATCGATCTTGCTTGCGTTCAATTTCGAGCAGGTAGTAAAGGGTAGTAAGGCGGATATTTCTGCTTGACACACATACGCACGTATGGTATATTATTTATATTGAATTGGTCGGTTGTACGGCTCAAATAATCGTGGCGTTGCCTGATTATCGCCAGAGTGTACACCGAGCGGAGTGTGCGGGCCCGCCGCTCCGCCCGGAGGTGTGCTCACTGTCGATACATGAGGCAACTTAGATGAGCTGGATTTCGTCAAGATCTGCAGCAGCTGGCAAGCATGCCGCTTGCTGGTCCGCGCTTCACACCGGCAGCGCCGCCGCTAAATTAGTGAGAGGATCTGCAGCAGTTTGCAAGCATGCCGCTTGCTGATCCGCGCGTCACCAGGCAGAGCAGTGCTTTTACTTTGGCATATACATGCTGAGGCTCAGGCCGAGACGGACAGGCGGAGCATAGCGTTCCGGCGGAAGTACGGATGCATCAACACTTGCTTGCGGATTTTGTTGGAGTAGGTTGCGAACCGCATTTATATCTTTGACAAATTGTTGATCTTCGACAAAAAATGCGCCAACAAAATTACCGGTATGAATGAACGTAAAAATGCAGCCCGCGACAGCGATGCAAGCAGTTTGTTTGTTGCCTGTGAACCAATTGAAGATGTAGTCGAAATAATCGGGAGCATTCCAATCATCGGATCTTTGAATAGGTTCCCCTAAAAACAAAGCCGCGATCGACAGCGCAAGCTCATCAGGCAACCAATATCTGAGCATGCGTGTACCAGGGGTATGGCAATCAGCAAGGGTCATCTGCAAGGAGTTTTCGATCGATAACGGATCTTTTTGTCGCTCGCTGCTATAAAGGCACCCTACAGCGCGCCCTTTGTACAAAACAACTACGCCTCTAGATTTCTTGTCATTGCAAGTGGTTTTGATACACCCAGTGCGCATACCACCTTCCATATCTGTGACCAGCCAGAGTAAATCTTCGACTTGCTCAATCCGCGTTTCGAATGGCTCACTAAGTGGTGGCAAAATAAGATCGGTGGCGCGCCTGCTATGCTTCACCGGCTGTGGTGGCGGCACAAATTGTTGCTGCAACTGTTGTGCCGATGGAACCACGCTACCGTCAAGTCCTTGAGCAGCAATTTCCTGCCAATTCGTTTTTGATTGTGAAAGGTCTGCCTTTCGATCTTTGCTTGCAGACGCCAATGGAGAGAATTCAAGCTGTCGCCCTACAACTCTTGATATCCGCACAAGAACATCCGTTCCGAGTTTCATCTGATCATCAGTACTCAAAAATCCTTTGTAGTTATCTTTCACAATAACTACCTCGTACCCTTTGGGCACAGGTTTGATTATTTTGACAGTGACTGTCTGTCCGGCTTTGTAATTATGGTTCCAAGGAGACATTGCTACATCTACGTTTTCGGCATGTTCATGCTGAGACTAAAACCAAGCCGAACAGATGCTGATGTAAGTTCGGGCGGCAGAATCGAAGCTTCTACCCTTGCCGACTTATCCTGCGCAATCATGTTGTACACGAAATTGATGTCTCTGGAAAATTCCTGAGACTCTACATAAAACGCTCCGACAAAAGCTCCGCGATGAATGAAAGCCAGCAGTGTTCCAGACGCTTCATACACAGAATAGGCAAGACATGCGGTTTGCTGTTTTTGCGCAAACCAGTTCATGATGTAATCCATGTAGGATCGCGCATCAAGATCGTCAGTTCTTTCTACAGGATAGCCCAAGAAAAGAGCTGACATAGCCAGCGTGACTTCCTCAGGTAATCCGTACATCACTAATTGGGTGTTCGGCGTCTGGCAGTCCGATAACATCATTTGCAGTGAGCTTTCGGTAGGCAATGGATCTGTCATGCCTTTGTTGCCATAGATGCAACCTACTGCTCTTCCGCGATAAAGCAGAACTGCTGATCGCGATTTGCGTCCTTCGCAAAATGCTTTTACACATCCGGTTCTCATTCCACCTTCGAGATCTGTTATCAGCCACAGAAGATCATCGCTTTGACCAATGTTCATCTTGTTGGGCTGCTGGTTCTTATCCAGAGGCGGCAAAATCAGGTCGATGGCTCTCCGCAAGCGGAAGTTGAAAGGCTTGTTTTCGGCATAGACTTTGAATGCTAAGTCCGGCTCACTGAGCTGTCCTTGAGCTTGATACGCTCCTGATTGAGCGCCGTAAGCGCCTGACTGAGCTCCAGCTTGTCCTTGTTGCGCTCCTGGAGCGGCATTGTATTGCCCAGATTGCCCACCATAACCAGGTCCGTAGGCGCCGGACTGGATAGGATCATAAGAGTGAGCCCCGCTTGCAGCCAGCTGCTGCCAATCAGGTGTTTGCTGTTTCGTCTGAGGCTTGGAGGCTGCAGCGTTTTGATTACCTCCCAATGTGCGAGAGGAAAGCAAGATGCGGTTGTTATGGACACATACATACTGGGCCAGAACTTCCTCACCAATCTTGAGCTTGGCTTCAGTCGGCAAAAAACCTGGCAAATTATCCTTGGGGATTAGCACCGCATAGCCGCCAGGTTCAGCCTGAACGACTTTACAGGCAACAGTCTGCCCAGCTTTGTAGCCCGTAACTTGCCAAGGATTAACCCGTTTCATTTTGCCTGAAAGCGCCCGTCCAGAAGAGAAAACCCTCTATTAAATACCTCGACTAACCCTAACTCGAAACGTCGAGAAACAACAATGTTGCCGGTATTTCTACCATCATACATGAAAAATCTTCTTCAAAAAGCCCTTAATGCCTCTTGAATCCTTGCTTTTATGCTTTTTAGAGTCACTGCGATCGTTTCGCTCGATGTTAACCGAAACGACATCACTTTCAGTTGTACAACTGCCTTTGTTGCTGGCTGCTTTTGCGGCACTATGACAGCTAATGCATGCACCTGTGCAAGATGCGTCGATTTCAAGGAATGTGCCACAGCGAGAGCAACTCACCTGAGTTTGAGAAGGCGAAGCCGTCAAAGGGCAGGAACATTGCGGGCAAATTAGTTTGTCGAAAGCCATATTATTCGTTGCCCTTGATTCTCACTTCAATATTTTTAGCGATTTCTCGGCCGATGGCAATCTCCATCTGATTTCTTGCCACAATCACCGGTCCACCTCGAATGTTTTTCTGAACTTCGATCTCTGCACCACAATCAATACCGAATCTAAGTGCTTGCAGACTGATCTCATCGTCACCAGTTTCGACCACGATCAGCACTGCTCCGTCTTTTGCATCAGCCAGTGTCATCGGTTTGTTGGTCGCCCGGTTTTTCGTTTTTGCTCGCGGCAATTTGGACACATGCCAAAGATTTTGAACTGTGCGTCAATCACATCAAAGTTATATCGTGAGCCGATTTTTTGCCCAGCCTCTTCCAGGAAATGATCTTCAAACTCAAGAGTCGTATTGCAGCCCAAGCAGATAATGTGTTGATGTGGCACATTGTCCTGTTTCAGCTCATAGTGCTTGTGACCCTCTGCAAAATCCAATTCGCGAAGCAAGCCGAGTTGCGAAAGTAACTTTAGCGTTCTATAGGTCGTCGCCAGACTGACATTCGAGCCCCGCTCTTTCAAAATACTGTAAAGCTCTTCAGCTGAAAGATGCGTGCCATGCTCTTGCTCACGGAAGATAGCCAGGATGGTCTCCCTTTGAGCCGTTATGCGATGCCCTTTTTTCCGAAGGCTGTCGAAGACCGTCTCTGATTTCTCAGCACGGCGCTTTGTATCCTTCTCGTCGCTCTTACTTTTGCCCGGCAAAAAACGTCCTCAATCAAGCAACCATTTTAGCGGCTAATTCGTTAAATTTCAGAACCGGCAGCAGGTCCGGCTCCCAAAAATTGCTCTCATTCTCAATTTACCAGACCAGGCCGCTGACTGGAAGTTAGATGCAGAAGCAAAGGCAAAAGATGATAGAAACGAAAGGGCAGAATTATGATATTTGCATTATCTGACGGCTGCCCTATCTTTCAGAACGTTTTGCAGGAAGTGTCCGGTGAATGAGGCTGGAACCGCAGCCACCTGCTCAGGCGTTCCAGTTGCAACAACCGTCCCGCCACCATCCCCGCCTTCAGGACCAAGATCGATTATCCAGTCGGCTTGTTTGATGACATCGAGATTATGCTCAATGATCACAACCGTGTTACCGGTGTCGACCAAGGTGTTGAGCACACTCAGCAATTTATCCACGTCCGAGAAAGAAAGACCGGTTGTCGGCTCGTCCAGAATATAGAGAGTGCGGCCGGTTGAACGCTTGGATAGCTGCTCAGCAAGCTTGACTCGCTGAGCTTCACCGCCGGAGATCGTCGTGGCTGGCTGTCCGAGTTTTATGTAGTCGAGACCGACTTCCTTCAAGGTTTTCAACTTGGTTTCCGCTTTGGGGATGCTGTTGAAGAACTCGAGAGCTTCCTCAACTGTCATTTCCAAGACATCGGCAATGGACTTGCCTTTGAATTTAACTTCCAATGTTTCTCTGTTATATCTTGCGCCTTTGCACACGTCGCAGGTAACAAACACTGAAGGCAGGAAATTCATTTCGATTTCGTTCATACCTTCACCGCGGCAAGCTTCACAGCGTCCGCCTTTGACGTTGAACGAGAATCGTCCAGGCTGATAGCCACGTGCTTTAGCCTCGTTCGTCATCGAAAAGACTTCGCGGATAACGTCAAATAGCCCTGTGTATGTCGCCGGGTTTGAGCGGGGAGTTCTTCCGATTGGTGATTGATCGATGTCGATCACCTTATCCAGTTCTTCCCAACCTTTGACCGAGCCGAGCCCACTTGGACTTGCAACGGTACCATGCAACGCATGTCTCATGAATGTGTACAGCAGGTCGTTGACCAAACTGCTCTTTCCGGATCCGCTGACTCCGGTGATGGCAACAAACTTGCCGAGCGGAATCTCAACATCGATGTGTTTGAGATTATTCAAATGAGCATCCTTCAAAACCAGTTTGGATTTATTTCCATTGCGACGTTTTGCCGGAACTGGAATCTTCTTGCGTCCAGACAAGTAAGCTCCAGTCAGAGAATCTGGCGCCGCACAAACGTCAGCCAAATCACCTTCAGCGACCAATTTGCCACCATGAACACCGGCACCAGGACCAATATCAATGATCCAATCAGATGCAGCAATTGTATCTTCGTCGTGTTCCACTACAATCAGCGTGTTGCCGAGGTCCCGCAAGCGCTTTAGCGTGGCGATCAATCGATTGTTATCACGTTGGTGCAGTCCGATCGATGGTTCATCAAGTACATAAAGTACACCTGACAGTCCGGATCCAATTTGCGTGGCGAGCCTGATGCGTTGGGCTTCGCCACCGGACAAAGTGGAGGCTCGGCGTTCAAGAGTCAAATACTGCAATCCTACATCAACGAGGAAACGCAGACGCGCTTCAACCTCACGCAAGACTTGATGCGCGATTGTTCGCTCACGCTCGGTGAGTTGCTCCGGCAATCCCAATGCTGCTTTCAGAGAGGACATGATCGGCAAGCGGCAGAACTCGGCAATCGATAGTCCGCCGACTTTAACGGCCAGGGCTTCCGGTTTCAACCTTGCTCCGCGACAAGCAGCGCAAGGCATTTCCTTCATGTAGTTCTCGATTTCGGCTCGTGTCTTCTCCGACTGCGATTCCTCATGCCTGCGCTTGAGGTTGTTGATGACGCCCTCGAATGGCTTCTTGTACTCCCAAGTTTCGCGCCCATCATACGAGTCATGAACAAGTTTGATTTTGTCTTCACCTGTTCCGTACAACACGATATCGCGGTGGGCCTTCGAAAGCTTCTCAAATGGCGTATCCATGCTGAACTTGAAGTGTTTGGCGACAGAGCCGAGTATTTGCTCGTAATATGAATTGCTCGTCTTTGCCCATGGATAAACTGCGCCCTCAGCCAAACTCTTTTTGGGATCGGGAATGATCAGACTTGGATCGATTTCAAATGTGCACCCAAGTCCGTGGCAGTCCTCGCAGGCTCCATAGGGGCTGTTAAAGCTGAATGTACGCGGAGCAATTTCTGCAAAACTCAAATTGCAAACTGCACAAGCAAATTTTTCAGAAAATAAAAGTTCGCGATCTTTCGATTTATCATCCGACATGACATGAACTAGTACATTCGACTTGCCCCAGTTCAGACCTAACGAAATGCTGTCTGCCAGCCGTGATTGAATACTTGCTTTGACGACGAGTCGGTCGATGACAAGTTCAATGCTGTGCTTTTTGTTTTTGTCCAACTTGATTTCATCTTCAAGAAGAAGAATCTCGCCATCAACACGAACACGCGCAAATCCTTCCTTACGCAAATCCGTAAAGAGAGACTGATACTCGCCTTTTCGCCCAACGACAAGCGGAGCCATAACCTGAATTTTGCTACCTTCAGGTAAGGAAAGAACCTGGTCGACGATTTGATCTATAGTTTGCGGATTGATTCGCTGGCTGCACTGAGGACAATGCGGGATACCGATACGAGCGTAAAGAAGTCTTAGATAGTCATAGATCTCCGTCACAGTGCCGACGGTAGAACGCGGATTATGGCTGGTCGATTTCTGGTCGATAGAAATTGCCGGACTCAAACCTTCAATAGCATCGACGTCGGGCTTGTCCAACTGCCCGAGGAATTGACGCGCATATGCAGAGAGAGACTCTACGTAACGACGCTGTCCTTCAGCAAAGATTGTGTCGAAAGCAAGCGAAGATTTTCCCGATCCACTTACTCCGGTGATCACCACTAACTGATTGCGAGGGATATTGACGCTCAGATTTTTGAGGTTATGTTGTCTAGCTCCGCGCACCACAATTGCGTCTTTGTTCCTTGCGATGCTTTTGTCCAGAGTCACGGAAATACCTGCGCTTTTTGTTGTTACCATTGTGAATCCTGAATGATCTGAAAGCTTTTGCGGTCGAATTAGTGAATCGGCCGACTTTGATATATACGTTGGACAATCCGTCAGCCGTTACGAACGCGCCTCGGGACAAATTGCCACAATCAATTATACAAGTGTAATTTCAATGGACCAGAACATTCATAAAGACTTGAACAATTCCGAGCCAGAAGCCAATGAAGGTACCAAGCCAGGTGAGCCATTTCAGCTCTGAATGACAGATTCGCTGCACGAGCTGTTCAAGTTGTTGTGGGGAAAACTGTTCGATTTTGTTGGCAATCATGCCATAAGTGCCGAGTTTCGGAATGGCTTGCTCCAGCAAGGATCCAAGCTCTCGTTTCAAGTAGTTGTACATAAAGCCGGAGATTTCCCGTTTTATGCGATCGAGCCAATCCTTGGGTATCGATTTTGGATTGAATCGAATTATCGCCGCTTGCACTGTGCCAATAGCTTCACCTTGGATTCGTTCGACACCGTTAATCAGGTCATTGCGATGTTCCTTTAAGAAAGCTTCAATAAACGTAACGGCACTGGAGCGCAAGTTCGAAATACTCTGCAACGGCATGGAGCGCATGTCGAAACTCATTATTCTGTGTGCAATTTGGTCACGAATTTCGAACCTATTGATCAAATCAGTTATGACTTTGTTTGCCTTTTCAGGCTCCTTTTCCATAAACCGACGAGTTTCATTACAAACGTTCTTTACGTTGATAAGACGCGCAAGAAGTTTGATCGGACCCGTCGCATGAGCTTGAATCGAATCATCCAACGCGCCAATGTTTTGGGGAGTCAGAAGATTGATTAATGCAGTCCGAATTTGAGCGGTGTTAACTATGTTTTCCATTATGCGATCTGCAAATTCTTGCGATTGCTCTTTAGAAATGCGGATGTTCATCACTACGTGATCGAACAACTTTTCCACTATGCTGGCAACGCGGCGATCAGACCCTTTTTCCACTGCATCAACAATCGAAACGACGTACTGCTGCAGCAGGGCTGGACTCAATTCCGAAATATCGCGAGCCAGTCGATGCAGCTTGTCGGTGTCTCTGAACTCCCTGAGAATTGCATCAACAAACTTATCGACCGCCAAATAAATATTTTGCTCGGTGACTAGCGTCTCCACCTGGCGCTTTACGTCTTCCGTCGTAAGGAGCGTGTCGGTGATTGTCCCGGCGACTGCTTGAGCGAGCTTATTGCGTCGTTTCGGGAAGATGCCCGGAGTGCAAGGTATCTGCCAGTTTGTAAAAGGCACAAACCAGGCTTCGTAGGGTCGGAAAAGCGCAGCAATTGCCATTGCAGTGGCAATGTAACCATGAAACGCGTAAAACACGGGTGGAAAAATGTACTTAACGACTATGGTTGTGACGGCTGCTATTTCCACGAAGGAAACCTTCCCAGCGAAACAGGCTGTTGTTCTTTGGTGTCTAATTCAATGATGGAACGAATCTTTCCGACTGTGTTTAAAAACAGATAACACAAATATATCAAAGTCAGTTAATCACAATCATGTCAATAAGATCGTAAACTATGCTGACATTTAGTCTAATGAGGCGTGCGGTCGCCCTATAAAGCTTTCTCACCCAGTTTTTTGCCGGGGAGAGCACCTGGAAAGGTAACTATGAAAAGGATACACAGCCCTCAGGGTCTTAAATTCAATAGAATCAAGATTTCTTTGTTACTTTCGAGCCTTGTCTTGACAAGTGCATTGTCAACTTCAATGGTCGGACAAGCCCTTCCCTTTATGAAGGCTGCCGATCGCGACGATAATCCACTTGCTGCACCAGATGTAATACCAAAAGTCAAACTGACAAAAGAGCAGCAAGCAAGCTATGACGCCGCGATCAAGAATGGTCAAACTTATTTGCAGCAGCAGAGCATGGACATGGCTAAGCTCTGTTTTCAGCAAGCTCTTCAACTAGACGGCAACAGCGTTCCAGCGCATATTGGCATGGGAGTTTGCCTCAGCAACGAGAAAGATCTAGGTCCGGCAGAGTTTGAACTCACAGAAGCATTGCGCGTTCAACCGAATAACACAGAAGCACGATTTCTGCTCGGTCAACTTATGATGAAAGAAAATCATTGGAACGAGGCAGGCGGCCAATTTTTGCAGATATTGAAGTTCGAGCCTCGCAATAACGCTGCTCGTGGAAATCTGGCGGTCTGCTTACAGCAACTGGGACAGATAGACAATGCTATCGGACAGTACGATTATATTCTTAGGGAGAATCCTAAGTCTGCCGACGCAGCTTACAACCTTGGCGCGGCGTATGAATTAAAGAAAAACATTGAAACCGCCATTGTGTACTACAAGAAAGCAATTCAAATCGATCCTAAGTATTACAATGCCTATTGTTCGATCGCCAAGTGCCTTGTCGGCAAGAAGATGTACACCGACGGCTTGACACTGCTCAAGCACGCATCGGAAATGAACCCAAAGAACTACTACGGGTTCCTTGTGTATGGCTACATCTACGAACAGATGGGTCCTAAGTACAAGAAGTTGGCCATTGAGAGCTACACGAGGGCAGTAGCACTAAATCCAAATGATTGGGACGCCAAACGCTCACTTCAGCGCGTGCTGGAAAAGGGACACGAAAAGGAACTGGCTGAATTGAAGAGACTGCAAATGCCTCAGTAGAATTCGGTGCCTGTGATACGAGGAACGGGCGCTAGGGCTCCTCAGGTCCGAGTGCAAGCAAGACGTGCACTTTAAGCTATTAATCGAATAGTTCGTGATTTTGTCTGTAGAACAGGTAGATAATCTCGCCGGTAGAACTTATCTATTGATGACATTTCTACATTTTCCTTCAGGCTTCGTCAGAGGCGGGACAAGATCTGCGATAAAGATCTACAATGGCATCGACCTTTCATTAAGAGGATGGGATATGAAGACCGGAAATTTGGCGCTTTTGGCAATCGTTTCGTCTTTGGCTCTTAGCGGGCCTGCACTTGCAGCCAGTGACCAAGACAAAGAAGACATTCAAAACACGATTATTCGCTATCAAGCTGCCATCGGGATCAACCCAAAAAATCCCGACACACACCTCAAGTTAGGTGATGCGTACATGATGTCCGGCAACACCACAGCAGCGATTAAAGAATACACAACCACTATGGAATTGGCGCCAGGAGAAGGCGAAGCAGCTTTCAAACTGGGTCGGGCCTATATGCTCCAAAAGAACATAGACAAAGCACTAACGGCCTATGCCGAAGCCTCGAAGCGCGAACCGAATAATGCCGAGTATCACATTCGACTCGGTCAATTGCTGTGCCGCAAACAAAGAGATGATGAAGCCATAGAGCATTTCCGTCAGGCAGTCAAAGCTCAAGCAAACAACGCTGTTGCTCACAGAGAACTAGGAGCAGCGCTAGGTTTGAAGGGCGATATGAATGCGCAAATTCAAGAAGAGCAAAAAGCGATCGAGATCAATCCCAAAGATGCTGATGCTCACTACTATTTGGGCTATGCTTATTTGAACCAAGAGAAATTGACCGAAGCAGAAAAGGAGTTGCAGAAGGCTGTAGAGCTTGACCCTCGTTACGCTATGGCTTATCACATGCTGGCCGTAGTCAAAGCCGCACAAAACAACTTCGATTCGGCTATCAAAGACGAAGAGCAGGCTATTGCATTAGAGCCAGCAAACCAAGGATTCAAGAATTCGCTTAAGAAGCTCCAATCTAATCGAGCTGGAAAAGGCGGCAAATAACGATCTGGTTACAATTGATCTTTTCTAATATCACCGCTGCCATGAGCGATCACCTGAAGGCAGCCAAGATACTGACTAGATATGCAAACGAAATGCTGCTGGCTATTTGACTAGCAGATTCTTAACAACCCAAGCCGTTACTTCTATTGCAAATGACTGCATAAGGCCATACGATTAGGCAGTGAAGGACTCAGGGAAGGTTTTGAGTTCGCGCTATGATGGCTGATCTTAGCCTCTGTGCACATTTTTTCAGCGGAATTTATTTTTGATGAGGTCTTAAACCGTGGCGGATAAGAACGACAAGTCCAGAGAAATCAGCAAAGCCAACATAAAAGTAGTTGGTGTTGGCGGCGCCGGATCCAACGCGGTCAATCGAATGATCGCTGCCGGACTAAACGGAATCGAGTTCTGGGCATGCAACACAGACGCGCAGGCACTTGAGTTGTCCTCCGCAAAAAACAGAATTCAAATCGGAACGAAACTGACCCGAGGTCTCGGAGCCGGCGGTAATCCGACAATCGGCGAAAAAGCTGCCGAAGAAAGTCGCGAAGAAATATCAGCAGCTCTTTCTGGCGCTGATATGGTCTTTATCGCAGCAGGTATGGGCGGTGGCACCGGCACTGGTGCAGCACCAATCGTCGCTGAAATCGCAAAAGATATGGGTGCATTGACAGTCGGCGTCGTGACAAAGCCATTCCTCTTCGAAGGAAAGCGTCGCGGCAACCAAGCTGAAAGCGGTATCGAACAAGTTAAAGCTCGTGTCGATACGCTCATCACAATCCCAAACCAGCGCTTGCTGGAAGTTGTCGATCACAGAGCTTCAATGCAAGATGCATTCGTTGAAGCCGACAAAGTTTTGATGCAAGGTGTTCAAGCAATCTCCGACATCATCACCGTGCCCGGTTTGATCAACGTCGACTTTGCAGACGTCAAAGCGATTATGCAGACAGCAGGCTCCGCTTTGATGGGCGTCGGCCGCGCAACTGGCGAAGGCAGAGCAATGGAAGCTGCACGCAATGCAATCAACAGCCCTCTGCTCGAAACAACCATCGACGGTGCTTCCGGAGTCATCTTCACCGTAACAGGTGGACCAGACCTGACGCTGCATGAAGTTCAAGAAGCTGCAAACGTCGTCTACTCCAGCGTATCTGATGAAGCCAATATCATATTTGGTGCCATCATCGACGAACGCGTCCACGGTGAAGTATTGATCACCGTCATCGCAACGGGGTTCGACATGATTGCTCAAGCTAACAACAAGCCACGCAATACACAAGCTGCAACACCGAAGAAAGAAGCCGAAAAAGCCGAAGCTTCAACAACTGGTGCAAAGCAAGGCGAATTCAAGAAACTCGCTAGCGATATTCTGGACATTCCAGAATTCCTCCGCGCACGCGGCGGTAAATAAGCTTTTTACAGGACGCTCGCAAATCGAGCCCTGTGAATAAAGAATCGGCGTCCTCCTCCATTCGAGGGGGACGTTGTCTTTTGGCAAAAGCCTCATCAGGTTTTTGGTCCACTGCTTCCAGACACATGCAATGGCCCCAGCATCCGAGGGCGAGCCTATTTAACGGAATGAGTCCTTGCTCAATCTTGCGTGTTTAGAATCCAAGAATCCAAATTGAGAACACCGCGCGAATCTTAGAAGAAGTAGGTTTCCTTTAGTCCCAAAAGGGAAGTCATCTGTTTAGAAGAAGAGAGCAGGCAAAGATAGATTGACGGGCCCTTGTTTAGGTGAAAGATCTTTCCCATCAACAATAGACTACCTTCTTTTGGAACGCGCCGGAAAACGCTTGCTCTACACGCATTTCCTGTGAACAACTTATCCAGGCAGGGCGGTTGTCATGGTCCAAGATGTTTCACGTCAACCCTATAGGACCAAAAACCATTCCTTCTAGGGCGAGTGCATTTCTTTGATTGACAGGCGGCGACTCAGCGCAACAGGCTGAACACAGCACGACGCTTCTTACCTTAAACACTGAGGAGTCCTCAAGAACCGGATGAACAGGAAGCTGACTGCGCTGTCATCGTCCAGAATGTCCCATCAGCTTCTTGTGTGAATCCCAGTTTCTTGAGAATCAATGGATCGATTCGCTTCAGATCTTCACCACGCTCTGAAACTCCGGCACGAACTTGTTTGTATTCCATGTTGCCAGCGAAAAAGAGCATCGTTTTCACAAGCGCACGTGCAGCTCCACGTTTTCTTGCTCCTGGAGTTACAGCAAGTCGCATTATCTCCAGTGTATTTTCATCCTTCTCATTGCGGCGAGCAGCCAGGACACCAATTATTTGTCCGTCACGCTCGGCTACTATGCAGAGTCCGTCATACCAGAAGTAGTTATGCTCAACATTCTTGAGATCACTGTCTCGCCCCTCGATATCGGCAGTTGCACCATTCTCTTCCATAGCCTGGAAGATGATCGTCCGAATTATCGGTTCGTCTTGTTTGTTGGCGGCGCGTATCTGCATTGAGCGATTGAAAATGAGTCTTTTGTAGGGGTATCGGCGTTAACTTTTTTGGAATAGGTTTTTTGGAGTAGTATTTTTTTTGGAAGGGGCTTTTGGAAGGGGCTTTTGGAAGGGGCTTTTCGAAAGAAACTTTGTAGAAGGTATCTCGCTTGACGTCCCCATAATGAGAATCGCGCAACCTGACTTTATGCATTGCACTCAGCCAAGTTGCGCGATTACCTCATTGGAATTATTTGACCAGATATGCCACCAGCAGAAGGGCAACGATGTTCAAGATCTTGATCATCGGATTGATAGCTGGACCGGCAGTGTCTTTGTAAGGATCGCCGACCGTGTCTCCAGTAACTGCAGCTTTGTGTGCTTCAGAACCTTTGCCACCATGGTGGCCTTCTTCGATGTACTTTTTGGCGTTATCCCAAGCGCCACCGCCGGAGGTCATCGAGATTGCAACGAAGAGCCCAGTGATGATCGAGCCTACAAGCACGCCACCCAGAATCTTCGCCGCAGCAAATTCACCAGGAAGTGCGGCATTCAGCCAGAAAGCACCAAGAGCGGCGATGATTACCGGAGTAAGAACCGGAAGCAGGGCGGGAACAACCATCTTGCTGATGGCGGCCTTGGTTACGATATCCACGCAGGAACCGTAGTCAGGCTTGGCTGTTCCTTCCATAATCCCAGGGATAGCTTTGAACTGGCGACGAACTTCTTCCACAACCATACCGCCGGCTGCTCCGACCGCTTCCATCGCCAGGGCCGCAAACAGGAAGGGAATTAGACCGCCGAGGAAAAGACCAGCAAGTACATAAGGATTGTCCAGCTGGAAGTTGAGATTCTTCGTATCCAGCCCAGCTTTTGTTGCATAGGCTGTCAATTCTTGGGTGTAAGAAGAGAAAAGCACAATTGCAGCTAGACCCGCCGAACCAATTGCGTATCCCTTGGTCACAGCTTTGGTGGTATTACCCACAGCATCAAGTGGATCTGTGACTGCGCGAACTTCTTTAGGAAGCTCAGACATTTCAGCGATACCACCGGCGTTGTCCGTAATCGGTCCATAAGAGTCGATGGCGACAATGATACCGGCCATACTCAACATCGACATAGCGGCTAGCGCTACGCCAAAGATTCCGCAAAGTGAGAATGAAACAAGAATACCAATGATGATCACGATTACTGGCAGTGCTGTCGACTTCATTGATACAGCCAAACCAGCGATGATGTTTGTAGCGTGTCCTGTTTCTGAAGCCTTGGCGATGTAGCGTACTGGACCATAGGCTGTCGAGGTGTAGTATTCCGTGATCCATACAATCGCCGCTGTCACTACCAGTCCAACCAGAGACGCCAACCACAAGTTCATTGTACTGTAGGGCAAACCACCCATCATTTGATCGGTGACCCAATAGAACGCTCCGGCAGCAAGAACGCCGGCGACAATCAAGCCCTTGTAGAGCGCACCCATAATGCCAGTGTCGTTCTTACCAAGACCGACACACATTGAGCCAATAATTGAAGCGATGATCGAAACACCGCCAAGCATTAATGGATAGAGAAGAATGTTTCCATTGCCGCCAGTAATTTGCTCGGCAAAAACGATTTTGGCAAGCAGCATTGTTGCTACCGCGGTAACTGCATAAGTCTCGAACAAGTCGGCAGCCATCCCGGCGCAATCGCCGACGTTGTCCCCGACGTTATCAGCTATAACGGCTGGATTTCTCGGATCGTCTTCTGGAATCCCTGCTTCAACTTTACCTACAAGGTCTGCACCAACGTCAGCAGCTTTTGTATATATACCGCCGCCAAGTCTGGCAAAAACTGAAATCAAACTTGCTCCGAAGCCCAGTCCAATTAAGGCGTCAACATTCTTAGTTAGTAAGTAGAACGCTGATACCCCCAACAATCCCAAACCGACTACAAGCAGACCGGTCACCGAGCCGCCCCGAAAAGCAACTCCCAGAGCTTTAGCTAAGCCATCTCTGGCCGCTTCTGCAGTTCTGACATTGGCGCGAACTGAAACAAACATCCCGACGAATCCGGCTAGTGCACTGAATATGGCACCGACTGCAAATCCGAGTGCGCTATACATGCCGAGCGCCGCCCAAATGATGCCGAACAGGACTACCCCTACAACGGCAACTGAAGTATATTGCCGCTTCATGTAGGCGTCAGCGCCTTCTTGGATCGCCGACGCGATCTGTTGCATACGCTCGTTGCCTGCAGGCAGTTTTAGAATCCAGCCACCTGCCAGTGCACCATACAAGATAGCTCCAGCCGCGCACCCAATTGGCGCATATTGGAAGACCATATCCATTAGCAGCAAACTCCTTCCGAATTTTCCCCGAGACGCAGAGCGCCTTCCCTTCCAAATCGCACGTGATACCACATACGGTTTTATCCGACACTGATACGAGCATGGAAATGCAGCTCTCCAGGGAACACTCCTGGCGCGCTGTAAGTCAACTGAATCAGTACGTCAAACGTCTAGAAGAGTATCAGATCAGGGGAAAAGCTTCTGCCGAAGATTTTTTAACTACTTCTTCCTTGCAGAAATCTCTGCGAAAAACTGAATTCAAGTGCAGTTTTTCAGTGCCTGTACAGCTTTTGAGAACGTGTTAGAATGGGGCACGCCGGAAGGTTAAGGTGGATTCATGCTTGATCTAATCAGACGTATAGCCAGTCTTACCCTGATGCTATCGATCTGTTTATGCAATCCATATCCTGGAGTCGCGCAGCAACTGCCTTTAAAGGCTCACTCATTTCCTAAAGTATTATCAGCTCTTGAAGACAGCTCAGGTAACTTTCTGTTACTGAAGCTGGACTCGAAAACACCTCTTACTGCACCGCTCATCCATTACCTGCCTGGAATGGATGGACAAACCGTGATGGTCGCGGAATTTGAAAACGTCCTCTGGCTAAATTCGTCTCAGCTGATTGAACCGCAATTTCAAGAAATTGATTCGATTCGACTAGGTCAGTTTCAGTCAAACCCACCGATCTTCAGAATTTCCATAGCAACTTCTAATCCAACCGTACTAAGAAAGATTGAGTTCCAACACAGCGGCTCAACTCTTGTAATCAAACTAAGGGCTTCGAAGGTAGCAAGGGTCGGTTCTATATCCCATGCAGGTGGGCCCAAGTCTACTCCCACCCGTCCACCCACAACACCAGCGACAATGTCTTACACGCCATCGGTGGTAAATTCCCATCATCAAAACATACAGATATCCTGTCCGATACCAGATACAGCAATCGCAAAGCATTCCCCAACAACAAAGTTTGATTCACCACATTTAGTACCAAGTCCAAACAGGACCGGGCCCCGCAGCGAGACATTGAGCAGTGCTCCGGCTTCAAATCAAAATGGTACTGAAACACGCCAGTTAGAACGTACGGCAATCGCGAATAATGCAGATTCGAGCTCCTGCCCGATTCCAAATACGGAAAAACAAAAGGAGAAGAAGCTTCCATTTACGCCTGGCGGCTTGTTTCTTCAAGCAAAATCCCAATCAAAACAAGCGCCATTAGCACCTGAGACCCCACCGCAATTACTTACGCCAATTGCGAGTTCGTCAAGCAAGCAGGCACTTGAACAACAACAACAACAACAACAACAACAACAACAACAACAACAACCACAACAAGTAACAGCGAAAACTACGGCAAGCTTCAATCAATTCGAACTGCGGGGACCGATAGAAATCCCCTCGCCACAGATGCCTGCAACGGCACAAAGATTCGGCTCCGAGGAAACAGAGGAGCAAATGCCAAAGCCTGCCCCAAATCGGAAGATCATGGAAGCAAAGAAAGTGGGCACAGGGTCCCCAGCGCAGAACACAGTGGCTAGGGAATCGGCAGAATCAAAGTCTACACACGCAACCACGATGCCCTTAGCTGCTCCAAATTACAGAGCGACACCAAATACAGTGCCTTCGTCAAAAGTGGCGAACGTGCATGCTGGTCGTGAACAGTCCAACAATGCAAACGATACCCCAACAAAGGCGAATTCTGATTCGCGCTCTCTCATTTCAACGGATTCTACGAGAGCGCGAGCTGCAATCGAGGCGGACAAGATGTCCGCGCTCCATACTTCAGCAGCCATACCCAAATCAAATGGAACAACGAAAGCAAACGCGCTATCCACAGCCAGCACGCCGGGGGCAACGAAAACAAACGCGTTATCCACAGCCAGCATGTCGGGGGCAACGAAAGCGACGGATCTCTCCACAGCGGCTGCATCGAAAGCAAGCACGCCCTCAGCTGGCACGGTGGTAGGTACTACGAAAACAGAACAGGCAACACATAAGAATGGAACAAAGGACTCAACTACAGAACCCCTAGAAGCTCCGAATTTGGTGCAGGCGTCGGCGATATCTACACAAATGCCTCCTGCGGCCCCACCAATAAATTCAGTCCCAGCAGACCCGACCACTAGCGTTGCGGAAAATCCTCAAATCATGGTTGAAGGCAGAAATCCGATTGCACTGCGCTTCAAATTTAAGGACGCGGTCAGATACACAAGTTTCAAATTATCCGACCCGCCGCGCTATGTAATCGATTTGTCACTCCCTGCTTCAGAGGCTCCAAGAAACGCCCTAACGGCTGACAAAAATGATTTCTTGAAAGGCATTAGATTTGGCACACCAGATGAAGAAGGCACTTCGACTCGCATAGTCTTGGATCTCGAAAAGGACGAAGTGAATATCAAGGAAGAAATGGATGCCTCGCAATCCCTGTTGACTCTAACTCTACAGCCTGGGAATGCGACACCGGCGATAGCGTCTGTGAAGGGAAAAACGGTCGTAATTGATGCGGGGCACGGAGGATCGGATCCCGGCGCTCAACGGGGCGATAACAACGAAAAGGACATGACACTTGCTATCGCGATGAAACTCAAAAAGGTCTTAGAGGAGCAGGGTGTCCGAACGGTTATGACCAGATCTGACGATACGTTCGTCTCATTAGAGGATCGAGTCAAAATAACAAACGAAACAGCCCCAGATGCCTTTGTCTCCGTTCATATCAATTCTCTGGAAACTGATCGCGATATCCAGGGAATCGAGACCTATTACCAGACCGAACAAAGTAAAATTCTTGCAAATAAAATTCACGAGAACCTCGTCGGAAAATTGCAAGTTCCCGATCGATTTGTGCGTAAGGCCAAATTCTATGTAATTAACCACACGCCCCATCCGGCAGTACTGGCCGAGGTTGGCTTCATTTCCAACAAAGGGGAAAGGGATAAATTAATCTCATCTGACTATCAGCTAAGGGTCGCCGACTCTATAGGACAAGGTGTTATTCTCTTCTTGTCAGGCTCTACGCAAATGCCGCCAATTGCCTCCAGGGCAGTCATACCGGGCAGCCAGACCAGTTCAGCGGCGATTTCCTCGACTTCAAAGCAAATCCTGGCACAAGATACAGCCGATGTTGTAAAAAAGAACTTAGCGAAGGAGCCAGCCAAAAGAAATAATCCGACTACCGGGAACAAGCAGATTGCTCAGAAAGTCACTGACCAAAAAACAAACCGGATGTTCGGAAATTCCAATAGCAGAAGAAGGCACTATTTAAGGCACATAGCCGCGCGCAGGAGCTAGGTTCAATTGAACGACAATGCAAGCAATGAACGAATAAAGAGGGTCGGACTTTTCGACTCTGGTGTCGGCGGACTCTCTATACTTCGTTTCTTGGAGAAGCAGGCCGCCGCGTTGGGAGTGCCAGTAAAGTTCGTGTACTTTGCAGACACAGCACGCTGTCCCTATGGGAACAGGAGTTCGGAAGAAATCCGTCGATTTGTAGAAGAGATTGTCTCTTTCCTGGATTCGTCCTGCGTCGATCGAATAGTGATGGCATGCAATACCTCTGCGGCGGTCGCAGCCCATCGAGCAAGGGAAATATCATCGGTGCCGGTGCACGATTTGATTTTTCCTACAGCCAAATTCGTAGCCAATAAATACAAACGCGTCGGTGTCGTCGCCACTAGCACTACCTGTCAAAAGCGTGCATTCTCCAGCGCGATAACTCAAGTGAATCCAGATTGCCGGGTAATTGAGATTCCAGCACCAGACCTCGTTCCGCTGGTCGAGTCCGGCAAACTTGAAGGACCAGAAGTCGAAGCAACCATCAAGAAGTACGTTGAACAATTGGAAACATTCAACGCTGATTCCTTGATTTTTGGATGTACGCATTTCCCCTTTTTGGAAGCAGCATTCAAGAAGCTTATTCCTAATATCTCGTTTGTCGATCCGGCTGTTCATTTGAGCATGGAACTTCTCGGGTCTAACTCTAGCTCTGCTGAAACAAAAGCACCTTCCAATCTGAACTTTAAGAAGAACGTTTATTTCACTACTGGGTCTGCAGATGCGTTTTCAACCGCTGCCGAACATTGCCTTGCTCTGACAGCGGGTACTTTATCTGAATCAATCTGCGGGATGGCACTCGAACAAATCGAGTCCTTCCAACTCAAGCCCATTCCCGAGATCACAAAAACTGGTTCACACTCAGTACTCTTAGATTCGAGTGTGTCGACCCATATCCCAAGCGCCGCACCATCGAGCTTCTAGGACGACTTGGAGTAAGACAATATAGTAGATGCGCGGTCCTCGAAATGATGATCGAAGGCTACTTGCAGCCACGTTTCTCCTCATCTAATATGGTTCGCATCGCCTGCACCACATATGGTGATATGCGCGAGATGCCGATTGTATATGCCGAGGGGTACTGCAAATGCAGCTCAATCTTTTGGGACAGCCTGATTCCACAGAGGGAGGAGAACTTTCAGCAAATCTGGCAATTAAGGTTACAGAAAAGGTGCATCCATTGAGTTTCGCTTCGTTGAATGAAGCTCGAGATTTTGCAATGCAATGTACGCGTTGCAGTCTCTGCAGTTCTCGCAACAAAGTGGTCTTTTCAAGAGGAAATCCAGAAAGCCGCCTAATGATAATCGGCGAGGGCCCCGGGCAGTTTGAGGACCAAACTGGATTACCCTTCGTTGGTAAAGCTGGACAACTCCTTGACAAAATTTTAGAAGCGGCAGGTCTCGATAAAGAAAAAGATGTTTATATATGCAATGTCGTGAAGTGTCGTCCTCCCGGAAACCGGGTCCCCACACCGGAAGAAGTCGAATCATGCAGCCCATTTTTGCGTACACAAATAGAGCTAATTAAACCAAAACTTATTATGCTTGCCGGATCTACGGCTGTTCAATCCGTTTTGAAAACAAAAAACGCGATAAGTAGACTGCGAGGGAAGTGGTTCGATTACGAATCTGGTGCTAGAGTAATGCCTGTCTTTCATCCTTCTTACCTGCTTAGAAATGACTCACGTGAAGTGGGCAGTCCGAAATGGCTGATGTGGCAGGACATCAAAGAAGTAAAAAGAGCACTCGATGAAATTGTGAGTTGATAAACTCGAAAGTTCTAGAGGTTGGAAATGGGAAGAAAAATCGAATCCTTCTTTAATGAGATCCTTGATGGGGAACTTAAAGAAGCTGTATACAACGACTTCGGCAAAGCAGTGCTGCGCCTTCCTAATCAAGGCATGGGTGAAGTGCGCGAAGAAGTCTTCGTCTATTTTTCTGCATTAGCTATGCAACAAATCAATGCGCTTGCCGCCAAATACGGTATTGATGATCCGCAAGCATTGAATGAGTTGTATCAACTTTCCCGCGCAAATTTTATTCAAGGATTTCGCATCGGACAAACGATGGGATCCAAGTGGACAGCAAGCTAATCTGAAGCTTTAAGCAGTTTGTTTGGCAGTCATTCTCAACTGAGAAGGCGGCAAGATAGATATCGGTCCCTCGGAATCGAACCAGCTTGAGACGACTTCAGAACGCACACGGACTGGCACCTACAACTAGCACGGTGCTACCAGCTTCCGCCTCCGTCGCCTCCTCCAAAATCTCCGCCGCCGGAATCGCCTCCGCCCGAATCACCCCAACCTGAATCGCCGCCGGAATCACCCCAGCTACTTCCGCCAGAGTCGTTCCCCCAACTTCCTCCGCCGTCCCCGTAGGAATTGTTGCTTGTGTTGTAGCTGAGGTGATCGCTATTACGCTGCATCTGGTCCATTTCGTAGTTCATCCTGTCCATGCGATTCTCAAGTTCCATCTGATTCCACATGACCATCCAATTAGACAAACTTTGCCAGGGATCTGTATAAACAACTGGCTGGTAATAGGTTGGTTCATAAGACCAGGTAGGACGTCGAAAACGCTCCTCCTTGGAATGCCGCCGGATCTCTGCGTACTCTCTATTCTTCTCTTCTGTTTCTTTGTCTTTATCTTTTTGAACCGCGAGTTCAGCTTCACGCTCAAATCTTAAAGCCACCGCTTCCGGTGACTCACTTATCTTTGCAGTACCGCCAGTAGCGGCATTAACAGCTGAAAGCAGCTTATCCGATTCAGGTTCAAGCACATCCACCATCTTTTGAATCTTGCGCAACTGATCATAAGATTCGCTCAAGCTGCCTTTCTTTTTCATGGTTTCCAATTTGCTTTGCGTGGCACTTAAAGCACCAACCCGATTGAAGAAATTAGCTACATCCTTTGCCAGATCAGCACTTTCGCTGGGATTCAAAAACTCTGATGCCTGACCGATTGCATCTGCGCGTTCATATAAAGTCGCTAAACGCAACTTCAGTTCATCAAAAAGTTTTTGGCTCTGGTTACTTTGTCGCGTCTTCTGTGACTTCAAGACCCAAATCACAACGATGATTCCTAACACCAGGATTAGCACGATGTTTATTTGAATCGTGCTAGCAGAGGAATTCTTATCACTTGCGTGATCTGGAGGAACCTTCATTGATGAAACATGATCACGTTGATTGGTTGTTTCTAGGGAAGATGTAGAGGATGCACTTTTACTCTCAGCGACCTTGGCTTGCACTCCAGCCAATGTATTTTGAATTGCTTCGGAAAGTTCACCCCGCTTCATGTGAGGGACGAACTGATCTTTGATCAAGAGTGAAATGAAGCTGGAATCCACTCCCTGCCCTTGAAGCGAATTTCCAGATAGGCCTCTTACGTGTTTGCCTTTAAGGTCCACTACCAAAATGAAGCGCTCACCATTTACATGCCATTTTTGCGCCAGCGCTCTGCAGAAGCTATCAAAGGAAGACATCGAGCCTGTGGAAAAATCCGAAGGCAAGATAACAACTTTAGCTTTGAAATTTAGAGATTGAATGTAGGACTCAAGCTCACGATCCGACTTTTGATCAATACGTCCACTGTAATCCACCACATGCTCACGAGGAGCCGTTGGGCTCAGAAAAGGAGCCGTATCTAAAATATCTCTCGCCATGACCTGCACACCTTCCTGATGCGAGCGAACTGCTTGCAGATAAGTCTAGCAGGGAAATGGTGAAGCAAAAAGGAATGAATTCAGAGGGTGACGCATAGCGCCGCCCTCCTAGCACACACGAGTATTCAGATAACTCATTCCGTCTTAAATGTAGAGGTCGCACTCAGATGGAACGCATCTCCAAGATTTAAAACATCGAACTGAGGAAAGGGTGGAAGACCGTACTCGCCGCCCTTGTAATGTACAGTAACAGTACAAGTGATTGGATCACCGGTGCCTTCTATTTCAGCGGTGTCAAACTGTCCTGAGTCAACCAAAATGCCTGCTGTACGAATGTTGTCGTAAACATATTGGTCCTGGCTGTCTCGGTTTGACATTCCTGGATCATCTAGATACTTCAGCGCTATTTCCCGAGCGGCTTGCCTGGCGGCCTGGTTTAACACAGAGTTAATTGCATAAGCTTGAGCGCCTTGCGCAACAGCAAACAAAATCAAGAACAGAACGGGAACCAGTACAAGCATAGATGCAGCGGTCTCAGCGATTACTGCTCCCTTGGCTCGGATCCCTCGCCTCACATATTTTCTGCCTACTTGAATTTTCATTAGTTAGTGTACTCAATCCTATTACATGTTGGACAGAAGTCGAACGGTGCTCGGTGAAAAATTCTGTAGGGCTGTGTCCCAGCTAGCATCACCGGTTGGAGGAATGTCACCTTTTCGTCCAAGAATTGGAGCTTTTAGAAGAGTTACCTCGACAGTTTCAACGACACCACCACTTTGATTGGTTACAACATTATCAACTTTAACGGCAATCCATCCGATGATTGGTCGTTCTTGATTGAACGGAGGCGTCCCGCTCATAACAGGCAGATAAATGATTGGCTTATCTTGCAATGCTTGAAGGCGATCACCTTCTGCCAAAGATTTCTGACCAGCCACACCGTTGATAAGGCTGATCGGATCTCCAATCTTCACTGAGGGAACCATGTTAGGCACGGGTGCAGCCAGACCGAGCTGCTGGTCAATTACATCATTCAACCAGTTGGCATTAGGGTTGGGCTTAGTGAAAGATGTGAAAGCACCATTCTTTACTTGTTGGGAGTTGATGTAAATGTAGAACTTATCCCCAACATTGGTGTCTTTGAGCGCTTTTGTTGAAACTGTTGTGCCGCTCGGGGTAGTCGTAGTGGAAGCGGAAGTGCTGGTCGTCGATGTTGAACCAGTATTTGTTGTGGTTCCGCTCGTGGTGGTGCCGCTTGTGGTTGTTGTTGTGCTCGTGCTGGGGCTCTTGCCGTTTCCTTTTCCGTTACCATTACTGCCTGAGTCAGCTGTACTGGTAGTGCCACTGCTTGAGCTACCGCCGCCATTGTTCCCTTTTCCGTTTCCATTATTGCCTGAGTCAGCAGTAGTTGTAGTTCCAGTCGTTGTAGTCGTAGTACCGCCAGTAGTATTGCTATCATTTGACGGTGATGAAGGTCCATTCCCGTTTCCATCGAAAGGTACCGCGTCAATGCTTACTGCTAGAGGAAACAGCACATTGGAGTTGACTTGAAACGTTGTCTGTGAGGCTTCAGCGCGGGAAACTGTTGTAATAGTATCGGTTGGATGTCCGATTAACGAACCTAACCAATTCGAAATTGGTTTATTAGCAGTGACCGTCACAATTCCAATGGTGTTCTCACCGCCCATCTCGACATCAACATCCACTGTTGAGCCGTTTCCATCTGTTGCTACCAATGATCCATCGGCCTTATTCTGGGCGGCGGTTTGAGTAGCATAGTAAGAAGCGGCACCTTGCGTGTCAGGATCCGTCAAAGCTCGTGCACCTGCCAAAGCCGCGGCATCCGTTGCTGTTTGAAGTTCAGTTCTCACTGATACGTTGTGAGTCACGTCTGTAGCGATTGCACCGACCGCAAGTATTCCTAGAAGAAAAACCGAAGCAATAACTGCGGCAGCACTGCCGCTCATATTGCGTTGATCGCGGCGGCCACGCGGCGATTTGAGCTTGATTGCCTTATTCATTGGGAGTACCCTTAGTTATTTAGCGAGTAAGTTGCCGACGCCTGAAGCGGGAAGTTAGCTCCAATATTGAGCGGATCGAACGTAGGGAATGCAGGCAGTCCATGCTGCCCGCTTTGATAATGCACAGTCACCGTTACGTTGCCGGGGGTAGTAGAAAGGTCGAAAACAGCAGTGTCGAACTGCTGACTGGCATTAATCACGTTGGTCTTGCGTATGCCGTTATACACGAGTGCGTCTTGTGAACTGCGGCTAGACGCAACGTAGGGAGTTTTTTCGTAGGCGACAGACATGTCGTAAGCTGCTTGCCTGGCAGCTTGCGAAAGGTCTTGGCGCAGAGAGAATGCTTGAGATACTTCGACGAAGGCCATGAAGCAACCGACGATCAGAGGAATCATCAACGACATTGAGCCAACAGTTTCCGCTAAAGTGAATCCTTCAGCTCTCTTGCTTCGCATTTTCCTTACTCCATCCTACAAAAATTCCTGTCTTCACTTCCATTTTCCCGCAGACGTTTCCAACAAAACAATTGGAAGAATCGACCAATCCAAGTACTGGGGAGACTTTCACCTGTAAGGTAAGCCTCCCGAGTTCGTTAACGCACAACTCGCTATTAATAGGATGGAAAAATCAGTTCGACTTTTCGGCTTGGAGCCCTTTTTCCTTCGACGTCTTCACCGGTTCCTTAACAGAAGATTCCTTAAGAGTAGATTTCTTGCCGGATGCAGGCTCCGATGACCTGGCATTGTCCTCTAAGGAATCTCCCTCTTGCGATGAGGGTGAACCAGGCAGTAACTTGGACACATAAGCGAGCCCGCCTGAAACTATAAAGACACAAACTATGAGAATTAGACTTACGACCATTAATCCACTGGTCCGAGTCCAGACTCGTCCTCCCTGGATCATGGCGTTGCGGGTGCGCTGGCTAAACCCCTTCGAAGAAAGCGGCGCTTCCGGCTTCATTTCTTGGTATTTTGGCAAACTGAACTCGCCCTTAGCGGCTCTTATCTTGCTGTAATCACCCTTAGAAGCCAGACTTCGTCCACAGGACAAGCATAGGGCTAATCCTTCTTCAGTGGGAGCATTGCAATGGGGGCAATTGAGGAAGAGATAAACAGCGTTCTTGTCGCTTGTCTCATTTCTATCATTACTACTTTCTGCCTTCTCAACAGGCGCATCGCCATGAAGGAAAGATTGAATTCCAGAGACAATCCCTTTCTTTTCAGAGCGCCGCGCCTCCGTCTCATCAGCTCCGGAGAGTTCACGCAAGACATCTTTCCTGGTCTCCACAAACTCGTTAGCTCTAGGAGCATCAAGACCAACACGATGACGCAAGGCCAGACCTCGTTTCGAATCCTTTCCGACCGCTTCCTCAAGATCAGCGGCAAATTCACGAGCGCTCTGATATCGCTTCTCAGGCCGCTTCTCCATGGCCTTCAAAATTACTTGTGAAATAGACTCTAGCGTGGAAGTGTTTGTATCAAGATCTTTTAGCACTTTGGGCTGACCCGATACGTGGCATTCGATAATTTCCATTGCCGAACGCGCTTGATATGGCAAGCGCCCGGACAGAGCTTCAAACAGACAAATGGCTAATGAATACAAATCGCTGCGCGGGTCCGCCTCTTTCATTGAACACTGCTCGGGGCTCATATATGGCGGACTGCCTACAATCTGTTGTGAGGCATCGCTTCCCATCATGCCGGCGATCCCGAAATCGAGTACAAAGACCCAGTCTTCTTGTTCGCCTTTCTGGCTAAGCATTATGTTCTCGGGTTTCATGTCTCGATGAACAATACCGGAATCATGAGCAAATGCCAGAGCCTCAAACACCTGTTGAAAAATGAAATTCGCACGAGCCAGACTCAAAGGTCCTTGTTGCTTGAGCAAATCCCGAAAGTTAGTCCCTTCTAGAAGTTCCATAACCAGGTAGGGGACGCCGCCCTCACTAACACCAAAGTCATAAACCATAACGGTGTGAGGATGGCGCACGCGTGAGACAGCCTGAGCTTCGGATTGAAATCGCTTTATCGTGTCCCTGTCTATTACACGACTGACATGCAAGGTTTTTATGGCGACGAAGCGATCAATGTCGGCCTGGTGTGCTTTATAGACAACACCCATCCCTCCCCTTCCTAATACGGAGAGGATTTCATAACGTCCGCCAAGCTTTTGACCGATGAGAGGGTCCTTCTCTACCTTCAGGACAATCTCATCATCATCCATGAGCTCATTCATTTCGAGAGCTTAACCACCCAGCTTGCCCGCATTCTCTAAATACCCTAAATTAGAGAGAATTAAACTAAGTACAAAGACAGCAAAGCTCGCTCCGGTGTGGCTCGAAGACTAAATCAACTCGCTCAAAACAGAGTTGCTCATTAGAACACCTTTTTGAGTTAAGCGTAGCTTCTGATCTGCAATCTCGACGAAGCCGCCGTCTTGTAGCTTTTCCAATTCACTGGCCCTCGACTGTGTGAGGTCGACTCCAAAATCTCGCTGAAAAATTTTCAAATCGAGCCCCTGTCGCAGCCGCATTCCCAGAAAGATTGCTTCCTTCATCTTGGTTTGCTCGTCAATTGATTCGCTGGTTTCATCAAGCAAATAATCCCGCATATATCGTCTTAAGGAACGGAAATTAGAGCTTCGAGTCCCTCTGTAGTAGCGATGCGCACTGACGCCGAAAGCCAGGTATTCTTCGTTTTTCCAGTAAGTGAGGTTATGTTTACTTTCATATCCCGCTTTTGCGAAATTGGCGATCTCATACTGGAAGAGCCCAGCATCTGAACATTTCTGCACCAAAGTCTCATACATCAGAACAAATGTATCTTCATCTGGATACACGTCTGACTCTCTTGGATATCGAATCAGAAGGGGACTATTTTCCGCTATGGTCAAACCATAAGCCGATATATGCTCGGGCTCAAGGGCAAGCAAATCATCCAATGTCTGCCGCCAACTTTCCAGCGTTTGCTCCGGTAGCCCATACATCAAATCGAGCGCGATATTTGTGAATCCCCCCGCTCGAGCTGTTGCAAAGCCGGCCCGCGCCTGTTCACGCGTGTGTCCGCGGCTGAGAGCAATTAGCTCCTTGTCATTGAGTGATTCGATCCCTATTGAAATTCTTTTGATACCAAAACTCTGCCATTGTTTGCACTTCTCGACGGTGATCGTCTGCGGAGTAGTCTCCAAACACAATTCAGCGTCTTTCTCCAATCCAGTCTCGTTATCTAAAGATGCGATAATGGCGCCAAGTTGTTTCGGATCGACATAACCGGGAGTACCACCGCCAAAAAACACGGTCTGCAATTTGTGGTTATTTGGCTGCTCTTTGAGCCTTCCTTCGATTTCGCTTATCACAGTTTTCGTATACTGATCGGACAAATCGTCTAGCCCAGCAAAGGCTGCAAAATCGCAAAAGTCACATTTATGAGCACAAAATGGTATATGTATGTATGCTGATTTCGCCATGAATAGACTTTCTTGTTAAGCGCCCGAGGTACTCACTATCATGCAGTGTAAACGACAGAGCGTCGGCATATATGCGATCGCTATCAGTCTGACTTTATCATGTTTCTTCGGGCTCCCCAAGTTGAATGCAAGAGATATAAACTTCGTCCCTGCAGCCTTAGCAAAAACTGGCAAGCCAAGCAGTGTAACTCCTGCAAGCCAAACAAAAAATGCCAGAAGAGAAGAGAATGTAAAACCTGAAAAAGAGAGCCCTACAAAAATAAAAGTGGAGAATCAGGACGAGCTTTCACAGTGGACGAGTCCCAAGTCGAAAGACTTAGAAAAAGGTTCAAGCATATTACCCAAGAAACCTGGCACCACAGCCAATACCACAAAGGAAGAGGAGTATGTAAAACTTCTTTCCATGGATCACAGCCCTACGGATCTCAAAGCCCTTGGGGAAAGCATTGTGAAAATTCGGAAGCAAGTTACTGATCATCCCCAAGATCCATTTTTGCGATTTAAATTAGGCACGCACTTGTATCTTGTCGGAGATCTGGAAGGTGCAGCCGGTGAATTGAGCAATTCAATAAACATCAACCCATCCTCGGCCAGTGCCAGAGCTCAACTTGGTAAAGTGCTTGAGCTTGGTGGCAAACATATGGATGCTCTACAGCAATTCAGGCGTGCTGTGGAAATTTCGCCCAATTCACCCGAGGTGCATTTTTTATTTGGCGAATCACTCATGCATGGCGGCAATGTTCAAGAAGCAGTCAATGAATATAGGCGATCTATAGCCCTTCAACCAAGTGCTGATGCATTAGCCGGTCTCTCAGAGGGACTATTTGCCAGCGGAGACATACATGGTGCGCTAGAAGCCTCTCGGCATGCAGTATCACTAGATTCCACACTAGCCCGAGCGCAAGTAGCCCTAACAAATGCTTTGCTTAAGTCAGGCGACAAAATTTCCGCGCTGAGAACAGCAAGGCAGTCAATGCTTTTGAGTCCCAATTCCCCAGATAGCCATTTAGCTCTTGGCAGATGCCTTTTTGCAACCGGTGATCAAAGCACTGCAGTGGAAGAATTTAAGCAAGCCGTAGCACTTGATCCACTTAACCCGAGTGCCCGAAACGATCTCGGCTATGCACTCTATGGACGCGGCGAAATAGTGCCGGCAGTAACCGAATTCAGGTTGGCGCTGAGACTGAACCCTCGCTTTGTCGAGGCCAGAAATAATCTGGAAGTGGCGATTCATAGACTCTATAGCGGGAAATGACAACTGACACCATAGACGGTGCGAATATCCGGCGTCGCATAAATAGACATATTTGCAACCTTAGTAACTATGCGAATCCGCGTCGCAGAAAGAAAAAGAAACAAATCATCCTGATTGCAATTTAGGCTGAAGCGTGTACAATAAAGCGGTCTTATAGTGTTTACGATTTACCATTCAACGAGCTTCTTAGCATCATCAAATTGGCAGCTAAATGAAGAAAGGACAAGCGATGAAACGCCTAGCGCAAGGCGCACGTGCTACTAAATTGGTCACCACTTTACTAGCAGCGTCCCTCTTTATATCCCCCATGGCATGGGCACAAGATCAGTCAGCTTCAAATGCAACTGATGGTGCTGGTCAAGAGCAGAGTTCCTCTGGAAAGGGCTCTCTCAATTTCACACCAGAAGCAGCACCGACGGCAGAAGATACGACAAAGATCGCAGATGCATCCACATCAGAGACTGAGTCCACGCCCGCCACAGAGGACGGTACTGCCGTAGCTCAAAGCACAGGCGGATCGACTGTCAAGCGGCTGGATCCTGCTTATAAGCAGTTGCCGACCACAATGGGTCAAGTTGACGTAAGGCGTAATTTCAAGCTGTTTGCGAAAGAAGAACTAATTCACAATTTGAGCTTTCGTGACACTCCAATCAAGGAAGTTATTGCTGAGCTTGCAAAGCGTGGAAATCTAAACATCCTTCTTGATAACTCTGTTTTCGGTAAGGTCACTGGTGACTTACACGATGTGACACTGAACGAAGCAATGGACAGCATTCTTGCAGCAACAGGCTTGCAGTACCGCGTTCTTGACAACAACACGGTGATAGTAGGATCTCCTAACGCACTTGGTGCACGCGGGCTCAATAGAACGAAAGCAAAAGTATTCAAACTGAGCTACATACCGCCATTCGATGTGGCAAACATATTAAGTGTTTCGGTGTTCAACAGAGGATTCATTCCAGATTTCACTACCGCATTTAAGTCAAAAACTCAAACTGCAAGTGCTGAGAATCCGAAGAGCCAAGAAGAAACCAGAGAAGATAGCAAACAAGCGGGAATCGGCGAGGGCGGTGCTCAAAAAAACATTGAGAAACGCACCAGCTCTACAAACACAGTCGAATCAAAATCCGATGAAGATGCTGGCTCTGACTATTCGTTCAGCACACGTATAGATCAACAGCGAACATTGAAAGGTTCTACTCGTGTACAAACACAAGAAGGAACCGGTTTCAATAACGCCGCTCAAGATCCAGGAACTCAACAAGTTCGCGCATACCAAGAAGTTAACGTCGACTACACAGTCGACCAAAACGGTGGTGGTGCAATCGTCATTCCTGATAATAAAAACAGGCAAGTTATCGTCGTGGGAACCCCGGACGATATTGCCACCGCGGAAGAATGTATTCGTTTAATAGACAAGCGACCAAGACAAGTTCACGTTCAGGTCTCCCTTGTTGAACTTACAAATGAAGGGCTGCGTCAGCTCGGAGCGTCCTTGAACGCACAATCGCAAGGAGCTTCCGGTAACGTTCTTGGTGGCTCAGGCGCTCCGTTGGTGAACCTCCTACCAGGCTTGGGTTCATCGGGCTCGCAACAAGTCCTGACGTCGTCAAGTACAGTTAACACCAATAATAACGTACAAATTCTGCCACCAGGACCTAACCCACTTTTAGGTACGTTTACTTCTAATAGAACGACTACTACGAGTACACCGACTACAGCTGGAGCACCGGGAACCGGTTATAACGGCATCATTGGTGGATTCTTTCCTCAGGCAGTACTACCCACCATCGCCGGTGTCACTGCAGCGGCGGCATCAAACAGCAATTTCAATTTCCTGGCCTTGTCGAAAGCCGCAGGCGGTAGACCGAACATCGCTACCTTGCCTAGCGCTTTGAACTTCAACGTTCAATTGCTACTGCAACAGAATAAAGCAAGAATCCTGGCCAACCCAAGCGTCGTCGTTAGTGATAACACAGAAGCCTTGGTCACATTAGCAACTGAAGTTATCCACAAAGTTACATCTACCGTAAGCTTGGGCGTAACCAACGTAAACGTTGAATTGACCAAAGCAGGTATCTTCCTCGATGTACTTCCAAAAGTCTCGGAAGATGGATTTATCTACATGCGAATCAGACCGCAAGTATCAGCCCCGACCGGTCCACCCCAAACATTCGCCAACCAACAAGTTATCGTGACTCTCTTGAACATTCGCGAAATCATCGCGCAGGAAGTGAGAGTAAAGGATGGTCAAACGCTCTGCTTGGGTGGTTTGTTCAGCGAACAAGAAGCAGCTCAAATCTCCAAGGTTCCGTACCTCGCAGAAACGCCGCTGTTCGGTGCACTTTTCAGAAATACTCTGAAAGGTCGTTCCAGAAGAGAACTGATGCTGATGATCACACCGAAGGTTGTTGAAGAGCAGCCGGCAGTGCCACCAATCGCGGAGAACCCGCCATCGACAAGCCCGATATAAGCATATGAAATTCTAAAGGGGGGGCGAGCAATCGCCCCCCCTTTTTCTTACTCCTCAGCAATCAACGGTCACCGAATCTGGTGCGTCCTATATAACTGATTTCTTCATTTCCATTAGTTGGGGACGCGTATATCCTCGTTAGCTCTAGCTTCAATTTCCGCAGATCCGAATGACTCGTTGGTGCCAGCCTCAGTCTTCCGACCCAGGCTTAGTTTCTTCGGACTTACTCAAAGAATCGCCGGTTTCAATTGGTGTGGAATCAGGTTTTTCCCCTTTCCGACTACATCCTTGAACTGGTTTAGCAAGCCGTGCGAATCAAAAGGAGACTCCGTCGAGGAGTCTTTCGCATCAACCCGATCCTGCGGATCGAGAGGTTTGTCCCTTACGGGTTCATCTCCATCACCAGCCAATAGTAGTTAACCTTCATGCCCTGGATACCTTATACCCATTGGACCTGGAAAGTTAGTGAACGAATGACGGCTCTATTATTCTACGGTGACTGATTTTGCCAGGTTGCGTGGTTGATCCACGTCCTTGCCCAGATAGTCAGCGATGAAATAGGACATTAATTGCAGTGGAACAACACTGATCAGCGGACTGAAGAATTCGCTGATTGGTGGAATCCAGAAGACCGTCTCGAATGTCTTTTCGGCAAGCTCGTCACCCTCAACCGCCACTCCAATCATCTGGGCTCGGCGAGCCTTAACTTCTTGCGCGTTTGAGATGGTCTTTTCATAAACGCTTCCAGGAATCAGTAAGGTCACAACTGGTACTTTGGAATCAAGCACAGCGATTGGTCCGTGCTTCAATTCGCCAGCGGCGTATCCAGATGCATGGATGTAGCTAAGTTCCTTGAGTTTGAGAGCTCCTTCCAGCGCAACCGGGAAGTGCACTCCGCGTCCCATAAACATAACGTCCTGAGTCTCGGCGTAACGAACCGATTTCAATCGAATATCATCTTCGTGCGAAAGGATTCGCTCGATCAATGCAGGGGTGCGCAGCAGTTCGGCTTTGTACTCCATGAGTTTTTCAGCTGGCAAGATGCCCTTTCTTTCTGCCAGGTAGAGCGCCAGCAGATAGAAGCAAGCGACCTGCGCCGTGAATGTCTTCGTAGCAGCAACCGATACTTCAATACCGCATTCGGTGACAATCAGGTGTGGGCAAACGAGCGCTAAATGTGAGTCAGGCCTGTTTGTGATCCCCATAACGAGAGAGCCGAGTCCGGCCGCTTCGCCAATGGCAGCAAGCGTGTCTGCCGTTTCGCCCGATTGGCTTACTGCAATCGTCAATGTGCGATCATCAACAAGCATTCGTCTGCTTCTTGCTTCCGAAGCTGTTTCCACATCAACGGAAATTCCACAAACTTCTTCGATCAGATATTTGCCTACCATGCCTGCGTGATAGGCGGTGCCGCAAGCGACAACTTTGATCCTATCGATTCTGGCAATTTCAGCGTCCGTTAGGGTAACGCCGTAAGACAAACCAGCGCCGACTCCAGCTTCCTTTTTAGATGGTGAGAAGTCTACGGGATTGCGAGGATCGAGCAAATACTTACCGATTGTTTGTCGGAGTACCAAAGGTTGCTCGTGAATCTCCTTCATCAGGAAATGCTTGTGTCCTTGCTTATCGGTGACGAATTGAACATTATCCATAGAAACTGGATTGCGT
This sequence comes from Candidatus Obscuribacterales bacterium, assembly GCA_019747875.1. GTDB lineage: Bacteria > Cyanobacteriota > Vampirovibrionia > Obscuribacterales > Obscuribacteraceae > JAIEPM01. The sequence goes on from JAIEQI010000089.1 coordinate 66,963, forward strand.
TTTACTTCCTCACCAGCAAAGGAGAAGAGTCGAGCACCCTTTTGAGTAATCTCTGCAATTTCACTTTGCTCAAGGCGCAAAACGCGATTTGTATGTTGGCAAACAGCGATACTGTCTGAAGCAAGGAAGCTTTCGTTTTCACCCAAGCCGACAGCCAATGAATAATGATGGTTGACGGCGTAGATTTTGTCGGGATGATTTTGACTGACAATGCCGAGCGCATAGGCTCCGCGCAATCTGCCGACAGCGCCGCGAATTGCAGTCAGTAGGTCAGGCGACTTTTTGAGCTCATCCTCAATAAGGTGAGATACGACTTCAGTGTCGGTTTCAGAGCAGAACTTGTGACCGCAAGCGGTGAGCTCAGCTCGTAGCTCCTGATAGTTTTCAATGATGCCGTTATGCACAATTGCCAAAGTAGAGGAGCAGTCAGTGTGGGGGTGAGCGTTCTCATCGTTGGGAACACCGTGGGTTGCCCAGCGGGTATGACCGATTCCGACGGTTGCCCTCGGATTTTCAGTGTCCAGCAATTTCTCCAGATTTGAGAGCTTGCCGGCCGCTTTCATGACCGCCAGTTGACCGTCTTGAATGACGGCAACACCAGCTGAGTCATAACCGCGATATTCGAGGCAGCGCAGCTCTGACAATAGAACTGGTGCTGCCAGTGCATGACCTAGGTATCCAACGATTCCACACATGTGACTAAACCTCCATGACCTCAGCTTCTTTAGCGTCGGTCATTTTGTCGATCTCTTTTACGTATTTGTCGGTAAGCTTTTGCAAGGATTCCTCCTGGCGCTTCAGCTCATCTTCTGAAATTTCCTTGCCCTTCATCTTTTTCAGCTCATCGAGTGCGTCGCGGCGGATGTTGCGAACAGCCACGCGCGATTCTTCGGCATATTTGCGGACTACTTTCGTCAACTCTTTACGACGCTCTTCTGTCAACGAGGGGAGTACTATGCGGATGACGGAGCCATCGTTATTCGGTGTCAATCCCAAGCCAGAATTAACAATTGCTTTTTCAATTTCTTTGAGCGCTGTCTTATCGAATGGCTTAATTGTTAGGGTGCGGGCATCGCTTACGGTAATTTGAGCCATTTGGTTGAGCGGCGTGCTGCTGCCATAGTACTCAGCTTCGACTCTATCCAGGATGGCGGCGTTGGCTCTGCCGGTTCGAATGGTCGCAAACTCTTTTTGAGTGTTATCAATCGCCTTCTTCATCCGAGTTTCGGCCGATGCGATTACTTCAGTACTGGTAGACATCTTTACCCCCCAACTACGCTTGGTGTTTGTCCGACTATGCTTCCTACTTTGTCACCCTTAATGATTCGCTCGATGCTTCCTGATTGAGCAAAATCAAAAACTACGATTGGAATATTGTTGTTCTCACAAAGAGACACACCGGCTGTGTCCATGACGTTCAAATCCAGCTTGATCAGCTCGTTGAAGCTCAAATAATCAAGTTTTTTGGCTGCCTTATTGGTTCGAGGGTCATCACTGTAGATGCCGTCGACTTTGTTTTTTGCCATCAAAAGAACATCAGCTTTCATTTCAGCAGCTCGCAAAGCTGCGGCCGTGTCAGTGGTGACGTGCGGATTGCCCGTACCACCACCAAAAATTACGACCCGCCCTTTTTGTAAGTGGCGGATCGCTCGCAATCTTATAAATGGCTCGGCTATTTCCGGCATGGCGATCGCCGTCTGAACACGCGTCTCAATACCTTTGTGGTTAAGCACTTCTTGCAGAATCAATGCATTCATGATCGTGGCCAACATGCCGACATAATCAGCTGCAGCTTTATCCATGCCCCATTTCGAGCCCTGGACACCGCGGAAGATATTTCCACCGCCAACAACAACAGCGATCTGAACGCCCAAGCTATATGCTTGGCGTATCTCATCGGCAATTCCACCTATCACATCGGGATCGATTCCAAAGCTCTGAGAGCCCATAAGAGCCTCTCCACTCAGCTTCAGCAGGATTCGCCGGTACTTACAATTTTCGCTAGGCATGTTCGAAACTTCTGATCTAATACAACCAGATTGAATGATACCGCTTCATCGCATCGAGTACATTTACATCTTCTCGTGAAACTGAACTCGTAACATGCTTGCAATGAGTAGGTTTTAAGAGAAATTGCCGGAGAACAGCGATTGCAAAATCTTTGTCAAGAGTTCGTAAGAAAAAGCTCCACCTTCCTGAGATGGAGCTCATTTCTGTAATTTGCTTGCTGCGACGATGCAGACGACTAGTTGTTTTCAGCCTTGTCTGCGCCTTCTCCAAGGATGAAGAGCGCGAAACTCTTAGGCTTCAATTCGGCGCCCTTGTCGGACAATTTGAGGACCTGGGCAATCTTTTGGCTCGGATCCTTGACGAAATCTTGTTCCATCAGACAACGTTCGGCGAAGATTTTGTCTACGCGACCAGTGACAATTTTTTCGCGAATGTCAGCCGGTTTCTTAGCAAGATCTTCTTTACCTGACTCAATACGACGCTCTTCTTCAATCACTTCGGACGGAATTTCGTTACGGTCGATATATTGAGGCTTAGCAGAAACGATATGCATGGCTACGTCACGAGCAACCGGTGAAAGTTCTGCCGGAGGCAGATCTTTGTTGCTTTCGAGCGCGACCAGAGCGCCCATTTTGCCACCGAGAGCGTGGACATAGAGTCCAATCAAACCAGTGCCGGCAAGCTCAATGTAAGCAACGCGGCGGAGAACCATGTTTTCGCCAATTGTGGCAATTTTGTCTGACAGAATGTCGGAAACTGTTTTGCCGTTATGGGTCAGCTTGAGCAGATCTTCAGCAGTCTGAGACTTGTTCTTGAGTGCGATGTCGGCAAGTTCAGCGGTGAAGGCTTGGAACTGCTCGTTGCGAGCGACAAAGTCGGTTTCGCAGTTGACTTCAACGAGCACGGCACGTTTTCCGTCGTCGGACACTTTGCCGACAACGAGACCTTCCGATGCTGCACGTGAAGACTTTTTAGCGGCAGCAGCAAGCCCCTTTTGGCGAAGCCATTCGACGGCTTTCTCCATATCGCCATTGGCTTCTTTCAATGCGTTCTTGCATTCCATCATGCCGGCGCCAGTTTGTTCGCGCAACTGCTTAACTTGGGAAGCAGAAATCTCCGTCGTCATTACCATGTCTCTCCTCTAACTCCTGTTATTGGCCTGTGCTGAGACAGGCCTGGTTTCCAACCGGGTTCTTAAAACCTATCCTTTGACAGCAATTGAACTATTCAGCGCTGGCTTCTGTTGAGTCAGATTCTTCGCTTTCCTGACGACCGCCACCTGCGGCTACGCCGGCAACAGCTTTCTCTGAAGACTTCCACTCATCATTATTGTCACGCGGTGTGACATGAACCTGTCCTTGCTTGCCGTCAATAATTGAATCAGCCAGCTTCCCACAGATCAGCTTGATTGAACGAATTGAGTCGTCGTTGCCTGGAATAACATACTCAATTCCATCGGGATCGCAATTGGTATCGATGATACCGACTACGGTGATACCGATTTTCTTGGCTTCGGCAACAGCATTCAGTTCGCGCTTTTGGTCAATTACGAAAAGAACGTCAGGACGACCCTTCATGGTCTTAATACCGCCAAGCGATTTTTCCAACTTGGTGAGCTCGCGATTGAGCACGGCTTGTTCTTTCTTTGGTCTGCGGAAGAACTCGCCTGAATTCTGCATTTCTTCCAGCTCTTTCAAACGATTGATGCGCAATCTGATCGTCTCGAAGTTTGTGAGCATGCCACCAAGCCAACGTCGATTGACATAATGCACTTCGCAGCGGCGTGCTTCTTCTTCGACGATTTCGGCTGCTTGCTTTTTGGTGCCTACGAAGACTATGTTTTTTCTTTCAGAGGCGGCCTTTCTGATGTACTCACAGGCTTGGTCTAGCTTACGGGATGTCTGCTCCAAATCTATGATGTAGATGCCGTTACGCTCTCCATAGATAAAGGGACGCATTTTCGGGTTCCAACGGCGTGTCTGGTGCCCAAAATGTACTCCGGCCTCCAACAATTGTCTCATCGATGCTACTGGCAAGGCTCTTTTTCTATCCTCCGAATATCGCTTTGATCACTTTGTCCGCACAGAGAGCTCGTTGAGAAACGGGCTTGAGAAGACGCTTTCGGCGCTCTCGGCCCGAAACCCAGCGCGATTGGGTTCAAAACCCATATCTGTCTGGGGGACAGGAGGAACATTCTAACACAAGAAGCAGAGCGGACGCGATTTCTAGACAAATCACGACATGCGTCGTTATAATGTAAAAACGTAAAGATTTGCTTAAAAAGTAAGCATTACGGGGGTCAAGAGTCTTCAAGAGAATCAACAATACAGAATTAGGAATGGCTCAGCCAGCCACGGAAAGAGGGATTTATCACGTTAAAAAGGTAAGGAATCAAGTTGTCTAAAGTTCTGGTGCTCAACGCATCCTATGAGCCATTAAATATAACTAGTTGGCGAAGAGCCGTTATTCTCCTTCTGAAGGGAAAAGCCGAACAGGTGGAGCATAACGGGAAATTAGTCGCAGCAGATTTCCCTCTACCTACTGTCATCAGATTACGTTCATATGTGAAGATTCCATACAAAGAGATCTCACTATCGAGGCGCAATGTTCTTCACAGAGACAGTTACACTTGCCAATATTGCGGCGATCGTCGGCACGATCTCACCATCGACCATATCCTTCCTCGCTCCAGAGGTGGTGGCGATGCCTGGGAAAATGTCGTGGCGGCCTGCTTAAAGTGCAACGTGAAAAAGGGAGATCGCACTCCACGAGAAGCCAATATGCCTCTCATGTGCAACCCGAAACGCCCGACCAGCCACGTTTCATTCGAAATATCCAAGCATTCTCTCTCCGGACAGAACTCTTGGAACAAATATTTGATTGGAGCTTAGCGAGCGTTCAAAAAACTTGTTTTGCCCGTTCGCTGACGGCGGTGGACCTAGAGCCCCCTCGAACGGGCATATTTATTGCCTTTCCCTATCAAAAAGATTTGCTGGTCTTCTTTGAACTCTTGGCATGAATTAGACGACTAAGAGAATAAGCAGACTTAATGGCGTGCGCAAAGAAGCGGGCGAAGCTTCGCGTGCCTGAAGTTTGGCGCAAGTTCAGACTGGAGGTAAATGTCATGAGTTTGTGGAAAGGCGAAATTCAAAGATACACTTTCTATGGAGCAGACAACCCTGCACAATTTCCGCGCCGAAAAGTCACACCGTTGCCCGTATCTACCCAACTCTTTGCCGATATCTCGCTCGATGTCAATATAAAAGATATCGCCGAACGATTGTTCACCTACGAAATACCACCGCACTTGCAGTCAGAGGTTTTCGTCGGCACGCAGGTGCTAGTACCTTTTGGCAGGCAAGATCTGGTAAGCGGATACGTTATGTCGATTCGCACTCGTACCGACGAAAGGACAAGTGCAGTTATTCAAGGGCAAGCACCGGCCGATATACCAGAGCAAACAAAACCGATCTCGGAAGTGCTTGATTCCAAACCTATCTTTGATGCCGACTACATCGATTTTTTGTATTGGATTTCAGAATACTATTTATGCAGTATCGCCGACGTACTTCAGGCTGCCATACCTGGTGAGGTCGGACCTAAAGTCAAACGCCTCGTACGCCTAACTCAACAGAACAAGAACACAGACACACCCAAGCAAGCCAGCCTTTCCGATCTGCTGGCCTTTAGCCAGAGCCCTAATAAACTGGTCGATGAGCAGAAGATCAAAGCGACTCTGCTTTCATCAGCCACACCAAAAGGCTTGACAGTGAAAGCACTTAAGGACAGGAGCAGTTTGCAGCCCAATAAGTTCTACGCAGCACTTGCCCAACTTCGGAGAAAGGGCGAAATCGAAATAGTCAGAGCCGCCCAGGAAGGCGTTAATCCGAAGCTGATATCAATGGTCTTGTGGACTGGCGAGAATGCAAAAACCAAAAGACAGGAAGAGATTCTTAGCTATCTGAAGAATCAAAACGGTTCAATTGCGTTGAAACAATTACTTGAAGAAACAGGTTCATCCGAAAGCACTATAAAGAGGATGGCAGATGAAGGCATTCTCACTATTAGCAAGGTTGATTCTTTTCGCGATCCACTCAAAGGCTTACGAGCCGACAACAAGCCAACAGAGAAACCAAAACTTACAGATCAGCAAGCAGCAGTTTTAGAGGTTCTAGAATCGGAACTGCGCAAGACAATTGAAGCGGCGCCCTCTAGTTTGACTCCCTGGCTCTTGCATGGAGTTACCGGTTCTGGGAAAACTGAAGTTTATATGCGCTTGATTGAGCACGCGTTCAGCCTGGGAAAGGCTGCACTCTTGCTCGTACCGGAAATCAGCCTGACACCACAATTGGCGCAACGACTGGTCGGGCGCTTTGGCGAAGATGTGGCAATATGGCATTCTGCGCTATCGGCAGGCGAGAGATTCGATACATGGCGCAGACTGCAAGCAGGTGAGCTGAGGCTACTTCTGGGAGCACGATCTGCAATTCTGGCAAATATGCCAAACCTTGGCTTGATCATACTCGATGAAGAACACGATTCCAGCTATAAACAATCAAGCCCAAACCCGCGCTACTCGGCAAAGAAGCTGGCTACAGAGCGTGCAAAACGCGAAGGGTGTTTCGTCTTACTGGGAAGCGCCACTCCCGATAGTGCCACCTATTTTGAATGCCGTGCTGAAGGAAAGATTCTCGAACTTCCAGAAAGAGTTCATAAACAAGCGCTCCCGGAATCGCGCATAATCGATATGCGAAAGGAGCAGGAAGCGAAAAACCGATCAATCTTTTCGCGCTACCTACAAGAACAAATTGCTGCATGCCTGGAGCGCAAAGAACAGGCGATCTTGCTGATCAATCGGCGTGGTTATGCAAGCCATGTATTTTGCAAGGCTTGTGGAGCGGTTTTGCGCTGTCGCAATTGCAGCGTCTCTCTCGTATTTCACTCCTATCAACAGAGTCGTGTTGAGTCTGATGGAACACAATCGATCGGTAATGGCAGACTGAATTGCCACCACTGCGGATTCACGAAATCAGCTTCGCATATTTGTCCAGAGTGCGATAGCCCATTCTTACGCCAGTTCGGGCTAGGTACTCAGCGCGTCGAAGAAGAAGCGCGCGAGTTTTTTCCTGATGCAAGAATCTTGCGTTTGGACAGTGACATCACACAACGAAAAGGTGCCTACGAAGAGATTTTCAAAGAGTTTGCCAACGGCAATGCGGACATATTAGTAGGAACGCAGATCGTCGCCAAAGGTTTAGATATCGCGAAGGTAACTCTGGTCGGAGTCTTAGCTGCAGATGCGGCATTCAATTTGCCTGATTTTCGTTCACTTGAACGCGGGTTCCAATTACTGACGCAGGTATCGGGAAGAGCAGGACGTGGACATTTCCCAGGTCAAGTTGTACTACAAACCTACAACACGGATATGCCTGCATTAAACCTGGCTAAAAATCAGGACTTCGCTACGTTCATTGAACAAGAACTTGCAAGTCGGGAACAGTTTGGATATCCACCTTTTTCACGTCTTGTTCGCATAGTCGCCAGCGGTCCCGACAGCGAACAAGTCCATTCTTGCTGCGACAGCCTGGCGGAAGAACTTGCTTCTTACCTTGAGGAAATGGATTCAATCGCAATACTGGGTCCCGCCACCTGTTTGATCGAGCGTGTTAAAGGCCACTATCGACACCAAATCCTAATAAAGAACATGGCCGGCGATGCCGGACATCAGATTTTGTCCAGCTTCCTGAAAGGCAAGATGGCAGCACCGGGCGTGCGCCTGACCTTCGACGTCGATCCAATCGACCTTGTATAACAAACAAAAGAGCGGCAACTGCAGTAGATTGCCGCTCTTTCTCCGGAGTCGGAAGGGTTGAGATGCTCGGTTCTCAGTTATCATCCGGATAAACTTTTTCTCGTTCTTAGAACCGTCCGTGCCCTTCTCGTGGGGGTCGCCCATCACCAGTGATCACGAGGGGAGGAAGCACGTTGCGAATCTCTCCGTGCGAATCGACAACCTGGCACGTAACACTTTGGCGCCCTTGTTGATCCCGATGGATTGAACCTCCAAGATTCCCTGCTAAATTTCGACAGCGTTGGACTTCCTCCAAAGCTCTCTGTGAGAATTGCTTATCGTCTGAGAGCTGATTTTCCTGAGCCACCTCGTTCTGCCTGTTTTCCATAACGAATCCCCTAGCACCTTTACCCCTTCCCGATGGAAAGACAATAATTTGGGGTGGTAAAGAAATTGTGGAAGGCAAAAACTTAGAAAAATAAGACAGAACAAATGCCACTACTTCGTGTCCAGCCTGCATTTGGAGCGATCTATTAACAAGATTGAAACTAACTTTTCTTTGGAAAAGGGCTTGCTTAAGTGCTTAACCTGGAAAACGCCCTACTACTCTTGTAAACTCGACAAGCTTCTAGTCGTGCGTCTGCGGCGGGTTGACGACCTGAAAGAAGCACCATTAACTGGGCAATTGGTGGCAATTTCAGTCTACTACTTTTTGTTGTCTATCCTGCTCCTCGTAGCAGGTCCGATTCTGCTGCTCAAAAAGAAGGCTAGAGCCGGACTTTCACAAAAGCTCGGGTTCATTACAGCGGCTTTGAAAGAGAAGTCTAAAACAGCTGCCACAAAACCACGCATCTGGTTCCACGCCGTCTCTGTCGGCGAGTTCAATGCATTGTTTCCCCTTCTGACTGAATTTCGCAAGCGGCATCCACAGTTTGAGATCTTCATTTCGACAACGACTGCAACCGGACAGGAAATAGCAAAATCCAAAACAGCTGGCTTCGCTGAAGTATTCTACTTTCCGTTTGACCTGCCATGGATTACGGCAGCCTATCTTGATCTGATCGCTCCATCGATGGTGGCGATAGTGGAAACTGAAATCTGGCCAGGTTTCATAAATCAGTGCCACGAGAGAAATACTCCGTGCATGATCGTAAACGGGCGCCTTTCACCACGCTCATCAAAAGGCTACAAGCGCTGGGGATTCTTCTTTGGACAATTCCTAGCAAAGCTCAGCGCCATAGCGGTACAAACCCAACAAGAACAAGAGCGTTTTGCTGCAATCGGAAATAAGCCACTGAACATATCGGTATGCGGCAACATAAAATTGGACGGGCTCAACCCAATTAGCAGTCTTGAGCGGAAGCAGTTGAGAGAAAAGTTGAATCTGAAGGATTCGGACTTCGTTCTTGTCGCCGGCTCCACTCACGAAGGAGAGGAATCAGCGCTTCTCGAAATTGCTAAGCGCCAAGACTGCAAGCTGATTCTTGTTCCCCGTCACCCAGAGCGATTCGATCGCGTCCAACAAATTATCGAAGCGGCAGGACTACGTGCCCGTCGCTTCACTGAAAACGAGTCGTTTGAAAGCGCAAGCGACGTATATTTGCTCGATACGATCGGACAACTCTCGCGTTTTTACTCAGTGGCAAGCCTGGCATTTGTAGGCGGTACCTTAGCCAATGTGGGTGGCCATAATCTGGCAGAGCCCAGCATGTATAAAGTTCCGGTTCTTTGCGGTCCCCATGTACACAAGGCTAAGGACTTCTTCGATAAACTTTCCGAACGCGGTGCACTCCACCAGGGCAATGATGTGGAGGAATTAAACAAACTGGTCGAGAGCTTCAAATCCTGCGAAAAAGACCGTATCCAAGCCGGTGAGAGCGGCTATCAGTTCATCCAGGATTCACAAGGCGCAGTTGCAAGAACACTATCGGTACTGGAACAATATCTTCCGCAATGCGATTCAGCCGATCGCAGCAATCAAAAGTGGGAAAGGGTAGGAGTCCGATGAGTTGGCACAAGCCGGAAAACAAACAGGAACAACTCCTGAACTCATTGCTGCAACCCGTCAGTGCAGTATATAAGCTAGGGGCACTGTCACGCCTTATCGCTTATGAGCGCCGAGTACTGCGACAAAAGAAACTGAATGTTCCAGTAATCAGCATTGGAAATTTGACCGTAGGCGGAACAGGGAAAACGCCTATAATCATCGATCTCGCACGCGATCTCAGCCAAGCAGGCTTGAAGGTAGGCATTCTTAGCCGGGGCTATAAGAGGCAATCTACCCAAGCGACAACTGTTGTTAGTGATGGCCGAAACATTTTGGTGGATGTGGATCAGGCAGGTGATGAACCTTACCTGATTGCGCGCTCAGTGCCTGCCGCCGTTGTAGTCGTCGGAGCGGATCGCTACGAAGCAGGGAAGATCGCCGCTGAGGACTATGCTTGCGATGTGCTTTTGCTCGACGATGGCTTTCAGCATTTGAAGCTCGCACGCAATTTCGATTTCTTGATTTGGGACTACAACGACGACCCGCAGCAAGCAAAACTACTTCCAGCCGGACGACTGCGGGAGCCGATGGCTTCAATTTCGCGGGCCGACTGCCTGGTAATCAGCAAGCTTCCTGATACACCTGATCCTGAACGCATGAGTGCCATTCGCGTGATGGCAAACAGATTTAAGCCCGGTATCCCGATTATCCAGTGTCGTTTTGAAGCTAGCGCACTACACCGTGTTTATAACAAAGAGAAAGTGCGAGTCACCACCCGTAGTGCCGGCATTCGCGTCTTTGCTTTTTGCGGTATAGCGCGCCCGGAGGGATTCATTCGCAACTTAGAATCAATGGGCTGTGTCGTAGCAGGAAAGCAAACATTTAGCGATCATCACTGGTTCAATGCCAACGATACGAACAAGCTGGTGGAAGAATTCAAAAAATCGGAAGCACAATATCTAGTGACGACCGAGAAGGACCGCGTAAGATTGCCGGAAGATTTCATCGAGCAAGTTCCGCTTCTGGAACTGTCGCTCACGACCGAATGGCTTGGACACGCCCCGGTTGATTTGCCTGGCGTAAAAATGTTGACCCGTAAGCGGACGGCAGTCGGCAAAGCGACCGGTGCTCCCGTATGACCATGATACCGGGCGAGAACAGAAAGTCCGCACGGGTTGAAGCAAAGCGAATTCTTGTGGTCCGCTATCGCTTCATAGGCGATACCATTCTCACCGTGCCGTTCTTGCGTAACCTCAGGCATGCCTATCCGAATGCGCTTATCGACGTACTAGTTGGTCCTCAGAGCGGAGAGGTTCTGCAAGGTTGTCCTTACATCAACGATCTAATTACGTTCGATACTACACGCTTCCACAAGTACGACAGCGGTAAAGGAAAGGCAAAATCCTTCTGGTCTTATGTTTTTGAACTCCGCAAAAGAAAATACGATACGGTTTTTCTATTGAAGCGTTCACTCTCGTCCGCGTTCCTTTCTTTATTGATCGGCGCGCGCAACCGCATCGGTTACGACAGCGAAGGAAGATCCTTGCTCCTTACTCATAAAGTAGAGTGGGATCAAGAAAAGCATGAGGTCCTTTCCACTTTCGACGTATTGACAGCGGCCGGAGTTGAGATCGTCGATGACGAGCTGGAAGCATGGATCTCTGAGCAAGAGCGTGCCGAACTTATCAAACTGGTTCCCCCCGTTCAGAAGGCTGGGCGCAAAGTGCTGTTTCATGCAGCAGCTGCGCACCCGGACAAAATGTATCCGCTTGAGAGCTGGGCGAAGTTGATCAAAACAATGAACAAAGAAGATCGGGTGATACCCTATTTCACCGGAGCCCCAGCAGACGTCGAACTCTACAAAAAGCTGGAAGAGCTCAGCGGGGTAGAGGGCGTAAACACGGCGGGAATACTGAGCCTACGATTAAGCATGGCGCTTCTTGCTGAAATGGATCTTGCTATGTGCACGGATTCAGGTCCAGCACATCTTGCAGCAGCAGTAGGAACCCCAACAATAGCCCTGTTCGGACCCACAGATCCTGAACGCTGGCGCCCATGGGGAAGTAAACACATAGCCATCTACGATCAGAGCCTCAGTTGCCGTCCTTGCAATTACAAAAAGACCTGCGACGACAGACGCGAATGCCTCACAGAATTGAAACCGGAACTAGTCCTGCAAACGGCAAGAAAAGTGCTCCAGCGGGGCGGCTCACTCGTCCGCTAACACAGCCAGCACGCTCGCATTGTTTTTTCACAGGTTTAAGAAGGATTGCTAAAATGGGGCAATCAACTCAGGTCGCCGCGTCCAAATGAAAACCCGTGCTGATTGGCTAGGAGCCAATATCGATGGCAAATTCAGGATCATCAGCCTGCTCAGCGAAGGAGGCATGGGTGTCGCATACCTTGGCGAGCAAGAAGAACTGGGCAGAAAAGTAGTGCTGAAAATTCTCCATTTGAATCTGGCAAATGATCCCGAGGGAAAGGCAAGATTCATCAGAGAAGCGCAGCTCCTGGGATCACTCCAACATAATCATCTTGTACAAGTCTATTCAGCAGGAGTCTATGCTGATGAATTTCCTTATATAGCGATGGAGTATTTGGAAGGCAATACGTTAGAAGATGTCCTGAAGAAAAGCGGTCCACTCGACTGGAAAAGAGCTTGCCGAATAGTTATGCAGTCCTGCGAAGCGATGGCTTACTGTCACACCGCAGGTGTAATACATCGGGATCTGAAACCGGCAAATCTGATTTTGCTGCAAAACACTCAATCTGACTTCGTCAAAGTTATAGATTTTGGACTTGCAAAAGCACTCGATGGAAGCAAGAACACACTTACGGCAACGGGACTGGTTGTTGGCAGTCCGCATTATATGAGCCCTGAAGCTTGCGCCGGGCAAAAACCAGATGCCCGATCCGACATCTATTCCTTGGGTTGTGTTCTTTATGAAATGCTGACAGGTCGACCGCCGTTTATTTCCGAATCTCCGTTCGAACTCTTTTCCGCGCATAAAGAGGAACAGCCATCAGAGGCGAGTAAGTTTGCTCCACAAGATGCCATCCCGGCAGCATTGGATGCGACGCTGCTGAAAGCTTTGGAAAAAATTCCGGACAATAGATTTGCCTCCATGCAGGAATTCTCTGCCAACCTCAATGCCGTACTTTCTGACAGGGAGTTGAGTTTTGATCTTAAAGAGCTCAGCGCCTATCGGCAGAAATCGAAGACGCGTATTTCACCTTTGAAGATCGGCATTATCGCTGCCATATCTCTAACGCTCGTGATCGCGGGCGTTACATTTTCACTTAGAGTTCGAAACTCCCGCAATTTGCAAGTCGCTGCTACTAGCAATGCCACCACCAGAGACTTATTCAATGTCGAACAAGCTCTGGATGAAATGGACAAGGCCAAGAAGAGAGGTGACCAGAAACGCGTAAAAGAACAAGCCAATAAAGCGATCCGACTAATAATCCGTTTATTCAGCTCCAACCGCGATCGCAAAGCTACTTTTGAAAGGGAGCTAAGCATAATGGATCGAATGAAGAAGGATGGACCAACCTTTTTTAACGCCGATCAATATCATCACGTGCAGAACTCGGCCAAGCTACATTTGATGGACTCCGAGGACGGCGGGACAGCCGAAAACTTTCACAACAAAGGCGTCTTTCAAACTTTGGAAGCAAAAGTTTTCGAAGGAGTGCCCGGACATAACGGCTACGCAGTCGAGGGTTATTCCCATGCGGCAATTTCATTTTCTCGGGCAAGAGAACTGGACAACGCCAAGCTCGTTCTGAAACTGTCCGAAAAGCCATTGCTAGCTGAGAGTCAAACAAGTCCGAAGTATGGATATTATCTCAGTTGCTACAACGATATCGGCAGGGTAAGCACCCTTGCCTTTCAGAAAGACCAGCAACCCTTTATTGCTGCAACCAAAGAACTTGCGAGCAGATTCGATAAAGTTGGTCGGCTTCAAGAAGTTCGATGTCTGTCGCAGCTTGGCTGGCTATGTGAGATGTGCGGACAAAACGACCTTGCAATGACGTTTTTCAGAAAAGGCATCGCTCTAAAAGCCCCTGGTCCTCAGTGGTTCGAGACAGAATGTATAGCCGGGCTGGCCCTTGTTCTGGAAGAAGAAGCCAGGTATAAGGAAGCGATAGAATGGCAAGTGGAACTTGACAAACGATTCACTAATACTGGTTTGATATCTCGCCATACAAAAGTACAGCAAGACCTGGAACGCTTGCACCGCTTAGCATTCGAGAAAGAAGGCAAACGAGCAAATTAGTGAATAACTGCACTAAAGTTCGCGGCGACCTTCCATAGCCTTTGCTAAAGTTACGTCATCGGCATACTCGAGATCCGATCCCATTGGCAAACCGAATGCGATTCGGCTGACTTTAATACCAGCAGGCTTGATTAGTTGGCTCAGATAAAGGACCGTGGCATCTCCCTCAACGGTAGGATTGATAGCCAAGATTACCTCGCTGACATCGCTTTCCTGCAAACGCTTTATCAAATCTCGCATAGAAAGCTGGTCCGGACCAACGCCATCCATTGGAGAAATCAGACCGCAAAGAACATGATACTGCCCTTTGAAGTCTCGCGTTCTTTCTAATGCGATCACATCCCTGGGGTCAGCCACAACACAAATGGTCTTCTTATCTCGCTTCTCGTCAAGACAGATTTCGCAAGGATCTTGCGCGCTCAAGTGAAAGCAGATACTGCAATGCTTGACCTTCTCTTTGGCATCGAGGATCGCCTCGGCCAGACCTTTGGCTTGCTCGCTCGACAGATCCAGAACAAAAAATGCCATGCGTTGTGCAGACTTTGGTCCAACACCTGGAAACTTTTGAAACTCTTCTATGAGCCGCGCCAGCGGTCTGGTGAAGAACATTGCAAGATACCCTTCCAGATCGATTGAGCTTTCCAATGCCGGCAAGATGCAACCGAGCTAATCGCTCTAACCGATCGTCGCCTGCACAGTGCCGGCGCTTTCAGGATCGAAGCGAGCGAGTCAATCCAATCTTCTAGAAGCCCATGCCTGGTGGCAAATTGAGACCGGCAGTCAAAGCGCCAGCGCGTTGCTGCATCAAAGCTTGAGCCTTTGCAGAGGCGTCCTTAACAGCAGCCAGTACCAGATCTTCCAATGTTTCAACATCGTTTGGATCTACGGCTTCTTTTTTGATTTTCACTTGTTTGAACTCTGAGTTGCCATTGCAAATGATAGTGACCGCGCCACCGCCAGCAGTGCCTTCAACCATGATAGCAGCCAGCTCCGTCTGCATCTTAGCCATGTCCTGTTGCATTTTTGCAAGCGAGTTCTGGGCGTCCCTCATCATCTTTCCAAAATCTTGGTTCATGAAAATTCCTCCGTTGAACCATCGATTATCCCACAGGCAAAGCTACCCCTGGCGCGGGGTCAATCTTCCCTTAGCCTTTTAAACTTTGTTAAATGCCCGGCTGATCGAGCAGATAGCAGAGGGATATAGTGTTAACATCCCATGGAGTAGCGCCCTGAGGTATATAAGATGCAAGACTATGAAACCAGCCAGGACAGCGCCAATTCCTCGGAAGAAGAGTGCCCGCGCAGCCGTTTTGGCCTGATGGTCAAGTCTCTGCTCAAGAGATTGGTAGTTTTCCTGTGCTTCGGACCTGGAATTCTGGGGGTCATGTGGATTATTGGTCGCCTTTTCAAGCGATAACGCCAAAGAACGCCCTGGAATCGCTGAATAAGCGAAACCCGGACTTCTGTAAGCTTTACGCAGATATTGAAGATGAGTTCGGGTTCAAACTTGAGACCTGGGCTCGCTGGGAACGTTATTTCCGCTTTTTATATGAAGAGTACTTTAAGGTACAGGCTCAAGGAGTCGAAAATATTCCAAGCGAGGGACCGGTCATAATTGCCGGTAACCACTCCGGATTGTTGCCTATCGACGGCGGACTGCTTTCAATAGCAATGTGCAACTCGCATCCGAATCCGCGCCGGGTTCGTTTTTTGGCCACCGACTGGTTTTTCCAGGTGCCTGGTCTGCAAGAGTGGGCGATGGAGACAGGATTGGTTCGCGCCACGAAAGACAATGCAATCAAGCTATTAGACAAGAACGAAATAGTTGGCATTTATCCAGAAGGGATTCGTGGTGTCGGAAAAACCTTCCGCGAGCGTTATCGCCTACACGACTTCCATCCAGGTTTCGTTCAGCTTGCTATTCAAACCCAAACTCCAATTGTTCCGATCGCCACCGTCGGTGGTGACGAAATTTTCCCGAATTTTGCCAACTCCAAAACGATGGCACAATTCCTCAAAATGCCATTTTTTCCATTGACCTTATCTTTTCCATGGATGCCCATCCCTTTGATGTTCGTACCACTTCCGGTGCGCTGGCTGTTGAAGATTCATCCGCCAATCAAACTTGATTATCCACCCGAAAGAGCCAACGACCGCAAACTCGCACTTAAAATTACCAGGGAAATCCAGCATCAAATCCAACGTGATTTGAATGAACTACTACGTGAACGCAAGTCGGTCTTTTCAGGATGGGACGGAGATTAAATATGGGCTTTTCAGAATCGCACAAGTCATTTGTAAGAACGGCCAGAAAGAGAACGCCATTTGGATCTAATCTGAAAACAATGGCGCAAGTCGAACCGTTGACGTCATTCCTTTTCAACAAATGGTGGAAGGTTGACATGCTTGGATTGGAGCGTATTCCAGACGAAGGTCCTGCACTTATCGTCGGCAATACCTCAGGCATTTTGCCATGGGCAGGTATCATGCTGGCTCATGCTTTGATGAACCGAAAAGCATTTCCTCGTCGCATAAACATCGCATGTGAAATGGGATGGATTGAGGATGAGCGCATTCATCAGTTGGCTCGCGAACTTGGATTTGTACCATGGTCAGCGGACAACGTAAAAACCTTATTTGCGCAAGGCGAAATCGTGGCAGTATTTCCAGAGGGAGTTCAAGGAGCGGTCAAGCCGTTTTCAGAGCGTTACAGATTGAGAGACTTCGATTGGACAAGAGTTCTTCCGGCGCTTGAGGACAAGGTTCCAATCATTCCTATGGCCACACTTGGCGCGGAAGAATCGTTCCCTATTGTGGGTAACTTCGAAGAACTAGCCAGAGCGCTGAACTTACCGGCATTCCCAATTACACCATTTATGCCGTTGCTCCCATTTCCTTTCAACATGGTTTCTTTGCCAATCAAATGGAAGATGCGCGTCCTAAAAGCAATTGACTATAAGAAAACCGATGATCGCAATGAGCGTTATGAAACGGCTCAAACGCTCGCAAAAGAGATTGAAGGCGAAATCCAAGCAGAATTGAACAGACTGCTACGGACTCGAATAAAAGCGTTTCTCTAAACCGTCGGCCGAGATCCTACATTCGATTAACACAGGCTTTGGAATTCCATGACGCAGGCGACCTCAAATTTCAGTTACTCCAATGCCTTCCGGTCAGCTTGGTCGTTTACTCGAAGTCTGACTACTGACTTGCTACATGAAATGAGCGATTCGGATCTCCTTTTTTTGCCAGGACCACAGCTTGGACCTTTTTGGAAGCAGTTCCGTCATGTTGGGCGCGTTCAAGAATGCTACATAGAGGCGCTAAGCACAAGAAGTATCGACTTCACTCCTGATGGAAAGAGTTACGATCAGGGTCCTTCTAAGGAGTGGCTGCAGGATTATCTCCAACGCCTTGACGTCGGTCTTTTCGAAATCATAGACAATCTCGATTGGGAGTCGGAGATCGACTGGTTTGGCGAAAAGGTCAACATCTTCGAGCACATGATGCGCATGGAGTCACATGAGACGTTGCACCACGGTCAATGGATCGTGTACATGCGTTTGATGAACAAACAGGTCCCAGATTCATGGGTCGCCTGGGGCCTTTAAGCCGTTTTTCGATGAGACATTTCGCTGGCATTGGGAATCGAGAAAGCAGTGCCTGGCGATTCTGATCTAATCGGCGTTTCCTTAAGCCAGCGCTCTACTGAAAGTCTCAATTTTTCAATTGAAACTGGTTTAGCAAGATAATCATTCATGCCGGACGCTAGAGCGCGTTCGCGATCACCTTTCATGGCACCGGCCGTCATTGCGACAATCGGAATCTCGGGCCGCCCTGTGCTTTGTTCCAGATCGCGAATAGCTGCCGTCGCTTCCAATCCGCTCATGTCCGGTAAGTTAATATCCATAAGAATCAAGTGAAAGCGATTAGTCATAGCAAGTTCGACTGCATCTCGTCCAAAGACTACCGCTTCAGCCTTCACGTCCAATCCTGAGAGCTGCCGTAGGGCAAGGTGCTGCAGCACTGCGCTATCCTCAACAACAAGCACACGCTTTCCTTCTGTAAGTTTAGGATCAAGGCTTCCGACTCCAGGTTTGCTAATCTTCTCGGTGCTGAAATCTTTCGCTTCATGGATTTTTTTGCGGTCAAATTGTACACGAATCCAAAATGTTGATCCCTCGCCTTTTACACTCTCCATTCCAATCTGACCGTCCATCATCTCGACAAAACGCTTACTAATACTGAGCCCCAGACCGCTACCTCCATATCGCCGCGTTGAGCTGTTATCAACTTGCGAAAATGGTTTGAATAAGAATCGTTGTTCCTCTTTCGATATTCCAATCCCAGTGTCTTTTACGGACAGCTCAATGAGGGAGCTTTCTTCATTTTGTTCCAGCACTTTCGCGTAAATCCCGACTGCTCCTTTCTCTGTGAACTTAATTGCGTTACCGATCAAATTGAGAATAATTTGCCTGAGGCGCGACGCATCGCCAAAAATGAGTTCAGGCATATTGGGATCAATGTTCAAGGTGAAGTCGAGATTCTGATTATGAGCCGATGGAGCCATTAGCCGCTCACAATCTTGAAGCATGGTCACGGGATTGAAGGCTCCATACTCTAAAGTAATTTTGCCCATTTCAATTTTCGAAAGGTCGAGAATGTCGTTCACAACGCTGAGCAGTGCATTTGCGCTTTCCTGCACCATCTGTGCAAGATGACGATCTTCATCAGAGAGCTCAGTGCTATGCAACAGAAGTTCGTTTAAACCGATAATTCCGCTCAACGGTGTTCGTAATTCATGCGAAATGTTGGCGCAAAATGCCGACTTCAGGTTGGAAGCTTCAAGCGCCTGGTCGCGTGCAGCTTGCAATGCCGCACTTTGTTCAGCCAGTTCATATACACGCGCATGAAGAGTCTTGTTCAAACCCAGAATCTCTTGTTCGGTCTTCTTCAGTAAAGTGATGTCCCGAGCGTTAACGGCTGCTCCAAATACTTGACCATCAGCATTCTTAATTGGCGAAACTGAGATGGAAACATCTTTGAGATCGCCATTTTTGCAGATGCGCACAGTTTCGTAATCGGACACACGCACATCACGGCGAATCTTATTTAGAATTTCCGGCAAATCATTTTTGCGATCTGCAGGAATTAGCATTGAAATAGGTCTGCCGATCGCTTCTTCTGCGCTATAGCCATAAAGTTCTTCGGCGCCTTTGTTCCAGCTGGTTATGATGCCGTCCAGATCCTTACCAACGATGGCGTCTTGACTTGATTCCACAATTGCCGCAAGTAAAGAACGTGTCTGATCTAATTCTTTGCGATCAGCCAGACTGATTACGATACCACCAATTCGTCGGCTCCCATTTTCTGACATTGAGAACTTTGAACACAACCACGGTATCACCGTTCCGTCCGCACTGGTTGTATGTTCGATGCAAGTCAAAGGTTTGCCTGTCTTCAAAACCTCCTCGTCGTGAGCTGATACTTCGCGTTCTTGCTCTTCACTCAAGACAATCGAGGCTTTTGTGCCAAGAACGTCTTCGCGCTTCACCATGAATTTTTCTTCGAAGGCTCGATTAACGTACAAATACCCTTTGTCGACGTCTTTAAGGAAAGTCACAGCTGGATTGAGTTCCATCATGCCAACGAACAACTGCTTGTAGTAACTCAGCTGCTGGTTGGCGGATTGTAACTCCTCATAAGCCGGAAGCAATAGTGATCTTTTCAGAATAGGCCAAATAATTAGGCCGACGATTAGAGCGAAAATTGCAGCAAGCGTATCAGCAAGAAGTTCTCCGGACGAGACTGCATAATAAGGATGGAATGCTTTTAACACTCGTCCTGCACCCGCCGATCCGAACAATCCGGCGATGATCAAGGTCAGGAATCTATAATGAGCCTTATGGCGCTGCAGCGCCACTACCATTCCGACCGCAGCCGATATCATGCCCAACCCGGCAAGCAGGTTGATAATTGTGTAATAGGATGCTGGATTCATCTCAGGCATGGCAAAAAACCTCTCTGTGGAGACAGAGCAGAAGTCTTCTGAGTTCCCTGATTCATGCAATGAGCGACGCACGAGGACGGCTTGCCTACCCACGCAGGGCAAGCCGCCTAGCCATGCTTACGCTTGTTGTGCATGGAAAGCGGATCCCCACATTGCGATTGAGGACCCGATCCCAATTTGGCTTGAAAGTTTTTGAAAATGCTGGATTTTAGTCTGTGATTAGCCGGAGGGCTAGGTACTGACTAAATCCCGGCTGTTGCCAATTGCTCTTTGTGCTTGGACAAAGCGTCTTTTAGCTTCTGCTCATCTTCATGAGTCAAAGAAGTCTTGATCACTTTTCCGCCGGTACCAGACAACTCTTCAAGCACTTTATCGGTGGTCACTTTCTTCACTAGAATAAAGAGTGCTGAGCTGCCAGGTGTCAAAGAAGCAGCAACTTCTTTCATGAAATTGTCATTGACGCCAACGTCGGACAAAGCACCAGAGATCAATCCCGAGGTGGCTCCGACTGCGGCGCCCAAGAATGGAGAAAGGAAAATTGCTCCCACCAAAAGACCCCAGAATGTACCGCTGACTGCACCCATTGTAGTCAAGTCATACATTTGGTGCAGTTTGATCTTGCCATCAGGCTTTTTGACAGCGATCACAGCATCTTCGAGAGCGACCAAATATTCGCGCTGCATTTTCAGCAGCATGAGACGGACCTCTTCTGCTTTGTGAACATCCTCATACGCAATAACGATAAGTTCGCTCATTACAATCTCCTTTTATCGGCTCCACAATTCTCCAACCGAAAATGGTATTTGCTCGGAGAAGACAAGTTTTATTTAAGCCTTACAAATATCTGCAAGCTACTTGCAAGTTACAAGTGTCACTCTTGAGGAACGCTTTTTGAATAAATTATTGAGCTGGGAACACACAGAAAAATTTTCTGTCTTACTAGAACAGCATGTGCCCCAACATTTCGGGCTTACATTTTCGGACAAACGAAAACCGAGGTCGAAGGTTCGACTCCTTCTCGTCCCGCCCAAGGGACGGTAGCTCAGAGGAAGAGCGCGTAAACTAAGTCCCCCAACAGCACATGCACCAATTTCAAATCAAGACTAAGAAACCGCGATCCAGTGCTCGTTGCGTGAGATGGCAAAACCGTGTGATCGGCAGAAGCGTATCGCAGGCTGATTTTCTCTCGACACCTGGCAGCAAAAACCTGACAAATTCTCCCGGTATGTTTCTTTCAAGTAATTGAGCAAGCTTGTCCCGATACCATGATGCCGATAGTTCGGCAGCACATTCATTTCATCTAAATCGATGATATTACCTGCGTACTCGTTGCTCCAAAAGAAAATCGCAATGCAATATGCGACAAGCAAGCCTTCCGGGTTTGTTGCAACGAGCAAAACACCTTTATCCGGCTTCGAATCCAGCTCTGCAAATGTCAGGCTAATCTGAGGACGCAAATCAACAGTATTGGGATCATTGGCATAGAGATCATCAACGAGTTCTTGCACCGCAAAAAGATCTGACTCCCGACATTTGCGAATGTGGAGCTCAGACTGGATCAACATATTTTGAGCCTTCCCTAATACTGAGTGGCGAAAGCCTCTCCTTGTTCTTCTTGATGAATCGTCGCACCGCTTGCGGATCACTCTTGCTGTATTCTCGCAGTGCCCAACCAATTGCTTTGCGAATAAAGAAGTCCTTTTCGTGCGCCATTTTTTCGCAGAACCGAAAGAGTTGTTCTGAATCAGTTTTTTCTTTATGCCGGTTCTGTACAAGTATTGAACATCTGCGGATCCACATGTCGGAATCTTCAGACCACTTTTCAATTAAAGGTTTCAACTCAGCTCGTTTTTGCAGATAGACACGCCCAATCAGATTTGTCGAAACAGGATCGACAAAATCCCACCATTGCCCTTGGCGAATGATCTCTTCGTACACAGGAATGGCATCCAGCGTTATGTACTTAGGAAAGCTCTCGGCATAATTCAATGCAATGTACTTCTCTTCCCTATATCGCAACATCCAAAGAGAGCGAAGGGCATCCCGATATTCCGCGAAAGAGCTGGGAGCGTACTCGCTTTTAATCTCACGTATGATTGGGACTCGATCCGGCTTCTGCACTCCATAAAAAGGCATTGTCGTCTTCATGTACGCTGCCATCTCGATGGCTTTCTTTTGGTTTCGCAAACTGTTGAGCTGACTGCTAACAAATTCAGTCAGTTCATTCACGTAGTCTGCTGTAGCGCCGCTCGCTTTGAGCGGGGTCACTTTTCCCATTGAGGAATGCTCTATGCCTTTTGTGTAGCTGGACTTAGTACACGTGTAACTAGCTCTTGAGCTTCTTTTTGGAGTTGCTTGAGGTGATCTTGCCCCTTGAAGCTCTCTGCGTAGATCTTATACACGTCTTCTGTGCCGGACGGGCGAGCCGCAAACCAGCCATTTTCCGTAACTACTTTTAGACCACCGATAGCCGCACCATTTCCGGGTGCGGACGTGAGTTTCTCGGTAATCTTCTCCCCGGCTAACTCCGTTTGCGTTATTTGATCCGGAGATAGTTTTTTCAACTTGTTCTTCTGTTCGGTGTTAGCTGGTGCATCGATGCGCTCATAAACAGGTGCGCCAAATTCAGAGGTCAATCGCTCATAATGCTGGCTCGGATTCTTGCCAGTGCGGGCGGTGATCTCAGCTGCCAACAAACAAAGAATAATTCCGTCTTTATCTGTTGTCCAAACGCTGCCGTCCATTCTCAGGAAGGAAGCTCCTGCACTTTCTTCGCCACCGAAGCCGAAAGAGCCATCGAGCAGCCCTTCGACAAACCACTTAAATCCAACCGGAACCTCAACCATCTTTCGTCCAAGTTTCTTCGCAACCCGGTCGATCATACTGCTGCTGACTGCCGTCTTTCCAATCGCCGCATCGGCTCTCCAGTTGGAGCGGTTCTGGAAAAGATAGTCTATCGCCACTGCCAAATAGTGATTAGGATTCATCAATCCGGCAGTCGGAGTAATGATTCCGTGACGATCGTGATCGGTATCGTTTCCGCAAGCTAGATCAAAGCGATCTTTGTGTGCTACCAGACCTGCCATCGCATATGGTGACGAACAATCCATACGAATCTTGCCGTCCCAATCGCAACACATAAAGGAGAATGTAGGATCAACATGCTTATTCAGAATTTCAAAATTCAACTTATACTGCTCGGCAATGCGAGGCCAATAAGCAACCCCAGCGCCACCCAAGGGGTCGACTCCAACGTGCAGCTTAGAATTGCGAATCAAATCCATATCCACAACTGATGCAAGCTCATCTACGTAGAGTTTCATGAAATCGAATTTGTGGGTGGTGCTAGCAGCCATCGCCTTTTCATAGCTGACACGTTTCACGCCCTGCATTCCGCTTTCAATAATCTTGTTTGCGCGTTGCTCAATCCACCCCGTGATATTTGTATCGGCCGGACCTGCACTCGGTGGATTGTATTTGAAGCCGCCATCCATGGGTGGATTGTGGGACGGAGTCACCACTAATCCGTCAGCGAGTCCGCTCTTTCTTCCTTTGTTGTAATTTAAGATGGCCAGGGATACAGCCGGCGTCGGTGTGTAGCCCATGTTGGAGTCAATCATCACATTGACTTCGTTTGCAGCTAAGACTTCCAGAGCAGAAACTAATGCCGGTTCTGACAGTGCGTGCGTGTCTATTCCCAGATAAAGGGGACCCGTGATGTTATTTTCGCGCCGATACTCACAAACGGCTTGGGTGCAAGCCAAAATGTGATTTTCGTTAAACGAGCGTTTGAAGGCGGAGCCACGATGACCAGAAGTTCCGAATGCTACTCTCTGCTCAGGTACAGAGGCATCCGGTTCATCGCTGTAGTAAGCGGTTATCAACTTGGCAACATTTACCAACATTTCTGGCTGGGCCGGCTTTCCTGCAAACGGACTGATCATGGGTTTTTACCTCTGAAATTAGAGTTGCTGATCATATCGCGATAGCGACTGACGATCTACAATCCTTCCAGACACTTTAATGGTGTTATTGCGAACTGCCGATGGAAGTCTGAATAGGCAGTTCCGAGTGGAGGAAAAGGATGATTCAACGGCGCCCCAACAACTTGACAGCACCCCTCTCCGGAGCAGCCCTCCTGGCGCTAGCGCTTTTGTTTTTGAATGCTGGCGCGAGCCTAGCTGAACCAGCAAAACTCGCAGTGAGGGGCGACGGTATCCAGGAAGGCGCCCCGATGCCGAAAAAATTCACGGCCGACGGAGAGGACCAATCGCCATCGATCAGCTGGTCAAAAGTCCCCCCGGGTACTAAAAGCATTGCAATCACACTAACGGATCCAGGCGCTCCAAGGGGTACATGGTGGCACTGGATTTTGTTCAACATCAAACCCGACGAAAGCAAAATCGACCGCGTAGAAAAGGTTGCAGCCCTGGCAAACGGGGTCATGCAAGGCAGGAACGACTTCGGCAAAACGGGTTACAACGGACCGGATCCACCGCCTGGAAAAGTACATCACTACTTCTTCAGAGTTATGGCACTTGATACAGTGCTAGCGCTAAAAGCAAATTGCAACAAACAAGAATTCAATCAGGCGATTCAAGGACATGTCCTGGCAGAAGGCGATCTGACAGCGACTTACAAGAGGTAAACGGTACTGGTTGGCAGAATAATCAACTTTCACGGCAAAGCATGCCAGCGCCTGCCACAGAGAATCCGATGACGTTTAGAGATTCAGGACCCGGCCGGGCCAGGCAACGCATGGCATCATGCCTGAAAAGGATTGCCAAAATGAGCTTCCCAGAAGGACGTGAAATGCAGCAAATGAAGCAGCTTTGCAAGACTGCTACGATACCGCCTGGGAAAATCGTACTGAATAGCGGCGAAGCCCAATTAGCGGAGAAACTACATGATTCGGCATCTTACAATCGGACTGCTTTCAGCATGCTCACTTTCGGTTCTTGCCACAGTTCTAAGCCCAACATTTGCGGCCGACTCAGACGATCCGACCGCTGAATGGACAGCACCGGTCGCCGACCCTTCAACTAAGAAACAAAGCACAGCAGCCCCCACCACCTATAAGCCCAAAGTCGCGTGCAACTGCCAGGCTCAGCTGCCACCGGACGTCCCACCGCCGCCAAAAGATCCAAAAAAGAAACAACACAAAATCCTTCGAGGCTTAGGTAAAGAACTCGGAATGGAAATGGGCGATCTCGGTAAGGATATGTTTCTGGCATTTTCGGTTTCGGGCAAGGACCCATACGAAATGCCGAAGAATCCCAATATTCCCTATGTTTACGCAGAAGCACAATTTATTGATGGAAGTTCGTCTCACATTTATAAGTATCCGGACTCGAGCTACCGTGTCCAGGGGGGCTTCCTTGATGGGACCTATGCTTGCAAACAACCAACCGGCGAATACGTAGTGCAATATCCCAATGGCGCACAAGCAGCAATGCACATGGACAGCGAAGGCGCAAGAATAGTGCGTCCAGACAATACCGTCACGACAATGAGCCATGTCGGCAGCGGCAATTTCCGAGTCGTTAATAGTAAACTCGGGTACATCGGCGACGTTACACCGGATACTACAGGACTAAGCTACGAATTCGCAAAACAGGACTTCTAAGCAAGTTCCTGGCATTATCAAAGCGATCTGAATCGCGTCAACGTCGCATCTCTTAACGAGGATTCACTAGTTCTGGTGATTTAATCAGGTTCAAGTTCGGATCGAGCTCCGCCTCCTCGGCTTGCAGTTCTATGAGCTGATGATAGACCTTGACGTATTCATAGGCCATCTTCTCCTTATCAAAGAGGACCTTCGCGCGATTCATACATGCATTGCGATCCAATTCGTGAATTTCAGAGAAGCGATCGATCAACTCGTCTACCGAGTTTCCAATCACCGCTGTTTGCCTATCGCTCAACACCTCGCGGACGGAGCCACGATCGAGCGCTACAGTAGGCGTTCCAGTAGCCATGGCTTCTGCCATTACTAGGCCGAAGGGTTCCTCGAACTTAATAGGATAAATCACAGCCAAAGCATGCTGGTACAGCTCTAGCTTCTGCGCGAAGTTCACTTCGCCAATGTATTTGATACTTTCACCGTCGATCAAGTCTTTAATGTGCTCGTCGAAATAGTCTTGATCTGCCGGATCAATTTTTCCTGCAATAATCAGCCGTTTGCCAACCGCTTTTGCAATTTTTATGGCTTCTTTCGTTCCTTTTGCATCACAGATCCGGCCAATGAACAACACATAGTCCTGACGAGGATTTTCAACAGCGCGAAAAGCATTAACATCGATTCCGTTATAGACTCTGGCCACATAATTCAAACGATCACCGCAATTGAATCGCTGATAAGCGTCGCTGATCGACACAAACGGTTGATGAGCATAATCAAGATAGATGTCCTTACAGTACTCCATTATTGGATTATGGTTGGTCGTCACTACAGCGCATTCTGCGCTTTCGAGAAAGGGTAGTGCGTAAAAGCCAAGATGATTATGAATTACATCGAATTGCGATTGCATTTTCATAAGAGCAAGAATGTTATTCAGTTCGTAGCAGGACCATCGATGAACGGGAATACCGGCAGCTCGGACGCCGCTCTCTGCTGCTGCAATCAGCGTTGCCTCGGTTCTTGAATCTGCCGTAGCAAATAGAGTCACTTCATGTCCCATCTTCACAAGTTCCTCTGTGAGATGACTTACAACTAACTCTGTACCGCCGTAACCATGTGGTGGCACCGATTCAATAAGTGGCGCCAGTTGAGCAATGCGCATATTTTTTCTCCCATCAACTCTCGATAATCACGCGGATGTCACCTTGTTTCCGTAAAACGCGGCAATAAGTCGACTGACCGTCGCAATGCAAGGCCAGGTCGATCGTCGCGCTTCCAACTTTGAGACCCATAACTCTAAGATCCATTAGCCATTCCGGTAAAACAGGATTGACGATGCGCAATACTTTCCGCGTTGCATCAGGCTCGAAATTGATACACGCCTTCAGCATCTGGAACATGGTGCCCACGGCCCAAGCTTGGGGGATACAAGATACAGGATAATCTACAGGCCTCGTGGAAGAAGTCCGTGGGAAGCCGCAGAAGAGTTCTGGGAGCCTAAACTCTGCCTGCTGCTGCATTACTTCAAACATTTTTTGCATCAATTGTTTTGCTTCTTCGATGCGACCCGTTCGACGCAAGCCATCCATGATAATCGCATTGTCGTGCGGCCAGACTGATCCGTTGTGATAACTCATCGGGTTGAAAGCGACCGCACCACTGGAAAGTGTGCGTATTCCCCAACCAGAATTCAAATCTGGTGCAACAAGGCGATTGGCAACGAGTTCAGCTTTGTCCGGATCGAGAATTCCCGTCCACAAACAATGTCCCGGGTTTGAGCTAATCGCGCCAACCTGTTTTCCGTCACCATCTAAAGCCAGTGCTATGTATTGTTCTTTTTCCATCCAAAAGTCATTTTGGAAACGTTCTTTTAACTGTGCCGCTTTCTCCAGAATCTGTTCGGCTTCTTTTGTGTGACCGATTAGCTGCGCCATCTGAG
Organism: Candidatus Obscuribacterales bacterium; assembly: GCA_019747875.1. Taxonomy (GTDB): domain Bacteria; phylum Cyanobacteriota; class Vampirovibrionia; order Obscuribacterales; family Obscuribacteraceae; genus JAIEPM01. Next base: position 94,600 of record JAIEQI010000089.1, read on the forward strand.
CAGATGCTATCCATGCCGCATACAAGTAGCCTTGTGCTTCGCACACCGCAATTGGTGGCTTAGCCAATCCACCATCTGAATATGTCATCGAGTCATGTGAATCTTTCCACCCCTGATTCTCCAGTCCAGCTGCACTCTCGCGGATATAACACATGTAGCCGGTTTGCTCTATTTCCGCGTCCATGTATGCCAGCGCCATTTTGATGTGAGGCCACCAGCACTCAAGCGAAGGCATGTCCGCTGTCCAACGTATGTATTCCGCAATTAGCATAAGCCAGAGCTGGGTTGCATCGACAGTTCCATAGTACGGACTATGAGGAATTTCTTTAATGCGAGCCAGTTCACCAAGTCGCAGCTCGTGCAAAATTCGGCCTGGCTTCTCCGCTGTGAAATTGTTCACTTCAACGCCTTGATAGTTAGCTAGGACATCGATAGTAGTTTTGGCTAAATCGATACTAAACGGAAGCATTTGCAGGGCTGCAATCGCAGAGTCGCGACCAAAGAGGGCACTATACCACGGAATTCCGGCCGCGATCCCCATGCCCTTCGGTGTCGGCTGCCTCAATATGAACAAATCGCGAAAACACAATTCAAGCGCGACATCGAAGATCTCGTTCTGGGTTGCAATGCGAGATTGACCATGACGCCACCTGAGATATTCCGCATCAGCTGCATCCGCTGCGGCTGCAAAAGATGTGAATTTTTCTCCGGCAGCAACATTTTGACCAGCAATTCGACTTGAAATTCGAAGCTCTATGCTTTGCGCGCTGCGAACAGGTAGGGTCAACTTGAATGTTGCCGTGCCGTCGCTTATTTCGACAGGACGTGCAGTCATAAATTCAACAATCGTTTCAAGCAGCACACCGTCGCGTCCCCTGTAAGCAAGAAATAGCCCCGCTGCTGCCGGATCCATGATTGGAACCATTCGGTCCCCACGTACCGGTCTGTTCAGTCCGCGAACTTCAAAGATGTCCGCAAAGTCTGATTGGAAAACCATCTTCACTTCGACTTCAACAGGTTTGCTATCGTAATTTTCAAAAACGATTCTTTCCCAGAGATTATCGGTTAGCAGAAGGTGCCTGTGCATGGTCAGTTTTTGCTGCTCAACCACCTCGGTGTGGGTGTTTGTATAAAGCAACTCAGCAGCATACCCCTTGGAAAAATTGGATGACAACAACGATAGAGGCATATCATTGATTGAAATCTCCCACTGGCTCAAATGGCGAGTGTCGTAACGATAGTAACCATATCCAAGCGAATTGCAGGCCGGAATGGTCCCACTTTGATCGAGGACAAGAAAATGATTTCCGTGCTTCATTACATGCCTGGGATGGGCAGAGTCCGTCAGAATAAACGGCAGCCCCTGGCACAACGGGCGAGTATCGACTATGTAAGGCAAGTCAGCGGGAATGCTTGTATATTCGTCTTCCTGCTTTTCGGGCATTGGCATATCGGGTTCCTTAGTATATGGCGATGTCGATGCTTCGCCCTGTTGGTCTCCCTTGACTCTCTCGAAACTTTTCATAGCAGCCTTCTTCTTTAGTAATCAATCGCCCAAAGTATTCACTTGCTCGAAACCTAGTATTTTCGGCTCCACTGAAACTATCAAAGTGGAGTTCCAAAAAAATATAGACTCGCCATAAGCCGTCTAGTTCCAAAATCTTGTCGGTTAAAAGGTACCGAAAGCTTCTTGGATTCACCAATTTTTCTAATGACGATGGTCTTCAAGAACTAAAGCGCAAACACCAAATCGCTCTCAAACAGCCGGATCTGCCCTAAGCATGGAGCGCGGACG
>JAIEQI010000080.1 GCA_019747875.1 Candidatus Obscuribacterales bacterium
ATTTCGAGGAAGCAGTGGAAACCGTCTAGTGGTGGATTTATCACTGTTAAGTGTCCACTAAAACGGGGCCACATCAATAAGGAATAAAAACGAGATGCCAAATATTCCATTTTGATAGGTCGGCCTTTGTCCATCGACGGTTATCCTCGCATCCCGAGGGCTTGGCCAACGCACTCCCGATGGTTGCCCAACGCACTCCCGATGTTTGCCCAACGCACTCCCCATCGGGCTTGCCCAACGCAATTCCGATGGCTTCCCAACGCAAGACGCCCTAAGTAATATCGTATTATTAACTGTGCCCGTGTGGGTCCTATAAGTGGCGCCGGGCAGAACTAGCCAGGCGAGCCAGTACACGCACCGAAGCATTGTGGAATTGTGATTATTTTATGGTGACTAGAGCTGCGTTCTTTTCGAAGTGCAGCTCGTCGTCTTTGACGTCCACTAGGATAGTGTCGCCATCGGCGAATCTTCCTTCCAACATTTGCAAGGAGAGGGTGTTCTCGATTTCGCGTTGAATCAAGCGCTTCAGTGGGCGAGCACCGTACATCGGATCGTAGCCGGAACGGGCCAGCCAATCGGCGGCGGCGGCACTGAGTTCCAACACAATCTTGCGATCCGCCAATCTGCGATTGAGTAGGCGAATTTGCAGATCCACGATGTGCTTGAGCTGCTCCTGACTGAGTGCGTGGAACACAACGGTCTCATCAATACGGTTCAAGAACTCAGGACGGAAATGTCCTCGCAGTGCCGTTAGAACCTGGTCTTTCATATGGTCGTATTCTGAGTCGCCATCAATAGCCGAGCGCATTTGATAATCCAAAATGTGCTGGCTACCTATATTGGAGGTCATGATGATGACTGCGTTTTTGAAGTCTACCGTTCTGCCCTTAGAATCTGTGAGGTGACCTTCATCCAGCACCTGCAAAAGCACGTTGAAAACGTCTCCGTGTGCTTTTTCAATTTCGTCGAAAAGCACGCATGTGTATGGGCGACGGCGCACAGCTTCGGTCAACTGACCACCTTCATCAAAGCCCACATATCCCGGAGGCGCACCAATGAGCCTGGCGACCGTGTGCCGCTCCTGATACTCAGACATGTCGATACGCACCATCGCACGCTCGTCGTCGAAGAGGAACTCGGCTAACGCTTTTGCTAACTCGGTTTTACCCACACCAGTTGGACCGAGGAACAAGAAGCTACCAATCGGGCGGTTTGGATCCTTGAATCCAGCACGCGCACGACGCACCGCATTCGCCACCACTTCAATTGCTTCTTCTTGACCGATCACCCGCTTGTGCAGGTGATCTTCTAAGCGCAGCAATTTCTGAACCTCGCCCTCGATAAGCTTGGTGACAGGTATCCCTGTCCACTTCGATACTATTTCCGCGATGTCTTCTTCGCTAACTTCTTGCGAAAGCAAACGCGGACCCTGACCTTTCTTCTGGTTAAACTCTTGCTCTTCAATAGCAATTCGCTTTTCAATCTCAAGCAAAGTTCCATATTTCAATTGAGCAGCTCTAGCAAGATCCGTGTTTCTTTCGGCTTGCTCGATTTGCACATTAATCGCTTCCCGCTCAGCTTTTAACTGCTGTAACCGGTTCAGCGCATCCTTCTCTTCATTCCAACGACTACGCAAAACAGCAGCCTCATCCTGAATGTCTTGAATTTCCTTCTCGATTTTCTCCAGGCGTTCTTTGGATGCACTGTCTCGTTCGCGCTTTAACGCTTCCCGTTCAATCTCCAATTGGATTTTCCGGCGCTCCATCTCATCAAGCTCAGCCGGCATTGAGTCGATTTCGATGCGCATTCTTGCTGCCGCTTCGTCGATCAAGTCAATTGCTTTATCTGGCAAAGCTCGATCGGTAATATACCTATGAGAAAGTACAGCCGCCGCAACCAAGGCAGCGTCTTTGATTCTGACGCCATGGTGAACTTCGTACCTTTCCTTCAATCCGCGCAGAATTGAAATCGTATCCTCGACGCTCGGTTGCTCCACAAGAACCGTTTGGAAACGACGTTCCAACGCCGGGTCTTTCTCCACATATTTGCGATATTCATCAAGAGTGGTCGCACCGATACAATGGAGTTCACCACGAGCTAGAGGCGGCTTCAACAGGTTACCGGCGTCCATTGAGCCTTCACCGGAAGAGCCGGCTCCTACGACGGTATGAAGTTCATCTATAAACAGGATTATTTTGCCATTCGACTCGATAACTTCCTTCAATACAGCTTTCAACCGCTCTTCAAATTCACCACGATACTTCGCGCCCGCAATCAACGACCCGATATCCAGGGTCATCAGCTTTTTGCCTTTGAGCCCCTCCGGCACATCCTTCTTTGTAATTCGCTGTGCAAGACCTTCAACGATAGCCGTTTTCCCAACGCCTGGCTCGCCGACCAGCACGGGATTGTTTTTCGTCCGGCGGGACAAGACCTGCATAACTCTGCGGATTTCATCATCCCTGCCAATGACTGGGTCCAATTTTCCGGCAGCGGCAGCCTCAGTCAAATCCTTCCCGTATCGCGCCAGAGCCTGATATGTTTGCTCAGGATCTTGCGAGGTGATGTTCTGGTTTCCGCGAATCGTGGTCAATATTGAAAGAATGCGATCGCGGGTGACGCCGTTTTGCTTGAGAATGGTTCCTGCTTGCGACTTACCTGCATCGCAAAGAACGAGCATCAAATGCTCAACACTTATATATTGATCTTTGAGACGCTCAGCCTCTTTGCCCGCATCCTCAAGCATTGCGATCAGCTTGGACGAAACCATTATTTCGTCCTTCTTCATTGAAAGCGCAGACGCTTTCGGCTGATTGTTCAGATAGCGAGTTAGTTCCTCAACAACTGGTTCGCGCTTTACCTGCAATGCCTCAAGAATCTTTCCCGCAAGCCCTTCTTCCTGCTCCAGCAAGCTTAAAAGCAGGTGCTCAGGCAAAACCTGCGCATGAGAGAACCTGGACAAAATGTCCTGACAATTGGTAACGGCTTCGCGTGCTTTATGTGTAAAACGGTCTAGATTCATGTTGCCACCTCGATTTGGCTGCCCAGCTCTAGCAAAGAAGCTGGGATTTGGCACCTGGTGATCCCGGGGAGCAGGACCTACAACTGATTATGTCGGGTGCGATTATACGGGACTCACAAATTCCGTTTTTATTAACCACCCAAAATAGGAATTCAGATTGGTTCTTGATTGAGCAGTTAAAGTCAAGGGTTAAAACGGCGGTGCCGTCGGCTGAATGGACAATCCTCAGACCAGCGTGTTACGGCAAGAGCCGCCTTAACCAAGCGCGTCCCCATGCGTCGAAGTGAGATAGAATGCCATCGAAGTGCCGCCGCCTTTCCTTCATAGCAGGTTGAGATCACTAGCCTCAAAGCAGTTCTAGAGTTCCTGTCCCGCGCCTCCAAAGCGCATTTCCAGTGCCAAAAGGCTCCTCATAGGCTCAATAGTGAGAGTGCTGGCGCATGACTTGCAAGTGTACATCGAATTTCCCCATGCGTTATTCGCCTTATTTGACAACACTTTTTGATACAAGATTTGGATATAAAGCCGCCCAGGATGCAGAATCTCATTTGAATTTCGCAGCCGATTTTATGCAGGATTTTGTATCAGGCTATTTCCATGGGGGTGGAAAGCCTCGTCTTTGATTAGTGACTGGATGGAAAGCTCGGGCACTTGACGGAGCCCGTCTTCCACTGACATCAAAATCCCCGACCTTTGAGAAAAAATCCTCAAAAAAGATAGGGTTCTGAAGTGATCTAGTAAGAGAAATGGGAATATGATTGGTGTTAGGTCATTTCACCTGTAGTAGTAACTCACCGGTGCACTTGACAGCCAACGATTGGCTGTCGGGCGTGACCAACTGTTGTCCCAATTCGACCTATAGTGGCTACCTATGCTGGAATATAACGAAGACTTTTACGCAGTATTGGGTGTCGAGGAAACCGCGGCGCCAGAGGAAATAAGAAAGGCTTATCTGAAACTGGCTAAAAAACTGCATCCCGACCGTTTTCCAAACGACCCGGAAAAACGTGCAGAGGCTCAAGCCGAGTTTTCGAAAGTAACTCGAGCCCATGATGTGCTGTCAGATGCGAAGCAGCGCGATGAATATAACGCTCTTCGTACGTTGGCAAAGACAAGATCGGGACAGCCAGTTGAGGCCTCCGCAGGCGGAACAGCCACCGCTACCGCCACCGCCACCGAACAAAAGACAGACAACAAAGAAACCTGGGCGCAAAAACATTGCGACCGCGCAAACGACTTGCTCAGAAGAAAGAAGTTTGCAGATGCTGAAACTGCTATAAAGGAAGCAATCCGGCTGAATCCTAATAGCGCAATTTTCCATAGCACTTTGGCCGAAATTCACCTGGCCAGAGGATGGAAAACACTAGCAACTACTGCGGTTCAACAAGCTCTGAAGTTAGATCCCAAAAACCATGAAGCTAAACAAGTTGAATTGAAACTAAAAGCTGGGCAAGCCAAAACTGGCGATCCGAAGAAGGATGCCAAGAGTTCGGATTCATCGGGCGGCGAGAAAAAAGGCTTCTTAGATCAACTTAAGGAACTGCTAAACAAGAAGATGTAGGGCGGTTTTCAGCCTTTCGACAGTTAACAATAACCTTGTAAAGAACAAAACTAAGCGCTACTCTTAGGAACTGCTTCGTTAGAAGTTCGTCAGTTCCTATGGAATCCTATTGGGAAGTCAACGTGAAAGCGCTTATTCCCCTGACAATTGCTTGTGTTCTAGCAAGTTCGCTCTCCATCACTGGAAGTCCGAGCTTGGCGAATGGTCAAGATAGTACGTTGTCAACAGGAGTCCCGTCGACTTCACACCTGAATTCACCCCAACAGACTCCAGCCAGAATTGCCTCCAGCATTGGAAAATCGGCGGCTTCAACCGGTGCAGTACCGGCAGCGATTCCTGTGAGCGTAGCCACAGCCAACGAGTCTTCACCGCATGTGGTATCAGAGTCTAGCTCCGGCGACAGCTCAAAACATACAGCACCGGCTGGCAAGGTACTCAAAGGTGGTGTCAGCCATACCGTATCTCCCTTTAAGGGAGACGGAACAGTCGAGACGATCAAGCAAGGAACCTCACTCAATCTCACTTTCAGCGCCAACCTCAACTCGGAATTAAGTCAGGTCGGTGATAAGGTCGTTGCACGCGTCTCCACAGACCTAAAAGATGGAAGCAAAGTCGTTTTACCCGGTCAATGGTATGTCGTTGGGAAGGTTAGCCGCATCGAAGGAAGAAAGCGCCTTGGCCGCGACGGCTATTGCGAGATCAAGTTTGAAAAACTGGTGTCACCAGATTGCAAATTCGAAGCACCGATTGATGCTACGATTAGCACCAAGGACAGTACCATCAAGACCGTTGCCACTCAGGTGGCAAAAAGCTCAAAGAACATGGGAATCGGAGCCTTTGCCGGCTCACTGCTTTCGCTTCAAATCGGCGGCATCGGCACCGCGATTTCTACGTATGGAATATCAATCGGAGTTGGCGCTGCGGCCGGAGCAACCTTAGGATTAGCGGCATTTCTGAAAAATAAAGGCGACATCTTATGCACGCTTCCGGGCGATGAAATGACCGTGCGATTGCCGGTTCCAGTAGAGATTCCAGCGTTCAATCAAGAAGTTCTTCAAATAAAGAGAGAACTTCCGAAGTTGGACAACGTCGGCATTACAGTTCTAGAAAAGCGATTTTTGGCCCATCCATATGGAGACAAACAGTCGCGTCTACTTAGCGTAAAAATACGAATAGAGAATCACTCCAAGAAGACATACGGCTTCGAAAATATCGCCGTAATATCAGACCGGGGCGATCAATATACACCGTATGTCGCTTCGATGATTGACAAGCAACGCTTTCAGAAAGTGGCTCCAGAAGCCACTAAAGAGGCTGATATAACTTACGATGTAGCGAGTCCGAAATGCAAATATTGGCTTGTGCTATGGGATCAAGCTCGATCCAATATACTTTCGCAAGTGCCAATAAATTAATATTGCGGTTTCCCCCACTACATTGCTGGTAATTAATCCTAACTAGAGCTAATATATGGACATTCAGAGGGCAGCTATTTATGAGCATCTTGCGGGAAATACGAATCCCGCACAAATGGGCAATGAGAAGCTCGAAGTAGTTAACAGGCAGAGTGGGGGTCTAGGAATGAAAGCACGCATAACGCAAATGCTGCAGCACATTCACGGTGGAGCAAATCAACATAATCGACAACAACAAGATTGGCAAATGCATAAAAACCAGACACCATCAGTTGATTATGAGAAGCTCCTTCGCGAAAAGGATAGAGAGATAGATCGCTTGCGACATGAGCTGTCGAATACACAGGCTCGCTTGCAAGAGATGATGGGCTCAGATCTTCTGACCCAACTGCCTAATCGACATGCATTCAAAGATCATTTGACGCATTCATTAAAGAGAGCAGTACGCCTTGGTTATTCGTTGTCCCTCATGCTAATCGACATTGATTGTTTGCGTGAAATCAACGTCAAATATGGACACGAAATCGGCGATGAAGTGCTCATCGAAGTATCCAAAATTTTGAAGAATTCAGTCCGCGAAATCGATATGCCTGCAAGATGGGGCGGCGAAGAACTAGTAGCCGTGCTCCACGAGACAGATCTTGAAGGGGCAGCTACAGTTGCAGAACGCGTTCGCCGCAAAGTAGCAATGCTCGAAATCAAAGATCCACGCACAGGCAAATTGATCAGCCTGACCGCCTCACTAGCAGTAGCGGCATATCCAAAACACAGCTGCGATCCACAAGGCTTGCTTGAAGCAGCTTGCGATGGAATGATCGAAGCTAAAGCAAAAGGCGGCAACGTCGTCGTCGTTGCTGTTTAATCAATCGACCTCAATCACCTTCGAACACAATAAAAGATCTCTTCCGAATCCAACGCAGGCGCATTTCAGTGCGTCCGATGCGGCAGTCCGTCGAAAGACTGAGTTATTTTCGATGCCGGGATTTGATCTCGAAAGATCGAAGCCGGCAAGATGCCGGCGCTCCCGGATCGAACCGAACTCCCAAATGAGCGATTCGCTCTCGAAAGATCGAAGCCGGCAAGATGCCGGCGCTCCCGGATCGAACCGAACTCCCAAATGAGCGATTCGCTCTCGGAAGATCGAAGCCGGCAAGATGCCGGCGCTCCCGGATCGAACCGAACTCCCAAATGAGCGATTCGCTCTCGGAAGATCGAAGCCGGCAAGATGCCTACGCTCCCGGAGCGAACCGAGCGCCCAAATGAGCGATTCGTTCGTTGAAGCAATTACTCTGCCAGCCGGCTCTGAAGCTGATCAAGCTTCTCCGAAATGTCGAGTCCGTCAAAGCGCATTTTTAGCATGCGATAGATGAACGCTGCACCGCAAATCTGAAATGACAGCATTATGATCTGGCTGCCAGTCGCAAACGTAATTTCGAAGCATTCTTTCAACACAGGGGTAAGCGAACGCGGCAACGGCAACTGATCAATAAACATGGACATGGTTTCGAACAATTGAAAGGGCATTTCGCAGGTCACAAGCGCAAAACCAAAGAACAAGAAGATCCCAAACGTGTAGTACGGTGCCTTTGACTGCAGCTGGAATACTTTTTTCAAAGCCATCCATGGCGAACAATTCTCAACCTCTGAAACATACGCCCAGAAGGTAGTCCAAATAATCAGGCATGCCTGGGGCCATATGACGCACAAAATACCCAACCACAAAAAAAGCGCCAAAACTTTGTCTGAAGTTAGCCCCGATGCCGTCAGCACATAGGTTGACACGGCAACGACGGCGAAAAGCATGTCACTCAGAATGATGGGCAGGAAAAGCAGAAGGACTCGCGGCTGCCTGGACCGCGCCAGGGCTTTATCGAAGTCGGTTTCCTTGCCGGAAAACACCCGCCAACTAGCAATCATGCGTGAGCCAAACTCAAACTGAACTACAACCAGCAAGCAAAGCGCAAAAACCATAGCAGCGACGGCATACGGGGACTCCAAAGACTTTCCCAGCCAGAAAATCGCGTGCCAGTCAGCACAGTAGAAAAAACTAACCAGCGCTAATCGCCGAACAAATAGCTTTATGTCAGACCGAAACCAGCGCAGAGAGCGGCTTACCGCATCATAAACGGATAGTTCAGTGCTGGTCGATAGAGGGGAAACAGCCATTCTAAGAGTATAGTCAGCTTATCGAGAACTAGCTCTTGATTAACGAGGCATAACGCGAGTTTTGCTGGAAACTCGGATAATGCAGTCCGTTCACGACTATCCCGAGGATGAGCAAATGGTGGATGCGGTGGCAGTAACTGTGCTGTCTGGAATTTCGGAGCCGGCAACCGATATCTTTGGCGTCCTTTTCAAACAGGCCGAGCTCTCGCCTCAGAAAGAAGCGCTCGTTTTTCAGGACGAAAGATACACCTATTCTGAGCTTTTGAACCGGGCAGGCGCCGTAGCTGAGCAGTTGAGCAGCGCCGGGGTCAAGAAAGGTGATAGAGTCGGACTCCTTTTTCCAAATTACCCGGACTACATCGCCAGCTTTTTTGCCGTCTGCGGCATCGGTGGCACGGTTGTTCCAATCAACCCACTATTGAAATCAGAAGAAATTGCCCATATTCTGGCTGATTCCCAAGCTGAAACTCTGATCGTTCACGAAAGCTCCCTCGACGAGGCTCTCAAAGCTCAGGGGCTGCACAAGGTTTTGAAGCGCGTTTTCGTTGGCGATGGCGATAAGCTAGGCGAGAAAGGCAAAGCCATCGACCGCGTACCGAAAGAACTCACGACCTTCACTCTTAGCCAGAAAAAAACCGCCAGTGCTGCATTCAAATGGTCTTCGATCCACGCAAATGACCTCGCGCTCCTGGTTTATACCTCAGGTACAACAGGAAAGCCAAAGGGAGCGATGCTCACCCACTTCAATTTGCTTTCCGTTTTCCCCTCTCGCCTCGATATTTTCGACATCAATTACAGCGACAAGCTATTGGCGGTCCTGCCGATGTGCCATATCTATGGCATTGCGGTTCTGATGATTGGCAGTTTTGCTTGCGGCGCCACTCTGGTCATGCTGCCTAAGTTTGAACCGGCCCCGTCACTTAAGATAATCGCCCAAGAAAAGGTCACCATTGTTCCAGCAGTGCCAACCATGTACCAGTTCCTTCTTTTGGAACTGGAAAAAGCCAAATACGATCTTTCTTCCGTCCGCATTTGCTTCTGTGGAGCGGCACCGCTGCCGGTCGAAGTAATCGAATCGGTGGAGCGCGAATTTGGGGCAGCGCTGGTTGAAGGCTGGGGCATGACTGAAACGTCCTGCGTAGCCACTATCAATCCACTGAAGGGGACTCGCAAACCAGGTTCAGTCGGTTTGTGCTTGCCCGGAGTTGAAGTGATCATCGTTGACGATGCTGGCAATCGCCTTCCTGCCGGACCAGAGAATGTCGGAGAACTTTGGATCAAAGGCTCCAACGTTATGAGCGGCTACTACATGCAGGACGAAGAGAACGCAAAATGCATCCAGGATGGCTGGTTCGCAACAGGCGATCTCGGCTGGGAAGACGAAGAAGGCTACCTATATATAGTTGGCAGAAAGAAAGAAATGATCATTCGCGGCGGCCAGAACATTTACCCGCGCGAAATTGAGAATGTCATATCCCGATTGCAAGGCGTTGTTGAATCTGCGGTTATTGGTGTGCCGGACAAGTTCATGGGCGAGCGCGTTAAGGCTGTGATCGTAACAGCAGCTGGAGCCGAACTCAGCGAAGAACAAGTGAAGGAATTCTGCGCAGAACGACTTGCTGAATACAAGGTGCCGCGCTTAGTTGAATTCCGCAGCAGCTTGCCGAAAAACTCTACCGGAAAGGTTCTGAAACGGCTCCTTGTCTGACGATCAAAGCGATTCGATAAAAACGTATGATGCGATTATCATCGGCGCAGGCGGCGCCGGAATGATGTGCGCGCTGCAAGCAGGACAGCGGCATAGACGAATTTTGATCATCGACCATTCAGAAAAGATCGGGAGGAAGATCCTGATTTCCGGCGGTGGGCGCTGCAACTTCACGAACATACATGCAGGTCCTGCAAATTTCCATTCAGCCAATCCTCACTTTGCAAAATCTGCGCTTGCTCGCTACACGCCGCAGGATTTTATCAACATGGTACGGAAGCATCGCATCCCTTATCATGAAAAGAAGCTCGGACAGCTATTCTGCGACAGATCAGCGCAAGAGATCGTGGACATGCTTGTGAAAGAATGCAAGCAAGCTGGCGTCAAATTTATGATGGGCACGAAAATAAAAGGTATTAGCAAAACTGCGGACGGATTTGAAGTACACACCGAGCGCGGCAAGTATAGCGGGGATTCGCTTGTTATAGCGACTGGCGGGCTATCCATCCCACCGATCGGTGCCACCGGATTTGGTTACGACATTGCAAGACAATTCGGACTGCGCGTAGAAGAAACATTCCCTGCGTTAGTAGGATTCAACTTGAGCAAATCGGATATGTCAAAGTTGAAAGACTTATCTGGGGTGGCTTTTGACAGCACTGTCAGTTGCCGCAAAGCAGTGTTTAGAGAGAATACTCTTTTTACTCACACGGGCATCAGCGGTCCTGCCATATTACAAGCATCACTTTACTGGCATTCTAACGATCCACTTTCCATTGACGTATGCCCGCAAACAGATCTGCAGGCGTTCCTTGAAAAGCAGCGCCGAAACAAGAACAGCAAAGAACTCAAAAATGTATTGGCAGAACTCATACCTAAACGGCTAGCAGAAAAATTGTGTGACGTTTTGATTATTTCAAAACCGATAAACCAGTATAACGACAAAGAGATTAGCGATCTATGCCAATCGCTACAAGCATGGAAGCTTACCCCCGCCAGCAACTTCGGCTACGCAAAAGCAGAAGTCACACGTGGTGGCGTTAGCACCGACGAGCTCTCATCGAAGGATATGATGGCGAAAAAAGTCGCAGGACTTTTCTTCATCGGTGAAGTTGTAGATGTAACCGGGCAACTCGGAGGCTACAACTTCCAGTGGGCATGGGCATCCGGGCATGCGGCCGCGAGCGCCATCTAAAGCCGCTTGACCTTTCGTGCTCACGGCAGAAAATGCGTTACTTCACATCAAGTTCAGTGACACCGTCGAGCTTGACGTCAGGCTTAGCTTCAGCATCACCCAACACAAACTTATTTAGGAAAGCAATGCAGTAATGGTTGATCAAATTATTCTGTTCTGAATTCCGATTGAAATTTGTAAAAGCGAAATGGCTTGCTTTGTCGAATACAACGAGATAAGTAGGAGACCCAGCTTGATCAAATGCGCCGCCAGGTCTTTTGATAAAGGGAAGTATTCCTATATCGCGCGTACCTGACAAATACATCAATGGGGGATGCAACTGCGCGAGCGTCTTATGTTTAGCAAAAGGCTGGCAGTAAGGTGAAATTGCCAGCACGGCTTTTACGTTTGGCACTGTCCAGGTTTTCCATGCACCGGCACATCCCATTGCCGTGTAACCGCCAAGCGAGTGTCCGGCAAGCACCAATTTTGACCAGTCAATCTTTCCGCGCCACTTCGGATTGCTTTTTAATTCCTTGAGCAGATTCGCAACGTCTTTGTGACGATCAACATGTGTTTGATCGTTCCAGCTTGCCGGATTGCCCAAATTTTCCTCTGGTTTATAGAATGCTCTTCCTGATCCCATTGCATCTTTGTGATTTGGTGAAACCACCAAATACCCCTCTGATGCAAGAGCCTTCATGAGAGAAATGGACTGAGTATTTACGCCATGGAAGCCATGGGAAAAGACAACAAGCGGCGCTCCTTGCGCTGGATAGGAGGATGGCTGCCAAACTGCAACGTCCAATCCTGCGATCTGATACTGCTCTCCCTTTTCCTTTGCTGAACTTATCTTGCCAGCAGCGCGACGAGCTCTTAATCCTCCTCGCGCGAAAGAATTCTGTGCAACACCCTCTTCAAAACAACTCAGTAGAAGGAGGAACACGAGCACTGGAATAACAAGACTAGTGGTTCGGAGAATCAAGATCCTGACTGGAAGGTCTGTTGTCTTTTACTGCGCACTATCAGCATTGTACCTGGCGCGATCGGCTGCGGCTTGAGCTTGATTTGCAGCGTTGCGAGCCTGGGCGGCATAGTCTTGAGCGCTTTGAGATTTGCCGTAACTTGAACTGTACGCATTATCGGCTGCCGCACGAGCAGCGTTGGCGTGATACTGAGCGCTGGAGGCGGCGTTTTGCTTGTCATACTTGCTGTAGCCGGATCCGTAGTTGGTTCTTGCCGCATCACCTTCAGCTTGCGCACACTGATCGCGGGCTATCTGCAGCTGCGCTTCGCAATTTCCTTTAATACTGGGGTCTTCTGGGTTGGGTCCGCTGCCACCACCACCCATGCCCCCTTCAAGGAAGATTCTCATCAAGCTCTGGCGTGAAAACGGCGGCGGTCCTGACTGCAAGGGCTGACGCATGCCGCCCATCGGTGCAAACTGCTGCACTGGATTTGAAGGGTAGGGACTTCTAGGCATCTGAGCCATCTGCCCTGTTCGCGGAGCTGGCAGCACCTGCCGAGGATTAGACACCGGCACGCTGTTCCAATTACTGTTATCCACTTGGTTGAGAAGTTGATTCAACGATTGTCCGGGAAAATTCTGCGCCGAGCAATTCGGAATCGAAAAACCACTCAAAACCGACAGGGCTACGCCTAAAAGAATGAGCTTAGGGGGATTAATCAAAATCAAAACCTCTACGAGCCTTTATATTGACATCCTACCCAGATTAACCAAATGCGACAATACACGTTTAAGCAGTCGCAAAGAGATAATCTATTTGGCAAGAACTTGGCTGCGACTAGGCTAACGGGCTTTCCAGGGACTGAAAGCGAGGAAGGGTGACCCCTGCCAGACCTGCACGGCAATCTGCAACGGGCCGGCAGGCTCAAGGGAGAAGGTGACATAGCCAGTACCGACTTTGGTGTCCGCGATCTTAGAATTCTGAATCCAGGACCAGTCGACCTTACATACAGCGTCTGTATCAGAGGGCAGCTCACTTGCGGCAAGCAGTCTCGCTGTTACAGCAGGGGCTGAAGAGCTGCCTCCAGCCTCCAATAAGAGCCCTGTTCCATCCTCAAACTTGACGGCGAACATTTTAAGCTCACTAGTAGCGCTAGCCACAACCTTGCCGCGAACTTGATCCGGTGAAAAACTGCTGCCAGACATCCTGTCTCCTTATGTTCAAGACCGTAGATGGGTCTTCTCTACACCGCAGATGGTGCGTGTAAAAGATAGCATGAAGTTAAGCCACAGTAACATGGACTCTATCAGTCATTCACGCAGAGATGAACCTCGGCTCGCGGACGCCTCGCATGACAATATTGCAAACTCCCATCGGGTTCCGCTGACGGGAAAAGATCGAAAAGCAAGATCATTCAAACGTTTTCAGATCTTGGCAGCCAAAACACAGTCGCCAAGCAGCAATACAGAATTCGACGAACGTTTAGAGTGATACCACCTGAGGTATTAAGTAATCAGCCAGGAGAATTTCGACTGATGAAAAGTTCAGCCATACTTTTGCTTCTTATAATAGCCGCTTTCGTCGCCCCTAAAGCACTAGCTGAAGATGCGGATTGGGAAACGCACTATGTCAAAGCGGAGAAAGCTTATGCCTCGTGCAATCTTTTCGAAGCCCGCCGCGAATTCATGGTTGCACTCAAGGGCGCGCAGGACTGCAAGCAAGCATCAGAATTGGCGACCCGTGTCGAAAGTTTGGCTACTACATACCAGGCACGCGACAATAATGCCCTGGCACAGCCGCTCTTCAAATTGGCTCGTAAACTTAAATCGAAATGCACTTCGACCTAAAGTGACGTGTGAACTCATTTAGTTCCTTACGGCTTCATGCCATGCATAGTGACTGGGAGCAGAACCATACCATTGTGCCACAACGGAGCTGTCTCCATGCCTTATGGCTTGTCGGGGAATGGCGGAACCGGCTTAACTTCACCTTGTCTTAAGCCACCCAGGTGTTTCAGAATTTTTGCATAGTCCTTATCGTCAGTTCGATAAGTGAATTGAGCGCTAACATGCTCACCATCGGCGGTACTACGCAAGTTCAATGTAATCGACCCATCATCGTCCATCCAGGCATCGCCAATGGACTCAATCTTAGCTCTATCGCTGTTTGGCTCGTTCATTCCGTTCTTTGTCCCACTATCCGCTACCATGATACCTACTGAATTCAGCGCCGCGTCCTCGGCTCCTCGTGTCGGCTTCTGAGAATCATCTGCTTGTTCAAAAGCTTGCCTTTGCATTTTCCTATCCTTCAAACAGATTTATCGAATCGGTCAACTGCATTTACGGCCTGCTTACCACGCTAATCATCACCTGGCTGTTCGCTATGATTACGGTCAAGCATAACCAGAGAATCTCAGCAGCAGACCCTTTAGACTATTCCCCCTGCACATTCAGTCAAAACAGAACGCAGCTGATACGAAGAGCCGGCGACCGCAAAACACTCAACAGTGTTGCGATTTCAGCTTCCCAGATAGAACTTGAGACTGCCGACCAGCTTCGTTCGCAGTGTGCTTGCACAGATTTCGCACGCACATAGCGTTAAAGTTCCAATGGCTAGAACACTAATGGCAGGTTATTATGGCAGAAGAATTCAGTTTCAAGAGCATGGCAAATGATGTTGCTGAGGATGCGGTGAACGGCGCCACAGCAGTGTTTCAATCAGAGTTTCAAGATTATTCAAAGAGAGGATTTGCTGAATCTGCAGGTCGCGCCTCGGCGCAAGCAGACGAAGCCGCCACCACAAGCAGTACCACGCCAGAGAATAACAATGTAGCGAAGCCATCAGACGAGACTCCAAAAACTAGCATTTCCGAAAGGACCGTATGCGGAGTTGGACTAGCAGCATGGGGACTACTGGCCACTGACATAGCAAAAAACAGTCGTTTGCCAGTAGTTTTGAAAAGTGTTCCTATAGGACTTGCGTTCGCGTATGCTTATGTCTGCAAAGATGCGGTTAAGGATACTGCTGTATCGATTAAAGATACAGTGATTGGAAAGTAATACAAACCGTTTTAACCTCAAAAGCCTCCAAGCCACCAGAGTGGTTGCCCGAGATCGAACGGAACCTTGATCTCGTTGCCCACGAGATCGCAGAAAGAATGTAGGCACAAAAGCGAGGATTCGCAGACGTAAGTTAGGTGCGATCGTTCAGCTTCTTCTTTATTGATTCCGAGACAAGAGGAAATGCACTGAGTAATCGGTGCCTCTCCATCGGATTTGACGACGCGCCCTTCATCGCCCCATAAACGTTAGCAAAGGCTTGCTCTGGACCTGCAGCACCTTTCTGTAAGAGGAAGCCGTGTTTGTACCTGTCCATGGACTGCAAGTTTGCAACGTCGGCTTGATACGCTTTCTTGAATTCCTCTGTTTGGGAGAAGTTTCCTAAAGCACGATCCATCGCTCCCCCCATAGCATGACGTAGAACGCCAGGCCCGCGATATGATGGTCCTGAATTTGTTTTCTCAGCAACGACCATAAGCTTGCGGTCAGGCATATGAGCGCCATCGACATCGTCCCATGTTTTTCCGTCAGGCCAACCAGGCGGGCGCTCTTTAGCAAGGGCAGGATTAACATCGGAGATCTTGCTCACGACCGCGACTTTATAGCCAGCATCTGCGAGCCGCTTGCGCTCTTCGGCTGGAATCTTTTGAATCTCATTCAACATCTTTTCGCGGAATTGTTGCGAAGCCTGGTGCAATTCTATTTGCAAGCCGGCGTTATCAGTTACGGTAGTCTTACCGTCGGCGGTAACATCCTTCTTGTAGGATTTATCAGAATCTTTGAACGTATATTGCTCGGTATAACCGTTGCCGTTTTTCTTGTGCTCAACCGACCAGTTATCTTCAGGATTCGGCCCAGTATGGGTTTTTGTGAACCCATTTTCTGTTCTTATCTCAGTACTTTTCCTGCCATCATTTCCTTCGAACGTAATCGTTTTGCCATCACCAGATGTGGTGGTACGTCCTTTGGCATTCACCTCAATTACAGTGCTGTCTGGCAAAGTGTGTTTGAGATAGTTCTTTGATGCATCGGCGAATGTGTATTTCTCTGTGTAACCGCCTTCCGGATCGCTGGTTGTTTCTACGCTATTTCCTTTACCGTCTCCGCGCACCGTCTTAAAGTCGGACGGATTCGGACCGAAATGAGCCTCATTGAATGCACCTCCTGGCGATTCTTCAGTTCTCGTATAACCTGTGCCGTCCTTTCTATTTACGATAATGTTTCCTTTGCCATCATCCGATTTTGTGTAATTTTGCTCAGGCTTATCTCCTGTATGTGTTTCGACATAACCGCCTTTATCATCCGCTTTCCGCTCAAACTTGCTTCCGTCTCTTTCGTCGATTCCGCGAATTATTCCGTCCGGATCTGGTTTCAATGCAGCACGTTTTTGCTCTTCTGTCTGCTCTGCTTTTGGTTCCTTCGGCGCTTTCTCCGTGTTGGGATCAGCGGGCGCAGCATCTTTCTTTTCAGGGTTGCGCAATCCAGCGCCGTCGTTCTTTTTGCTCCAGTTCGATTCGTAATCTACTTTGCGCCCTTTTGAGTCCTGTTGTTGGGATATTTTTCCGTCCTTCTCAACTATTCCGCGCAATACAGCCTTTGAGTTTCCATTTTGATCACTGGTGAAAACACCTACCAAACGGCGCTCACCAGCCTTTGCTTCGGTGATCTCATATTTTCTTCCATCAGGACCTTTAAATGACTTCTCGCCCTTCCGGTACATTTCGTCAGCAATTTTGATTTTCTCTTCATTACTCGTATTGGGATCGAGCATTTTCTGCGCAGGAGTCTTCTCCGGAGGCGGGGTCTCATCTCCTTTTGGTTTCTTCTCTCCCTCAGCACTAGAGTCTGCTGCTGGCGGTTTTGCTTTTTTCTCACCTTCAGCAGCTGCGTCGGCTTCTGCTTCCGGTGCTGGCTTTGCCTTCCTTTCTCCCCCCGCATCAGCTTCCGACCCTGGCGCTGGCTTTGCCTTCTTTTCGGCTTCCGCATCAGCTTCCGATCCTGGCGCAGGCTTTGCCTTCTTCTCGGCTTCTGCGTCGGCTTCCATTCCTGGCGCAGGCTTTGCCTTCTTCTCGCCTTCTGCGTCGGCTTCAACCCCAACTGCAGCCTGCGTATCCGGCTCAGCAGGTCCGCCGACCTTCTTAACAGAAACTATTTCGACGCGTCCACTGCCGAGCCCCCTCGACGTCGCGGACCTTGAAAAGGTATCGGTGGGCGCGATCTTTTGGTCCTGGGTGAACTTGGAGGCATAGATACCATCGTTGAACGACAAGCCAGTCAATTCGCCGTTTGTCTTCTGAACAGCTTGGGCTTCCACAGGTCTTGCAGCGGCTAAAGTGTCCTTGACTCCCGATTTGGACAAGACGCTGGACGAAATGGCGTCATTAACATCGTCGCGAAAAAGGTCCTCAGTAGATTTAGCAGGCGTCAAATCCTCCGGAGGATTGGTATTACCCCCCTCAGCGTCTCTTTCTGGCTGATCATTCTCGCCTTCCGTCATTTACGGGTAGTCCCCACACCCTTGACCCTAATAGACTATTCCCGCAAGCCGTATGCTTAAAACGACAATCAAGGGGGGTCGCTGGGAGCAACCTGACGACCAGGAACTTAGCGCAAGAACTTTCACTTCCACTGTTGTGAGTTCAAATAAACTGTGGGGATGGGACTCGAACCCATAACCAGACGCTTAACAGGCGTCCGCTCTACCAATTGGGCTACCCCACAAAAATTTTGGGTCGAGAAGGTGTCGAACCTTCGCCTCGCTGCTTAAAAGGCAGGTGCACTCCCGTTATACGATCGACCCTATTTAGAACACGCAGAAAGTTGTGGCACCATATTCGGCACCATACGAGATCGAGAGTATTCGCAAGCGAACGCCAATCGACACCGCATGCGATACCGCGCGAAAACAAACAATGGATTAGAATCGGATACTTCTAACTGCGTTTATTCATATTAAACAAAATCATTTTCAAGATACCTCAGACGAATTATAGACAAAACAAAAAGCCCGCGAACCTAAGATCCGCGGGCTTAGAAGAGTTCTAAGGTGTGTTTAGCCGCCCGCGTCTATTCGACAAAACTTATTGTTTTTGCCGAAGTTTTTATTCGCACGAGCAACAAAGAAAAACATGATCACCTCTAATTGATATTTCCATTATATCGACAAATCAAATTTTGGGAAGAGCAAAATCGTAAATTCCGCTTTTCGAATTACGATTACGCTAAAGGACGGAGTCGGCAAAATGCCTGCGATCGCCAAGATCGATCGAATATAGTTTCGTTAAGAGGTAGAGCCTCCCTAAAGCTGTGGCGGTAGATAGTAGAATTTGCATATGGGCGGGCAAGATGCCCGTGCTCCATACGTTTCGAGCCAATCTAATTTTCATTCCCAGGCCCGACATGAGTTCGTCAACAGCATCAAGATGCCTGTGGTCCATACGTTTCCCAGCCGAATCTGGACGTCCGTGCTCATCCGAGAGCAATAGCTCTTGTGCGTAGCCAACTAATTGCGCCGCATTATTCCCATTGCAGCTTGTTCCAATTTCTTAGCCTCAGACTCTTTGTTGAGTGCTCGCAAAACCTTCGCATAATTTTCCAAGATCATCAGCTCCTCTTTATGCAAAGGACCGAGCGCCTTTCGCCTTACGTCTAGCGCGCGCTGATAAATTGGTTCAGCTTCGCCTGATCTGCCCTGCACTCGCAAACAATTGCCCAAATTATTCAAAACAGTGGCAACACGATTGTCCCAAGTTCCAAATTCTTTTTCCGCTTCTAAAAGGGACTGCCGAAAATAAGATTCTGCTTCCGAATGTTTCCCCTGGCTCATCAACTGCTGAGCGCTAAGATTGAGTCTTTCCCACATATGCACCTCAATTTGCATGAACGGCAACGAACACGGCCACTGAAATTGGCAGGCAGTATACAGCATCAGTTAAAACAAATCAGCAGATGAAACCCTGCATTAATGCGCCGCGGGGTAACCACCGATACCGGGAGGAACGTGAAAAGGAAACTTAACGACAGCATTTCCCAAATGTAACGTCACTTCCGCATCCTCATAGCGATCGCGCAAGAACAAAACCAACCCGGTCCTGGCGCCCCCCGGTTCTATAATAGTTGGGCGAATCGTCGATGCACTTCCGCGCATAAATGTCAGCAAATCAGTGTCCGCCGTTTGCGCCTTATGGCTTTCGTAATAGAACTCTTCGCGGGTCACGATTGGCGGCACATCACGCAGATTGCTATCCCAAGCACCGTACACTCCAAAAACGTTGTTGCCGTAGAAATCATCTGGGTCCAGCGCACCGTTCTTCAAATATCCAGGAATTTTTCTTGAGCGCTGAATGTGTTCCAACCATCGCCTTCGCCAGGTCAAACCAAGCACTACGTCTTCTTCCAAAACATTATCCAAATAAGCAGGATCGCAATAATACAAGAACTTGCGTCCCGGATTCACCTTTTCTAGTGTCACTTTCCCAACAGCTACGGCCATCGGTTTCTTGCTGCAATTTGCAAGCGAAATCAGAACAGCCATGTGCTTCTGACTTCGAACCAATGTGCACGCAGCACGCAATCCATCGATCACAGTATACTTAAAAGGATAAAGCGGATCTACGATCTGACGGCTGCCCGGCATGCCATCAATCCAGGTATACTGCACTTCTCCGAGCTGCTCGTCAGTTTTCTCTAATTGAACAGCATCATCCTTTAAGGCAAGCGATTTTTTCATCAACTCATCTGCCTCATTCTCATTTCCGAGCTTCTTTTCAGCAATCGACAATCCATAAAGTGCTTCAGCGTAATCAAGCCTGTCTCTACCCGGCTCAAGTTCCAACGCAGGCAAAGCAGCCTTGAAACTCTGCTTGGCGTGATCGTAATAGGTTTGCTTGGTTTGAATTTTTCCGATCAAAATATGGCAGAGTGCAACATCGAACGGCTTGCCTGTTTTCTCCAGGGAATGCAACGCTAGCTCTGCTGTTTTAATCGCTGCATCGTACTTCGCATCTTGCAGCAACAGCTCAGCATAATCTAAATTGAATCGGGCACATTCAGCCGAGTCAGCACCAAAATTTTCAAAACATTCTCCACGCACTTCATTGAGTACAGTCTTAGCACGAGAAGGGGATTCCATCGCTAAGTAAGCTTCAGCCAAACCCAAGCGAGCAATTACCCGCTCTTTTTCTGTAGCTCGGGTCTTCCGCAGCTCGATGCTCGCACGCGACAATCTTTTCTCTGCTTCGATGTAGAGGCGTGCATCCAAGGCTTTCATTCCAAGCTCGAAGTCTTTGGACGCCGGCACCTCCGCGCGAAACGTGGCCGTGCCCTTCATGACAGAGGACTCGGCATAAGAACTTGCCCCGACTCCAATCAAAAGGAATACGAAACTCAACAAAAATGTCGTTCTTACAAGCACGCCGTTTAGCAAGGGTCGCCTCCGCTTAATATCTGTAAAGTAGCACACAGAGACAGACAACACAGTTTTTGTTCTCAGGAACTTCATGAATCTTGCTAGTAAAGGCTGGGTATAGCTAAAAAAGCGGGTGCACGCTGGTCGTCTTACCAGTTCCATGCTGTCACTTATACAGGTATCGACCTCTGAAATGCTAGATCTGAACAAAATCGGCCAAATCTTTGACGAACGCTACGAAATATTGGAAGTTCTAGGTTCTGGAGGTCTGGCTACCGTTTATACGGCAAGGCAGCTTGAGATAGGCAGAACTGTCGCATTAAAGCTTCTGCATTCACGCTTTTCAAATGACCCTGAATTTAAGACTCGCTTCTTAAGAGAAGCACAAACACTGAACAAACTATCACATCCGAACATAGTTACGGTCTATCAACTCGGGTGCTCAAATGATGGTACCTTATACATCGTCATGGAACTGGTGGCGGGGCAAAGTCTTGCTGAGATACTGAACGAATCAGGTAGAGTACCTACAATCAAAGCTCTGGAACATATGAAAACTTTGGCTGGAGCGCTTTCCTATATTCACAGTAACGGCGTCATTCACCGAGACCTGAAGCCGTCGAACATTATTTTGTGTAAGAGCGGCGAGGAAGCAATTCCAAAATTAATTGATTTCGGTCTTTCAAGAGTAGACTTCGAAACACAAAAGCTAACACTAACAGGTGAATTGATCGGCACTCCAGATTACATGAGCCCGGAACAGTGTCGAGGCCATCAAGTGGATTTTTCTACCGATATTTATTCGTTGACCGTCTGTCTTTATGAATCAATAACGGGACGCAAACCTTATGAAGCGGACAGCTCCATCGGGATAATCTTCAAACACTTGAACGATCCAATTCCGGTAATTAAGGATACCGATGCCCAGCCATTTCATCCACAGATAAACCGGATTCTAGCCAGGGGAATGGCTAAACGAATCCAAGATCGTTTCAAGACGATGGATGAGCTGTCAGACGCGATTGCAGATCTTATTCCAATTCTTCAAGAACGGCAGAAAGAAAGAAACTCAGCTAGCCTATACCCCAGCACTCTTTTTGCCTTCTCGATTGTCGCAGTTTTATTTCTTGTTGGGATTTCGTGTATTCTTTCCAATCGCGATCAAAATAAGTCCGCTGCAAAGAAGGACATCGGAACGACACCTGCACCGACTGTAATACCAATATCAAATTCATCGCTCATCGAATATGCCACAAGACAAGATGAGCCAGAGCTATCGCAGCTAATCGCAATTTGCCGCGCCTATGCTCAACTTTCTCAAAAGGGATCCCCCATAGCTCAATCGATAAGATTGAGAACACAGCGTTTTTACGCATCGAGGCTAAGCTCGAATTTACTTCCCTCCACCGCTCTGCGATTGTGCATGAAACTTGTCAGCGAACAAAACCGCCGAACCATGATCAAGACTCCCACTAATCAAGCGAACGAATTTGCGGACTACAACTACATAACTATGTTGACGGGCGAGATTATGGAAGGTTTTGGCAAAAAAGATCAAGCGCGCAAAGTTATGCTTGAGTTAGTGAACTCAGACCATCTTTCATCATATACTCGGGGTAGCATCTATCGGCAACTGCTAATGGTCGGCGAGAGCAATATAGTAAGAGATCGTGCCCGTAACTGCGAAGTTGCAGTAGATCTGACTGAAATTTCCGCATCCAGCAGAGCCTTCGGTTTTGATGAATTGAGCTACCTGAGCGCACGAAGAGCGGTGGCGGCAGCACACTCGGATCCTGGCGATTTGGGCTTTGTTGCCGCACTTCTTGAAAGAGCACATTGCTATGTTTTGGAAGGCAAGCTTGAACTAGCACACAAAGACATGATTACCGTACGGAACAATCTAGCGGCATTAGAAGGGAGGCGCTACAATCTAGGTTCGACATATGCTGGGTTAGCAAGATTATTCGCAATGGTAGGTGATTATGAAAATGCCGTTGCAACAACAAACACTAGAATTGGCTTTATACCGTCAAAATACAGAGTCTTACCTGCCGGCACAAAGGAACTTTTGCATCTGATAAGAACGCAAGAGCCAGATAGTATCCCTACATTGGCACTGGATATACTGGAAACGAAACTATCAGTCCAAGAAAAATGCAGGCTTCTAATAGAAGCCAGTGATCGCCTGGCACAGTTCAGAACTTTGCTTTCAACGATTGCTTATGATGTGATGCGCACAGCACCAGAGCCTGAGGTAAAGCCACCACTAAAGGTATTGGTCCTGAAATTTTTCGCTGACGCTGCCAACATGTCCGACGACACTAATCTTGCCCTGAAATATTACAGACAAGCGTTAGAAACGACTTCAAAGTACAAGAAAAATTACCCGGAAATTGACAGCCGCTTTGAAGCCAGGCTAAGACTGTATATTCTGAACCTGCAGACACCTTTGCTCGATAATGAATGGCGCAAAAAGGAACTTGCAGCGCTTATCTCAGAAGGTCAATGTAACGAAGGGGATGAGCTTTTGAAAGCTGCCTACAAGCTCAATTCGCAAGACCTTGCAGAGAAGGTGGTTGCTCGCCAAACATCACTCAATTCCGCTATTCAAGAAACTAAAGTTTGCCTACGGCGAAACGATCTAAAGTCTGCGCAGCATACTCTAGATGAGATCGATGAATTGCTAAGAGCCAATGAAAATCAGGCTATTAAAGCAGAGTACTATCTCCTTCGAGCTTCATATTTTCTCGAATCAAGTAACATTTCAGAAGCAAGAAAGTTTCTAGAAAAGCTACCTACAATGCATATTGAACGAATTGACGACCGAGAACTGCGTCAAACCCTCTGTTCAAACTATATCCTATGTTTAATGGTTGCAGGAATGGATGAACAGCGGCGAAGCTTCATACTTGAGCTGGCTAAACTAAAGGACTTTCAAGCCAATACCAAGTGGATTGTTTGGTAGCTCGACCAGTTGAACATCTAGTTCGGTGAACTGAATGGAGGTTCCCTCGGCAGAGCGACTCAGGTTTGAGTAGGACGGGCCTTTCGGCTGAACCGCGAAAGTGATACTAACGCCCTCAACAATCGCTCCATCGATTACTGGTTTAGTTGGAAGCACGAGCTCAAATACGCCTTTGCCAGAATCAGCATTCCTGAGATATAGCGGGCCCCAAGGAGGATCGTACGAGAAGGTCGAGCCGTCCGGCTTTTTATATTTAAATGATGCCGTCACGCGAGGGAAGCCGCCACTGCCATTAAGCAAAGTGGACTTTCCTCTGACTGACATTATCCAGAGCTTCTGTGTGTTGTCTTTGTCGATGTTTATATGATTAGTTAGATCAGAAATGATCGTGATCGGTTTGCCAGCCGACGCAACAATTTCACGCGGAACAGTGATGGCTTGATCGCCAGTGGCTGAAGTGCTTCGTACAGGCGGTGGGGTGACAAGCAATGCGCAATTAAAAGCACCTCGCTGCATGCCGACTTCACTGGAGAGATCTCTGTTGGACACTTGCCGTCCCGCGACGGGAACCTTGATATCGTATCTGGTATCAGTCAATCCGCTAGGATTTTCCACTCCATAGAACGCTTTTTCCCATGAATAATCGCTTACGCTCGGTATCATCTGTTCTTTCTTAGAGAGCGCCGCGTTCCCATAAACACGGATAGGCTCGCTGCTGTTATTAGCGAGTTCAACTTTCAGAGGCATGAGATCCGCTCCCTTTGATTCAGCAATTTTCGCTGATTCATTGAGAATGCTTTCCGGAATCCTGACCATCATCCATTGTCGCTGATCAAGATTGGCAATATTTGCAGAGTAGCTCAAGCTGGACCACATCCGCTCACCTTCGCGTTCAACGTGACCAGGGCTGTTTTCAAGGAAACGATCATAACTTTCTGCGAAACAGAGACTTGGAAGAAAAGGCCCAGTCAACTCGTGACCATTGACTTTAACGCTGAGTCCGTCGGACGGCTGCTTAACGCCCAAACTATCAATAAGCAAGTAGATAGATTGCCCGGCTTGCAACTGCGAATCCGAGCGATTGAGCAGCAACACCTGTTTAATCGACCGCCCAGCCGAGAGATTCTCGAACCATTCGCCCATGCGCCCGTTGGCCCGCTCCGGAATAACAAACAGTGGCAACAGCGCAACGACTCCTAATACGGTCACTAATCTAGACGCAGTCTTATGCCCCTGCATTTTGCCAATCAGCTGATAAACGAGTGTGCCAAGGAATAAGAGGATTATCGTTCGAGACAATGCTTCCAAGCCCCAACTCATCTGGAAGGTCCAATCGTCGGTTAATTTTGAAATCATCTCAAACAATGGAGTGCAATCTATCTGAGTAACTACAAAGAGACTGAGTGTGCTCAATAAAATAGTGGCAGCAAGACCGCGCCAGCGAACCTGGCTGAGCAGGCCAGCAAGAAGCGTAAGCGCGGCCGCTGCAAAAATAATGAACTCAGGAATGGACGACAGATTGTAGCGAGGTACAGTAATGAAAGAGAAATAGACGCAGTGAAAAGCAAGCAATCCAAACAAGAAGGTTCGACAAAACAACTCTCGCCGGGCTAATGCTTTTCCGAAGCACGTGAACGCCGTGCACGCCACCCCCAGCAATCCAAAGATCACTACAAGTTGATGATAAAGAACTTGAGAGTGGAAAGTGAAAGGCCCGATAGCTGTCCGGAAATCATTCCAGGGATATTTGAAAAGGCGCAAGGGTTTATCCAGCATCAGACGCGCCCAGCGGACCGGGTTCTTTTTAACAGCACTGACAGCCAGATCCGGGAAGCTGCGTGACTCAACTCCGCGCCCATCCGGGTAAGGATAGGAAAGCCATCCTTGAATATCTATATTGTTGCCAATGAAAAAGTTGTATCTGCCTACTCGATCAACAACTAGCCCGCCTGTTCCGAAAGCGAGTTTCTGGAAGCCCAACCATGGAATTGCAACAAGCGAGAATCCTACAAACATTGGAAGCAGCCAACATAAAGCCCTGGCTGCAGCCTTAGCGCTGAAGTTTTCCTTGCCGTATTTTTGCAAGACTGTAAGCGGAACAAGTATCAAACTTACAGCCACCATAATAGAGCGCGTAAGTTGCAGTGCGGCAGCCAGAAAGCCACTCATGAAAACCAACGGCAAGGAATTACCGCCTTTACGGAAGCCGCGAATCGCCAAATAAGTGAGTGCTGTAAGAAGACACGTAGCAAACGTTTCCGAGTAGAGACGTCCGCTATTAACAATGAACGCCGGATAGAACACCGCCATCCAGCCGGCCAGGATGCCACACTTCTTACCGAAGGATTCATTTGCAATAGCCGCGATCATCACGCATGTTAGAGCAGAAACAAAAACATTTCCCGTGAGTAAGGCTGGCCAGATTCCTGTAATGGATTGGTTTGCTTGTGCAATATTGGAGCCCAATCCGCCAACTATTGCCGTTATTGTGAGAAAAGCAGGAAACACAGGTCCACTAATATAAAAGTCCTTCATAGGAGCCAGTGTGCTTCGCACAAGATTCCAATCAGCCGAACTTGCTTGACCAGTTAAACAGGAGCCCGCAGCCGACCAGAAGGCAGCGCTAAAATTCTTCATGTCCAACAGAAGTTGTGCATTCTGAATGTATTCGAAGGCATCACAGGAAGCAAAGTTATTTGTGTGCTCAAAATAGAAATTGTAGATCCACCGAACTGCAAAAGCAGCAGCAAATATGGCAGAAATTGCCAAGAAACCGATCGATGAGGTACGTTCAGGTTCAGGCTTACGCTCAGAACGATTATATTGAGCCAGCGCAGAAGAAAGGACCGCCTCATCGACAGTCGATTCTCTCTCTACAGTGTTTGCTGATCTGCTCAATTCAATTCCTTTTGATGCTCACCGTCTTGTCAGTTCACGTTCAGCTTGTGCAGAATTCCCATGCATATTTGCAGTGCCAACATTCAAACGGTTAGCCTCATCAATCACTTTCTGCAAAGGATTGTCCTGCTTGGAACGAACCTGGTTTTCCAGCCAACGCACAAGGGCTGGAGCCTGGTCCGGTCTTCGGTTAAAGGGTTTGCTTAGCGCTTTGCACAAAGCAAGAGATAGTTTGGCAAAGAACAATCGCGGTCTATGCATCATATGATGCAGCCAATATGACAGCCTGAAGCGATAAGACTCTTGATACATCAAGTTATAGATCATCCGGTCCATGCAATAAAGCATTACTGCAGCATCGGGAACGGCTTGCTCCGAAGGACGACGATAGAGCGAATGCTGGTTGACTTGATGACGTTGAATTGCCGTTTCGTACAGCTTCATTGTTTCCTGTGCAATTTTCTTTCGCTGGAACTTATCCATGACTCGCTGACGAGCATTCTTGCTCAAATACTGCCTGTACTCAGGCTCCTTAATAAGCTTGATGATCGCCCCAGCTATCGCCTGCGAATCTCGGGGAGGAACAATCACTCCGGACTCTCCATCCTCGATGTATTCGCGAGTGCCACCAGCCGAGGTGCCGATCACGGCTCTGCCGCAAGACATAGCTTCAAGGCATGTGTATGGAGAGTTATCGTAAAGTGATGGAACAACCGAAATATCAGCTGAGCGATAATAGGCAGGCAGCTCGCTTAATGGAATTCGAGGAATGAAGGTGACATTGCCTTCGCAGCCAGCCGCACGTAGCGTATCTTTCAAGTCAGCAAGTTGGGATCTTTGACCACCGCTTGCGTTAATCGTGTCATCGCCAATGATGATGAATTGGGTATTCGGACACTCCTTCAATACGGATGGTATCGCGTCGACCAGAAACTGGATGCCTTTTCGCTCTTCAAGCCTACCGACAAAAAGAACTTTGATCTTATCGTCCTTTGCGATTGTCAGCGGACCTTCTGGGCTGAACTCGTCGGGATCGATGGGATTGCGAACAATTGAAATACTCTCTATCGGGCATGGCAAATCGCCAGCAACAAACTCGGCGAGGTCCTGACTTGGACATGTCAAAACATCAGCCCCCGCCATCGCAACACGCTCAAGCATAGCTACGAAAAGGTGATCGAAAGTTGCTGCAGTATTATGCAAGTTCTCCGCAATGAACTTCGAATGCGGTGTGTAGAGCCTGACTACCAACGGCACAACACGTGTAACTGATGCATATATTGACTCAGCCAAAAGCTCTGGTGATTCGGCAACATCAAAAGGGTTGGCGCGATGAAGTTCGTGAAACTTGCGCCACAAGCCAAGCGTCGTGAGCAAAACATAACGGCTGTAGGGCATGCATCTGTTTACAGCATCGAGATCGCCTTCCAATTTGTATGGAAGCACGCGGTGCACTTTGACACCGTCATCATCGACGACCTTCTCCGTTTCCTTCGCCAGAGCGACTACTTCGACCTCGTTTCCGAGTTCTTTCAATCCATGCGCAAGATGACGAACGAAAGTGGCGATGCCGCCGAATCCGGTTTCAGGTGGATACTCGCGGGAAATAAGACAGATGCGCATCAATAAGTTTCCTTCACGATAACTGATACTTCGATCAGTACTTAGCTATTTTAGGCTTACTTCTTGTAATCTGTTTGAGATGGCTCTTATAGAGGCGCTATCATTACATTTTGCTCTCGGCCGCTTCGGCTTCTATGAAACGAGTCTTACTTACAGTTCACAAATTTTTCCCTGAACACAAGGCGGGTACCGAAGTACTGACGCTGAAAGTGGCGCAGGAGCTTATACGGCGCTCATATGACGTACTGGTCGTGACGGCAAATCCGCCCGACCAGGACGCACGACATGCAAGCGGAGAGCGAACCACCGACTATGTTTATGAAGGTGTGCCTGTTCATTCGATTGGTGAACCATTGCGTTTGCAGGGTTTCACTTTTGCGCACGAGTTTCAGCATCCGGCAATCGCAGAACATTTCGGCGGAATAATAGAAAAATTTCAACCTGATTTATTGCATATTTTTCATGCTCAAAATCTTTCTTCAAGCATTATCGACAAAGCAATGGAGAAGAGCCTGCCGGTAGTCTGCTCGACTACCGATTTCTGGTTTGTTTGTCCAATTGTGCAACTAAAAAAACCTGACGGCTCTGTTTGCAGAGGTCCGGATGCGCTTGCCTCAAATTGCTTGACTTGTTACACGCCTAACTTGCTTCCGCCCAAATCTGAATTTTTAGAAGCGCTTAAAAAGAAGTATCCACAGCTGCAAGCACCATTGGATTCAAGCCCCGCTCTGATGCGCGATTTTGTTGAAAATTCTCTTTTTGCAGCATACTCAGCAAGCAAAATTCCCAGTGCGGCGTCAGCCACAATGCAACGTCCCGGTATTTTGCGCAAAGCAGCGAACAATACAAAAGCGATCATGGTTCCGACACAACTGATGCGAGATATCTTTGTCGAGAACGGCATAGCGGCGGAGCTGATCAAACATGTGCCCTTTGGCATAGATAGCGCACCATTGATTCCATACCAGAGAAAAACGGAAAGCGATCGCTTGCGAATTGGATTTATTGGAACCTTGTTTGAGCATAAAGGTCCAGACCTGCTGATTAAAGCTGTGCAAAGCCTTCCAGAATCGGCTGCTCTGGAATTGAAGATTTACGGAGACCCAAATCAATTTCCGGAGTATGGTGAGTTTTTGAAAAATTTGGTGGCATCGAATGCGCGTCATCGCGATCGAATCCAATTTCTGGGAAGCTTTCCCAACGATCAGCTGGGATCCGTATTGCAAAACATGGATGTACTAGTGGTTCCATCACGTTGGTATGAGAACACACCACTAGTAATTCAATCGGCTTTAGCAAGCAAAACACCACTGATTGTCACCAATCTCGGTGGCATGGCCGAGCTAATTAAACACAATTACAACGGGCTGCTTTTTGATCTCAACAGCGCCGACTCGCTCGCTCATCAAATCGACAGGCTCCTTTCAGAGCCGCACCTTCTCTCATCACTGCGCGAGAACATCGCACCGGAGAGAACCATACCCCAAATGGTCGATGACATCGAGAAAGTCTATAAAGAAGCAGGCAACATCTAAGAGCCAGCTGAACAACCCAGACAGCTTGCAAAGACCACCATAATATAATATATTACATTATGGTACAGGAGAGTCTTATGAGCTTTCACGTCTATCTAGAACCTGAGCTGGAATCCAAACTACAGTCCCTGTGTAAGAAAACAGGGAAAAAAAGAAATGCAATTGTGAGAGAGGCCATACGAGAATATGTTGATAGTCATCTGAGTTCCGAATGGCCAGCTGCGGTATTTGATTTTATACCGGACAAAGATCTGCCCCCCTTCGAAAACGCTCGCAATGAAGGACTTATCGAACGGGATGACATATTCGGTGGCGCCAACAAGTGAGCAATTATATTTTGGATACCTGCACAGTCAGCGATTTTTTTCGGGGAGACCGGTCCACAACATCAAAGCTACAGTCAATCAGTCCATCTCGTATCTTCTTATCATCCATTACGGTAATGGAAATTCTTTACGGTTTTGACCTAAATCCAGCAATTAAGAAGAAGTTCTCTCCAGCCTTTGAAAGTTTTCGAACCATAACCCAAACTATCGCATTTGATAGCAAAAGCGCTGAATCGGCTGCAACCCTCAGAGCAATCCTAAAACAGAACGGAACGCCAATCGGCGCGTGGGATCTCTTGATTGCAGCGACCGCTCTGACTCATGATTTTGTCCTGGTCACATCCACATTCAAACGTTGAAGTTAGAGAACTGGCGCTAATCCAAAAAACACGCTCCAGCAAATCTGAGATCATTCTAACCTCGCTGATTGAACCTTTTCATTTGTTCTGCCGACTAAAGGTTAGGAGCAGGTGATTTTGCTTTGGCGAAAAACGAAACTTTTTGGCCAGCGGCGTGTATCTACCGGTACGACGAACGGGACTGGATATGGTTATGACCACGCAAACAATAGTAAAGTGCGCCGCTTGTAACGGCTTGAACGCCCACGGGCTACCGTTTTGCTTATACTGCGGTAGCGGCCTTGAAGGCAACGACGATGTTCGGCTCATAAGCCCACGCCCATGCAACGCGTGCAGCGTTGTCGATCCACTCAGCCAAAAATATTGTGTCAGCTGTGGCGCCAATATGAATTCATCTCGCGAGCACGCGCTGTTCATTCAACAGAAAGCAGTCTTATCCCAGACTGCTGCTCGATTGACACAAGAACGGAAGCGAAGGCAAGAACGAAGAAAACAAATTATCGCACGGGCAGCATGGGCGGCAGCTATCGCGGGCGCATTGGTTGCAGGCAGCTACTTATTCTCACAACATCAACTCAGACAAAACACCGGAGTGCTTGTATATGCCTCGCCATCAGGAGCCGATGTTTTTGTTGAAGATGCAAGCAACTGTCTAGTGAAGTCAGGAAAAATAAAGCCAAATGGCGAGCTTTTATTAAAAGGAATGGCACCCGGCAGATACTCTCTAACGGTTAGTCGACTCGGCTACAAACCAAAAGAGCAGACTGTCATACTGCATCCAAATAAGATCGCGTCTATCGGTATTCCTGAAAGAATTGATCTGATTTCTGACAACGGAATAGAAAGCTCAAAAACAGCTTCTGCAAAACCAGAACCATCAAAAACACTAGCGATTTCAGCGGAACCAATGAAGACCACTTCCCTTTCAAAACCGGCTGCTCATTCTATGCCGCGAATTAACATCGTTACTAAAGAGAATCTATCAACGGTGCCGTCCGAAGGTAAAACAAAAACGGATTCAGTCGAAAATATTGAACACCCTGCGAGGAGTACTCCATCTATAAAACCAGATTCTTTGATCTCAGAGAGTTCGAGTACAACCTCAGAAGCTAGATCGGAGACGGCAACGCCAGAGCTGTCGCAATCTCTGATGCCACCTCCCGCCCCGACCTGGAGAAGGTCAATGCAAGATCCGCAATTTCCAGACCGGAGATTTGCCAGACTTCAAAACGGCCCGTTCCGAGCTGTCGGTTATCCAACCGTAATCCCTAACCGTCCCAATTTTGACCAGTCAGTGCCCAGCGGGAATTTCGGAGACCTAAATACGCAGCAGTTCAATAAGCGCATGGGTCCCAAAATGCGTCGATTCATGAAAATGATGCAAAACGAACCAATGCAAGACGGTGATTTTCGCCGATAAATGGCGAGGTCTTTTGGGGTTTATTTGGCACGCTAGCAATGTTTGCTTTCAAGCTAGCTTTGCGCTGAAAGCCAAGCTCTGTCAGACATTAAGAGCATTAGCCCTATACTAGCTTAGTGCTTGATTGCAACAGACTCTTGGTGGAGTTTTATAACTTCAGCACCGATGGTGTTTTTAGTGCAGTTCGATACACGGCGGAGAACTTGCTCCATTACATTTGCACCGTCCTTGCCCGTTGCGTAATTAAAGGTTGCTTTTCCGAAGTCGGCAGCCATCGAGCCTACGGTAGGTTTGCACTGCTTTAGTATCTCATCTTCGCGTTTGCCAGCGACTTCATGGAACATTTTGTCGAGTGCACCTTGTTCCTCTTTTGGCAGTGTTGCAGCGTATCTGTCAAATGCTGTGTTGGAGTGTGATTCGACTCTTGCTTCGTTAGCCATGATTGTTGCCCTCATCCCGTCGCCTTACAAAAACAACTATATTTGGCCCAGAGTGCAAGGCACGTGCAAGTTCTAAAATTACTTGGCCCAGATCGGACCTAGAAAGGAGTGACAGCACAGGAACTGTCACAGTTCATCTCATGCCGATTTTGTTCGCTTCAAGTATCCACGCCAGTTGCGATCGCGCCAAACGGCCCAGCAACCAAGAGCAAAGCAACTACTTGCATAGCTGGGTCAGATCGCTCTCGTTAGTATCGACTATAAAGACAGCTAGCAGACGGGCCGGTTTGGTCTTGCTCGCATTCTCGCTCACGCGATGCAAATCTCCGGGCAATTCTGTAAAATTTTCCCCAGCTTTGTACACCTTCGCCGGACCATCGTTCACCTGACTCCGAATCTCGCCCTCCAAAACCGTGGCATAAATGAACGCTGATTTTGGATGGGTGTGGGCAGGAGTCGAACCGCCGGGAGGATACTCGACCAATAGGCCCTTCACGCTTTTACCTGGTATGTTCGGAATTTCGTGATTATACACAAGCGTCACTTTGTCTTCTGCAGCATTTGCCAAAGGGAGACTCCACCAACAAGCTCCCACAACAGAAAACAATGCAGCAACACTAATTATTCTCGTGATCATTACAGCCTCCCTCCCAGAACTACTGATTGAAATGCACGGCTAATTATTTTCGTTTCTATTCTGCGCCCACTTGTCAAAGCTGGTTGCGCTTAGCTTTCCGGCAACTCCAGGTAGCAGAGTCAGATCGTTCAATTTTGCTCCGAAATATAATGCTTTTTCTTCAGCCACCACCTGACGCCCATCATTACGAGATTTCAAAAATCTCTCGATAATCTCACTCATGCGCACTCGTTCCGGTCCGCCAATTTCAATAGTGGCATTGAGTGGCGCGCTAACACATGCAGCCACCATTTCGTCAGCAACATCGTCTGCGGCAATAGGTTGCATATAAGCAAGCGGCAAGTGAACGAATTGCCCAACGGTTCCAGATTGCGCTATACCTTCCAAGAATTCAAAGAATTGTGTTGCCTGGACAATCGTGAAAGGCGTAGTTCCTGAACGAATCAATTTTTCCTGAACCTGTTTTGCACGGAAGTAAGCGCTATCTTGGAGGCGTTCCGTTCCCACAACAGACAAGGCAACGTGATGTTTAACACCATGTGTGGATTCCGCCGCCAACATATTGCGTGTGGATTTTTCGAAGAATTCCATTACGGCGCTCTCTTCAAACGAAGGAGAATTGGCAACATCGAGCACCACTTCAACCCCCTGCATTGCGCTGCTCAACCCTTCGCCGCTTACGGCATTGACACCGGAACTGCGCGAAGCAGGTACCACTTCATGTCCAAGTTTCCGCAGCTTTTCAACTGCTTTGGCGCCAATCAAGCCAGTAGCTCCAACAACCAATATTTTCATTACTCAGCCTATATTGATATATTTATGGCTGTACAGAATATCGAACGCGGCATGATAAGTAAAGGACGCCCTTATTTGCATCCTTTATTGTCTACAATCGGATCTGAATGAGGAAACCGTTATGACACAACGTCTGGACTACACGACAATTGCTCCTGAAGGAGTGAAAGTATTTGGAGATGTGCACAGCTACATTGCACATTCCGGATTGCGGTACGGAATTCTCAATCTCGTCTACCTTCGGGTCTCGCAAATTAATGGCTGTGCGTATTGCATCGACTTACACACGCGCGATCTACTGAAGAGCGGCATGCCACAGGAAAAACTCACGTTGCTGCCCGTTTGGCGCGAGGCAGCGGATTTGTTTTCGGAGAAAGAGCGGGCTGCGCTTGCCTGGTGCGAAACCGTGACCAACGTCGCGCAAACAGCAATACCAGATCACGAATATGAGGCTGCCAAATCGCAATTCTCAGAGAAAGAACTAGTCAATCTAACTATGGCAATCGGACTGATCAATGCATACAACCGAATGGCAATCAGCTTTCGCCGTACCCCAGATGCTCTTAAGACTAAGGCAGAAACTGTAGGCCCATAGATAATCTATAGCATGCGAGAGTCCGCCCGAATCGAGCTCGGTTACTAAAGCCTAGTTGTGTCTCTTGAGAGAAGCCTCAACTGCGTCTTGCAACGAGAACGGTAGTTTAATCTCCTTTGCAGAATAAGGTAGCTGATTTAGGAGAACTTGCAATTCTGAGGATGAAGCACCATAACTAACATTCCAATTGTCGTGATACTTAGCAGCCGTATGAACCGAGATTATCTCTCCCCTGGAGTTCAATACCGGTCCGCCCGAATTACCTGAGCGGGTGTAAGCAAAATAAGCATTTTCCGGATAGACTTCACTTGCATAAATAGGCTCATTGTTCCTCTTCACGAAACGCTGTGTTGGCTCTAGACGGTGATAGAAGCCCGGAGATACAAACATATTGTTGTTTCCTGCAGGATGGCCGAACACAAATATCTTGTCGCCATCCATCACCTTCTGGCCGGCAAGGGGAAGGGGTCTGAACAGCCTTCCAGGAACATCTATTTTCAGAAGAGCCATATCTGTCTTGAGATCATGTGCTAGCAGCTTTGCGGGATGAACGTCACCACCGGCAGTGCGAACCGATAACTTAGTAGCATCGAACACCGCATGCAAGGCGGTAGCAATCGTGCCTTTTTCATCGACAAAAGCGCCGGAGCCAGTCCAGTTATCGCCGGCATTACGTTCGTTTACCGCTTCAATTTTTACCACAGACTCCCTTACATCGCTGTACAACTTCGCAAGAGGATCATCTTTATGCCTGGTGCTCAACATGATTCGGCGATGCTGGCGCTCCATCACAGGCATTTTGACGAAATCAGGGCCAAGCTCATGCTGCAAATATTTCCCAGTGACGCCATCAATTGTGAGCTTATCGCTTGCCGCCGTATCTATCGTGTATCTAACGAAATGCTTCCTTAGCTTGATCGTGCTTCGCGGATGACTTAGAAACTCGTTAATACTCTCTTTTGTTAGTTTCGGAAAAAAATAAGAAGCATCCTTGTAAGACAGCTCAGCCATCATATGCAAAACTGGTGTTTCCGCTCCCGCATTTAGTGCGCCGTCCTTCTGTAAGGGCGATTCAGTCTGCGCGGATTTCTGGCCCGGGGTCGGCGCCGATCTGTAGTCAGATGATAGCGAAGCAACAGAACTTGGACTTAACCCAGTGATACCATCATCGAAATTCTTTCGCTTTAAGGAATAAATCGAATCATCTGAGTTTACGATCTTAAGGTCAGGGAGAATCTTCTCGTGCGAAGCGCGCTCTCGTTTGCCAGCCGCTCCAGCGATTTTACAAATACGCCCCGCACCGTATGCGGCACCAGCGCCAGCAACCATGGACAGAGCTTCCACGGAAACAGCTCCCATAGCTTCAGCAATTTGCCGTCGAGCGGTCGATGGATTCCGCTCGACGAATTGCAGCGCTTGTGCAGTCGTTCCGACTCCTTTTATCGTGTCTTCACCGAGCTTCAGAACACTCATCCCAGCTAACATGGCAGCTGGAATCGATACCCACTTAGGAGCTACACTCAGCGCAACTCCAAGCGCCGCACCGCCGCCGAAACTCAAAGCAGTTCCCAATGGATCTTGAGCAATCTTATTTACGCCCTGCTCTGTAACCCCATCCACTAGCCCTCCTGCAAGGGTCGACAGCTGCAGCTGCAAATTTCCAGAAGGAGATTTTTCCGCGAGCAAAAGTTCTGTGCACTGACTTCGAAAACGGTCAGCACTCGCCTCGCGCGTCTCCCCCTCGGAAAACGCGCCATCATTCGGATTGGCAGACGCCGATAGCTCCATATAACTCTCGCGTGCGTATAGTCATCCGCCATTCTTACGTTCCAACAGGAAAACGCTATGCGGAAACTGCGGTCTCCAAGGGACGAACCCCCAAATGCGAAGTCTTGCAAAGCTCGCGCTACCTTCAAAATGGCAAAATTAAAGATGACGATTGTAACCAGCCGCCAACTAAAAACAGTACAAGAGTCGTCCAGCTGAAAAGCGTTTCAGCAAGCTGGATAGCCTTGATGGTAGTATTGAAGCCCATCGAATCGATTCCTTGAAGAAGTACGCAAGCTCATGAAAGCGCTCATTATTGGCGGCAACGGGTTTATCGGCAGCAACTTAGCCGATGCCTTGATTGCAGCCGGACACAAAGTAACAAGCTTCGATCGTTATCCCAGCAGATATCGCGAGACAGATTCTCGAATCAATTATGTCTACGGCGACTTCGCCAATCATGGCGACGTGCTAGACGCTGTGAAGGGCAACGACTGGGTCTTCCACCTGGCATATACAACGTTACCTGCAAGTTCGAATGACGATCCCTGCTACGATGTGCGATCAAACATCATAGATACGCTGCAATTGCTTGACGCGTGCCGTGAATTCAACGTCAAGAAAGTAGTATTTATCAGCTCAGGTGGCACCGTATATGGTGTACCACAACAATTGCCGATTCAAGAAGATCATCCCACCGATCCCATCTGCTCATATGGAATCACAAAACTAACTATCGAAAAGTATCTGAAGCTCTACCGGCATTTGCACAATCTCGATTACGTCGTGATTAGACTGGCAAATCCATATGGCGAGTTGCAAAACCCTCAAGCGAAGCAAGGAGCAATTGCTGTGTTTTTGGGTAATGTACTGCAAGGCAAACCCATCGATATATGGGGTGACGGCCAGGTCGTCCGCGACTACATCTATATAGGTGACGCTGCAAAAGCTCTGGTTCGCTCGGCAGAGTACTGCCCGGAGGAGGATGAGCCTCGGGTATTCAACATTGGGTCTGGGCAAGGTACTTCCCTGAACGACATTGTCAAGACCTTAAAAGGCGTGGTCGACAAGGAAGTGAACGTCATGTACCACCCAGCCAGATCGGCGGACGTGCCAGCCAATGTGCTGGACATTTCACGTGCCAAGAAATGCCTGAGTTGGGAGCCTGAAATTAATTTAGGGGACGGGATTAGAAAAACTTGGGATTGGCTCAGTCACGTTAGTAAGAACTAATACCTCTCTATCCCCCACCCTACTTGCATCCGGGCGACTCTAAAATCCACTGAAGCTGTAAAGCGACAATGCTTGTCAGGTTGACCGCAGACCTTGTTTGGATGGACAATTTGAGCGTTGTGGAGATATAGCAGTTTTGCTACTTTGCAGCTCATCCGAAAGGATTTTATTCCCTAGTGAAAGTTTTGGGTCGCATGTCGGAAATTGATCTATCTGTAGTGGTCGCCGTTTATAACGAGCACCCCGCAAACTTGGTCAAATTGCTGGAACGGCTTTACCAGGTTCTCTCCCCACTCTGCATCGCTTACGAAGTCGTATTCGTAAATGACGGCAGCCGGGCAGAAACAAGCAAAGCACTGCAACAGCTTGCGTGCGACGTCACCAATGTGAAACTAGTCTCGCTGTCGCGTAACTTCGGACAGCAAGCCGCCATCTCCGCCGGACTCGACCATTGCGATGGTCGCGCCATCGTCAATATTGATTCTGACCTGCAAGATCCGCCGGAACTCATTCCTGAAATGCTCAAGTACTGGCGCGCAGGATATGACGTTGTCTATGCCCAGCGCTCCAGCCGCCGTGACCGTCTATCTAAGAGACTCTCCGCGTTCCTTTTCTATCGCGTCCTCACGGCCATGTCTTCCGTAAATATTCCGTGGGATACCGGCGATTTCCGATTGATGGATCGACGAGTCCTTTCGGCTCTCAATCAACTCCCCGAGAAAACTCGCTTCCTTCGTGGACAGATTCCATGGCTGGGCTTCAAACAGATCGGTATTTCGATCGACCGCGGAGCACGTGAAGTTGGCGAAAGTACTTATACACTGAAGAAGCTGCTGCAGCTGGCAATGGACGGGCTCTTAGCCTTCAGCTCCGCCCCGCTCTTCCTGATTTCTACGGTCGGCGCCACTGTTCTGGGATTAGGTTTGCTCGGATTCCTCGCATGCCTCGTTGGCAAAATCGGTGCACCGTTTGTGCTGGATAACACCATGCTGCTGAGCCTAGTGGCTGCCTTTGCAGGACTGCAGATAATGGCGATCGGATTGGTAGCGGTCTATCTGGCGAAAGTACTGGACGAAGTAAGAGCCAGACCAACCTACATTGTTGGCGAACTGTACAAAGGTGGAAAGCGCTATCCGGTTGAGAATCGCGGGCTGACCTTGAGCGCCGAAAGCGACGAGCGAGCAGAGTACATGCCAATCGCCGCACTGGGATCATCAGAACAGATCAAAGAAGCTGCTCTGCTAGCGACTTCAGGAGTCACCAACGCTGAAACGCGATAGGCATCTTGATTGGATCTGCTTAGCAAGCATTCTTGGACTCTTCATTGTCTATTTCCATAAGACGTTGCTGTTTCGCAACTCTATTTCTCGCGTTTCCGTTCTACCGGAGTGGGATTCCGTTTTTGACGCGTGGCGAACTGGCCATGTGCAAGCGTATGACCCTTCCCTGATTCAGATCTTCATTCCCGACTACATATTTGCTGCCAAGCAAATCGGCAAAGGCATTCTGCCACTGTGGAACTCCTACAATGGCTTTGGATACCCGTTTCTTGCAGACATACAAACATCCGTGTTCGCTCCAATGCGAGCTATCTTTGATATCTATCCGACTTTATATACCTACAATCTGTACTTGCTGATTGAACTTTTAGTTTGCGCCATAAGCATGTACTTTCTCACACGCGTGCTTGGCCAGTCGCGCTTAGCCTCGATCTTCGCCACGACGTGCTACACATTTTGCCCGTACAATCTTTGGTACTTAGAACTGAATCTCGGCACGGCTCATTCACTTTTTCCTTTAACAGCTTTGACGTTCGCCAATGCTGCACTAAAGAGAACGCTGGGATCCGCACTTCTTGCGGGTCTGGCTAGCTGCGTGTTGATCATCAGCGGGCATCCTGAGTGCGCATTTTTTGGCATCATTCTTTCTAGCATTCTGATGTTCCTGATGATCTTTTCTGATTCGCCAAACGTCTCATCAATGTTTGAGAAAACAAAAGCGGCATTTGGCCAACTCTTCGGCGCCGGTATAACAGCATTCTTTTTATCTGCGCCAGTATTGATTCCATTCGTTGAGTATTTGATGAATGCGGAATCCTATAAATATGGTTCGGCATATTCAACGCCGGTTACCTGGAATGCCATTTTCTATAATTTGGCGAATCCAGCGATTGAAGGCGCGGCACCGTACATCGGCATTGTCGCTTCGATTTTTCTTTTCTATGGCATCTACACTATTGCCGTTCGCAGACATAAGGATGCCAGGGCAGTTTCAATACTCTGGCTTGCGCTGATCACGTTTCTCGTCGTTGCGCAGATTGGACCTGTACAAGCGCTGTTCTCGCAGCCTCCACTTACGGCGATTATTACCCGATATGCCCTGCCCTATCTACTGATGTTGATGGCGCTGATTTCCAGCAAAGGATTCGAATCACTGCAAGACTTTCTCAACTCAACCGGCATTTACAGGAGGGGATCCTCGCAAGCGCAAAACATTAGCAAGCTCCTTCAAGGAGCGGTAGAGATCGTGTGCTTCTTGATTCTTCCGGCCGTCCTATTATTTGTTCTTGCGAAACTGGCAAGCCAAAATGCTGCCTTTATGCACCTTTGTGACTTTGATGCCATGTTGCCGCCCAGCAGCTTTCATCAGTCTGCTTGGCGGCGAGATCTAGCTATTGCTTGTATAAGCGGGGGATTGATTCTTGGATTTATCGTCTGCAGAATCAGAAACGCAAACAAGCAAATAGAATCATCACGTTTATTTGGCAATCTTGGAAAGACGCTCTACCTTGGCGTTCCCTTCGCACTATTATTTTTGCAACTCATTTCCCAGGGTGGCGTCGCCCGATTTTCTCTGCCATCGCAAACTAAATTCTATTATCCCAATCTTGAAATCACCGAGCACATTTCGGATCCACTTTACCGAACGATTTCATTACGCGAACATGTATTTCGTCCAGCGACAAATGTAATCTACGACCTGCATTTCGCTCAAATGCACAACCCACTATTCCCGCGCCGGTTCTTGGAATTCATGCGCGCTGCGGGGGCAAGCACGGATACGTTCAATCAGAAATTCAGCTCTGTTTCCTCACCACTTTTGTCAATGGCATCAGTGAAATATGTTCTCTCGATTGACCCAATCTCAGAGCCAGGCTTCAAACAGACTTACATGATGCCCAACCAGATCAAGGTATACGAAAACGAGAATGCCTTACCACGCGCTTACATTGTTACTAGTCCATTTGAAATTAGTCATGGTGGTGGACCAATTTCACTGAAGCGCATCAAGGAATCTGATTTCAACCCCAGAACTGAAGTTGTTTTAGAAGATCCCCGAACACCTTCTAGAGAGTCTCCAACAGCCGAAGAGGCGCGAAAGAACATTGCTCGGGTCTTTGATTTTCGAGACACCGGCTCTAACTCAATTACAATGAAGTGTGCAAGCAACCTACACAGCTGGCTTGTTCTTACAGACATCTACTATCCGGGCTGGAAGGCATTTGTAGATGAAAAAGAAGTCGAAATTGTCAGAGCAAACTTTGCTTTTCGTGCTATCGAAATTCCTCCCGGAGAGCATGCGGTACGCTTTGTTTACCAACCAAAGAGCTTCGAACTCGGTTTGATGCTATTCGCCTCGTTTCTCCTCGTCACCATTTTGGCGTTCTCGATACGTTTGCGACGAAAAGCATAAAGAAGCAGTGCAACTTATCGCCGAATCGTTCCTGTTCTCAAAACAAAAGTTCGGGGATCATGCCTGGCTTGCAAAGCTTGCCAAAATAGGCTTTTCCTATCCAGACACGGCGCTTGCAGCTGTGCTTCGAATCGACCCCGTAAGTTTTTGCAGATACTTCTCCAAGTGTTCAACGTTAGCTGGCTGCGATCGGAATCCGATGTAATAGTCGGGTCGAATCAAGTATTGTGCTTCGGAGGCGGCTCCGTAAAGGTCATGTGCTGTGTGATTTGCATCAAGATAAACATTACCATCAAACTTAAGCGAAGCCGGAACTTTGTCCCCTGAAACAATGAGGTGGCATTTGATGAGGTCGCCAAAGCTCTGCTTTACCGTGGAAGCAATGGCTTCCACCTTGCGATAGCCCTCTTCGGTTGCTGCGCCATCAAATATCAACAAATTGAATCGCGCTGCACGCATAATTTCGTAAAGGCGAATTTGCGAACCCGACGCATCGGTCAACACCACATCCGGTGCGTGGTCACCGGACAAGGGGGCGCGAGCAAACTCCATCCAGGCAGGTAGTGATGGGCGTTCGCTTTCCTCGGAAGCGTGCAACTGAAGATCCGCCATATCGCGATATTCACCGACTATTGGGCTCTTTCGATAATTTACCGCGGTCATCGTTCCAACACTCCGCAGCCGTTGAAGGAAGAAGTCCTGCTGGCTCAGGAAGCTCACCATGTGATTCCTAACTTGCTTTGCGACAGGATTTCGTAAGAACGCGAGCTTCGTCGCCATATCCGTTCCTTTGAGCAACATTTGTCCGATTGGATGCCGCTCCTCTTCATAGCTGTCGAGAAGCTTTTCATCAGCTTCTCCTCTAACAACCATGGCGAGCTTCCATGCTAGATTGTGCCCATCTTGCATGCCGGTATTCATACCCTGCCCGCCAACTGGACTGTGAATGTGCGCCGCATCTCCTGCGACAAACGCTCGCCCAACTCTGTATTTGCCTACGCTTCGGCGGTGAATGCGAAACCACGCCAACCAATATGTTTTTTCAATCTTAACGTTGCCCGGACCGCGCTTGTCGAGCAACGCTTGCATAAACTCACGACTGGGCGCGTCACCACTGACGGTGGCTTCTTCGACGTTTGCCAATGTGCGAAATCTGCCGTTGCCCATTGGGAAGAATACCAGTGCACCATCTTCGTGGAAAAAGGTGGTGACTTCATCTTCTGCGATGCCGGAATCAATATCGATGTCCGCTAGACCGAACTGTTCTTCGTAAGCACTACCTTCGAAAGTCAAGTTCAGCAACTTCCGCACTTTGCTGTGAGCACCGTCGCATCCTACCACCCATGAATACGTGGCTGTTTCTTCCTCGCCGTTGCTGTGATTGAGAGTAACCGAAACCGCCTCTTTCACCTCGGACATGGCGGTCAGCTCAACTCCGCGCTCAATCTTTCC
This sequence comes from Candidatus Obscuribacterales bacterium, assembly GCA_019747875.1. Lineage (GTDB taxonomy): Bacteria > Cyanobacteriota > Vampirovibrionia > Obscuribacterales > Obscuribacteraceae > JAIEPM01. Next base: position 42,219 of record JAIEQI010000080.1, read on the forward strand.
CCCAAGCGATTCGAGTTTCGCGGTCAAGATGCGCTCGATTTCGGCTTGAGACAACATAAGAATATAGGGAAACGGAGAATCCACATCCGCCGTGCTCACCCGCGCCAAGCGGGTTTTCCCGGTATACATCGAGAAGCCGCCGCAGATGTTCCCTTGCGCGACCATTTCATCTGCAAGCCCCATGATTTCAAACATTTCGAGGCTGCGAGCATGGATTGCAAGAGCTTTCGATTTGTCACTCGGTTCGAGCAGCTTGTCAATCACACGACAGGGCACGCCCTGTTGCCACAAGCTGACAGCTACCGTCAAGCCTGTTGGACCCGCCCCGACAACCAGAACTGGCGCGTTCATAAATCTCCCTCCGTGAAGCTCTGCCTATTTTACCGCTAATGAATTCCAGCGGCGAAACTGAATACTTGAACCAGCAGCGCGCTGATTTCGGTTCAATAATCCGCATCGCTGTCAGATCTGAATCGGGACTGGCGTTCAATGCCAGTCTTGATTTTCCAATAGAGCCCCGACTCACCCAAAATGTTTGATACAAAGAGCCGAAAATCCGATAATACGAGTGATTTTCAGGCACAATGGGTAAAAAATTACGGGAAGGGGTCAGGACAGTGCCGCCAAGGGACGATATCAGCACGGAACTAATAGCACAGCACGGCCCGTATTCCGTGACGGTAAACGACTTGCTGAAAGAGTTGAAATATCAGACATCCTTGCGCTTCGTTGAGGAAGCGATTCAACGACTCATAATTCTGAAAGCTATTGAAGATCACAATATCGAGCTGGATGATGAATCCGTCTACGATTACATGGAAGTTTATCGGGAAGAGCGTGACCTCTACTCCGAAGAAGAAATCGATTCCTGGCTTAAACGCAATCATCTTGACGATGACGAATTCTTCGAGCTATGCAAATACGAAGCTTCGGTAAAGGCGCTGAGAGAAAAACTCTTTGACGAAGAAAGGTTAGTCGAAACATTCGCCTACCGCAAACTTGAGCTCGACGAGGTCGAACTTTATCACATCATTGCACCCAACCTTGACCTGGCAAAGGAAATAATTGCGCTTGCCGAAGAGGGCGAGATGTTCTTTGAACTGGCACGCAAATACAGCACAGAGGAAGAAACGAAAAAACTGTGCGGATACATTGGTCGAGTCAAACGAACAGACTTGCGAGCCGAAATAGAGGCAGCGGTTTTTGCGGCTAATGAAGGTCAAATAGTCGGTCCGTTCAAAGGCTCAAGAGGTTTTCACCTTTATCTAGTTGATGAAATCCATCCGGCGAAATTGGATGACACCACTCGCGCTCTTCTGCGCAATGAGCTGTTCGGCCAATTCATAATGTCAAAACTTGGCGCTCACGAAACGATCTATCAGGATTCCATAAGTGACTGAAAATATCAAAGCACTAATGGATAACCCGGCGCGTTTGAGCCGCCTGTTTCGTGCGTTAAGCGACGCTGAATTCGAATCTCTTATGTCCAATGCCGACCTGATGAATCTTCCTATTGGCACGGCGATCTTTCGCACACGCGACAACATCGAACACCTTTATGTGCTTCTTTCAGGAAAACTGCGATTTACTGTGCAGACTGACGGGCAGCAGAAAGACCAGACTCTATTTTCTGCAAACAGAACAGGCGATATTGCCGGTACCAGCAGTACGAATACGATCGCGACTTATGGAGTGCGTACATCAGCAGACTCCCAGGTTCTCAGAATTTCAGCGGCTGCACTGCAAGCGATCCGTAGCTCGAATCCTCAGTTTATAGCGACAATCGAGCGAGAGCTGCGCTTGATTTCCTGGCACGAGAAGCTGCAAGGCAGTTCCATCGCTCAAATCATTTCGCCTCATAATTTGCGGCTTGTTCTCTCTCATGCTGAGCCTGTGATATTGGAGAAGGGTGCGCGCATTCCGGAAGCGTGGTCGCATGCTGATTCTCTTGCATTTATCGTTGATGGTAAGTTGAATGGGTTTGAGGGGGAAGAGCTGCGCCCTGGGGATCATTTGAGCGCTCCCGAAGAATTAAATGGACACCCCTTGCCGCTTCCCTCGGCCAAGGAACGCTCTCAAGTTTTGGTTCTGAACAATACAAATCTCAATTTGCTGTTCAAAGAATTTGCCGGAATCGAACCGGAAATCATGATCTACAAACGAAAGATTGCGGACCGGCTCGAGAACCTCAGACAAAGCACACGAATTCAAAAAATCGAATCACTGAATGTAGCTAAGCAAGCAGAGAAAGCTCAGCCTTTTGAGCAAAAGCCTGAAGGCTTCTTCGCTCGCTTGAAAAAAGACATGGGATATTATCCTGTCCTGTTCCAGCAAAACGCAATGGATTGCGGTTCAACTTGCATCGCTATGGTAGCGCTGCACTACGGACAAAGACTCGATCTCAACAGAGTCAGACAGTTGGCAAATGTCGGCGTCGGAGGCACGAGTCTCTATGCGCTGGCGCAAGCGGCTGAAGAACTTGGTTTCACCACGCGCGGTATTTCTGCGACTTACGAAGGACTGTTGAAGTCGAAACTACCTCTCATTTGTTTTTGGAGAAATGAGCACTTCGTTGTTCTTTTCAAGGCCGGCGAGAAACTAGCTATTGTCGGCGACCCTGCAGAGGGACTGCTTCGCCTTACTCCGGAGGATTTCTCCAAGAGCTTTTCGGATGTAGCTCTCGAATTGACACCAACGCAAAAGCTAGGCAGTGCAGCAAAAGCTACGACGATATTGAATCGCTTGTTCGCGTTTTTGGTGCCTTACAAGTGGGAAGTCATTCATGTCTTTTCTGCCACTTTGTTGTACCAAACATTGATGCTGATTATTCCGCTGTTCACACAAGTAATCGTCGACAAAGTTGTAGTGCATCAGAGCCTTCCGTTGCTTAATACGATGACGCTCGGAATGGCTATTTTTGCCATATTCGAAACGATAGTAACGTTCATCCGTGGCTACATGCAAGCCTATCTTGCAATTCGTTTGGACCAGTCGCTGATCATACAGTTCTTTAGACATCTTTTGAGTTTGCCATTCAAGTTTTTTGAAGATAGAACCATTGGTGATGTCATAACCCGCTTTGGCGAAAATGCAAAAATCCGCGAGTTCCTTGCGGGTTCCAGCATTACAGTACTGCTGGACGTGCTTGTTCTGCTCATTTATCTAGTCGTCATCTTTGCCTACAACCTCGGTTTCGGCGCAGCAGTATTACTGTATCTAGCTGCTTTTACGGTCCTCGTCGCGGTCTATACACCGATTCTAAAACACTTTGGACGCAAGGTGTTCAATCGAACAGCAGAAAGCCAATCGTTCGTAATCGAATCAATTCGCAGCATCCAGCTGGTCAAAGGGGCAGCTGCCGAACAGCGAATTCGATGGAAATGGGAGTTGCTTCTTGCAGAGCAATTAGAGGCGCGATTCAAAGAATTGCTGGCTAATAACACGGTGCAAGCTCTATCAAGAATGCTGCAATTGAGTGGGCAGATACTCATTCTTTATCTTGGCGCGCATTTAGTTGTCGAAGGGAAGCTGACAATTGGTCAACTGATGGCGCTAAACATGATGTTCGGAATGATTGCTACTCCCGTTATGCGCATAGTAGAAATGTGGAGTGGGTTCCAGGATGTGAACGTGGCGATGGAACGGCTTTGCGACGTCCTCGATCACGATCCGGAGGAAGAACCCGGCACAAGTCGAATCAGATTGGAGTCCATAAAAGGACATATACAATTTCAGAACGTCACTTTCAGATACAACAACGAAGCGAAGAGCAACGCTCTAGACAACGTAAGCTTCGAAGTCCAACCAGGGCAGCTCGCTGCATTCGTCGGCAGAAGCGGCTGCGGCAAGACGACAATATTGAAAATGATCCAGGGATTGTACAAACCAAACGAAGGAAAGATCAAAATCGACGGTGTCGATTTGGCGCACGTATCATTGCCAATGTACAGACAACAAACAGGCGTCGTCTCCCAGAACGAATACCTCTTCCGCGGTACGATTCGGGAAAACTTAACGTTCAACAAACCGACCGCCACTATGCAAGAGCTGGTCGAAGCTGCCACCATAGCTGGTATCCATCGTCAAATCATGAACATGCCCATGGGCTATGACAGCGTTATTTCAGAAGGTGGGTTCAACATTTCAGGAGGCGAACGCCAGCGCCTGGCAATCGCACGCGCCATCTTACACAAACCATCCATTCTGCTTTTCGACGAAGCAACAAGCGCACTCGATACCGAATCTGAGCGACACATCCAGGAAAGCATGGAACTAATCCGCGCACATCACACGATGATCGTTCTTGCCCACCGCCTTTCCACTATCAAAGACGCAGACATCATCTTCGTCGTCGATCACGGACGCATAGTCGAATCAGGAACTTACCAAACGCTTCTAGACGCCCGTGGACTCTTCTACCACCTCTGCAAACAACAACTCTCCTCGTAAAGAATAGGCTAAGACGGCCGGTCTCTCGCCGGATTAGACACGCAATGTACTGTCACGGCGTTGTCACAGCCCTGGGGGTTTAATGTTTTGTTCGGCACACTTACTAAGGATTCACTCTCCGTACACCGTGGCATAGCATGTAATGGCGTCAACAGCTGGAGTAATGATGGCTACAAACCCTACAGACGCGACTTCCAAGAAAGATGCTGGCGACAAGCCTACAGATGTCCAGTCGGAAAAGGCAACCGAAAGGGCTAAGACGGAAGTAGATGCCAATCGCGAAGAATTTCAGGAAAAGGAAAAGGCAGATCCCAGTCGCACTTATGAGCAAGGGCGCCCCCGCAATCGATTTAGTGTCACAAATCCACTGCCTGAAGGCTTTTTCGAAACGCTCAAGCAGGCGCAAGCTTTGCATCGTGAAGAGCAGAAGCAGAACGGGCGACTGCTGAAAGATGCTGCCCCAGGCGAGGCGAAGAATGCAAATGGGGCTGCGACGGATGCGAGTCAACAAAAGCTTTGCATTTCCGGCAATGCCCAAGTTGATATAAGCAGGATCAGCCGAATTCTCGAAGCGCCCAAGAGCAAAGTTGAAGGGCAACTCGATAAAGCGGATCAGAGCGCAGTACATGAAAAGCTATCCACCTTGACGGGCGAACTCAAAAGTCCTGACGGCAGAGTGGTTAAGGTTGATCAGGGCAAAATTCTCAACGCCAATGGTGAAAGCATTGGTGACATCACTGCAAAAGGACAAATCCTGAAAGATGGAAGCGCGGCCGGCGTTAATAGCGACTTCGATCGGTGGACATTCACGGGCAACGAGAATGGACAGGCTCGGCATTTCGTTTGTGATAGGAACATGAGCTCAGGAAAAATGTTCCTCGAAATGGGTCCCAACAACAAAGTAGAATGCGATGTCCGCATGGGGATGGTAATAGAGAAGGAGAGCGGTAAACAAATCGCAAATTTGTCCGCCCCGACTGAAACAACAGACGGGAAACTCACAGGTGGCAGTCTCACTTTTTTTGAAACACCACCTGGAAAAGTCGCACTTGCCGACATGAAAAACTCCAGTTTCGATTTGGAATTGCTGGGACAAACAGGGGTGGAATCGCGCCGGCTGCAAGGAGTATGCCTCGGTCCTCAGAAGCTTGCCGATGGGCGACCTGATCCTGAGAAAGGCGGTCTATTCAATATCAATGAAGGGCGCGAAGTACTATCGAAACACAAGAATGAAGTACAAGCAAAAGTAGACAATGCTGGGACAATTAGCAAGCTCACCGGCAGTGATCAAAAAGATATCTCAGATCTAGATCGCACCAAACAACGGATAGAGGCACTAGATACGGTGCTAAAAACCGGGGACCTCAAAGACCTTAACTTTGCAAGATATGGAATAGCCGAACAAAAAGAGATCAACGATCCAATCTTAGCCGCCAGGCAGAAAGCCGATTCCAAAGATGAGCGACTGGAATCTCTTCCAAATGACATGTCAAAACTGAACGGCACTGTCAAAATCGCGGTAGACAAAGGAAACGGTGAAAAAACAGTAGAGACACACACCATCAAAGATGGAATTGTCCTCGACGAGAATCAAAAACCACTGTTCAAGATGAGCAACGAAGATGGACAAATGATGCTCTCCAAAATCGACTCGCCATCAGATCGCCTACCAGCGCAAAAGTTGGCAGGGGCAGTCTGGAATATGAGCAACCCTGAAAGTGGTGAGAAACTTCAGTGGATTTCACACGGGGATAGGTTCATAAGCAAACAAGATTTGGCACAGCGCTCACAAAATTCTCTGGAATATACAAAGGTACTTAATGCCAATTCCGGCTCAGAAGATTCCGCCAATCGTGAGATGGCAACAATGCAAGCTCAGACGCAGTACCTTCAAAAACTGAATGCACTCTTCGAGAATGGAGTCACAAAAAACGAAGATTTAAAATGGATTGCAGCCGGTCCTCGTGAAGTTCAAGAGCGAGCCACGGAGCACGGAGACCAGGTCAAATCGGCAACCGACGCGCGTTCTCAGCGCCGAATCGATATTCCAATATTTGTTGGAGAAAACGACAAAAGTGACTCTAGCCAAAATCGTTTTCATGTCTCTGATGTAAAATCAGGTGAACTGCGCATTGGCAACGAACTCTACAAGATTGGAGCTGGTGGAAAACTAAGCCAAAACGGCAAAGATGTCGGAAACCTGACTGCTGGATATGAGGCGGAAATCAATGGGTCAAAGATTGACCTTGCAAATACGAATCGCGTTTTGATGCAGTTTGAGTTAGAAGGTGATGCTAGAAACCATAAGATACTCAGCCTTGGTCCAGAAAGAATTTCAGAAGACCGTCGCAAAATTCAAGGCGGCCTGGTCCACCATGACCAGCTACTGCGAGAAGGTCTTGAGTGCAGACAGAAAGCTCGCGAAGGAGACCGAGAGTATTTTGCAAAGAAACCCTATCTAAACACCTGGCTCGGCTCGATGGGCGCCGATAGTTTCGACAGCTTCGATAAGGATCTCGACACATTTGCAAAGAATATAGACACGCAAGTTGGAAATCTCACAAAACAAGTCGACAAATTATTTGAAGAAGGGTTCAAAGAAGACTTTGGAAACAACGCCGTCGACTCGACCATAAAGAGTACGCAGAATCTGGTGTCCGGACTCAGCTTCACATCCCTGAGCGCAGCAGAGACAGCCCGCGACGCGACGTCCGCACAAAAACAAATCAACGACGCAATGGTTACTGGCGTCATTACTGTCGTAACTGGCGGATTGGGATCGTGGGCAGCTGCCGGTCATGCCGCGGAGACGTTGACTGTCACAACGGCAGCAGGACGCGCATTACTGGCCAAAACAGCTTTGACAGCCGGCACTACCGGCATGGTGGCGGGCGGAGCTATCTCTGGACTGGGTCGAATGTCCAGCGAAAGCAATGACACCGCAAACGTCGTCTCCGGATCAATGGAAGGTCTGTCAAATGCGCTTGGCTCAGTTGGTGGCACCTGGTTGAATGCAGCAAAATCTCGACAGCTCGGCGCAGGGGCGGAGCTGCTTTATCGAAGCTCAGAGGCAGTGACACAAACAGTTATGAATACGCTTGCTGGTGCGATTCGTGAAAATGATCCAAATGCAATGAGTATGAAGGGCATGCTTGCCGGATCCCTGGCACAGTTAGGCACTGGATATGCCGGAGTCGGACTAGCGAAACTATCTCAGAACTTAGCCCACGCACTGAGCGACCGAATGGGAAATAATCTCCAAAAAGCAGCAGAAGTACTCGGGCTGGGAAGTGGCGATGACGTTCTCAGAGGCATCGCACACAACTCAGACGCAATGACGGACGCTCTGAGATCAAAAGGCTTCAACCCGGACCAATTGAGCAAGCTGCAATTGGAAGTCAGCTTACTCAAAGGCGTTGACACTATTTCAGATGCTGCAAACTCCGGACTCAATGGCTATGCAAACGGAGTGTGCGGTGCAATCCCAGCGGCATTCGAGGCCCAGAAAGAAAAGATTGCTGCCAAGTATGGTATCAATGTCTCCGAGGTCAAAGGCGCACTCTACGACAGCAACATAGACTACGGCGAAGTGGCAGAATACCTTCACGAAAGTGGGGTTGATGCCTTGAAAACCGCGGTTGGAACGGCCGCTATCGCTCGTCCCGTCAATCAAAAAGTCGAGGCTCATTATGACGTTGTTGGACGTTCCGCCGTTGAACACGCAAGTGCGCCACCAACCATAGCTGAGTTTATGCGTGCCGAACAAAGCCGACTGACAGTCGAAGCGGGCGGCTCGCTGAGGGAACGCCTGAAAGCCAATAATGCCGAGGGAGCGGACAATCGAGGCGGCTTGCTTCAACGCTTGAAACAGAGCGAAGGAACTCCTGAGAACAATTCCAAACAGCACGAACGCGGTCCCGAATTTAAGCAGATAAAGAACCCTGACGAATCAATATCATGGGAATCCAGCATTCATAAAGGTCGAATCGAACTCGATGATGACAATAACATTTCGGATCTTATCGAATCAAACGGCAACCGACTTTCTATAGAACGGGACTCCGACGGAGAACCAATCGAAATATCATCTTATGATGGAGATTATTGGGAGAAAGGCGATGACGGAGACTGGGTAATACAACACAAACTCGGCTACAAGGAACGCATCGAAGACGTAAAGGTACATGATGATGGAAGCATTGAATATACCAGCGCAGGAAGGAACGTGCTGCGCAAATTGGACGGTAGCGTCCGCGAAGACGGAAGGTTGATAAAAGCAGATCTAAGCACCGAGCAGACAAAACTGAAGAACGTTCTTGATGGACTTCCGGAAAGCACAGATCAAAAGTTTGCCAAGGTCATGCTAGATGCAGTCGCTACTCGTCGGGAAATTATGAGATGGAGCGGAACAGAAGCAGCAGCCGCACTTCATGAAGTGACGGAAATACTCAGTGCAAAAACCAGCAAGCTAAGCCTAGAGACCCGCAGCGAACTTGCGGTCGAAATTTTAGGCAACATCTTAGATTGCAACGCCATCACCCAAGGTGCGCATCCAACCTGTAACGCCACGGACGTGAGTATGCAGATGTTTTCACGAAAACCGTCAGAGGCTGTTCGGCTTTTGAAGGAAGCAATTCTTACTGGCGAAGTGGATGTCCTTGGCGGAAAGGTAAAACTCACAAAAAACGATCTTTCTCACGATCGAGAAAGCAGGAAAGCACACCAGCAAGAATTGTTTCAAGGAGGCAAGCCCAAAGAAGGAAGCGCTTTGCACGGAGAACGCAACCTGGCAGATAAGATTCTCCAGACAGTAATCGTGAACGCCCACTGGATATCTCAAGGTCATGATCACAATAAAAGAATCAGGTCGAAAGAGGAAGCATCAGGTATGAGCATGACGCAACAGGACAAGCTAGACTCATGCACAATGGCAAGGAAATCTCTGACTCGCCCGAGCTCTCAGCAAACGCCTTGCAAACTCTCTATAAGGATCTGACTTTCTCTACTGACAAAATACTGCTGGTTCACGACGAATTTGGGATGTCGGCGAGCAACGGGGCCCGCTATGACAGCGAAGAAGGTTTTCAGAAAATACTGGAACAAATGAAACCATCAATTGGAAATCCGCTCATATTTATGATGAATTGTTCGAGTGAGCCATTCTATACCGACTCGAACGGCTTCAAGGCAGGCGGCTCCGAGGGTCTGCACGTAGTAAACATTGTTGGCGGACCAGTCGACATTAATGGCGAACCACACGTCTACGTGTCAAATACATGGGGCAAGGATACACAACATACGCAGGATTCAGGCAAGCCCATTAAGCTGCATGATTTGTATTTGGCGGGCATGCCAATCGAAAGTCAAAAACGCATTGAAGCTTTGGCAATTGAATCTGTGAACAGTCCATTCAGGCAGATGGAATATCTCCGCGCGCTGGAGACAAGCAATAAAACAATGGAATCTATTGCAGAGCGCTTTTCCAATAGGTTTCCTGGAAAGAGCAAAGCGGAAATCATCTCCGAACTTCGGAAAGCCTCCAATGAAACACCAGGGATTTCGAAAGAAGAGCATTTGAAATTGGTCCGCGACCTTAAGAACAGCCTTTCGAATAAACCTGATGCCTGGTCCCATATCAAGCCAGAGGAGCGACAAAAGGCGATCGAACATGCACGTGCCACCATCGCCAGATTGGAAAACGACATTGCTGATTCTGCGGCAGCAAGCAAATCAAAACCTGACAGTGCAAAAAGCGTAAACGAATACATTGAATCTCGCAGGACGCCGAGAGTGGACTCTTTCCGTTCAGATGGTGATAACACAAATCCAACAAAGAAAGCTGATCCTGCCTTCGAAAAGGTGAAAGCCCATTTTGAGAAACTAGGCAAACGGGTTCAACCTGGTCCGGACGGTAAGCCACAAGTCAAAGACATCCATGAGATGATTGTCCAGAATGAAAAGGCGATTCAAGGTTACGAGCAGTCATTTTCGATTGCTCCAGACAAGGCACTGCAAAGGCAATTAGACAAGGCTAGATCCGAAGCATTAACGCTGAACAATATGCTATTTCAACAAGGGTTCCAGAGACAAACATTTGGCAAAGACAGCTATGTAGTAGATACAAAGGTGAAACTGGAGGGAACCCCAGAACCACTAAACGTAATCAGATCTATAAATAGGCCCCAGAACGTTGGTGGAGACCCGAACTCAAACAAAATAATGGATGCAATTAGGAGCAACCAAGATTTGCCAGATTATCTTCCGCGCGGTGGAGAAAATGCACCTATTAGATTGAGTGATGTAGTGGACTACACCAATTCTGCACCGGACAAAAGTGGGGTCACGGCTGTAAGTACAGACATTAACTTCGTTCTCAGCAGAGCTCAAGTAGGCGACATCGTGATTCTGGCACACCTGGAGCAAGGGTCTCCGATAGTAACCAGTCAGAAGCAAGTAACAAAGGGACTTCCAGGAGAGGCACAAATACTCGTTCCAAAAATCAGAGCAGACCAATACTCACAAATCTCAGAAGTAGTTATTGATCCAAATACCGGACAAAAGAGACTACAAAGACTCTGGAATCGCCCACCATCAAGTCCATAGTTCGTATGGAGCGCGATCTAAGTATGGAGCGCGAAGCGCGTTGCAGCTGCGTATGGAGCGCGAAGCCCGTTGCAGCTAAGTATGGAGCGCGGACGTCCCGTCCGCCCATAAGCGCGAAGCGCGTTGCAGCTGCGTATTCGTAGTTTCGCAAGAGGTACAGTCTCCCTAAAGCTGTGGCGTAGATAGTAGAACTTGCATATGGGCGGGCAGGAGGCCCGCGCTCCATACGCTCGAAGCGGACTAGACGTTCGCGCTCCATACGCTCGAAGCCGACAGCGAGATACTAGTTCCAGCGGGCGTCGGTTAGTTTCTTGAGTGGTTCGCAAATGATGTTCAGCACTGAACGATAGCGCGTGATGATTTCTGCGGTTACGGTCATACCTGGTGCAAATGGAATTTCTTTGCCATGTACCTTCATGGCTTGCTGCTCAGGAGCAACCAGAACGCGGTAATAGCCGCCAAGTTTGGTGATATCGCGCGGAAAGTTTTCCACTTCGATAACATCGCCATGCAAAACTCCAAAATCTTGAAACGGAAAGGACGAGAATTTCAATTTCACTTTCTGTCCAGCTTTAACAAAGCCCCTATCCTTATTCGGAAGCTGTGCCTCAACAACTAGATCGTTGATCAGAGGAACCACGGACATCATAATTTCTTTCGAACTGACGACCTGGCCCTTACCGCGTAGCTTGATCGCCGTTACGGTTCCTTCGATTGGGCTGGTAATCTCGGCGCGCTCCAAACTATTTTGCGCAGATGTAAGTTCGGCCTCTGTCTGCCGGATTTTCGCCTCTTGATGCATCTTCTCATCTGTTTCCTGAGAGAGCGCAGCTCTAGCTTTTGCGAGGGATGCAAGATACACAGATTCAGCTTCAGACATGTTTCGATGGCGCACACGCTGCTGCAATGCTACGTCTGAGAGATCGCTCGACGCACGGCTCACGCTAGACTCCAATTGCGCCACATCAGCATGGGCTTTATTCTCAAACTCTGCCTGAGCAGACTTTGCTGATTCAAGAGAATGCTCCATCTTCTCTACTTCATTATCATGATCCACAAGGGCCATCTCTGCTTGTTCAACTGATTTCAAGGCATCAAGATACTGCAAGCGTGACAATCCACCGGCTTCCAAAGCAGTCTTCATTTCGCTAGCCTGCGTTCTCGTCTGGCCCAAAATCAACTCGAGATTGAAGCGCTTCCCTTTAAGCGATTTCAATTGCTGCTGCAGAGAACTTGTCTCAATTGCAAGTGCATTCTTTCGCTCAAGAAACTCCTTCTTCCTCTTCTCAAGCGTGGTTCGAGCAGCAGCTTTCTCCGCGCCGGCATTTTGCAAACGAGTATTGATCAAACTCATTTCCGATTGACCGCCAGCTGTCCCAATGGGAGCAGTCCTGGCAATAACGGTTCCCCCACCTTTGTTGCCAAAGTCGCTTTGTCCAGACTCGGTTCCCAGAGAATCGCCGATCTTCCCAAAAGTATCTTTTTGGGCCTCAATCCACTGGCTATGATTCTTATAAACGTCGCTTATAATCTGGCTTACATTTGCCACATCAACCTGGATGTTGGGCATATGACCTGGATCGTGGATGATTTGCTGAAGGGCTTCAATCGCTAACTCATGCTCTTTCAGGTGCGACTTTGCAATTTCTAGTTCCTTAGTTGATTTATCGACTGCGGCGATGTATGGAACGCGATCAAGGAGAACGAGCTTGTCACCAGCATTAACATGCTGTCCTTCTTTAACAAGAATTTTCTCAATGATGCCGTCAGATGAAGGCTCAATCAATTTCACATGCCCTCGCGGAACTACCTGACCTGGAGCCACTGATACTTCAGGAACAACTGTGACGGCTGACCATATCAAAATTACGATTACGGCAATACCGACCGCATAGAGCAATGCCGCAGCTAATTTGATCGGCGTATCATGACGATCGATCATGTGATTGGCTATAGCTGATTGCGCCGCGAAATTGTCTTCTTTTAGGAAATCGGCGGGGGATCGTTGTTGGAGGTCGGCCATCTGATAAAACGCCAGGAAAGTCGGTTCACAGTACTTTGTACCCGAACTCAGTGTGCAAGCATCAAGTTTATATATCAGCTGCAGTGTTGCTTTGGTTATCCAAACAAAGTAGGCATAGGTAAAAGCCGGCACGTTGGATGCCGGCGCTCCCGGAATCGAACCCAAGTCTCTCGGACTTAACCGCCATTGGCTTTCTTAAACTCAGCAAGCTTGGCTTTCAAATCTGCAATACAGGCTTTGGCGGTGGCTTCTCCCGATTCAACGGAGCGTCGTGCATCTTTTCGGCTTGTGGAAATTAATGAAATCCCCTCGGTATCCGGGTGAATCACGAAATCAGCCATCTTCTCCTGACTGCGATCAATATCATAAAGTCCCCAGAGAATCATTCGCTTGGCGACGCTGGTGGGATGGCGGAAAGTCTCTTCATCAGCAGGCTTGAAGGGTTCATCAATATTCACGGCTATTACGAAATCAGCTCCCATCTGCCGGCATTGCTTAACAGGCAAATTACAAATTATGCCACCATCACACAAAAGGTCACCACTAAAGTCTACCGGCTTACGCAGAGATGGAACAGCGCACGTCGCCTGCAAGACTTTGCCCAGATTGCCTTTCCGTACTATATATGGTTTCCCATCACAGAGGTTGAAACAGACGGCTCCAAAAGTAATGGGCAAGTCCTCAATATTCTTCGTTCCATGAGGCAAATTTTTTGCCAGGTAATCTCGCCAGGCAGAACCCTTATACAGCCCGTCGAAATCATGACCGCCTATCAATCGCGGCACGTACAAGACTGGCGCAATACCGATTCTGACCCAGAGCGGAATCGTCATGAAGTGATCCATCACTTCAGAATTTTCCCAGTGCGTGATCATTTCGTCAGGCTTCACACCGGCACAATAATACACACCTGCTACGGCACCAATACTGGTGCCTGTAACGATATCCACTTCGATGCCTTCTTCTTTTAGTACCTTAAGAACACCGATAGTTGCACCGCCACGAGCGCCCCCACCCCCCAACGCAAGACCAATCTTCGGCTTTCCAACTATTGGTTTTCTCTGAAACTGCGCTGCCTCAGTGGGATCAGCGGCGCTTGTTTCTTCAAGATCCGGATTTGCAAAAGCAGGACCTAATGAAAAGGAGATGCTTAGAATAATTGCAAGAACACTGGCAAACCAACTCTGCCTCCGAATGAAACGGAACGAACGGTTGTATCTTTCATAATTAGACATGGTGAATTGCCATCCTAAACTCGCAAGCCGTTGCAAGTATATAGTATTAGACCAGTATGGTGGTTATGGGTTGTCACAGCTGCAATACTTATGCCTAAGTGATCTTTCCAGGTGATGGCGGTGAAAGAGTTCCTCAACAGGTTTTTCAAAATCGAAGAACGTGGCTCCTCGATCAAAACGGAGATTTTGGGAGGACTTACAACCTTCATGACCATGGCTTACATCATAGTTGTAAATCCCGCGATTCTCAAATTCGCGGAATTTCCAGTCGAACCTGCAACTATGGCGACCATTATCACATCCATCTTTGGATGCCTGGCAATGGCCCTCTATGCCAACCTTCCACTGGCTGTCGCCCCCTACATGGGGGAGAATGCGTTCATCGCTTTTGGTCTTGCCGCAATGGGCATTACCTGGCAACAAAGATTAGGAGCCGTATTCATTAGCGGTCTATTGTTTCTTGCATTGTCACTTCTCAAGATTCGCCCGTGGCTTGCAAGTGCAATTTCCTACAGCATGAAACAAAGCTTTGCCGGTGGCATTGGACTCTTCCTTACTTTCATAGGACTTTATGAAACAGGCATCGTAACCAGTGGCGCAAAAGGGATGTTTGCCGATGCGCTTCTCGTCCCAGGAAAGAACATACTGAACGCTCCTCCGGTGCCTGTGAAAATAGGCGATTTTCATGATCCGAAAGTGCTGCTTGCGATTTTAGGATTCATTTTGATCTGTGTCCTAATGCAGCGAAAAATTAAGGGCGCAATTCTTATTGGAATGATTGTAACGGCGTCCATCGGCATAGCATGCGGGTTCGCACAAGCACCTTCCAGCATATTCGCGATGCCTTTTCAAGGAGAATACACACTTGATCGAATCGCCTTCAAAATGGATGTGCTCGGCGTACTAAAACTCAGCTTCCTACCCATATTGATGACGCTATTCCTTATGAGCTTTCTCGACACCCTGGGAACGCTCGTCGGTGTCGGCTCTGCCGGTAACATGTTGGACGAGAAAGGGAACTTTCCCGAAATAGAAAAACCAATGATTGTGGACGCAGCATCCTGTACCTTCAGTTCAATTATTGGTTCTTCAACGAGCGGCGCCTTTATCGAATCGGCAGCAGGAATCAAGGAAGGTGCCCGAACTGGACTGGCGGCGCTCGTAATTGCACTAATGTTCACCCTCTCGATGTTTTTCATCCCACTGATAGAACCAATGCAGAAGCAAACATATGCATTCGCTCCGGCGTTGATGGCAGTGGGTTTACTCATGGTCGGGTCCATCGCAAAAATCGATCTTGAGGATCTTTGTGAAGCAGTTCCAGCATTCATCACGATTGTAATCATCATCTTCAGCTACAACATAGCCAACGGTTTAACTGCCGGATTGATCGTATATCCGTTATTCAAAGTATTGGCTGGCAGACACAAAGAGCTTCATCCCGGTTCCATTGTGCTTGCTGCCTTATGCTTGATCTATTATCTGTTTGGACTACCTCACTGATTTGGGGTGCGAGCTTCGATCTGTCCAATCGTTCAGAGTTGCCGAGTCCCTCCTCTGGAATGTGAAAATGCATGTGTTTTTCTGCCGCGCTCGATATCTACAGCGCCCTCCTGAGATATACTAATGAGCTTAGGTTCTTAGCTGAATTTTCTTTCGGTAGCTGGAAAGCTAACGCGGAGTTCACATCTTGAGGCTAATTGAGCCGCCGCAATTCGCGCGGATGAGATTTTCTTAAAGGAGAGAAGTGATGGATTGGAAAGAAGCACTGAAAAGTCCGTGGGCTATTGCAGCTGTTTTGTTGTTCGGAACAAACGGTGGACGCAAGCTACTCAAATCGGCAAGCAAAGAAGTAATCAAAGTCGGCTTGACTGTCTCGGACAAAGTCAAAGAAATCGTTGCCGAAGTAAAGGAAGAAGCAGACGATCTCGTTGCTGAAGTACAAGAAGAGCGCAAGACGCAATCAAAAGAGAAGCAAATTTCCAAAGCCTAGTGACTTTGTCATGAGCCCACCGCCTGTGCCGGTTTGCTGGAAGTGGTGGGCTCATGGTTTTTGATTTGCAACAAAAAAAACGGCGTGTTCAATAACACTAGGAACTACTGTACATGAGCAAAAAGCTGAATAAGTCCTCCAAGTCCGTCGCTCATCATTCAAAGGGCAGAACTAGACTTAAGGTGCCTAAACATCTCCGCAATTCTGAACACATTCACCAGGTTAAGAAGGCATTGCGTGCCACTCCTGGCGTAACCGACGTAGACGTCAACCACACCACAGGTAGTATCACAGTCCACCACGAACACGACGAAGATACCATATTCAAAATACTCCATGAAACTGTGGAAACTGTTGGAACAGATTTCTTGACCGCCATGCTAGAAGGTGAAGCAGTCCCTCTGGTCGGAGGCGTCGGCATAGCGGCAGCTGGTGTGGGGATCTTGGAAGGACTGCTGAAATCATTATTCGGTCCCCCGGGTACTGGAAAAGAGGTACCTCTTTTCTCAGGGAACGCTGATGACTTCAAGAAAATTTTGCCGGCTGCCTTTCTAGGTGCGGCTATTTATAAAGCATACGAGACGAAGACGATATGGGCTGGCGTCTCTCCACTAGTTCTGGGAGTGATGGCTCTGGACTGGTATTGGAAGCTCAACCATGATCCGAATGCTGCAACTGGTGCGCATCACAATGGACACGGGCACTCACAAAACTAGCTTCTAACGGAAACCTCAGATGTACGCAACAGATCCGCAACGCAAAAAGAATGAACTAATTCAGGCAGACGCCCCAGTCCAACTTGAAGAACTCAGACCGGCTTCTAAAGAAAACGCCGATTTGTCAGAACGAGTACTTCTAAGTTTTGAATTAGTGCACGAAATTCGCGGCCGCATTCGCCTGAAAATAGGGGAATTAAAAGGCGACGAAGAGCTTTCCGCTGCATTCGTTCAGGCCATATATAAGGTACCAGGCGTTCTTTCAGCGAGTGCTAACAGCTGGTGTGGCTCCGTCACAATCGTATTTGATGAAGAACAAGTCTCCAAAGACCGCTTGCTCGGCAAATTGCGCACGCTGCCAGTTGCTGTTCGGCAAACTGGATTGAGCCTGCCGACCTTTCTGGGACGCATTCGCCTTCTTGCACGTTTTGCTCTGGCGAAACTGGAATCTTGGACTCCGCCAATCGTTCAATTAATACTGGGCGGGGCATCTTTTGCGTCTGCACTGCTTGGAGCACCAGCGCTGATCACGACGAGTCTGAGCAGCTTAGCGGTCTTGCCAATCGCAGGACGTGCCGCTCAAACAGCTCTGGAAGAGGGACGGCTAGGCGTTGATGGACTTGATGGTTTGGCAGCTATTCTGATGATCGCCCAGCAAAATTTGAAAGCGGCGAGTTTCATGACTGCGCTAATTGGACTTGGCGAGTACATTCGAGAACTGACAGCGCAACGCTGTCAAAAGATGCTCGATGACTTGCTCGGCTTGGCTGGATGCTCTGCCTGGCTGGTCAAAGGGAATAAGCGAATTTGTATCCCGGCCGACCAGGTATGCGTCGGCGATACCGTAGTGATTTACCCTGGAGAGCTCGTTCCCGTTGATGGTGAAGTTCTGACTGGTCATGCTAGCGTAAACCAAGCCTGCTTAACCGGAGAAGCTCATCCAATCGAAGTGGGCGAAGGCTCTCACGTTTTTGCCGGAACAGTTCTTGCCGAAGGAAAAATCTACATAAAATGCAGCGCGAACGTGAAAGACAGCCGCGCCGGCCGAGTGATGGAAATGGTCAAATCGGCACCAGTCTACGAAACCAGAACCCAAAATTACGCTGCGCAGCTAGCAGACAAGTTGGTATTGCCTATTTTAGCAACCGCTGCTGTTTGCGGAATCATGACGCGCAACATTACTCGCGTAATGAGCGTTCTTATTTTCGACTTCTCCACAGGTATTAGAATCGCAGCGCCGACTGCGATCCTCGCATCTATGCAGAGAGCCGGACGCCACGGCATTTTAATAAAGAGCGGCGGTGCAGTAGAACGGTTGGCACAAGTCAACGCCGTGGTTCTGGACAAAACTGGAACACTTACATTGGGAGAGCCGCAGGTCACCCATGTGATACCGCTGAATGGACACGATCCCGATCAAGTTCTTGCCTATGCAGCGGCCGTTGAGGAGCGTCTCCATCACCCTGCAGCACGCGCGATTATTCGCCACGCACGCCAACGCAACTTGCAAATTCCAGATCGCGACAACTCAGCTCAGAAAAATGGAATGGGAGTTGGCGCCGTCGTAAAGGGTTCTGCCGTCCTATGCGGCAGCCGTCGCTTTATGAGCAGTGAAAAAATAGACATCTCCAATGCCAGTACATCCGAAAAAGAAATCCTCAATAACGGTGAATCGATCGCCTATGTCGCTATCGATGGCAAGTTAGCCGGTCTCATCAGTTACGCAGACAAGCTTCGCCCGGAAGTACCAGCTGTTATCCGGGCCTTGCGAAAAAACGGCATCAAACGAATCTATATGGCGACGGGCGACCACGAGTATTCAGCTCAAGCGATCGCTAAAATCGCTGGTATCACTGAAGTGTTTTCAAATTCCTTTCCTGAGCAAAAAGCTGAGCTAGTGAAATCACTTAAGGAACAGGGTTTTACAGTAGCCGTTGTCGGAGATGGAATCAATGATTCGCCGGCATTAGCACATGCCGATCTTGGTGTTTCACTTCATGCTGCCACAGACGCAGCGCGTGAACATGCAGATGTCTTGCTTACTGATAACGATTTGAGCCGTTTGCCTGAAGCTATCGAAATCTGCCGATCAGCGATGGGTCTTGTCAAAGAGAATCTTGGATACGTTGCCGTACCAAATGGTGTCGGCATCTTCCTTGCAGCCAGCGGTAGCATCGGTCCGGCAGTTTCCACTCTCCTGAACAACGGGTCGGCAATTTTGGCTGCGATAAACAGCTTGCGCCCACTTTTTATTGGCGAATGGACAAGGTCTGATGAGAACAACGCTACAGCAAATCATTCTGCAATCGACCGCTAGCAACAGGTCCCGCCGTGGGCGTGATGCCGATCTTTCTTAGGTCTGAAACACTGAAGTTACCCTCCTTGGCCTAGTGAAGGCAACGAAGGTAACTTCAGCGACGCGAAAGTAAACAGCATCTTTCACGTGTGTTTATGACGTTTTGTCATTAGCAGCGCATACGCGGATCGCGAGGTATTCTCCAGATGTTAATTTCTTTGGAATTCTTGCTTCTCCATTCACGGGGCTCCTTTGAAATCTCCCCAGGATACTGATCAGGCGGTAAGCGCTTGCCGTTAGGTTCGCCCGGTTCTTTGAAAATCTCTCCGCCTCCAGATTTTGAAATTGGATCCTTTTCTACAGTCCCTTTGCCACCATTGGACGAAGGCTCTTTAAAGTCCCTGCTATTCTCATAAGCATGTTCTCTATTCAAATAGTCCTGAAGCAGACTTCTTTGGCTGGCGGTTGGGTTCCCTGGATCCTGTGATAATTGATCGCCACGGGAAGAAGACACAGATGGTCTCGGCGGGATTAGATCGCCCTCCGGTTTTGGTGGCTGTGGATAACATCCACCAGTCTCTCGTCGTGGGAGGTTCCGAGTGCTAGTCTCGGCTGGTCGCGGACTTGGAACGCTTTCCGACCTAGGTGGCTGGCCATCACCGGGCGCCGGGATGTTCCGAGTTTCAGGCTCGGTTGGTCGCGGAACACCCTCTGGTTTAGGTCGCTGCGGGAAACACCCCTCGGGCACCTTTGGTACATTCCGAGTATCATTCGAAGTTGATTCGGTCCGCGTCGGGATCGGTTGGTGTTCCGATTGCGGAGAGTTGCCTTCCATGATGTTTTTGCTTTGCATTCTACGAAGTTCTTGCTCACTCAATAGTTTCGCTCCGCCACTATTCTCCACAGGTACAAAGTCACGCTCTCTGTATTCTTTGATTGGAGCGGCGGAACGGATCGAATTCTGGATATCCTCCAGTACCCGAGATGGCTTAAGGTCACCAGGTTCAAATTCCTTTAACCAATTGCCTTTATCTTCGAGAAGGTCGTTGAGCCACTTTTGCTCTTGTTCTTTCCTTCGCTCTTCCGGGGTCGTTGTGCATCCCCCAACACCGAAATTGTCGGAGACATGATTAGCGCTCTGCCGCAAATCTTTGATAACATCGTTACGATCTGGCTTTCCAGTGGGAGTGTGCACCGGCTCTTCCACGTTGTTTGGATATCGCAAATCGGATAGTTTTTTAGACAACGAATCGCTATCCATTGTTTGCAGCTCCTGCACACCATTGCGTGAGAAGTCCTTATTTCCCATTCCGTTGCCATCTCTAGTAATTTCTTTTAAGGCTGGACCGTTCTCTTCGCGCGGGAATTCCTTCACCCCCCATCCATTACCATCCTTAGTAATTTCTTTTAGGGCCGGGCCCTTTTCTTCACGTGGGAAGTTCTTTTCCGGGTAGGTGCCGGGCAGATATTCCAGGGTCGTTATTTTTTCACCGTTCGGCAAAGTGTGGCTAATTTTTCTTGGTGGAATAATTTCACATCCGCCTTTTCTTACTGAGTCAAAAGCGCCTGTGGAAGACGATGCGTCAGTGATAGTTAAGTTTGAAAGCGGGGCTGAATGTGATGAAGGACTTCGATCACCCGACTGTATAGTCATTCCACGATAAGCATCGAGTGCATCATATTCAGTGGCACTACCAGCATCATTTCTCTCCACTTCACGAACTTGTTCTTTGATTGTTGACTCTGACATGTTGTTTTCCTCAGTGCGTCTTCCATGGATTAAGTAAAACAACGAATAGTGAAATTGAAGTACCCGCGCAAAATAATTTTCAACGAACCCCAACATCATTGCTATATCGCAGTTTCCAGGATCGGAAATAACAATCAATCATGTCACAAATATGTCAACTCGCTTCACACCACAAAGAAGGGAACGCCAAAAGCCCAACCCACCAAACCTTTTAAGCACCACGATCGCAGACTTCCTCGTGACACGAAAATGTCAGACAAGCAAATTCAAATTCACGACATCAGAAGGATGGCTTATGAAGCCTATCGCGGACTATCACGACAACACCAGCCACCATGCCACAAATTTGTCAGGTCAGCGCAAGCAAATCACACACGCGATAAGAATGGCTTACCAAGAGCATCTTCGGAAGCCACAAAAGGAAGCAGCCGCCGTGACACAAAAATGTCAGGTAGATAAGCCCACCCGCTCCACAGGAACAGCTCAACAAGCCCATCCCAAGCAGTCAAGCAAATGCTGCCTGCTGTCACAATTTCGTCAGGTATCCCATTAAACCGGACCATATTGCTGTAAAGCCACTATAAATGCCGAACTTCAAACGCACAAAAACGGCGCAAAGGCATTTCACAGAAATGTCAGGTGCGCATCCAGCCAAAACAATTACACAAGAAAAGCTCACGGAGCCATTCCTGAGACACACATCGAAGGTAAGATTCATGTCACGAATTTGTCAGGTCAGTCTTCCGAGAACCATCAATTCTGCAAGACGTACTTTCTAAGCACTTCTACAAAGGCTATCCTTTACTTTGATTTGTCCCAGGTGTCTATTTCCAAGGTGCATAGGCGGACGGGACGTCCGCGCTCCATACTACGAATCTTCGATGCTAGCTACGTCTGTAGAAGTCTTCTTCAATGCTAGATACGTCTGTAGTAGTACTTGCAGGAGCTCCCACACAAAACTTGCAGGAGCTCCCAGACAAAACATTGACAGTCAACAAGGAATCCCATACTACGAATCTTCGAAACTGGCTCTTTCACGACTCAAAAAAAGATTTGGGTCCTCCGCCTAACTTTTCGACGTCTACCGTAATTGATACATGAGCAGGAAAAATACCCAACAGCTCTAAAGATTTACCTCTGTCCGCAACCACCCGCAAAAACCGTCGACCCTCCACCCGATAAGTCGACGGTTTTTGACCTTCACTTCCAATTTAAACGGGCATCTGCCGGTGTCTTTGCAAGAGCTTTCTTGTTGATGTCTTCCAGTACGAGCAAGCGTTTTCTATAATCATCCATTACCCGAGAAGGAGGAAAGGTCTTCATGCGGCTCCGGCATTCTTCCAGAACTGTCCTGGCACCGTCAGGGCGGCCGAACTGCTGTAATCCTTCGATGAATTTGATATAAACAGCAATTTCAGCGGGATCTTTAACCGACTGACGCCTCGTAGCGACTGTAACCTCCTCCAAGAGCTCACGGATCCGCTGTCCAGCTCTGCCTTTATCTGTACTAATTCCGAGTACATTCTTCATCCCACTCAATTCCTCTCTTGATGCAATAAAAACCGGTGATGCATCAAACACCGGTCCCATGGCAAAGAGTTCGTCGATGAACTTTAAGGACTCTTTGAACTTCCCATAAGCAAGATACAATCTGGCGATTGAGTGTAATGAATCAAACTCCTGCTTGCAACCTACACCGAATTCCTTACGCGAAAGAATCCTCAGCTCTCGCAACGCAGATATTGATTGTTCAAAGTCGTCATAGCTCAGCCTTGCGATATAGCCAAGGACCCGTATTCTTGCTGCTGCTACTGATTGCTTGCCGGTAGTTTTTTCTTGTTTATCAAGATTGGATCGCTCAAGGTCACTATTTACTTCTTTAAGCGCGGATTCAAATGATCTATACGCTTGAACTAGCCCCTTGTTTCGAGGGTCATTGGTACTTGCGTTATCAAGGCGATCAACTATCTTTTCAGCATTATCAACTCGAGACTGCAACGGCAAGCTCCTATCGTTGAGCCGTCTTAAATATGTTGTGGCAAGGTTCAGAGAAGACTCCGACATTTTTGAACGCACCATGCGCTCATCCTTTGACAGTATCTGGTACTCATGCTTTTGGGCATTTTGGGCAATTCTACCCATAACGAAAATCGAAAGCGAAATAATTGCCAACAGCCCCATGATTGCGAACAATAACAGCCCATACTTCGAGCTCTGCTTTTTCGAGGAAGGCACCCTCATTCGACTGGTATCAATATCCGAGGAAATTCGCAAGAAAGCTGACTTTAGCTCTTGCATACTTTGAGGTCGTCGTGTTGGATCTTTCTCCAAGCAACTCAACACAAGATTCGTCATCTCAGGCGTTCCAGACTCCAAGGGAACGACTGCTTCATGCATATGTTTGTACATTACTTCCAAGGGAGTGCCTGCGCTAAAAGGCGTGCGACCTGAAAGACAGGCGAAAAGAAGGCAACCAAACGAGTAAATGTCAGAACGTTCATCGAGCGGCTCGCAACGACATTGCTCGGGACTCATATATTCAGGACTTCCCACGCTAACATTTGTTTTAGTGAGCCGGACAGAATCGACATTTTGAGTAATGGCAATTCCGAAATCGATTAGTTTGGGAGTTAACCCTCCATCTGCATTTTCAACACAAACAATATTGCTTGGCTTAAGATCACGATGAATGATTTTGTTCTCGTGCAAGTACATCAACCCATCAAGAACTGAAGGAACGATTTCTTTCAGTTGGCTCGCCTTCAAATGTCCTTGCTCCTTGATCAGGGCGTCTAGTGATTGTCCCCTCAAGAAATCCATCACAAAGAAAGGCTTTCCTTTCGATGTAATTCCGCTCGCTCTAATTTTGACAATATTTGGATGGTCCAAGGCAGCAAGCACTCTCATCTCCCGGATAAAACGTGCTGTCCTTTCAGCCTCATTCGCTTCTGCGAACAAAAGAACCTTGATCGCAACATCAGACTCAAGGAAGACATCCTTTGCTTTAATAACAATCCCCATCGCACCGGCACCAATCACTTCTTGTGCCTGGTAGCGATTATCGAAATTGCCAACTCGGTCCAGCCAGTCCTTCAGTTGCGCTTGAGACCGTTCGCTGTGCGCATGCTCACGAATTGGATCGCTGATCGTTTGGTTGTTTGCCTTGTCGCCGCCAAGACGATGCTCCGGGGAATCATCTTCCCGAAGCGACGGCTCCAAGACTTTGTTTTCAGGGAATTCAGGGTCCGGCATAAATCATTGACGACCAACGGCATCAAGACAATATTCCCCAAGCGACCATTCGACAAAACAGAAGACTCTAGCCTTCTTGTTTTTTCAGCCACTTGTTCAGAGCAGGACCCGACTTTTGATTGAAGCGAACTGAAATACGCAGTTTCTCGAGCATTCTGTTCTTATCGCTCTCACCTTCCGGAATTCTATGTTGAGCAAAGAATGATTGAATATCGTTATACATTTCCTGACTCGTGAATGCGCTTGGGTAAGCAGCGAGGCGTCCCAAAACCTGTGTCGAATACAACTTCTTCAAAGAGGCGTAGTTAGTTTTTATGAACTTCCACGTGCTGTGTCTTGCATCAGGATTGGCGAAGAACGCACCAAACATTCGCGCCGAATCCTGAGTTCGAATTTCTTTTGTCAAAATCATGTGATACACGTTCGCCAATAAATTTTGATGCCGATAGGAGGTAAGCGCGTAAAGATTTCTCAGTTCGATCTCTGGCGTAGCTCCTGTTTTGAACAGGGTTTTCATCTGCTCAAACTCCTTTGCACCCCCGTTGTAGGCAACTATCGTTGTAACAGCATCCAGGAGATCTGCCGGAACTGAATCATGATTCTTCAAATAGTCCTCGAACAAGCGTCGGGACTTTTCAATCACTTCCTTGTCTTCACCGACAGTACCAAGAGTGCCGATAATCGAACCACGAACAAGCCGCATCGAGATCGCTTCGTTTGCTTTTTCCTCCCAGCCTAGTTTTTGATATTCCTCGGCAAGCAGCCCGCGAACAAATGAAGCATAGGCGCCCTTACTGGACTTATCCACGAAAAGATCAAGATAGCCGACCTGGCTCAGTATGATGTCCCAGACGCCAGCGTCTTGCTCATGCTTAAAGGCTTTCAGAGTCTCCAAATACGATTCGACTGGAATGGCACCGGCAATCGCAAGTGCAAACTGATCTCCAATTAGTCCCAGTCGCTCTCCAGCAGAAAGAGTATTCAGGTTCGCCAAAATCTTCTTTTGATTGGCGGCAGGATAAATCGTTCGGTAAAAGCCATAACCGCCCGAGTTTGCTATGAAACCGCGGTCGCTAACTGGCACCTGCAATGCCTGCAGGCTGCGGCTGACTACTTGAACCGAGTCAGGCTTCACGGTTTCACGACCATACTGATCAACGCTGACGGCGTCCTTCAATTTGCGCATGGCAAAAGGCACCATCCAAGTTTGAGGTCCGGGTTTTTGCCCATCAAGAAGGAAGCGTTGTTGGCTTGCTTGATGTTGGCCCGGCTTTGTTTCCTTTATTGTCATCAACGGATAACCAGGCTGTTTGCACCAGGTTTGCATCATACTCTGAACCGGTTTGCCGGATGCGCTTTGAAGGGCAGCCCAAAGATCTGCTGTGGCTGCGTTCCCAAACGAGTGCGCTTTCAGGTAATTAACAACTCCGGACTGGAATACGTTGTCACCAAGAAACACTTCCAACATCTTCAAAATAGATGCGCCTTTGGTGTAGGTAATATCGTCAAACATTTGCAGCGCGTCCGACGGCTTCACGACAGGAGATTGAATCGAGCGAGTTGAATGCAGAGAGTCGGTGCGCATTGAGCCCTGGCGGTTGGCAAAAAACTGCGACATGACGTTCCATTCGGGAGCGACATTGTCGACCGTCTTATTGGCCATCCAGGTTGCAAATGCTTCGTTCAGCCAAATATCGTCCCACCAAGCCATTGTGACAAGATCGCCGAACCACTGGTGAGCCATTTCGTGTGCGATAACACTCACACAAGATTGTTTCACATCAAGCGCGGCATTTTTCTCATCCAACACGAGCAAAGCTTCTCTGAATGTAATCGCGCCAGGATTCTCCATCGCACCGGCTTGAAAGTCAGGTATTGCGATCAGGTCAAGCTTGCCCCAAGGATATGGAATACGGAAGTAAGCGTTCTGGAATTTGACTACCTTTCCGGCATAGTTTCTTGCATAATTGCCCAGGGCCGGATCACGCTCAAGGCTCCAGACGCGAATCTTAACGTCATCTACGACAATCTCCTCGGTCGAGCGAAACTCTCCAACACAAAGTGCAACAAGATAAGTAGACATGCGTGGCGTCTCAGCAAATGTGACGACCTTCTTACCATCACGGCTTTGCTCTTGCTCAACGGCCCCATTTGAAATTGCGGTCAAATGCGAAGGAATGATTGCTTGAATCTTGAACTTCGCTTTCATTCCTGGCTCATCAAAACACGGGAACATGCGGCGCGCATCCGTGGGTTCCATTTGAGTTGTAGCAATGTGGCGCGTTTTGCCTTGTTTATCCTTGTAACTCGATTTATAGAATCCAACTAACTTATCGTTGAGAATGCCGTCAAAATCGACCTGCAGCTGATACCTCCCGGGCGGAATGATTGTTTTCGAACTCAACTGTACGCGCTCAAGTTTACTTTCCAAAGCAATGGTCAAAGGCAGCCCGCCAAGAAGTGCATCGGAAGAAACTGAGTTGCTTGTATTTGCGTGGCCGGGATCTTTGGATACAAGCACTGCAGAATTGATCTTCAGATCAATTGCATTCATGGTTATCGTCGAACATGCAGATCTTATGTCGATGTCGATGATCTCTTTTCCAGTAAATTTCGCTTTTTCAATATCAGGTGTGAACGACAAATCGTAACGCGTTGGCAACACATTCTCGTTGAGCCTGTAATCGGATTTAGGCAAATCGGACGGAGCCAACTTTCTAGTTGGCTGCTTGGCACCAGCAGCATGGCTGGCGCAAGTTGCCGACCAGGGCATCGTCGAAAACGCCAGCGAAAGAGTCAAAGCGGCAACAAATGAAAAACGCAAGCTGCTCGTCCGATTCAGCACAAGAAAGCCCCCCAGCTATGTAAGTCGCCAGATCATATCACAAAGCGCTTGCTAAGCTGGCTCGGAGCACGAACAAGGGGCTCCTCTCTGCGCAATCTTGGGAACCAGGCACCAATAAAACCGGTAAGTGGCCAGGAATTGAAAGATATGATCTACATCAGAGCGACCGACCTATTACAGTTCTTTTGCAGCCGCTTCGTAGGCTTGAAATGTGCGGTCATCGAAAAGGACAAAACGGATTTCGCTAAACACGGCTTGATTTCTGCTCAGGTATTCCTTTATAGCATTCATTGCAACAGCAGCTGCTTTATCAACAGGATAACCATAGGCACCCGTACTTATTGATGGAAATGCAACAATCTTCGCATCGACTTCCATCGCCCTTGCGAGGCTATTTTTGTATGCGTTTGCAAGCGTCTGGTCTTCGTTAGCTTCGCCACCACGCCAGACTGGACCAACTGTGTGCACCACCCAGCGCGCCGCTAGCTTGCCACCGCCTGTAATGACTGCATTTCCAGGTGCACAAGAGCCCTGAGCAGCACGAATCTTCATGCATTCCTCTAATATGGCCGGTCCGCCCTTCCGATGAATTGCACCATCAACGCCGCCGCCGCCAAGCAAACTCGAGTTGGCGGCATTAACAATTGCATCGGCATCCTGAGTCGTGATATCGCCACGAAGCAGGAGCACCTTAACTCCTTCGATCAACATTTGCAAAACGCCTTTAAGCGGTAGTGCGTCCAGCGGCTTGATATGGATTCAACTCGATAATCTGTCCACTCGAAAGAAACTTCACAAGCTCTTGCCCATTGGGACCTGTTAGACGCTGGAAGCTGGTTCCGTTTTCACAAGCAACTGCTGTGCGCTTGGTGCCATCAGGAGCAAGCAATACGGCTCCGACTTTGCCACCGCTGCGGTCATTGCCAAAACTCAGTTCAAGTGTGCAATTTTCAGACTTGAATGCTTCGAGATATCCGCGCTCTTTCAGCCAACGCGTAGACGGGCTGTTGTCGTCAAGCATCTCGTTGACGCGGCCTAGCGGCGTCAGCGGCTGTTTCTCAGCCTTCGGTACCTCAAATTTAGTAGCAAGATTTTCGCTAATTTCTAGACGCTGCAGCGCAGTTGCATCTGCTCTGCTGAGACCCGGAATTGCCTTCCCATGCCAAACTTCGGCATTCTGTTGGGAGTTAGGATCAAAATTCCAGCTTTGAAGAATTTCGGAATTATTGCTTCGTGGGGAAGCATTATCAAGACGCCATTCGGCCATAGTGTGGTGCAGCCCTTCGACTGAGATGATTTGCCAACAATAATAGTGAGTGTGAAAAAGAATCCGAGCGCTAGATGTCTCTAGAGATCGCTCGTTCAGTTAACGGTTCGCTTCCCTGTCATCGAACCGAAATCTGAGTCAAAACTTACCTGTGCCATCATTCTATGATAGGGAAGAGACTTGTCAAGCAGATTTAATTATGAACTAAAGCTCAGAAAAGGCTTTCAGCGGGGCTCTCGCCTCTTTCGCTTTCGTCTTCGCCTCCCGCGCTGCAGACATCAATCTGCCCAATTCCTGGGTATCTTCGGGGATCGATGCAATGCCACCAGCCAGCAAAAGTCGCTGAGTCTGGCCTTGTATCAACGGCACATTGATAAGCGAGTCAGCGAAGCGCTGAGCGAACATTCGGGCTGTTTTCGTATTTGCCCCAGGTAACATGACTGCAAAATCAAACGTTTCGTAATGAGCGAGAATATCGAACGGTCGTTTCATAGTTTCGGCACGTGCGGCTATCTCTTTCATGGCTTGAATCGGCAAGGTCTGCGGACCTTCAGCCATGACGATGCGCGCCTCGAACACAATCAGGGTCAGCGGCATGCCGAACGCGCAACTCTTTGCGAATTCCCGCTCAAGAAAAAAGAGCAGAGCCGGATATGTGAACATTCCCGTGTCGCCACGTGTCAGAGATTTGAGTACACCTGCAATCATGCCTCTGTCAAATTCGGTTGCAGCTAGTCCTTGGGCTTTGGAGGCAAAGGGCGAAACATCGGCAATTGTAATGAGACCACAACTGAGCAGGTTGAAGACGAGTGGAACCCACTCGATCTTAGTCATGGGGCGACGTTGCAAAATGTCCTGCAAGCGCATCCGACCATCACACATCTCGTACAAAGTCATTTGCGTTTGTAGATCTAGTGGTGCGCCACGAGAAACGCGCGACTTAAATTCATCCGGACTAATTCGCGCTTCTTTGCGCAGGAGATACGACTCCGGCTTTACCCCCTGCTTGGTTAGAAACTTTTGTTGATCCAAGAGGGTAATACCCTCCATGATCATTCCATCAAGGCGACGTCGCACAGATTTCTCAGCGGTCATTTCATCAGGGAAGAACAAGAAATCACCTGTCTCCCAGGCCATTACTTCAACTACCGCACTATCGCCATTGGCTTCAGGGGTGGTGGCATGAACAGGATTACCCTCGTTGAAAAATATTTGCGCTATCTCACCTTTGTCGTGCAATTGCAATCGACCATTCATTTTCGACATTTGAATCGATTGGACCAACGTCGCAATTTGCATGTTTTCCAATCGTCCCTGCAGAGATGCTTTCGAAGCGTCTCCGAGAGAACTAACCGACGTCATTCCTGTAAGCGTTGCGCGTCCGTCGGCTGTTGGAGCAGCTTGAGCTGGTGCCTGCAACATGTCGTCCGGCGCCATCTGATAAATCAAACTATGAATTAAAGCCGTGTCATTGCTGGCATGACGCCACAACGGATCTGCTTGCGTATTGTCGCCCTCGAAAAGTGACCAGACATTACCTTCGCCACTGCTGTTCACTACAATCACAAATGCTGAGTGCGAGCCCGGCCCCCAAGGTAGCTCGATAATTACTTTGCGCTTTTTTGCTTCGTCAGCCGCAAATTGCAGATCCGTTACCGTCGGCAGAACCAAAAGCTTCGGGAGTCTTTGGATCTGCGGTGGATGATGATGCTGCTGAGCTGGTCGCTGAGGGCGATACATAGTAGTCCGATATTCTCTAAGATAGCCAGACCGCTTGAAAACCTTTGTTTTACAGAAGTCTCGCCTTCTATTCTGTGCCACGTAAGCTCAAGAACTAAGCCTGTTGCTTGTTGTCCGCATTTCGTTTGAATTTTAAGCTTGTCAGGCAAACCCTGACAAGGCTCCGCAAAAGCAAGCCGTCCAAGTTTTTCCGGCTTCGCTTTTAAAGAAGGCAGATGAGCAGCAAGTTTTCAGCGTCCGAGAATGTCAGAATCAGACTATCGGCCCGACACTCTCATCATAAGCACAGCTAATAGGCATGTTTTGCCAGACCGGAGCCTGACAACATTACCGGACTGAGAGCAGAGTCGCTTGATAGCGGCCGTGCTGCAAGGCCAGAGCAATGCCGGAGAGTGTTTCTATTGAAACCAGGCCAGCGAACTATGGATAGAGTCCGCGTAGCTTCTTAGCTTCAGCTAGACGTCCGATACCGATGCGAAGAGCCGACATACGCGGACGAAGTTTTGTCTTGTTCGTCATTTCAAAAACTTGATCGCAAGCGCGTCCCATAATTTGCTCAAGGCGTTTGTTGACCTCGTCTTCTGACCAGAACAAATGCATCAATCCTTGTACCCATTCAAAGTAACTAACGGTCACGCCGCCGGCATTTGCCAGAATGTCCGGAACAACAAGAACACCCTTTTCGTGTAAATAAAGGTCAGCCTCAGGACTGGTTGGTCCATTCGCGCCTTCAACAATGATCTTACAGTTCAGCTTATCTACATTGCCGCTGTGAATTTGGTGGCCCAGTGCCGCCGGAATTAAGACATCGCAAGGCAATTCGAGCAGCTCAGCGTTCGAAACGTTCTCGGAATTTGTAAAACCAGCTACCTTGCCCATTTCACTCAACCAAGCTTGCAATCTCGGAATATCCAAGCCATCTTTGTTGTAAACGCCACCGTAAACATCTGATACGGCAACAACTTTGTAGCCCCAGTCATGCAAGATTCGAGCAGCAATAGAACCTACATTGCCGAAGCCTTGTACAACAACGCTAGGTGATTTGGCTGTTAGACCAGCATGTTGGACGGCGCGCTGAACGCAGAAAGCTACTCCGCGGCCAGTGGCCTCATGACGTCCAAGCGATCCACCGATCGATACCGGCTTGCCTGTGACAACTGAAGGCACTGTGTGCCCGACGTTAATACTATAAGTGTCCATGATCCAGGCCATGGTTTGCTCGTTCGTGTACATATCCGGCGCGGGAATGTCTTTATCGGGTCCAATGAGCGAAATTATTTCGGAAGTGTAACGACGGGTCAGTCTTTCCTTTTCACCCAGAGACATGTTCCATGGCTCACAACGAATTCCGCCTTTGGCACCGCCATACGGGAGTCCCATCAGCGCGCACTTCCAGGTCATCAAAGTTGCCAGTGATGAAACCTCGCCGAGGCTCACTTCCGGATGGAAGCGGATGCCGCCTTTGGCTGGCCCAAGAGTTACGTCATGGTGAACTCTGTATCCGGTAAAAGTGCGGACAGTACCGTCATCCATGCGAACCGGGACGGTTACTATCAAAGCTCTTTTGGGATAACGCAGTCTTTCATGCAGTTCGGGATCAAGTCCCATTTCCATGGCAATCTCGTCAAGCTGACGCTGAACCATCAGAAACTGCTCGGTTTCACACTCCATCGTGGGGCGTTCAACCGTATTCGCTACTGCCATGGATCCTCCTTTAGGCCGCCGTGGGGGGGCTATGTGATCTAGTACTAAAACGTAATCAAAGTATGTTACACGAGATATCCAAGGGTTTAAGTAATACGTTGATCAGGGGCGGTTAAAGTTTTTCTGAGGCACCACATTTAGTGGTTTTAATCATCAAGAAGATATGATCTTAGACACTGAAAGCGATCTCAGCTCTATCCAAAGGGACAGGTGGCAGCCATCTCTGCTCTTCAAAATATAAAGAAAAATCTCCGTCCGATGGATGTCCTCATCGTCTTCGTGCCGTTGGCATTCTGGTCGACAACGCGACATATGCCGGTACTGGAGTTTTTTGCTTCCTGCCTTGGAATCATTCCATTGGCAGGGCTGATGGGACGAGCGACGGAATATTTATCCGATCGAATTGGCTCTGGTCCTGGTGCATTGTTGAATGCGACTTTCGGGAACGCCTGTGAGTTCATCATTGCTTTTGCCGCGTTGCGTGCCGGCTATCAGGACGTCGTAAAAGCATCGATAACAGGCTCGATTATCGGAAATATTCTGCTTGTCTTGGGAGCAAGCATTCTCTGCGGCGGACTAAAATTTCAAACACAAACATTCAATCGAGTGGCAGCAAATACTTCAGCGACATTGCTGGCTCTGGCAGCAATCAGCCTTACTGTCCCGGCAATTTTTCACCATTACAGCAGCCACATCGGCAATGAAGACGAATTAGGATTGGGAATTTCAGTCGTCTTGTTTGCCACATACGTTCTCAGTTTGCTTTTCAGCCTAAAAACACACAAGCATTTATACACTCGCGAAGTCGACGAGTCAGCAAAAGATGCAATCGGAGTGCATGGCTGGGGAGTCAAGACAAGCTTGGGAGTTCTTCTTGTATCAACAATTCTGGTCGCCATGCTAAGTGAAACTCTGGTGAAAAGCGTCGAGTTTGTTGCACACGACTTGCATATAAACAAGATCTTCATCGGTGTCGTGTTGGTGGCGATTATTGGCAATGCCGCTGAACACAGCACCGCAATTTTCATGGCAATGAAAAACAAAATGGATTTGGCAATAAACATTGCACTGGGATCCGGAGCACAAATCGCCCTGCTTGTCGCGCCACTTTTGGTTTTCTGCAGTTTTGCGATTGGCAAGCCAATGAATCTTGCATTCACGGAATTTGAAGTGTTGGCCGTTGCCGTTTCCGTCATTATTCTTGGATATGTTGCCAATGATGGTGAATGCAATTGGCTTGAAGGAGTGCAGCTTTTGGCAGTTTATGCGATACTCGGAACTACATTCTATTTTGTCTAAACCCGGAGAGACCAAATAGATGCAATTGGTTGGAGAAACTGGATGACCAGCCAGGAGATCGATGCGAACAAGATGGAGATCGATCCCGTCTGCGGGATGAAGGTATCCCCATCCCGGGCAGCGGGATCAACGGAATACAATGGCAAGACAATTTACTTTTGCGCGGTAAATTGCAAGAAAAAATTTGATGCCAATCCATCATCGTATTTAAAGAACGAAGCGACTAGCACCACAGATAACACCACACCAGAGAAGAACACAAACCCGCCGCCGAGTGATTTCAACGAATCAGTCGCCAACTATTTTTTGCCGGCCGACGCGTTCGAGTATATCTGTCCGATGGACCCTGAGATCCGACAGACAACACCAGGCGCTTGCCCCCTTTGTGGCATGGCACTGGAGCCGATCTTTCCGCAAGCCGCTGCTAGTAACGCAGCTAGTGCAGAACTGCATGATATGAACAAACGCTTTCTACTTTCTCTGCCATTCACCCTGATACTGCTCTCAATCACGATGCCGTTTATGGGAACCCATTCGTATCTGACCAGCATTGCCGGAATTCCACGCGATTATTTAGAGCTTGTACTGGCTAGCATCGTGGTCTTTTATTGCGGACTGCCGATTCTAAAAAAGGGCTATGCATCCATATCCACAGCAAAACTGAACATGTTCGCCCTACTAACATTGGGAAGCACGATTAGCTACCTTGTTAGCTTGTTGCTGATGTTTATGCCTGATTTTGCAGCCGGCTACGATCATAATCATCTGTTCTTTGAGAGCAGCGCAAGCATTATCACTCTCGTATTACTTGGACAAGTTCTCGAACTCAGAGCCAGAAGAAAGGGGAAGTCAGCGCTTGAAGATTTACTCAAGCTTGCCCCTTCGCGTGCCCGCAAAGTCGTCGACAAACAGACAGTTGATATAAGCGTTTCCGAAATAGCCAAGGGCGATGAATTGCAGGTTTTGGCGGGTGACAAAATTCCAGTAGATGGAAAAGTTACGGAAGGACGAAGCACCGTAAATGATGTCATCCTTACTGGAAATAACGTGCCCAAAACAAAAACTGTCGGCAGCAAAGTCTTCGCGGGAACAATAAATTTAGACGGAACGATTCAGATCGAAGCAGAATCGCTAGGGCGCGATACAGTTTTTGCACACTTCCTTTCCACTTTGTCAAAGATACAGGCGAGCAAATCACGATCGCAAGAACTCGCTGACAAAATAAGCGCTTACTTCATCCCTTCTGTTATCGCTATTGCAGGTGTAACATTCTTCGCCTGGTTAACACTTGGTGGACGAGATGGCTTCCCGGCAGCAGTACTAAATTCGGTATCAGTTTTAGTAATCGCGTGTCCTTGTGCATTGGGGCTCGCTACCCCGCTGGCTCTATCAGCGGCGATAGCCCGAGGCGCGCGCAACGGTCTCCTCGTCAAGGACGCAGGAGCGATGGAAGAGCTGGCCGTAATCACCCATTTATTACTAGACAAAACGGGCACACTAACCGAAGGAAAATTCGAGCTGTTACGTGTCAATTTGACAGAGAACTGTCCGAGCGAAGAGCAGGCACTGCAATACGCAGCGGGACTGGAACAGTTGAGCAAGCATCCACTAGCAGCAGGCATCTGCAGGGCCGCAACAGAGAAGAACGTGCAAATCCCGACAGTCGCGGAAAGCACAACGACTCCCGGCGGTGGAATCGAAGGAATAGTCAATGGAAAGGCAGTTACAGTCGGGAGCCGCCGATTCTTGAACGAAAAAGGAATAGACGTCTCTATACTCGCGACCGCAGGTGAAGAGAAAACGGCGAGTCCGATTTACTTGGCAGTTGATCAAAAGCCTTATGCAAAATTTTTGCTATTCGATAGGCCGCGGCATGAGGCCGGCAAGACAGTCAGTGAGATCAAGCAAATCGGCATTAATCCAGTACTTGTGAGCGGTGATGATTCGGCAAGCGTCACCGAATTGGCAAACTCGATTTCAATAAAAGACAGCTTCAGCGAACTTCTGCCGCAAGGCAAAGTTGATTTGATTCGCAAATTGCAAGCTGAAAACAAGAAAGTAGCAATGGTCGGTGATGGTGTCAACGACGCAGCGGCGCTTTCAGTTGCTAATGCCGGCATAGCGATGTCATCCGGGTCGGACATCGCAATTAGTACGGCACCGCTTACAATTCAGGACCTAAGCGCAATTCCAAAAGCAATCCGCTTGTCAAAATTGATGATCGCAACCATGAAGGAAAATTTGTTGCTGGCGTTCCTCTATAACATCGTTGCTGTAATCTGTGCAACAGGAGCACTTTCAGCATTCGGAATAAAACTCAATCCCACGATCGCAGCAGCAGCCATGAGCCTCAGCTCAATTTCCGTAATTCTCAATTCCATGAAAATCACAAAGAGCAAGCTCTAAAGATCCCTCCCAAAAGATCGAAGCCGGCAAGATGCCGGCGCTCCCGGGATCGAACCCAAGATTCATCAAGCTGCAGGGCAATAAACACGCACATGGTTTGAATCGTCCGCAAGGCTTGCGGACGTCTCGTCCAATTCTGAAGAGGGAATCCCGCGGAGATCCGATCGTATGGAGCGCGGACGTCCCGGCTCCATACTAGAGCAATCGATCTTACTTGCCAGTGCCGTTTAGTCCCAGCCGTTTGCGAGCCGAATCTATAATGCGATATTCACGCTCCAGCTCTTCGTATTCTTTCAGAAGCATTCTTCCTTGTCCTTGCTCGAGATCATTCACGTTGGCTGTTTGAAGCAATTGGCGCTCCATCGCAGCGCGTTCTCGAGCAGCTTGCGACAGTTTAGCTTCTTGCTGCGCAAGAGCAGCCTCGGCGCTTTGGGTTTTTCGCTGATCATCCACCAGGCGTTTGGCAGATGCGTCGATAGCACGCTGCTCCCACTCCATCACAACGCACACATGTGGTGGCCGAATTCCAGGAACATGAAACCTTTTCACATGATCAGCATACTGCGAACAGGATGCCTGCAAACTCTGATTCGCTACTTGCAGCTGCTGAAGCTCCTTCTCGTACTCTGCAAGATGAGCGTTGTACAACTTAGCGTGATTGTGGAATTCTTTCAAACGCAATGAATACTGTTTTACATCGCTGGCATACTGCTGCGCATTGAGCTTGTGCGGACCCGTCGCGACCCCTTGATCTTGCACCCGCCCTTGCAATTTCTTGCTGCCGGTTTGTGCTTTCTTTGCATCAGCAAGCAGCACTTTCGATTCCTCATTCAGCTTGAGCGTTTGCGCATGAAGCACGTCGGAAAGACTTCGAAAACGTCGTGCCTTTTCAATTACTTCCTGTGCATCTAGACAACGAGCATGCTGGTCGCAAACCGTAGCATCTGAAACTTTCACCTCATGGGGTGTGTTAGCAGAGGCGGTCAAAGTAAAAGCGAAAAAGCCAACAGCAACGAAAAGAGAACAAGACGATCGTTTTTGCACCAGCGTAAAGAACATCAGATATTCCGAGATCCCTTGCGTTGCGCCTTGCCTTCGGCCTGCGGCAATAGCTTCCATTCAGCGGTTAGCGGCTCAGGCGTAGGGAGGGGTTCCATTGCATAATTCCGAACGTATAAATTCGTGCCGGCGGCTTTTAGTTTCACCTTGCCAACTTTAGGAGTTTCGGCAATAAGTGCCAGCAAATTGCTCGCAGACTTTTCCACCAACTCCGATCTTTTCGTCTCAGCCGCCATCCTTCGATGCGCTTGTTGCTGTGCGTCCTCTCGAACCCAGGCAGCTTTATAAAGCGCCTTCTGTCTAATTTCCTCAAGGTCAGCTTCTACGGACTCAGGCATTTTGCCGCGATATGCTTCTCGAATTTCCGCGACCAATTCTTCCGCCGACTGGCTAACCCTGTTCGCATAAACAGTCGCATTGTCAGAGACAAGTCGTGCGCAGATCTGGCTATTGTCTTGATAGAACTTCCCCTTCTCAGTAGTTTGCCTGCCGATCGAACCGACAGCGTGACGAATACTTGCACCGGAATCTGGGGCTGTTCGCGCAGCGTTCCCCGATCCCGGAACGGGGGATACTGGTCCCTTTAGCTTTTTCAGAGCCTCTCGGGAATATTGACCAGCTTGTCCGAACGGATCGAGATCGAAACAGGTGAAATACTCGGTAGCGGCGCCCTTAGTGTCAGAAAGATAAACTAAGGAATTTGCCAAATAATAGTGACAAACTGCATTGTAAGGATCTTTCTTGGCTGCTCGCTTGAGAGCTTCGGCAGCTTGCGCGTAATCCTGCTTTTGATAACTGGCAATGCCTGCTTTCAAGTCGTCAACGGCAAAAGCAGGCGCACACCAAAACATGAGGGAGCCAGCCGTTAGTTGAACAGCCAAGGTGAATCTGCTGAAAGTAAGTGATTTTAGATTCATACGAGCTCCCACTCTTCCATCCTACTTGAAAACAGCGATTTCCGGGAGATAGCATCGGGATTTTATCGAGTGCAGAGCGAAGCCGGGAGCGCCGGCATCTTGCCGATGCTGCCTGTTTATACATATGGCTTGGCTGAGCGGTACACTCGGTTCCTTAACGCGCGGCTCTGGCCTTGGTTGCGATTTGGCCTTCTCTCTAGTGCCTGAAAAAGATAGCAATATAACGAGTATGTGATAAAAAACAGTTGTCAAATATAACGGGTAAGTAATATCGGGTGCAGGTATCACTTACTCGTTATAAAATGGGGCGCGAAAATATCACTTACCCGTTATATTGCCTCTGTCAGGCTATTTATCTCCCCAAACTCTCAATGGCCGATAAGGAATGGGAGATGGCCATTTTCCGCCCTCATTCTTAGCGACGGACGTGAGACTCGTAAATACCTCCAGAGCGTACTAGAAAAGGAATGGGTATATGCCTGAGTTGCCGGAAGTCGAAACAGTCAGACGAGGGTTGGAGCGAGAAATTGTTTCGAGCCAGATCCTTGCCGTGAAGGTTTTGCGCCCGGCATCTGTGGGGTATCCGGAACCCAAGACGTTTGCAAAGGAACTGATTGGCAAGACATTCAAATCCATCAGGCGCCGTGGAAAGTATTTGCTCATCGATCTCAATGACGGCAGCGGGATGGTGGCGCATTTGCGAATGTCCGGCCGCTTTCTCGTGCTAAAGAAACGAGAGGAAGAGCCGCCACACACACGCATTCGAATGGAGCTTAGTGACGGTCGACGCCTGATTTTTGATGACATGAGAGTCTTTGGTCGCGTCTGGTTCGTTCCCAAGGATATGGACTTTGAGGAAGTGGTTCCAACGCTGGCCGAGTTGGGTCCGGAACCACTCGAGGGAGTTGATCCCAAAATGCTCAAAGAGAAACTCAGTCGGAAAAGTCAACCCATTAAATCAGCGCTTTTGGATCAAACAATCGTGGCTGGAATTGGCAATATCTATGCAGACGAATCGCTTCACAGAGCAGGCATCAGCCCGCTGCGACCAGCAAACGATCTCAAGCCGAAGGAACTAGAGAAACTCTGCAACGAGATTGCTCTAGTTCTAAACAACGCCATTGCATCTGGTGGCAGTTCGCTGAGAAATTACACCGATGCAAGTGGGGTGAACGGAAACTATCAAAACGAAGCTTTGGTTTACGGACGAAAGGGACAAGAATGCAGAACCTGCTCCAAGCCAATTGCACGAGCTAAGCTGGCGGGTCGCTCAACGCATTACTGCCCAAAATGCCAGCGCTAATTTTCAACCGATCGCGCGACGAACTATTTCGGTTTATTCTGCAATATCTTCTGTTCAGTTTCGATAATTGATTTTTTGGTTTCGTCCAAACGCAGGTCAATTGCATGAAGCCGTCGCTCCTGCGCATCCAGTGCGGCGCGCATCCGAGTGATTCGTTCTGTCAGTCCTTCACGAGATTTCTTCAGGGCTTGTTCCCTTCCTATGAAATGCATACGAGCTTGCTCAAGCTCCGGCACAGTCGGTTCTGCAAATGCAGCATGGACAGCATTTGCCAAAGACAACAAGAGTAGAAATAGGTAGAAAGAGAGTTTCATTGGCTTTTCCAATCAATGTACAAGCCCAATTGTATGGAAATAGGCATTAAAAGCAAGATGGACGAACTAAGAGTTCGTCCATCCATGACTACAATTGATTTAATTTTGGATCAACTAGAAGGTTCTGCGTCCGCCCCAGAAACCGATACGTCGACGTTCAAAATCGTTCAACTCTCGGGTCACTTGCAAGTTCAACGATGCAATTCGTGCTTGCAGACGTGCTCTTTCAGAAAAGCTCAGACCTCTTCCGTCAGCTCTCATGCGTGCTTCCATTTGAGCTAAAGATGCCATCCGCTGATTTAGTCTATTAGCTTCTCTCTGGCTGATCCGACCATTGGCGATACCAGCATTGATTCGGGCTTGCAATCTAGCTTGCGACTGGTTAATTCCGCCTTGTGAATTCCAACCACTACCGTAACCATAATACTGTGCCATAGCCGGTCCGCTGAAACCAACGCCTAATAGCAATGCTGCAAAAGATAATGTGAGTATGCGTTTCATTTTTCGTCCCTCGCTTGCCGGCATTAAGCCGGTTAAATTTGGCTTTGTTTGAATTGACGTGAGATCGCATTGAATGTTTCTTGCAAGAAAACATTTTTTTTCGCTGAGATCGGAAACATTTCTCAAGCCACCATGTGCGGTGCCTAGCTCATTTCTTTTTTAGCCCAGAAGAAAAGCTTTGACGTAATATTTCCTTGTCACCAACACTTGATTCACTGTTGACAGCAGATGGGCGCCCCGCCCCCTCATGCTTGTTATCAATTAAGAAAGAAACACTGCTTCTGCGGGAACCTTTTGGATACGCTAGAGCAGCATTACCATCCAGCGATTGGTACGCTTTCAAAATCGCTTTGTCGAACGCAGCGTTTCCTGACCTAGCAAGTTTAACCTCTACGTGACGATTAGGCCAGACCGTGATTTCCACGGTATTGTTCCCGGATGGGTTTCCGCACTCATCTACACAGCGGAGAATCGGCTGGCGCGCTAATTGTGCAAAGCCAGCATGCCATTTATCCCATTCAATAATGCTGGCAGTCTCGAGTGTGACTTCGGTATTCGTATTAGTAGTCGAGTCTTTTGACGACGGAAGCTTGCGAAGATAGGTCAGCACCGCGTCCATTGCAGGCACAACCTGATTCACGGCGGCTTTAGCCTTGTCTTTGGCAGAGCTGAGGGCCGCATTGATATCCGGCACCCGCAAGTCTGCTTTGACGTCAGAGATAATCTTCGGACCTTTGGCGGGCAATTGAGTAGGGATTGCGACTAGTGGAAGGTTCGGAACAGGAATTTTGTTGTCTTTCGGCTTCTCCTCAGGTATTTGAACCTTCGGAGTGAGCTTCTTTTCCGGCATCTCAACCCTCGGGAGAGCCGGTATGCTCAAGTCTGAAAGCTTAGCCAATGCGTTTGCTGGAATTGCCACCGGTGTTTTTTCAGGCAGTGGAGGAAGATGAGCGCCCTTATTAGCCTGAGCCTGCGTCAGCGCCGACTGCAAATTCTGATCGGCAGTGCGCAATTGGACTTTCTCGTTCTGCTTAGATTGATCGAGCTTTGCTTGCAATAAATTCGATTCAATACCTGCATTCTTGCGGGGCGGAACGACGATGTCCGGCGAAGCTTTTCTCTCCTTAAGTTTCTTCTCCATGATCGGCTCTTCACGCGCGACCTGCTCCGCCTCCTTCCTGCGGGCAGCGGCCAGGGCAGCTTGCATCATCTGCGCTAAATCAGGCGCATACTTTGCCTCCAATTTACGCAAATCGACAAAGAAACGCGGAGTCACATCATGCTCAACAGTGCTGATTGTAGAAGGCTGCAACTTTTCCTCGGTGCTGACTTGTCCACGAAGAGGTTCAGTTGCATCCTCCTTAGCTTGTAGTTCGATCAGCTTTGTCTCACCGTGTAGCTCAACCGGTGGCTCAAACATATCCGTATGTTTTACCTTCAGTTCGAAGACTTTTGGTTTCGGCAATGACGAATCAAAAATCGGCGTCATGGTTTGATACTTGCCGATCTGCTTCGCTCCGGCAGAAACTGCATAACACGCGCACAGAATCAGAGAGAGTGACAATGCCACTTGCACTTTGTTCTTTCTCAGTGCGTCCACTCGATTCATATGGTTATTTGATTGAATAATCTCGAATTTTCTTGTACAGATCCTCTGTGCACGAATAGCTATCGCGCGCTTCCTTCAGATCTGCGCTGCCTGGAATTTGATGAAAGTCGCTCGCATCAAACTGCAACAGCTTGAATCCAGTTTTGTCCAATAACTGAACTTCGAACTGTCCCTTCTCCGGTGCTTTGAACACAGTCAATTTGTAATTCATTTTGCCCTGTTGACCAGGCGGATCGCTAGGCTCATATGTCGTCCACAACTGTATGATCGCTTCCGGCACATCAGCCAGCGGCTTAGCGCGCCACTTAATTATTGGATATTCGTACAGCTCAATCGGGCTGTTTTCGTCGCTTTTGACCAATGATGACACACCAGGAATCTTATTGAGCAGCGAGGTCACGCCAGGCTCGCCCGATTTCACCTGCAAGCCAAGCCACATACCGCATCCAATTCCCGTTACAAGGAATACGAATGCAACTACGAAGATCGGAAGCAGCTTGTTCATTTTATTGGTCACACGGACTGACGAATTCTGAGCACATATATACCACTATGCGCTGAGTACCAAGCGATTCACTCTGACAAGTGGTTTGGAGCGACTCTTGTCACATCCTGCTAAATGACGTTACCAGGCTAGCCCTCACAGGGATCGAAACTTGTAACTTCAGCGCAAAATGTCGCGCTTCTTTCAGACTCAACGTCGTCAAGATTTCTCCGCAGCTGATGGCCTATGTTGATCTGTGAGCAGCAACAAGAACGCAATTAGCGCGAAAGCGCTTCCTACCCAGAACGTAGCGGAAGATGACACTGTGTCCCAAAGAAATCCGCCCATTAAGCTTGCTGGAAGTAGTCCAATCCCGATCGACAGATTGATGAACCCAAAGGCAGTGCCCCTGAGAGTTTGCGGAACGCGATCGGCCGTAAGTGCCAGTAACGTGCCCTGACTCAAGCCCAGGTAAAGTCCATACAAAGCCATAAGGCACCAGATCTGGGTTGAATTCTCAGCGAGGGCAAACCCAGCATAAACTGTGGCATACAGAGCAAAGGACACCAGCAGAATGGTCTTTCGCCCAATATGATCTGATAGTTTTCCGGCAGGATATGCAGTTGCCGAATAAACCACATTGATTACAACAAGCGCCATTGGAACAAAATTTGGCGTAACACCTAGCTCCTTTGCGCGAAGAAGAATAAAGGCATCACTTGAATTACCCAGCGTGAAGATTACAGCGACTGCAAAGACGAGCCAGAAAGGACGCCCCAAATCCTTGATGGATTGCCAATTTAGCCTTGGTCTGGTGTCTTTGCTTTCTGCATGTCGATTGGGTTCTTGAATGCCAATCGCAAGCAAGAGTATCGTGAGCACTCCCGGAATTAGCGCAAGCCAAAAGACGAACCGATAATCGTTATTTGTATAGCTAAGAGCAACGAGCGCCACAGCAGGACCGACGAATGCACCCACGCTATCAAGTGCCTGTCGCAAACCATAAGCAGCCCCCCTCAGGTGCTCATCAGTTACGTCGGCCACAAGCGCGTCTCTCGGTGCTGCTCGTATGCCTTTGCCGGTACGATCAAGCGACCGGGCTAAAAGAACCATTGCCGGATTTTGTGCTACTGCAAAGAGCGGTTTGACTAGCGCAGAGAGCGTGTATCCGGCTATCAAAAGCGGTTTCCTACGTCCAAAATGATCGCTTAGCGCGCCGGAAAACAGCTTCAAGACAGAAGCTAAAGTTTCAGCGAAACCATCGATTAAACCCACAATCGACGCGCTGGTATTGAGAGTTGAAACGAGAAACAGCGGAAGGACAGAATGAATCATTTCCGAGCTGACATCGGTGAACAAGCTAGCAAAACCCAGTATCCAAACGGCTTGTGGCAATGCGCGAACTTTTGGCTCTATCGTCACGAGCGCCTCCCCGCGTTTTGCATATTAGCTTGCATCTCTGTGAAATTTCATCCAGTCTATGATTCCAACAACAACGTGTTGAATTATCGAATAAACGATAATAGGAAGTTGGATGCTTGCTAATGCGCTGCCGGATATTCTAGCAACTTCGAAAACGTGATTCCCGATTCAGTGCGGAGACTTCGCATAAATTAGACTTTACCGTCCGTCAGTATCAGAAACCACTCTGTTTTTGTTTTAGTTCTTCAAATCACTTAGTGTCTCCTCTTAGCACCAAATTGTCGTGGGTGGGATGCAAGCTCCGCCACTACCTAGACCACCAATGGCAGCCATGTTCTGTGAGTTCTTCAAGTTTTTGGTTTTCGGGATTCTCTTATTCGACTTTCTCTTTTCGTCGTGCAGTTTGTCTAATGGCACTCTTGGTTCTTTCTCTGACATTGTCTTATCCTCCAGAAATTGGTACCGATTGTTCTCTCTTTAGCTTTGTTCGTGCTTAGTTATCATTTACATAGAGAACATTCGTTCTTCATGACTCGATCCTAAAAATTGCCAGTTAGGATTCCGTGAGGAGAAAAGTCACGGAATCCTAGTGCTAACCATTCATCGCAGCTACCAGCACAGAACGTTGCGGCATGAAATGTTGCGATACTCGTCTGATCGTTCAGCCGCCACGCACGAAGATACTCAGCGTGATCCGAATTCGATTTGATTAATTCATCACGGCATCTTCATCCACCAGGACAGTGATGGCAAGCTTCGGAACCGTTCGTTATTCAAGCGCCAAGAGCAACATTATATGCGGTGCCACTTTTCTGTTCGCTTCTCAACATGATCAAGTAACGCTTCTACCTTCCCGAGGTCGTCTTCTACCCTGTCCGTTCCTTCGTCGATGCTCTTTAGCATCTCATCAATCGAGGCGCTAGTTAAATTCGCCACCCTCCTAGTCGTTTCGCCCGTGGATTTCACAAGAGCTTTCTGCAATCCTTCAAGATAAGATGCTGACGCTTCGATTGTTTTCTTTACTTCATCGGCGGAACGTGCAGCACCAACATTGACCCCCAGGAGTCCCACAACTTATTAGACTCCGAGACTTTACTAATTCGTGCGCGCTGTCGTTTTTGCATCACGGTCCGCCTGCTGGATAACCCTAGCTATAAATAGAGAATCAGGC
Organism: Candidatus Obscuribacterales bacterium; assembly: GCA_019747875.1. GTDB lineage: Bacteria > Cyanobacteriota > Vampirovibrionia > Obscuribacterales > Obscuribacteraceae > JAIEPM01. The sequence continues at coordinate 86,577 of JAIEQI010000080.1, forward strand.
ATTCTGCGATTTTAGGCTTCAACCTATAGCAGCACATTTCTGTGAAAACAGATTTTGAGTCAGTGGCAACGCTTACAATCCAACTTCTCGTAGGCTATTCAAAAAGTCAGTAAAGCTCTTCGAAATCAAAGTCAAATTGTTCGTTGTCTCTGGAGTAAAACCTTGGGTTTCATCAGCTTCAAGTTCATGATCCCAGAAATAGACATAGCCACGATCATCACCATAAAGGGAAAGACAAATTCGATTGCCGCCTTCATCATAGGCAATTGGAAGAAAACGTTCCGGTATACGTCCTTTATAAGTTTCAATTGCATCACGTATGTCGCGATACTCGTCCTGCTTAATCCCATAAAACGAGTGAATAGAAGATCCATTGTCATCTTCGTAAAAACTGAATGCACGAGGTTTGGGACGACCACCATCATAGGTCTGCAAAAATCTTCGATAATCCGACGGAAGTACTACAGGAAGAGAATTCTCAAACTCAGCCAATTCTTGTTCCGTTAAGGGGCCAGTTGTCTTGGTAAACTCAACCACTATTCCTTCTCCTTTCGATATGGGAGACCGGACGTAGAACAACCTCCGGTATGACGAACATTATCGTGCAACTTCTCTGGGACTAAAAGCATTGTCTTACCATCTTGATGGTGATGCCATGTCCAACCGTCCGGTGTACCTTCAAGACCAACCAACTTATTTGCAATCTCGAAATCCTTCAACCTCCTTCCAGAATACGAAATCTCTACCTTGTGTTGGGCGTAAGGCTCGAAGTCAGGGAACCCTTCATCGCCGAACCTCACACCTTCGGGAAATTGCACCTGCAATTCAGCCGCCTTCGTTGGATTCGTTTTTGCTAACTCGCACTCGTCGAACTTATATGTTCGGCCAGCATACTGCCAGTTGATTGGCATGCGCGGCGGGTCGCCAACCTTCTCGATCTTAACCAAGTCAATGTCTAGCTTCTTTGCTAGTTCCTTGACTTCTGAGTCAGTTAGTACTTCCATTTCCTTCACTGATTTGTTCAGGAGCTTTGCTAGTCCGCGTTCGTTGACGTGCTTCATTGACTCAGTCAAACTATCCCGCTTGCGTGCAATAAAACCTTGACCAGCTTCCAACACTGGAATAAATTCGCCACCGTCTCGACCGCGCTCGCCAAATGTCTCGGCACTTCGATTAGTCGCCCATTCCGTTAGCTCTTGCCCCAAGGGCTCCACTTTCTTAAAATCGTCTTGAAGTGTGCCAATCGGGTCTACTTTAGTTCGAACGTTACCTACCGTGCCATCAAGTACTGACTTACCAAACTGCTGCGCTTGCCTTTGCATACCTTCCGGCGTTAGTTCCTGCATTCCTATATTGATCGCATCTATCAAACCTTTCACCGAACCAATCTCTGCATGCGCGACATCTTCCAGGCTGCCAACTCCCTGAGCGAGAGTGCTCATGTCTCCGGTCGGCGGATGTGTTTGCTTTTGCTCCGTGGGATTCAATCCGAGTGCTGTCTTGCCGCTTTCTACTAATTCGCGAAACGACTCCACCGAATTAGAAAAGGCTTTCCCGATCATTTCAGATACTTCGGATACGGGCTTTGCCATCTTTGAAAAATCAGTTTCTTGAGGACTGTTACTAACGTATCCCTGCAATGACTTTAATCCTTGCTCGCCATGTGCAAATTGGCCGAGCACATCCTTAGCCGAAGGCAAACCGCCTTCCCCATTTGCATCAGCAAACGCTCCACTTGCCGAACTACTACCAATCTCCTTGCGCTGCTGAAGAGTTTTCTTTTCACCTTCAGTCAGGCTCTCGACAGAGTCTTTATCAACTGACTTTTGCAGGGCTTTGTCCGCACGCCGGTCAGCGGATTTGTCGAAGCCGCCTCGCTCTGTATTCGCTTCATCGTCTTTGGCCATGGCATTTTCCAAGGAACAAAACCTTTATACCCAAAAGTCCTCGCCTAAAGTTAGGTGGAGCATACACTAAATCATCGGCAAACATAGCAAGCAATCAGGGAGGAGTTAGAGCACATCTTGTCCGCGGCCATTTCAAAATGAGAAAGACCGGGCTTTTTTGGTGGTCACCATTTGCCCGAGGGAACGCGAATCTGGGGATTATCACGCACGACTATCAGATCAATAATCAAGAAGGCAACTAGTGATGAATGACTCAAAAGATGTAGTGGTTATCGATGTTGATCGGGCCCTTTCCATAGGAACTGAGTCATTGCGACGAGCTCTTGCAGACTTAAAGGACAAACATTCTCTATTGTTTTCGATTAAGGGCAGCGAAAGATCAATTACCCATCTTCTCGCGTGCTCCACTGACAGGCATTTTGAAGAACTCACACACGATATGGCGCATCCACAGTATCGATGGTCGATTGATTGCGAATACAATAGAATGTTCGCTGAGCCAAAACATCTTCCGTATGATGTTTTGATTACCAAAATAGAGCAGATCAAAGCGCAACAATCTAAAGCGGAGAATCAAAGAATGGAAAGATTATCTGAAGAAGTTCACTGATAAAATGTTCGATGATATAAAAACCACTGTCGAGAAAGCTCAAGAGAGACAAGAAATACCAAAGGTCAGAACAAAAGGTGCTGTCCCAGACATCATATTGCATCAAAGGACCTTAAATGAACCTGCGAACAATGCAATCGTCGTCGAGGTAAAGCCACACTGGGGAGCTGACACGGCTACCTTGTTCGACCTCGTAAAACTCTCAACTTTTACGAGCAACAAAGAGGTTCCTTTCCCAACGTACCAACGCGGAATGTTCCTCTCGTTCAGTTCGGATGGAAGCATTGAAGAAAACGAAAGCTGGCTTTTTAAGTTGGATGTGCCAGAACCTTCACAGTTTTGAGTTTATTGTACTCAAGCGAAAATCACAACTTCTGCTTTTCTACCAAGCTCTTTATCGCAAGCGATTCGAACAAAAGCGGCCGACGGGAATCGAACCCGTAACTTTGCTCTGGCGAAGCTGAGTTTTGCCGTTAAACTACGGCCGCGGTTATGCGTTGATTCTAGTCTTGTTCTCTTTCGATAAATCGACTCACTCATCCTTAGCAAAGTCAAATTGCCTACATTATGCCTACAGCAAAGCTGCTATAATTCAAAACCTAGCCGACAAGAGGATTTGAACCTCCAGCCTTCTGCTTACGAAGCAGTTGCTCAACCATTGAGCTATGTCGGCGAAGCCCGCAATCAGAATTGAACTGATCTTTCTTCCTTACCATGAAAGTGTTCTGCCCATGAACTATGCAGGCGCCTTGCCACAAGACCGTTTCGAACGGTCCACCTCCTGTACTTCAAGCAGGCGCTCTACCAACTGAGCTATTGTGGCGCAAAACAAAAAACCTCCTGAACAATTTCGGGAGGCACGTTCTGGTCAAAAACGATTATCTTCCCGAAACTATCTAAAGCCGCTACCGAAGCCGGTCGGCGTAGATGTTGTCGTAAAGATAAAAGTAACCTTGTACATGCTTAAACTCAAAATAAGAACTACAAGAATCATCTTACAGTTCAGCAATGACGTCGTCAAGATTTTCTTTGCGGTTAATGAACGAGGGATGCAATTCATATTCAGCTCAAACCAGTATTCATCGATCGAGATAGACGCTACTTCTGGGTATAATCTCTCAGTTCAGATCTGTCTTTGTGCAACTTTCAAAAGAACTATCCAGGACTAGAATATGAATAACCAACTCTTCTTAGCAATGGCTCTTTTAACCTGGCAATTGCAGTACCAATTTTTTCTTTCATCAGCTGCTAATACAACCGCTTCAAATTTGAGTCAGACAGCCACGAAGTCTACTACCACGAAAATGGTAGAGAACAAGAAAGCAGAACCCTGGTTGATCGAATTCGAGGCGGGGCTCAAACTGACTGACAAACAGGAGTACGCAGACGCCGTTCCGCACTTTAGAAAGTCGCTTGAACTCCTGCCTTCCAAAAGTCCAATTGACAAAGCGGGAATAAATCAAGAGCTCGGCATGGCCTTGTACCAGCTTCGTGAGTACGACGAGGCCATGAACCTCTTTATTGAATCTACCGCAGCCTATCAAAAAGAGCCGGAAAAGAACAAAGACGAACTTGCTTTGGGATACGAAATGCTCTCGCGAACATGCAGGCACACTGGTCGTCCAGCCGATGCTGAAAAGTTTGGGCTTCTGGCGCTGTATCTGTCAGCGACTCATCACGGAAAAAATTCGATTCAGTATGCATACAATTTACGCAATATGGCGAAGCTCTATATGGCGTTGTTTCGCTATCTCGACGCCGAGGATGTTCTGAAAAAGGCTATCCCGATCATGGAAGCCGATAAGGATATGGATCAGGAACAGCTTGCCGTTTGCCTTGAGTTCCTATGGGAAAGCCTTGATGAGCAGGAGAAGACCAACGAAGCCGATAAGATCCTGAAGCAGATAAACCTGCTAGAGAAAAAAATTGGCAAAATCATTCACTATGCCCGAAAAGATAATGATGCTACACGTAAGCAAGAAATCGACTTGTACATGCGCGCTCTTCGCTATAGCGTAAAAAAGAACTGGGATCCTCCGAAAAGCTCAGAAGATTGTAGGGCTATAGTTTTTTTCAAAATCCATGTAGATGGCACAATCAGTGAACTCAAAACTGAATGTCCATCCGGTGATCAAGCATTTGACCAATGTTGCTTGAAATCTGTAAAGGATGCCTTTGCAAGGCCGCTTTTCCTGCCGAAGTCAGCTCCTCAAGAAGGAATCAACATTTCCTATACTTTCGAAAAGACGGTGACGAGCGGAAGTGCTGTTTCTTCAAATGATGGAAATAAGCGTATCGATCCTGTCGCAGTTGCCTTAAAGTTGATAAAGAAGCATAACTACAAGGAAGCGAAGGCAATTCTTAGCATGCCTGATCTGGCAAACTCGTTGAAAGCGAACTTGGCTTTATGTGAAATTGAAACAAAACTGAAGCGACCGGCTGAGGCTGAAAAATACGCACGCAAAGTTTTGTCTATCGATCCAAATAATATAGATGCCCATATTGCATGCGCTGACGCATTAGTCCGACAGTTAAAGTTTCCGGAGGCCATAAAACACTACGCGATCATAGTGCAATCGGCTTCGGAACCTGAAGCTAGAGAACATGCCAGCAAGAGATATCTCTTGCTGCGTAGAGATATGGAAGACGGCGGTAGCACGCTCAGAGCTCATCTGCTCCTCTCCGATCGCAAAGCCGATGAAGCACTAAAAATGCTAGAGCAGCTCAAAAACAAATATCCAAAGAACTCACTGATTGAATATTACATGTCAGACGCGTTTTTGCAGCTATCTCAACCAGCCAAGGCTCTTCCTCATATAAAGCAAGCCATAGTACTAGATCCTGATGATATCGATTTATGGATTCGAGAAAGTTGGGTTGAGCAAGCCTTGGGGCATGGAAAAAACTCATCAAATATTTTGAGAGAGATAATCAAAAGATTCCCCAACCACTCCAGCACGGCCTATGTAAAAGACCTTTTGAAGCATCAGGACTTGCAAGGCGGTATTACCACAATCAAGAATGACACCGGAACAGATTATCTCAGTGAGTTTTCGCAAACACCATTGAAGCGCTGGAATTTGAAAAAAGGTCAGCCGTTAAAGGTATGCATAGTGAGCGGTGATTACGTTCCTGGTTACAGAGACGAACTCAAACAGTTTATGATTGATGCAATAAATACCTGGACGACAGCTTCAAACGGGAAGATCAGCTGCAAATTCACTGACGATTTTGACTCTGCAGATATCGTCTGTATGTTCCGCAATCAGGCTGATGACGGAGCGACTGCGGCAGAAGCTGGATGTACGTACAAGAAAGGCGGAGCTGCATATCTTTCTAGTGCGCGAATCTGCATTGAAACAGAAGTGGCAGGATCTGTGCTAAGCGACGACGACTACAAGATTACCTGCCTGCACGAATTTGGTCACGCTCTAGGTCTCGGTCATAGCAAAAGCGACAAAGACATTATGTATTTTGCTGCTGCCGCACGATCAGCAGCTTTGACTGATCGAGATAAGAACACGCTGGCGCGGCTATACTCCGACGAAATTAAGTTTCCAGATTGGGCGCTACTCGACGAGGAAGGATTAGCACTTCTCGAACAATACAAGCCACGAGAGGCTATGGCAATTTTTGAACAAGCATTGAAGAAAGCTCCGAAAAATGAACTCATCGAAGATCATCTTGCACGCTCATACGCACTTGCAGTTTACCAAAATCTATCAAATCGAGAAATTTCGGACTCGAACGAGTTGCTGCAAAAAGCAAACGCTTTGCCAATCGATGAGAGCTTAAAGAAAAGACTCTCCGATTTGCAAGACACTATCAAGACAATAAATAACATGAGTGATAGCGATCGCAAACAAGCCCTCGATGCAATCGTGGATAAATTAAAATGGCCAGTAATAGCCGAATCTGCGCACTAAATCGGATAGAGCTAACGCTAAGGCATATTCGATTGGTCCGGCCGGACATTCGCATCATCCGGCCAGCTATTCGCATGATGCGAATCTGCAACTATAAAAACAATCAACCTAACAACGACAGTGTGTGACACAACAAAAGCGACATTCTCAATTATGACTGGAACCATCAAATCATCTGCTAATTGACAAAACGAAAAGCGAGATGAATATTCTTCGCAAGCAAACCACGCTTTGAGAATGGAGGTCGTACCGTGATATTACTTGCACAAGGAAAGCTCTACCTTCCGGACGGGAAACTGACCATCTTCTCGCCCGGCTATTACTTCACTTACAACCCAAACTTTGACGTCAATTGGTTCTCGCAGGGATTCATTCGCTCTGTCCATGCTATAGCGATTTTCTCTCCTTTTGACAATGCGAATAGTCAAGTCTCTGTTTATTCTGGGGAACCTGACGAAATGCCAAAAGACGCCACCAGGGCCTTTTCCATACCAATTAAATTAGAAAGCGAGTGCCTACAGTTCGACTGCGACGCAGAAGATTATTACGGCGAACTCGGAATACCGTTAGAGCCAGCCAATTACATGTTGACTGTCTTTCAATTCACCGATAGAGGGAGTGGCGGAGACAATACTCCGGACTTAAAATTCGAAATTTTCATTCAGCCCTGCAATAGCCAAGAGATGAAGGGAGAAACATTAATAGCAGATGAGCTTCTTAAAGGAAGAGGTGTAGAATTTGCGGAGGTTCAACCGGAAAACTATTCTGATCGATATGTGGATTGAAGAAAGCGGCCGATGGAAATCGAACCCATAACTTTGATCCTCTTACAGTTCAGCAATGACATCGTCAAGATTTTCTTTGCGGATTATGATCTTGAGATTCGAAGGTGGACAGTAAGGCGCCAGAATCCATCGCATGTTATAACTGGAATAAACTCGTTTTCGGACAGAAAACCAGGTTCAAAAATATGCAGGTACAGGCACTTCTTGTAATATCGATATGCCTATTGGTCTCACTGCCAATAGCAAATTGCGCATCTGCATTCTTGCCTGACGGCCTGAAAGAAGGGCGAATAGACCCATATGGTGGATACGATGAAGAAGGCGCGAAAGCAGTATTTGATGCAATTCCGTCAGACATTGAAGCGCTCGATCTAATGTTGAGCACATCCTATATTTCCGATTGGTCTAAACTACTTCGATTCAAGAAACTGAAAAGAATTGAGCTTGGCGGACCAGACGAAGGCATTGGACAGGAGCTCTGTACGATCTATTCGCTTCCAATCGAATCGCTTTATATGCGTGCTGGTGAGATAGATAGAGCAGTCACAAAACAAATGCACAGACTAAGAAATCTAAAACGATTAGGACTCTGCATAGAAGCCACGCCTGTGCATCTTGAAGATATCGCAAGACTTGAGTCTCTTCGAGATCTTAGGATTGTCTGCTCTACTTCAACTAAAATCAGCCATCTTAGGAAATGCCCCACTCTGCGATTTCTAGATTTGACTCGGAGGCGCAGCCAAGGACATGTTTCCACTCTGTAAAAAATATTACAGTGGCGACTACAAGGAGTGGCAACCACTTATCCGAAACAAACACGACGTCACCTATTCATTCAAATGTTTCAAATAGCCGGATCAAGTCCATACGCCTGCTCTAAAGAGAATTGAGAACGAACTAGTCCAGGAGCTTCTTTAAGCGTCTAATTTATAACCGACACCGTGGACGGTATTAATCAGTGAGTTCGATCCTTTGGTGTCGATTTTTTGGCGCAAGCGTTTTATGTATGTTCTGATTGTTTCCGGCGATGCATCGGAGTCCGAGGACCAGACGCGGTCGAGCAAAGCCTCGGCGCTGAACACCTGGTTTGGATGGCGCATGAAAAATTCCAAGAGCGCAAACTCCTTCGGCAGCAATTGCACATCCGTTCCATCGCGTGTAACACGGAATGTTGATGGTTCCAAGACGACGTTCCGAGCACGCAGAACATTTCCGGCGACCGCTTGAGGGCGACGAAGAAGGGCGCGAACGCGAGCTGAAACTTCTTGAACATCAAATGGCTTGGTCAGGTAATCATCCGCACCAGCATCAAGCGCATAAACCTTTTCTTGTGTCTGCTTCTTGGCAGTGAGCATGAGAATCGGCGTTGTGCCACCATTGGCCCGGAACTGCTTGCAGACCTCAACGCCAAGCAATCCTGGCAACATCCAGTCCAGGATGATGACATCGTACTTGTAGAACTTCAATCGCTCCATAGCTTCCGCACCATCTGGCACAACCTCCACAAGATGATGCTCATGAGTAAGGTACGCTTTGATGGGTTCTGAGAGCGAAGGCTCGTCTTCAACTATTAGAATCTTGGCCATATTCCAATTTACTAGTGTAAACGACGTGCCCGCCTAAGACAAAGGAATTTTTCCGATAAGCAAATGATAGTAAATTACCGGCTTTATCTGACGGAGGGCGGCCGACTTCTGCTGGCTCCTCAGATAGGTTTAAGCTTACAACATTTCCGCCGGAGCCAATAGGTTTTTCTTCGTCAGGCGATAAATCCACCAACGTTGTCAGCAGAACGGATTTACCGACCGACACCCTCTTGATTATCCTTCATAAACCAGCCCTTCTTTAGAGCCAGCAAATCTCCCGCAAACGATTGTGTATGCAGCGTTTTCAAGTTCACCGCGAAAGACAAGAGAAACCATCGGGACATTAAAACACGACAGGGATAGGTAGCTAAGTATTACTAAAGGCAATAACGGTCGCGTCTTGCTACCATTGCCAAGATACTTTTTCCGTCGGAATGAAACGTTGTCAGGAACAGGAACCCAGGAAAAGAAAGATGAGCTGCAAACGCGAAATGCCGTTGCAGAGGCAGTCGTCTTAAACGAATCGCCCAAGAATGTTTCAGTAATCAAGGAAGCTATATCTGCCTTCCTTTCGAACCCCATTTTTCAATCGCTACTTTTGGTGGCGCTTTGCCTTGCTTGCTTTGGCAGAACGTTAGGCAGCTACTTCCTGGCCGACGACATTGGGGAAGTTCGCTACATCTATCAAATTTTCAACAATAACCAGTGGGATCTCTTCTGGTCGAATTTCACTGGCAACTACATGCAAGTGCCAAACATGGCCGTGTATCGCCCGATCCTGATGCTCAGTCTTGTGATTGATTTCCTTTTCTGGAAGGGCAATGCGCTCGGTTATTACATTACGAATCTTGGATGCTTTCTCGGTAGCACGATTCTTCTTTATACGCTTCTGCGACAGCTGGGCGCCGATTGGGGACGCACGCGTTCTTCACTGGCGGCATTCTTCGCATCGGCTTTATTCGCATCGACTCCACTACACTGCGAAAGCATCTCGTGGGTAGTGGGAAGAGTAGATTCACTGTGCTGCCTGTTTTATCTGGCTGCGCTGAATTGCTTCTTACGCGCTCGCACAAAGCCATCGATACTTCTCACAGCGGCTGGCATCGGGCTATTTTTTCTCGCGATGGGCACGAAAGAAATGGCAATCGGCTTGGCACCAACCTTGATGACAATAGGTTTCCTTTGGACACAACCTAAGTCGGCGCAGTTCGTATCTCAAATTAAAGAGCGTGCATTATCAGCTTGGCGATTCAGCCGCACAATTTGGGCAGCAACAGTAGTGTATTTTGTCATTCGATGGCTCGCTCTTGGCACTTTGCTGGGAGGATATGCAGGATCGGTAGGAGCATCACAAAGTGCAAATGCTCTGTCGAAATGGATGGATGGGGACAGCTGGAAACGGCTAGTTCTTCCCTTTTCCTCCGAAGTCTTCAACGCACGAAGCAGCAATGAAACAATGCTTTTCGCTTGCTACTGCGGGCTGCTTAGCATTGTAATCGTCAGAGCTTTAGCTGGTTCACTTCCCTGGAAGTGGATTTTTTTCCTAACCGTTTGGGCGCTAACACAGCTTGCTCCTATTTATCGGTTGTTCGGAATCGGTGCGAACCTTGAAGGCGCGCGCTTCTGCTTTTTCTTCAGCATGTCCTTCAGCTCTCTGTTGCCGATTCTACTCTTCTCGCCAGACAAGAAAAATCTTGGACCGCTTTCGGGACGACTGGCAGTCATATCATCTCTCCTGTTATTAGGCGCGACTTTGGTCCTCGCAAAAACAGCTTACGCGTCGAACATCGTATGGCTGCACGCTGGCAAGGAAGTACGCTCAGTGCTACAAGATGCTCAACGTTTGGCATCCACAGCAGCTGAGGAAACGAAGTTTGCACTTCTGGGGATTCCCAAAGAGCATGGCGGAGCGCATATGATTTTGAACGGATCTACGTTCGAAATGCTACTTAGCCCACCGTTCTCAAACAAGAATTATTCGGAGTCTTTTATTACCTTTGATCCGATGCTGTTTGGTGACGATACAGCTATTAATGGTTCTCGGTTTAGGCAAATCATCAATGGGTCCCACACTAGCAAGCCCGTTGAAGGACCTCTGGTGTGGAATGGTCAAAGTAAGAAGTTCGAATTGGTAAAGCTTTCCTCGTCGAGCAGAGACGATCGCTCAGTCAGTTTGATCGCGGCAAAAACCGAAGCACCTTCAAGATCCACACTACTGCCATTCGTGGCTGACCATGCGGGGTTCACAACAGTGCCAAACGGAATTCGCATCAGCAATCCAAACGCTGGTGATGGCGTATTGATTTCAAATTCCAGTATCAATCCAATGGATGTGGCTTATGTCAAAATGCATTTGGAATCAACTACAGATCTGACCAAAGCACCATTCGACCTACGGTGGAAATCCGCACCAGCTGCGTGGAGCAACGAGAACAGCATCCGCGTCATTGGAATCGACAGCAACAACACTGCGAAGAGCAAAGCGCAAACGATCACATTCCCCGTCGGCAGGAAGTGGCGCTGGTACTCTCAGGAAAGCATCAACGATATCGCAATTACTGTGCCACCTCTTAGCAATCTGACAATCGAGAAAATTGAGTTACTTCCTGCAGCACAACTCACCCCAATTGTCACAATCAAAGAGCTTCCCTGCACTAACAGCGGAGCATACTACACAGCAAAGGCTTTCTCTGTTTCTCTCTCTAGGCCAGAGCCTAACAGCACCGCTGACCAAGCGAAGTATCTCGTAGAGGTTTCGAAAAACAATCACTTCTTCGAGAATTTCTCACAGGCTAACGAGAAGCTCGCAGTGCTGAAATCGTTTGAAGTAACCGGGAAAAACTTCACAGTGAAACCCGAGCAACTCGAGGGTGAAGGCTACTATCAAATCAGAGCTCGCAGTCTCAATGCAGAAGGAAACGCAACAGGCGACTTCTCGGATCCCCTTACACTTCTTTTGCAGAGCAACGCTGTCGCCAACAAGAAATAGAATGAACGATACTGCCGAAACGAGCATAGTGAGCCCTTCCGCGTGGGACCCAGCCCCAGCAGACCCCTCCACGCTTAGCAACAAAAAAGGTCCCTTCCATATCAAAATTGGCCGCCTTTCCAAAATAACGAAGTTGGCGACACATCAGAACTGGTTTCCGGTATTCTTGTTTGCTCTAGCCATGTCTTTGCGCGCCCTGTACGACTGCGTTTTTCTGGAACACCGCATCGCACACTTCGGTGACGCTTACAATTTTTTGCGTTCCGGCTCTTGCATTTACGAGGCGTTTGCCACATCGAATAATCTGACCGAGTTACTGGCGAAGTTCTACGCAGCAGCGCCACCGCAAGCGCAAATACTGCAGTCGATGACTTCAATGAAGCTCGCGGACCGGCTTATCATCGATGGTCCCGTTTATCCAGGGTACCTGGCGATTGTGCAATGGCTAATTGGCATTGATCCAAAGAGTCCAATTTTTGACGGTCATACTGTTCAGATTACCCTCTGCAATGCGTTCATCGATTCGCTTGTTTGCGTGCTCGTTTATTACATGGGGCGATTAGCATTCAACCGCAAGGTTGGAACGATTGCAGCGATTCTCTTTGCCTTCTATCCTGGCGCAATAATAAACACACAACATTGTTATAGCGAGCCATTCTCTTACTTTCTACTGTCAGCGTGGACCGCGACCGTTCTGTTTGTTTTACTTCGGAACAAGCGACATCCCAGCGTTGATGGGCTCGCCTGGATGGGCATTGGATTGACAGCCGGAATGTTGATGCTTTCGAAACCTGCGTTCGTCATACTGCCTCCAGCAATTGCACTAGAATTGATCACACTTTCTCTCGCGGGCACTTTTCTGAATTCAAAAACCGCTGCAGAAAGAACCAGCTCGGTCATAGCGTCGTTGAAGAGATTCGCCATGCGGACCTGTCTAATCACCGTAGGAGCTGCAATAGTTCTTACTCCCTGGGTCTTTTTCAACAAATCCGTGAGCGGGCAATATTCGATATTTGTGAATAGGGTGCCTTCCTTTAACATCTTCCATGGGAATCAATTGAAGACCGATGGCTGGCGCTGCTATCCATATTATGGAACGTTCCCGGGTGACACAAAGCACGTAGTCGCATCGCTAATTGAGGATGCAAAAAAGGAACCGCTAGCTTTTGTAGGCTTGCAGTTCAAGAAGATCGCGAGACTCTGGTCCGGCGTTTGGAATGAGTATCACTACAAACTCTTTGGGTTCCCGATTGAATTGCAATCGCTCTTCCACCAGCTCATTCTTCTATTGGGCACAGCAGGATTGTCACTCGCGCTCATTGGCAGCAAACACATCACGCTATCACGCAGATTTTCCGCAGGTATTGTACTAGGCACCATCGCGCTATTCCACTTCGTTTATATTCCATTTGAAGCAATTAGTCGCTATGCAATAACGGCAATCCCGTCGATCATAGTACTAGGAGCGTTCTTGATTGATGCATGCTCGCAGACCAAGTCTGCAATGAAGACCTTGCTAATCGGGATCGCAATTTCGGCAATTGCGTTGCTGATGATCGCACAAAGTGGATCGGTAGCGAACTTCATCGCTGGATTCTTGCCTGAATCCGCACTTCCCACCGCACCCTATATCGCAAGCGGACTGGCAGCCTTGTTCTATCTGGGGATCTTTATCTGCTTGCGAAAGCTCTTTGTTCACCTGTCGAAAACAAACAGCTCGAAGCTGCTGATTCTACCTGGCATCGCGCTTTCCTTGGCGCTAATAGTAAGTTGCTTTTACACGATGCAATCATTCGACTGGAAGGAATGGGGGGCGGCGCTGACGACAAGTACTAGCAATGTAGTACAGACTATAGAGCTCCCCGCCACGGCCAAATTCGAAGAAAATAGCACAACCTTCGTATTGTGTGACTTGGATTCCGAAATACTTGGAGCGCCCATAGTTGCCATCGTTAACGACGTTCCATTGGAAGACCGCCCACAACCCCTTGCGCAAATGCAGCCAAACAACAAAGACATATTGCAGTGCTTGGCGATTCAAGGAGAAGGTATGTCTCGTGATTTGAGGACCTTCCGTAACTGGTGGGTAATACGCTGCCCCAACGAGCTCTTAAAGCCTGGGGTTAAGAACTCCATAGTTTTGATGAAGGACAACAACGCCGAAGGATTCGACCGAGTCACCATATACGGTGATTATCCGGTCTCAAAATTCTTTCTTCCATCGTTGCGATCCTTTTCCTATACGAAGGGATTTACTACGTTTGATCATCGAGATCCGCGTGTCTTTGAGAAGCAGGACATAGGAGGACGAGTAACTGAATCGATCCTTCAAAATGGTCACGAGTCCCCGCAGGCCGGACCCGCCCCCGACGATCTCTCCGGAGCACCGGGAAAGCAGACAGGTGAATTCAGGATTCGGTTCCTAACTTGCTCCGGCCCGCCTCCGGTCAAGGAAACGTCCAATCAACCTAGTCGCATCCCGAACTTCGCAATAACCAAAAAGGACGAGCAAAATAAACCTACGAGTTTAATTGGACTAGCAATTGATAGCGTTTCAAAAAAGAACCACGCAGTCAGACTGAATGAGCCAATCAATATTTTGGGAAAATCACAGAAGCATCAGGTTATTGGTCAGAATCCGGCCACATTCATTCCGCCCATCAACACCGTTGAGCTCAAGTCCGGACTGCCTCCGCTCACGCGCTTCTATTTCACGAGCAAATTGCAAAGTCTTGCAGCGCCGCATCCCTGCTTTGTAAGCGTAGCGTTTGAGGGAACCGATACATCTGGAAAGACGAAGACATGGACGTCGCAATGGCTGCCGATCGGGATCAACATATATAAGGACAGGGCGATTGAAAGTTCCTTTGGGGACATCATTCCTACCGACGTGCTGAACCTGAAGGACTTACACGCAAAGATTTTCATATCACCATTCCAGCCTGATCTGTTGTTTTTGAGACGAAAGGAAGCACTCAAAGCGTCGATTGTAGTTTCAGATGCGAAGCTTACAATTCTGGATCCTCTAGCAATTCCAGAGGATCCAGAAGCCCGCGTATGGACACTATACTAAGGCGCCTGCAGCCAGTACCGATCACCAAAGACGCTCGCAGCTTATACCGATCACTAAAGACGCTCGCAGCTCATACCGATCACTAAAAACGCTCGCAGCCCATACCGATCACTAAAGACGCTCCCAACTTATACCGATCACCAAAGACGCTCGCAGTCCATACCGATCACTAAAAACGCTCGCAGTCCATACCGATCACCAAAGACGCTCGAGTACCGATGCAGCTAGTATGGAGCGCGGACGTCCCGTCCGCCTATAAGTATGGGCAGCGGACGTCTCGTCCGCTGAATCCACAACTCTTACCGTGCAGATCCGCGATCACTATTCTCACCTGAAAGATCCGCCAGATACCATCAATGCAAAAATAGAGCGACTCTGTAAGGCTATGGGCGGACGGGACGATGCTGCTGGCGATCTCATCTTTTTTAGGACCTAGAGCTGCTTCTTGCCTATTTTTTAG